>NZ_JBMDWL010000059.1:0-68469 GCF_048594625.1 Sphingobium sp.
AAATAAAAGATTATGTGGAAAAAAGGGGGCCGGGGCGTCGAAACGCCCCGGCCCGCCTGACGATGTGGATCAGAACTTAATCCGTGCGCCTACGAAGAAGCGACGGCCCAGCGTGTCATAGAGCGACACGTCGGTGTTCGCGTCGCCCACCAGCGTGGTGCCGAAGATCGGCGGCTGACGATCCAGCAGATTGTTGACTCCGCCGAAGAAGGAGAAGATCTTCGTCGCTTCGACCGAGAAGCTGGTGTCGACATACCAGACCGGGTCCACCGACTTCACGACATTGGTCGCGGTCGGATAGAGTTTCAGATCGCCGATCATGCGGCCCTGAACCCGGAAGCTGAACGGCCCGCTGGCATAGGTCGCGCCCAGGTTGAGCTTGAAGTCGGGCGTGATGAAGCCGCCGGTGCCCACCGAACAGCCCGCGCCATAATAGCCCGAACAATCCTGCGGCGCGGAGGTCGGCAGCACCTGCGTCGTGCGTTCGAACAGCCAGCTGGCGACCGCCTGCAACGACAGGCTGGCGCTTTCGCCCAGCGACAGGGCGCCGGGCAGCGGCACGCGATAATCGACCTGCGCGTCGATGCCGTTGACCTTGAGCGAACCGATATTGTTGCTCGACACGCTGACATAGTCCAGCTGGCCATTGCCAAGGCGGGTGATCGCCCGGCAGGTGGCGCTGCCCGCGTCCATCATCGTGTAACAGTCGTTCATCGTCTGCTGCGCGTTGACGGTCATGATCGCGTCGTCGACCTTCACGTTGAAATAGTCGACCGTGATGTTGAGCCGTGGGATGAAGGGCGGCGAGATGACGGCGCCGATCGTGTAGGTCTTCGACTTTTCTTCGCGCAGATTGGGGTTGCCGCCGCTGTCCTGATTAAGGCCCAGCGTCGCCTGCGTGAAGTTGGCGATTTCCGCCTGCGGCACGCCGGTGGAAACGCAGAAATTCTTCAGCGCGTCGCTGCGGCTGTCGCCGCCCGATGTCGGAATGGCGCACGGATCGGTGCCGCTGGAATAACCACGCGTCACGGCGGTGTAGAGTTCGGCGATGTTGGGCGCGCGGATCGCGCTGTTATAGGCGCCACGAATGCGGAACCAGTTGACCGGCGCATATTCGCCGCCCAGTTTCCAGGTAAAGACCTTGCCCACCGAGCTGTAGTCCGAATAGCGCGCCGCGCCTTCGATCGCCAGCGTGTCGATGAAAGGCATGTCGGCCAGAATCGGGATGCGCAGTTCGCCGAACAGTTCCTTCACATCGTAGGAACCGGCCAGCGCCTTTTGCGACACCGCACCATATTCGTTGGCCAGGTCGAGCGGGCTGGGGCTGAACGTATAGCTGTCCTTGCGATATTCCACGCCCAGCGCCACCGAAACGGGGCCTGCGGGCAGTTCGAACAGCGTACCCGCGATGCTGGCGCCCGCGACCTGACGGGTGAAGATGTCATGGCTTTCGCGAACGGGGGTCAGGAATGCGCCTGCCGCCGGGCTGATGGAATTGAGGCCAAGGATCGACACCGGGACGCAGCCGAGCGACTGGTTGCGGCAGACGACATTGCCCGATCCGTCGATGACCGCATCGAGGCCCATGGACAGGCGGGTTTGCGAAATCAGCCCTTCGTTGCGCGTGTCCGTACGGTTGCGCATATATTGGTAGAAGGCATCCCATTTCCAGTCATTGCCCAGCAGCGATACGTCGCCGCGCAGGCCGGTGGTCAACTGATAGGATTGCCGTTCGTACCGATAGTTGCGCGTGCCCAGTTCGTCCGCGCGGCGGCCGCCGCCCACGATTTCGGCCGTGCCATCGCCATTGGGGTCGAAAATCGCGGCATTGTTGACGAAGAATTGACGCAGGCTGGCGGGCAGGACCGGGTTGCTGGCATAGTTGGGGATCAGGAGCGTCGAGGATGCAGCGCCCGGCGTCAGCGGGGTGAAGCTGTCCGGCGCCAGGATCATGTCATTCTTGGCGTTGACGAAATAGGCTTCGGCATAGGCGGTGATGCGGTCCGCCACTTCATAATGGGCGTTCGCCGAAATGTTGATGCGGTCGAGAGGCCGTTGCAGCAGATTGTACGGCGCATAATTATAGGTGTCTTCGGGCTGGCAGTAAGGCAGCACGGTGCCGTTTTCCCCGAACCGGATGCCGGTGACGGAAGTGCAGCCGCCGCCGGGCGTCAGATTGACGCCGGTCAGCGCGTTACGTTGCGCGGTGCTGAGCGGCACGCGGGTGCCCGGGATGCTGCCCGACCCCGAATAGACGAGCTGGCCATTCACTTCGCCCAGCGGCGTGCGGCTGAAACCACGATCATTCTGGGTGATGGACGACTGGCGCGTCCAGCTGCCCGACAGGGTGACGTTACCGCGGCCGTCGGCAGTGCTGGTGCCGAATGTCAGGTCGATCTTTTTCGACGATGCGTCGCCACGGTCGGTCAGGCCATATTGGGCGCTGGCTTCGACCCCTTCGAACTTGTCGTCTAGGATGAAGTTGACCGCACCGGCGATGGCATCCGACCCGTAGACGGCCGATGCGCCGCCAGTGATGATTTCCACCCGCTTGATCAACGCGTCGGGGATGGAGGCAAGGTCGACATTGCCGTTGGAATCGGCGGGGATGAAGCGGCGGCCGTTGACCAGCACCAGCGTGCGCGTGTTGCCAAGGCCGCGCAGGTTGGCGGTCAGCACGCCCGAACCGCCGCCGTTATTGACCGTGGACGTGTTGCCCGACGCCAGCTGCGGCATTTCGTTGAGCGTCTTTTCCAGCGTGACGTTACCCGACAGCTTCACATCGTCGGCGCCAACGACCGAAACGGGGCTGGGCGCGACAAGATCGGTGCGCACGAGGCGCGATCCGGTCACGACGATGTCCGTCTGCCCCTGGGCGCTGTCCTGCGCCTGCGCCACTGTGCCGAGGGTCGCGCCGGCCAGCATGGTCGACAAAAGCAGACGTGCATGACGGCGGGCGCGAAGGCCAGCCGGTCGGGTCGTAATCATCACTATATCCCCTTATAATCGCTAGGATTTAATTCATTCGACATGGATTGTTATGCTATGCGCGCAGCGCGAAGGCGGCGCGTATGTCGGCTCCTGCGTGCCGGATCGCTGTGCGATCCGCCCGGACGGGTTTTCAGCTCCTCTCTCTTTCTTATTGCCGCTCTCTGACGGCTTCAATGTATATTGAATATCGTATACTGTAATCATGCTGGCAATGCAGACAGCTGTCAAGATTTCAGTTTGATGTCATGTGGAAGGCGTGGCGCAGGGGTTGGGGAAGGGAATTATCATCATGAAAATGCGAAGGAAAATTGCCAATCTGCTATTGACCGCAGTTGGGTTTGGAGGACTTTTCGGGTCCGATATTGTTGCTGCTGAAACGATCCTGATACGTGATGTCACGGTGATAGACGGGACGGGCGCCGCCGCCAGAGCCGGGCAGGATGTGCTGATCGCCGACGGTCGCATCGTCGCAACGGCGGGCAAGTTGAAGGCACCGGCGAATGCGCGGGAAATCGATGGCCATGGGCGGTATCTGTTGCCCGGCTTCATCGATTCCAACGTGCACGCCACGGTGTATGGCAACCCGGCGCGGCGCGACACATCGTCGCGCTATGCCGACCGGAACGAGGAACTGGCGCTGGAATTTGCGCAGCGGCAATTGCGCGCGGGCGTGACGACGATCCGCGACAGCTACGGCGTGTTGCCGCCTTTGCTGAAGGTGCGTGACCGGATCGACCGGGGGGAAGCGGTCGGCGCGCGGATGCTGGTGGCGGGGAATATATTGGGGTGGGGCGGCCCGTTTTCACTGACCTATTCGTTGACCGGTGACCGCGACCTGACGCTGTTTCAGGAACAGTGGAACGACATGCTGGCGCAGGGCATGGGCGAGGAACTGATGGACATGACGCCTGATCAGTTGCGGGTCGCCGTCAGCGCCTATTTGGACCGGGGCGTCGATTTCCTGAAATATGGCGGGACCAGCCATTTCATGATGCCGTCCCTGATCGGATTTTCCCCCCGGCAGCAGAAGGTGATCGTCGAGGAAGCGCATAAGCGGGGCAAGATGGCCGAAACCCACGCCACCAGTTCGGAGGGGCTGCGGCTGGCGGTGGAGGCGGGGATCGACCTGATCCAGCATCCGGAAATTTTGAGCCGCGATTATCCCGACGATCTGGTCGCACTGATCGTGACGAAAGGGACTTTGTGCGCCATGCGGTCCAACATGGTGACGGGCGCCGTCCGACAGAAGCAGATTGCCAAGCGGGTAAAAGCGCAGGCCGACATAGCGCAGATGCCAAAGGCGCTGACCAGCACCGAACTGCGCCGCCGTGCCGCGATGCGGGGGGACGATGCGGACATCGAACGGCGCAATGCCGAACGGCTGGTGCGGGCGGGATGCCCGGTGACGATCGCCACCGACAATTATCTGGGCGACGCGCCGGAATATCGCCGCAGCGCCAAATCGCCGGAACAGGAACCCGGCGAGGGAAGCCTGCTGGCGATCGAGGGGCTGGTGGAACTGGGCATGACGCCGATGCAGGCGATCGTCGCGGCGACCCGCAACGGGGCGCGGGCGGCCGGGCGGCTGAAGGATCTGGGGACGATCGAAAAGGGGAAGATCGCCGACCTGCTGTTGCTGGATGCCGATCCGCTGGCCGACATCCGTAATATCCGCCGTCTGGAACGGCTGTTCGTCGGCGGGAAGGAAGTGGACTTAAGGGCGTTGCCGCAGACGCGCCTGTTCGTGGTGGAGCCTGTGCAATAGTTCGAGAGGGCATCCATTCGTTTCGAGAGAGGTCGAGAAGCGGATAGCATAATGCTGGTGTTTCTCGACTACGCTCGAAACGAACGGAAAGACAGCGCGGCCTTATTCGCTCCCTCCATTAAGGGTCGGCCCGCACCCATCGGGAATGCGGGCCGATTCCATCACATGGCGCTGTCGTAAAAGGCCAGCAGATCGCGGCGCAGGCCCTTCATGGATTCCGGGTGGATGTAGATCATGTGCCCGGATTCATAATATTTGTAGCTGATGTTGGATTGCAGCGATTTGTCGAGCTGCATGTGTTTCAGATCATATTCCGCCCCGGCAAAGGGGGTGGCCATGTCATAATAGCCATTGAGCGACAGCACCTTGAGATGGCGGTTGGTGCGCATGGCGCGGGCGAGGTCCAGCGCGGTGTCGGCCGCGGGCATCGGGCGACCGCCGCCGCCGGGCGCGCGGTGACGCTGATCCCAGGCGGGGCTGATGTCCTTGTAGAAATTGGGGCGGTAGCTGAGCGGTGTCTTATAACCCAGCGTGCCGAACAGATAGCTGTTCATCGCCCCGATATAGGCGCCGCTGATCGCGGTGTCGGCGGCGTCATATTCGGGATCGGCCGCGCTGTCGTCCACATCAATGCCGATGAAGCGGGAATCGAGGCGGCCGACCGTGCGGCTGCCGTCGCGCATCAATTCCTTGCGGAACCGGCCGAGGTCGATGCGCAGCTTGTTCTGGATGATGAACGCCTTTGACAGGCCGGTATAGGCGGCTAGTTGCGTGGCGACGCTGTCCCGCTCCGCATCGGGCAGGTCGTCGCCCTTGGCAAGGGCGGAGAGATAGGGGCCGAGCGCGAAGGCGCGGACTTCGGTGAGGAAGGGTTCCAGCGTCGCCGGGCGATTTTGCAGGCGGTTATGATACCAGGCCGTCGCCGCATAGCTGGGCAGATAGGTCACGTTGATCTGATCGTAACCCGGATTGCGAACGCCATAATTGAGGATGGAGGACAGCAGGACCACCCCGTTCATCTGGACGCCGCGTTCCTGAAGCGTGTTGACGAGGCCCGCCGCGCGCAGCGTACCATAGCTTTCGCCCAGCAGGAATTTGGGCGCGTTCCAGCGATCGTTGATGGTCAGGTATCGCTGAATGGCGCTGGCAAAGGCATCGATGTCGGGATCGACGCCCCAGAAATCCTTGCCCTGCGCCTTGCCCAGCGGACGCGACAGGCCGGTGCCGATGGCGTCGATGAACACCAGATCGCTTTTGTCGATCAGGCTGTCGGGATTGGGGCCGATGGCGAATGGCGCGGGGCGGGCGGTGTCGGGCGTGGGCGTGTCGACCCGAACCGGGCCGAAGGAGCCGATGTGCAGCCACATGGTCGATGACCCCGGCCCGCCGTTGAACAGGAAGGTGACGGGCCGTTCCTTCGCCCCCTTCGCCCGGTCCGCGACATAGGCGGTGTAGAACATGCTGGCGACGGGTTCGCCCGCATCGTTGCGGATCGTTAGCGTGCCGGGGGTGGCGGTATAGGCGATCTGCCTGCCCGCGACCGTCACCGACGCGCGCTTGGGCATGGCCTGTTCCTCCACCGGGGCGACGGCGCTGTCGTCCTTCGCCTCCGCCTTTTCCAACGGGGCGGTCTTTTCCGCCGCGATGGCGGGAACGGCAAAGGCCGTCAGAAGGAGGGGGAGGGCGGAAAGAGCGAGCGATTTTTTCTGCATGATCTGCCTGTTGCCTTGAGATGGTGCGGAACGTACATCGTATACCAAATCTGTCAAATGGGCTGAGACCGCGCGCGCGAATGTCATGGGAGGACGACAAGGATGAGATACAGATGGCCCCGTTTCATGGTCACCGCCGCCATGATGATCGCCGCGCCCGCGCTGGCGCAGGGTTTCGACGCGGCGGAGGTGAAGCAGGGCGACCATGTGATCCGCGACTTCCGCTTTGCATCGGGGGAAAGGTTGCCGGAACTGCGGATGCATTATCGCACCATCGGAACGCCGCATCGCGATGCGAAGGGGCGGATCGACAATGCGGTGATGATCCTGCACGGCACCGGCGGATCGGGCGCGCAGTTCCTGCAACCGCAGTTCGCCGATGAACTTTATGGGCCGGGCCAGCCGCTCGACGTGCGGCGATATTTCATCATCCTGCCCGACAATATCGGCCATGGCGGATCGTCCAAGCCCAGCGACGGGATGCGCATGGCATTTCCCCATTATGATTATGACGACATGGTGGAGGCGCAACGGCGCATGCTGGTCGACGGGTTGAAGGTCGATCATCTGGCGCTGACATTCGGCACGTCGATGGGGTGCATGCATATTTTCCTGTGGGCGGAAAAACATCCCGATTTCGCCGGTGCACTGATGCCGATGGCCTGTCAGGCCGCGCCGATCGCCGGGCGCAACCGGATGTGGCGCAAGGCGGCGATGGACGGCATTCGCGCAGACCCCGCGTGGCAGGACGGCAATTACAAGGCGCAACCGATGCTGGGGCTGCGCACCGCGTCCAGCCTGTCGCAGATTGCGGGCGCGGCGGCATGGTATATGCAGACGCAATTTCCCACGCGGGATGCGGCCGACGCCTATTGGAAGGATCGGTTCGACCGCGACATCGCCAGCCGCGACGCCAACGATTATCTGTATCAGCTGGATTCGTCGCGCGATTATGATCCGTCGGCCGACCTTGAAAAGATCAGCGCGCCGATGACCTGGATCAATTCTTCGGACGATTTCATCAACCCGCCGGAAATGGGCATGGCCGAAACGGCGGCGAAGCGGTTGAAGACGACGCGCTATATCCTGATCCCTTATTCCCCCGAAACGCGTGGGCACAGTACGCATACATGGGCGAAATTCTGGAAGGATGAACTGATCGCGCTGCTGGCGCGGCGTTAATAGGTGATGTGATGCCCCTGACGGCCGATGCCGTCAGGCCATGTCCGGAAGACCCTGTCCGCCCTGTTTCATGAGGCGGCCGATCCGCGGGGACAGGAGCAGGACCATCAGGCCGATCAGCATCGCAAGCGCGCCGATCCGGCCATAGGCGCCCAGCACCGCGCCCGCATCGTTCGCGCCCGCCGATGCGCCGATGGCGGCGGCGATGACGCCCGACATGAAATTGCCGCCCGCCGTCGCCAGAAACCATGTGCCCATCATCAGGCCCAGCATGCGCGGCGGCGACAGGCGCGACATGGCGGCAAGGCCGACGGGTGACAGGCACAGTTCGCCCATGGTGTGCAGCATGTAGAGCAGGATGATGAAGAGCATCGGCATCTTTACGCCGGGGAACAGCATCCCCGCGCCGGTCAGCAGCAGGAAACCAGCGCCCACCTGCATGATCGCAAGGCCGAATTTGGCGGGAGTGGAGGGTTCGAGGCCTTTGCGGCCCAGCGCCAGCCATGCCCATGCGAAAACGGGGGCCAGCAGAAAGATGGAGAGCGGGCCGACCGCCTGAAACAGCGATGCCGGAACCGTGAAGCCAAAGAAGGTGCGATCGACATGGCGGTCGATAAACAGGTTGAGCGAAGATCCGGTCTGTTCGAACAGACCCCAGAAAACGGGCTGAACCACCAGCAGGAAAATCGCGACCAGCAACCGGCCGCGCGCGTCGGAATCCAGTTTCAGACAGGCATAGGCGACAAGGCCGATGCCCATGGCAAGGCCGCTGGCGCTGAGCAGATAGCCGACGGCCGCGGGGCTGGCGAGCAGGGCCAACATGACGGCGGCAAAGGGCAGCGCGCTGGCATAGAGCCAATATTCGCGCGGCATGCCAAGGCTGCGCCGGGCGAGCCATGCGGGATCGGGCGCCTCCCCCTGACCCTGCAACAGGGGCTTGCCCATGACGAAGACGATGATGCCCAGGATCATGCCCAGCGCCGCCGCGCCGAAACCCCAGGACCAGCCCACCATTTCCCCCAGCGCGCCGCAGATGATCGGTCCCAGCGCGCCGCCCAGATTGATGCCCATGTAGAAGATCGTATAGGCCGGATCGCGCCGCATATCGTCGCGCGGGTAGAGCTGTCCCACCAGCACGGACACATTGGCCTTCAGGAAACCCGTGCCCACGACGATGACCGCCATGCCGGCCAGGAAGATGCGGGTCGCGCCTTCGCGGTCGCCGCCCAGCGTGTCGAGGCCCAGCAGGATATGACCGAGCGCGATGACGATGCCGCCGAACAGCACCGCTTTTCGCGCGCCAAGATAACGGTCGGCCAGCCAGCCGCCGACGAGCGGGCTGACGAACACCAGCGCGATATAGGCGCCATAAAGCATCCCGGCCCGCTCGTCGGAGAAGAGGAACTGCTTCGTCAGGTAAAATATCAGCAGCGCGCGCATGCCGTAGAAGGAGAAGCGTTCCCACAATTCGGTGAAGAACAGCATGAACAGGCCGCGCGGATGGCCCAGAAAATTGCGTGGTTCGGAATAAAGTGGTGCACCGTCCATGGGGTTTCATTGCGGGAGGTGGAGGAAAGGGTCAAATAAAATATACGATTTTGATCGAGGGACGCTCTATTCGATTTCCCGTGTGATCGGCCGTGCAAACAAAGCTGGGCGGTGCGATCGCTTTTCGTTCGCCTTCCTGATCGGTGGCGAGGCAGACAGGTACGCGCTGGCCCGGATCGCGTGACGATGGTTCCGATGGGTGATCCGGCCGACAGGTCCGCTTTTCTTGGACAAGGACATGCCTGCCTGTCTATCTGCATTGCATGCAGATGCTTGCCACCCTCCAGCGCCCGCGCTCCGCGCTTCGTGCCTTTCTGCATATGGAGGCATCGGGCGGAATATTGCTGATCGCGGCGGCGGCGCTGGCGATGATCGTGGCGAACAGTCCGGTGGCGGCCGCCTATTTCGAAGCGCTGCATGTCCATATCGGGCCGTTGTCTGCGCTGCACTGGATCAATGACGGGCTGTTGGCGCTGTTCTTCCTGCTGGTCGGGCTGGAGATCAAGGGGGAGTTCATCGACGGCAGCCTGTCGCAATGGAGCGACCGCTGGCTGCCGGTGATTGCGGCTGCGGCGGGCATGGCGGTGCCTGCCATCGTCTATATGGCGATTGCCGGGCGGGAGCCGGGTCTGGCCAGCGGATGGGCGATCCCCGCCGCGACCGACATCGCCTTTGCCATCGGCGTGCTGGCATTGTTGGGGAAAAGGGCGCCCGCTTCGCTCAAGATATTGCTGACCACGGTGGCGATCGTCGACGATATGGGGGCGGTGCTGATCATCGCGCTGGCCTATACAAAGGGGATCAGCCTGACCGCGCTGATGGCGGCGGGCGCGATATGGGTAGTGATGCTGGTGCTCAACCGGATGGGCGTAAAGGCGCTGTGGATCTATCTGCTCTGCGCATTCGGCCTGTGGCTGGCGGTGTTGTTGTCCGGCGTGCATGCGACGATCGCGGGCGTGCTGGCCGCGCTGACCATCCCGATCCGCCCGTCGCCCGGCGCGCCGGATGACCGCACGTCGCCGCTCCATCGGCTGGAACATGCGCTGCATCCCTGGGTCGCCTTTGCCATCGTGCCGCTATTCGGTTTCGCCAATGCGGGCGTTTCGCTGGCCGGAATCGGCCTGTCGCATATTCTGGCGCCGTTGCCGCTGGGCATTGCGGCGGGACTGTTCCTGGGCAAGCAGATCGGCATTTTCTGCAGCATCCGGGGCGCCGTGGCGCTGGGCGTGGCGGATCGCCCGGCCGGTGCGACATGGCTTCAGGTCTATGGGCTGGCGCTGATATGCGGGGTCGGCTTCACGATGAGCCTGTTCATCGGGGGCCTTGCCTTTACCGACCCGCTATTGTCCGACGAAGTGAAGATCGGGGTGCTGGGCGGATCGATCCTGTCGGCGATGGCGGGATTTGTGCTGTTGCGTTTGGCACCCGCGTGGAAAAATCCGGCGCGCTGAAATCGATGGTCCCCGGCGGCGGTCGGCTATCGATCTGGCTGTCATTTTGGCTGACAAATTAAGCTATTAAAAACCAATCTCTTTTACGAACTGTCTTAACGGCCGGGGATGTCCGCTTCCGGCCATCGCGATTTTACGTCCGCACAACGCCTTTTCAGGTCACGGAACGGGCCGGTCGAGTGAGTATGCATGTGGTGCCTTTAACCTTCACCCGCTGGACCCGATGGCTGCTCGACACGAAGTCGACGGTGCCCGCCATGGTTGGCGACCAGCTGAAGAACGGCCTGTTTTCGTCGCTGCCCATCTTTCTGGGCGGGGTGCTGAATGCGACGGCGGTCGCGGCCATCGCCGCATGGCGACACCCCACCGCGCCCTTCATCGGCTGGCTGATGTTCGAAATCGGCCTGGGTCTTGTCCGCATGGGCGTGCTGATCCACGGGAAGGTGCAGCTGGCGGCGGGGCGCACGCCGCCGCGATCATTGTCCGCCCTGTTGTCATGCATGTGGGCCTTGTCCGTCGGGATCGGGACGTCGCTGTGCATATTGTCCATGGACTGGATCATGGCGGTGATCGCCTGCCTGTCCGCCGCCGCCATGGTATGCGGCATATGCCTGCGCAATTTCGGTACGCCGCGTCTGGCCACGACCATGGTGTTTCTGGCGCTGGCCCCCTGCGCCGTGGCGGGCAGCATGACGGCCGACGCGACGTTGCCGGTCATCAGCATCCAGCTGCCGATCTTCATGGTGACCATCTTTGCGGCGTCCTTCTCGCTCCACCGCATGTTCGTGTCATGGATGACGGCGCTCGCCGATCTGGAGCGCAGCGAATCCCTCACCGAAACCATATTGCGGTCCAGCCCCGACCATATGCTGATTCTGGAAGAGGATTATCGGATCGTCTTCTATAATCAGCCCGAAGACGGCTCGGACGCGGACAATATGATCGGCCGCAACTGGTTGATGGAAATCGCCGCGGACGATCGCCCGGCCGCGCAGCGCGCGCTGGATCAGGCGAAGGCCAGCAATCCCGCGACCCTGATCCTGAGCCTGGCGCCCGATGGTCGCATCGTGTCCGAAACGGCGAAGCGGCGCTGGTTCGACATCGCCATCAACAAGACGTCGGACGCGTCGGGGCGGCTGATCGTCGTGGCGCGCGACATCACCCATCAGAAAAGGTCGGAAGAAAAGGCCGTCTGGATGGCGCAGCATGACGCGCTGACCGGATTGCCCAACCGTGCGTTGTTGCAGGATCATCTGGACGGCATGCTGGCCGATGTCGGGCGGACGATGACCGCCGCGATGCTGATCGTGGACGTCGATAATTTCAAGGCTGTCAACGACAGCATCGGTCATGACGGCGGCGATGCGCTGCTGTGCGCCTTTGCCGACCGGTTGCGGGCGTCGGTGTCCCACGACGATCTGGTCGCGCGTACCGGTGGCGACGAATTTGCGCTGGTCATCGCGGCCCGCTCCGCCGAGGAGGTCGAGCAGGTCGCAGGCAATATCTATGACCAGTTGCGCCGCCCGATCGACCATGGCGGGCGCCTGCTGGAATGCAGCGCCAGCATCGGCGCCAGCCTGATCCCGCGCGACGGCCGGTCGCGTTCCGAAATCATGAAGGCGGCGGACATCGCCCTTTATGCCGCGAAGACCGGTGGGCGCGCCCAGCTGCGCATATTCGAACCGGGCATGATGGTGGAGGTAGAGCGGCATCAGACGATGATCGCGCTGGCGCGTCAGGCGCTGACCCACGACACGATCGTCCCCCATTATCAGCCCAAGATCGCCTTGCGCACGTCGCAGGTGACCGGTTTCGAAGCGTTGCTGCGCTGGCGCGATCATGAAGGGCGGCTGCGATCCCCCGACATGATGAGCGCGGCGTTCGATGATCCGGCGCTGGGATCGTTGCTGAGCGAACGCATGCTGCAAAAGGTGCTGGACGATATTCAGCACTGGACGCAGGGCGATGTGGCCTTTGGCCATGTGGCCATCAATGTGGCGGGCGCCGATTTCCGGCAGGGGGGCTTTGCCGACCGGGTGATAGGCAGTCTGCGCACGCGCGGCCTGCCGCCGTCCTGCATCCAGATAGAGGTGACGGAAAATGTGTTCCTGGGCACCGGCGCGGGGGATGTGGAACGCGAATTGCGGGCATTGAGCGATCATGGCATCCGGATCGCGCTGGACGATTTCGGAACCGGCTACGCATCGTTGTCGCACCTGACCCAGTTCCCGGTCAATCTGTTGAAGATCGACCGGTCCTTCATCCAGCGTATCGGCACGAGCAGCGACGCGGAAGCGATTACGTCGACCGTCGTCAATCTGGGCCATTGTCTGGGGCTGGAAATCGTGGCCGAAGGGATAGAGACGGCCGCGCAGGAGGCCTATCTGCGCGACATTCATTGCGACGTCGGTCAGGGTTTTCTCTATGCAAAAGCCATGCCCGCCGACGCGGTGCCCGCGTGCCTTGCGCAGTATGGGTCGGACGAGGGCATTGCGATAGCCAGCTGATAGTGCATGACGGAGCAGGCCAGCACGGCGATGTGGCCCGATTGCCACAGCTGCTGACATAGCGATGAGTTGCCGCGCCAAGGCAATATTTGTCACAGTTAAGACATGATTGGTCCATAGCGGGCCGCCCCATGAAGGCGACGCAGCCTTCCAACCAAAATCATGGGGTACGACTTTGTCCAACATCATCTTCAACCGGTCCGCGCTGATGCTGACCGCCGCGCTAGGCGCCCTGACCATGGCGCATGTCGCCCACGCACAGGAAGCCGCCAGCGCCGATCAGCTGGACGAAATCGTCGTCACCGCCGAACGCCGGTCGGAAAATCTGCAGAAGGTGCCGGTGTCGGTCGGCGTGGTGCAGGGCGATGCGCTGCGCAACCTGACCGCCGGTGGCGGGGACATCCTTGAACTCGCCGCGCGCGTGCCGGGTCTGTATGCCGAAACCACGACCGGCCGCATCTTCCCGCGTTTCTACATTCGCGGCCTTGGCAATATCGACTTCTACCTTGGCGCGTCGCAGCCGGTGTCGATCATTCAGGACGATGTCGTCCTTGAACATGTCGTGCTGAAATCGAACCCGGTGTTCGACGTCAATCAGGTGGAAGTGCTGCGCGGCCCGCAGGGGTCGCTGTTCGGCCGCAACACCACGGCAGGCATCATCAAGTTCGACACGATCCGTCCGTCGATGGAATGGGAAGGCCGGGCGCAGGCCAGCTATGGCAGCTATAACACCGTTACCTTCGACGGCGGCATCGGCGGCCCGATCGTGGCGGACAAGCTCGCCTTCCGCGTGTCGGCGCTCTATCAGCATCGCGACGACTGGGTCGACAATACATATACCGGCCCCAGCGCCGACGGCACCATGTCGCCCAAGAAGGACGCGATGGGCGGCTATAATGAAAAGGACGTGCGCGTTCAGCTGTTGATGACGCCGACCGAAAATGTGTCGATGCTGACCAGTTTCCACGCGCGCGATTATGACGGGACGTCGACCATCTTCCACCGCGGCGGCCTGATCAAGGGCAGCAACAGCGTGGCGGGCGAACCCCGTTCGAAGATCGCGCTGGACGAAGCGATGAACAATCCGCAGGCGTACAAGACCTATGGCGCGTCGGAAAATATCGCGATCGACATGGGGCCGGTGACGCTGACGTCGATCACCGCCTATGAAACCACCAGCGGTTACAGCCGTGGCGACACGGATGGCGGCGCGGGCGCCGACTATCCGGTGAACGGTGTCGCCAATGGGTTCGGCCAGAGCCAGGGCAATGTCCGCGATCTCGACCAGCTCAGCCAGGAAGTCCGTCTGGCCAGCAATGGCGATGGCGCCTTCAAATGGCAGGTTGGCGGCATGTATTTCGACAGCCGCGACACCACCGATTTCTATCAGCGCGCCTATTTCCTGACCGGCGCGGCGAACAACCCCAACAACTGGGTGCGGCTGCGCAACAAGAATGAAAGCTGGGGCCTGTTTGGTCAGGCAAGCTATGAAGTCGTGCCCGGTTTCACCATCACGGCCGGTGGCCGCTATACCAAGGACATGAAGGAAACCCGTCTGGTCCGCGCGACCGCCAATGCGGCGGGCGTTTCGACCTATGCCGGTCGTCGCTACGTCAAGCTGACGGGCAAGGAACCCAGCTGGGACGTCAGCGCCCTTTATGAAGTGACCCCGGAAGTCAGCCTCTATGCTCGCATCGCGCGCGGCTTCCGTGGCCCGACCATTCAGGGCCGTTCGGCCGTGTTCAACAGCGATTTCACCACGGCGGATTCGGAAACGATCATGTCGTACGAAGGCGGGATCAAGACGAACCTGCTGGGCAACCGCCTGCGGTTCAACCTGTCGGGCTTCGCCTGGAAGGTGAAGGACATTCAGCTGAACGGCAACGACGTCAACGGCAATGGCGTGTTGTTCAACGCCGATGCGGCCAAGGCCTATGGTCTGGAAGCGGAACTGCAAGCCCGCCCGTTCGAGAATTTCACGGTGTCGGCGGGTCTCAGCCTGCTGCACAGCGAAATCGACGACAGCAATGTCTATGCGCAGGTCTGCACGCTGAACGGTGTGGTGGTGTGCACCGTGCAGGATCCGACCGTGACGAACCCGCGCGGCGTCTTTGCCCAGATCGATGGCAATCCGTTGCCCAACGCGCCGAAATATACCGCCAACATCGCGGCCCGTTACGACGTGCCGCTGGGCAATGGCGGCAAGCTGTTCGCGTCGACCGACTGGAACATTCAGGGCTATACCAATTTCGTCCTGTACCGCACGAAGGAGTTCTATTCGAAGGGCGATTTCGAAGGCGGCCTGAAGATCGGCTACACGGCGCCGGACGGCAAATATGAAATCGCCGCATTCGCCCGCAACATCACGGGTGAGAAGAATATGAAGGGCGTGATCGAAAATTACATGGCGCCCGTGTTCAACGAACCGCGCATCATCGGCGTGTCGCTGAGCGGCAAGCTATGACCTTAACATAAAGGCGCGGCCCGTCATCCGGGTCGCGCCTTTATGACATTGGAATATCCTAATTTTCATTTCTCTGTCATGACCCGGCCTCCAGCGCGTCACATCCGTTGGGCAGCGGCGATCCATCCAATTTTCGGGGGTTCGCCACATGACATATCGCACCAGACTGCTTTCCATCCTGCTCGCCGGCGGCGTTGCCATGCCGGTTCATGCCCAGACGGGCGCGCCTGACGTCGACGTCGCGGGCAAGGGTGAGGAAATCATCGTCACCGCGCAAAAGATCGAACAGCGCGCGATGGATGTGCCGATCACCATTTCGGCGGTCAGCGGCAAGCGGATGGAAGAGATCGGCGTGTCCGACCTCGACGAACTATCCAACTATATCCCCGGCCTCAACATTCAGGAACAGAGCGCCAACAATCCCGGCATCGTCATTCGCGGCATCACGTCGGACAGCGGATCGGCGCAGCAGGCGCCCCGCGTCACCCTCTATTATAACGGCGTCGACATTTCCCGCTCGCGTGGTTCCTATCAGGACATCTACGACATGGAACGGATCGAGGTGATCAAGGGGCCGCAGGCGACCCTGTTCGGCACCGCGTCGGCCGTCGGCGCGATCAGCATGATTTCCGCCCGGCCAAAGCCCGGCTTTTCAGCCGAACTGACGGCGGGCTATGGCAATTACGATTCCAAACTGCTCAGCGGCTTCGTCAATGGCGGGTCGGACAAGGTCGCCGGGCGCATCGCCTTTGCGTGGAAGAAGCGCGACGGATATGTGAAGAACCTGTCCGCCACGCAGGACGATCTTTATGCCCGCGACCAGCTGGGCGTGCGCGGGTCGCTGCGCCTGACGCCGACCGAAAAATTCACCGCCGACCTCATCCTCACCTACGACCGTCAGCGCAATTCGGGCACGCCTTTCATCTCGAAAGCCCTGCCGACGTCGGAAGGGCCGGGCAATCCCTTCGGCTCGGCCAATCTCAGCGGTTCGCCGCTGGCCGCTTCGATACTGGGCAATGACGGGAAGCTGGGCCTCCACCGCGACGTCTATGACGCGAACCTGACCTTCTCGTGGGAGATCATGGACGACTGGACGCTGACGATGGTCAATGGCTATCGCAAATTCGACAGCAATGAAGTGTTCGACGCCGACGGTTCCGCCGCATGGTATCTGGAATTTGGTGAAGAAGCCGTCGGATGGCAGGCGAGCCATGAAACCCGCTTTTCCTATGCCGGTGACCATTTTCGCGGGTCGTTCGGCTGGAACATGTTCCGTGAAAAGAACCATCAGCGCGTTCCCTTCTCAAGCGAAGAAGGCACGTTCATCCAGTGTCTGACCGGGGCTATCCCCGGCCTTGGCTGCATCAATGCGGCGGGCGTGGTGACGGCGGCGCAGGCGACCGCGCTGATCACCGGCGGGGCGCTGACCCAGATCCCCTATGCCTCGGTCTTCGAAAATCAGGGCAAGAATGACAGCTATTCGATGTTCGCCGACGGCACCTGGATCGCCAGCCCGTCGCTGGAACTGACTGCGGGCATCCGCGCCCTCATCGAAAAGCGCCGGTCGGGCTATGTCACCGATGTGCAGGTGCCGCGCCTGCCGGCATTGCTGCCCGCTGCCCTGCGCGCGCAGCTGCTGGCGGCGCTGCCGTCGCTCGCCACCTCGCTGGTGCCGGGCCAGGTCAATACCGGCGGTCGCGTGCTGCGCGCCGAAGACAGCTTCATCGCCTTCCTGCCGCGCTTCAACATCCTCTATCGCTTCTCGCCGAACCTGAACGGCTTTGCCACCGTGTCGAAGGGCCGTCGTTCGCCCACCGTCAATCTGGATGCGGGCGCGGGCGGCACCGCGCGGATCAATCAGGTCGCCGAAGAAAATGTCTGGAACTATGAAGTCGGCCTGAAGGGCAATAGCGGCATCTTTTCCGGATCGCTGGGCGTCTATTATCAGAAATACGACAATTTCCAGGTGAGCGTTGTCGGCACCGACGGCGTCGCCCGCACCATGAGCGCGGGCACCGCCAGCAATCTGGGCGTCGAAGCGGAAGTGATGGTTCAGCCGACCAGCTGGCTCAACATCTTCGCCAATGGCGGCTATATCGACGGCGGCATCGACAACAAGGACGCCAATGGCCGCTTCGCAGGCGACCAGTTCCGTCTGCAACCCAAATTCCAGGCGGCGGCAGGCTTCACCATCGACGCGCCGCTGGGCAACGGCGCCCGCTTCTTTGCGACGCCCAGCATCACCTATCGCAGCAAGATCTATTTCGAAGTGCCCAATACCGAAGCGATCAGCCAGGGCGGCGTGCTGCTGGTCAACGCCCGCGCGGGCGTGAGCTTTGCGGAGGATCGCTACGAAATCTCCGCCTTCATGCGCAACGCCACCAACAAGAACTACCTGCTCGACGCAGGCAATACCGGCGGCGGCTTCGGCATCCCGACCTTCATTCCGGCAGAGCCGCGCTTTTATGGCGTGCAGCTGACCGGTCGTTTCTGAACCGCACAGCGAAGGAGACAGTCATGAGCGTCACCATAGACCGCCGCCTGCTGATCAAGGCCAGCATGCTGGGCCTTGGCGCCCTGTCCATTCCCGGCGCGGCCCAGATACTGGGCGGCCGGGGCTTTACCCATGGCGTGGCGAGCGGCGAACCGGGCCTCAACTCCGTGCTGCTATGGACCCGTTATGTCGGGTCGGGTGACAGCAAGCTGCGCGCCGAAGTCGCCACCGACGCCGCCTTTACGAAGGTCGTGTCGGGCGGCGAAGTCACCGCCCGCGCGGATGCGGACCACACCGCGAAGATCACCGTTACCGGCCTTCAGCCCGGCGCATGGTATTTCTACCGCTTCATCGCGCCCGACGGCCGGGTCAGCCGCCCTGGCCGCACACGCACATTGCCGCAGGGCGACGTATCGCGCTTTGGCATCGGCCTCTTCTCCTGCTCCAACATGCCCTTCGGCTGGTTCAACGCCTATGGCCATGCCGCCGCGCGCAACGACATCGATCTCGTCATCCATTGCGGCGATTATCTCTACGAATATGATCGCGGCCATTACCCGACCCTTGAAGAAACCGTGCCCGGCCGCGTCATCGAACCGGCGAACGAGATGGTGACGCTGGCCGATTATCGGCTGCGCTATGCCTCCTATCGCCTCGACCCCGATCTTCAGGCGCTGCACGCGGCCTTCCCGATGATTGCCCAGTGGGACGATCATGAACTGGTCAACGACGCCTATATCGACGGCGCGGAAAATCATTCGCCCGACAGGGAAGGCGCATGGTCGGTGCGCAAAAGCATAGCGCAGCGCGTCTATCGCGAATGGATGCCGGTGTCGGACGCGGCCTATGACAGTTTTCAGATCGGCACGCTGGCCACCATCTTCCGTCCCGAAACCCGCATCACCGCCCGCAACAAGCAGCTGAACGTCGGCGAAGCCGTCGCCGGTCGCGGCGATCTGGCCAAGGCGCTGACCGATTTCCGCGATGGCGCATGGAGCGACAAGGATCGCACCCTGATGGGCGCGGATCAGGAAAAATGGCTCTATGACGGTTTCGCCCAGTCGAAGAAGTCCGGCACGGCGTGGCAGATCCTCGCGCAGCAGGTGATCATGGGCTATGGCCGTTTCCCGCTGAACGCTGCGCAATGGGTGCCGTCCAATGCGCCCGAAATGGTGCGGAAAACGCTGGCCGGGGCGGTCGCTGCGTCGCAGGCGGGGCTGCCCTATAATATGGACAGCTGGGACGGTTATCCCGCTGCGCGCAATCGGCTGTACGACGCGGCGCTCGCGGCGGACGCCGACCTTGTCGTGCTGTCGGGCGACAGCCACAATGCATGGGGCTATAATCTGGGCGAACGCGGCCCGGGGCAGGGCGGCGTCAAGGACCGGGTGGGCGTCGAGTTCGCCGGGCACAGCGTCACATCGCCGGGCTTTGAAGCCTATGCCAAGGGCGTGCCGCCCGCCGACCTCGCCAAAGCGCTGCGCGACGTCAATCCGGGCATGGCCTTTTGCGACACCAGCCAGCGCGGCTATGTCTCGCTGGACGTCACGCCGCAGCAGGTGGCGGGCACATGGCATTTCATGCGGGACATCCGCACCCGCACGACCGCGTTGTCGGGATCGCATCGCATGACGGTGCAGCGCCGCGCGAAGCTGTTGCAGGACGCCTGACCCATTCAGCCGCCGCATCCCGACATGAAAGGGATGCGGCGGTTGTCCCTTCATATAATTACTGAGCTAACTAATCAAAAACCGTCCTATCGTTTGAACTGTGTCACTCGTTGTCTCACCTCCCCCTGTTGACCTTTGCGCGCCGCCATCGGAAGGGGCGCATCGCTGATGAATGGGAGACATTTCGACCGTGCTGTTATCGACCCGCATCGCGGCGGCGCTGCTGACCGGCCTGTCGTCGCTCGCTGCCATGGCCCATGCCGCGACCTATTATGTCAACGCCGTCACCGGCAATGATCGCGCCAGCGGAACGGCGGAAGCGCAGTCGTGGAAATCGCTCGCCCGGCTGAAGGATGCGCCGCTTCAGCCCGGCGACCGGATATTGCTGGCGGCGGGATCGGTATGGAAGGAACCATTGACCATCAGCCGGTCGGGCAAGGCGGACGCACCGATCACCGTCGCGGTGACCGGCATCGGCCCGCGACCGCGGATCGATGCGGGCGGGGTGTCGCCCCATGGCGTGGCGATCATCAACGCCGAATATGTCAGCATCAGCGGTCTGGAAGTCACCAACGACGCGCCGGTCGCCGCGCAGCGTTTCGGCGTACTGATTTCAGCGCAGGATCGCGGCGTGACGCGCGGCATTCGCGTGACCGACATGTATATCCACGATGTGCGCGGCATCAACGATCGCAAGGATAATGGCGGCATCGTCTTTCAGGCGGTCGGCAAGCGGCTTGCTACCCGCTTTCATGACCTGCGCATCGAACGCAATATCGTGTGGCGGGTCGACCGGTCGGGCATTGCGGGGATCAGTGACCGGGTGACCGCGCTCAACTGGTTTCCTAGCGACGAAGTGATCATCCGCGACAATTATCTGGAGGATGTCGGCGGGGACGGCATCGTGCCGCGTGGCACCGACGGGGCGCTGATCGAGCATAATATCGTGCGTTATGCGGGCAGCCGCGCGCCCGGCTATAATGCGAGCATCTGGCAATGGAGCACCGACAACAGCCTGATCCAGCTGAATGAGGCCGCCTATACCCGGACCCGTTATGACGGGCAGGGGTTCGATTCCGATTTCAATTCGCGCCGCACGACCATCGTCTATAATTACAGCCACGACAATGCGGGCGGGTTCCTGCTGATCTGTTCGCCGCGCCATAATGAAACCGAAAATCTGGGCAATCGCGGTACGGCGGCGCGCTTCAACGTCAGCCGCAATGACGGTACGCGGATATTCCAGCTGTCGGGCAATGTGTCCGACGCCGAAGTGGAGCGCAACGTCATCCATGTGGGCAAGGCGCTGGACGTCCAGATGGTGGTCGCCACCCAATGGGACGGCTGGGCGCGCGACGTGCGCTTCAACGACAATATCTTCAAGGTGGCGGGAACGGCCCGATATGGCAGCGAAGTCGGGCGCAACGGTCCCGATTATCTGATCCAGCCGGGCTTTGCGCAGGTCCAGTCGCTCCGTTTTCGCGGCAACAGCTATTTCGGCCGCCATATCGACCCGCCACAGGATGCGGCGGGGCAGGTCATGCGGCCCTATGTCGAACAGCGCGCCGACTGGCAGGTGCCGACCTTCGATCCGTCGCGCGCGGACGGCTTTACCGATTTCATCATCCGCCACCGGGTATGGATGATGACGATGCTGGAACGCGAATTGCAGGCGAAGGTGGCGCTCAAGAAACCAAAGCGGGTTTCGATCTTCGATACCCGACGCTGACAGGCATCATGGCGCTTCGCCCCGGCGGATCAGGTGCCGGACGATGCGCGTGGGGGCCAGATGATCCGACAGGCTTTGCAGCGCGGCATCCGGATCGTGGCGCGCGCCGCACAGGAATATGTCGATCGCGGCATAGCCATGTTCGGGCCATGTATGGATCGACATGTGCGATTCCGCCAGCAGGGCTACGCCGGTCACGCCATGGCCTTCGCCGAAATGATGCAGGTGCAGTCCGATGATCGTCGCGCCCGCCCTGTCCGCCGCGTCGCGCAGGGCGCGCTCGATCAGCGCCGCGTCGCCCAGCAGCGGACAGCCGTAAAGATCGGCCAGCAGATGGCGACCGTCATAGGTTATGGGCGGGGTCATAACAGAGTCTCGAAATCATGGCCGATGCTGGACAGCGCGGCTTCGGCCGCTGCCATCCCCTGATAATGGGCTTCCTCGAACAGCGACAGGCCGCTCATGTCGGAATGAGCGCGGAAGAAGGGCGGGCGCACCGCCGCGCGCTGTCGCGCCGCAACGTCCCAGATGAAGCCCGGCGTCGGGCGGATCATCGCATGCCCCCATTTCCACAGGTCGATGGATCGGATCGCGCCGTCCAGATCGGGGTTCATGGTCAGCATGTCGTCGCGCACGATGCGCCGCCAGTCCGCGTCCGATCGTTCGATCAGCAGGCGTCGGGCGGATGCGGGCGGCATGTCGGACAGCGCCATATACCATGTCAGCACGCTTGGCCCTTCGCGTGACGCGCTTTGATGGGTGGCGACGACATAGCCCAGCGACGCGCTGGTCGCCGAAACATTGTCCCACGCCAATGCGCTGCCCTTGCCGCCCGGCACGCGATCGACCGTGACGTTGGCGATCAGCCAGGGGGCATAGCTGTGATCCGTACCGACGCTTTGCCCCAGCAGGCGACCCGCGATGAAGTGGGGCATGGCCATGATGACGGCATCGGCGCGATAGCGGATGCTGTGCCCTTTCGCCGTGTCGAAAATGTCGACGGTCGCGCCATCGCCATCCTGCCGCGCGCGATAGGCAACCTGCCCCGTGGCGATGCGCCCGCGCAGCCGTTCCGCCATCAGCGTCGTCAGCCGCCCGTTGCCCTGCGGCCATGTCAGTTCATTGTCGCCCGCGCCATCGGCGGCAAAGCCCCTGCGGCTGGCGAAATAATGGATGCCCGCCCATGCGGATACGTCGCCCGGTTCCGTCCCATAATCGTCGCGGCAGGCATAGCGGACATGTGCGCGCAGCACCGGCGATGTCCAGCCCCGCTGGTCCAGCCATTGCGCGAAATCGATCCGGTCAAGCGCCAGCAGGTCGGCGTCGCGCGCGCTATAGGCGATCGGAATGGCGAAGGCGGGGCGCCCCTGCGCATCGCGGCGGTGGGAAAAATCGGCCATGGCCCGGTCGAACGCGGCCAGATCCGCCTTGTCCTTCGCCGACAGGCCGGTCTTGGGCACCAGCCCTTCCTGCCATTTGCCCTGCCATAACAGCCGTTCGGCCAGGTCGGCGCACAGTTGCAGCGGATCATAGACCGGCCTGCCGTCGCGATCCCCCACGATCATGCCCAGTTGCCGCAACATATGGCGCAACCCGCGCGCCTCTTCATTGGGGACAGGCAGATAATGGGCGCCCAGCGGATAGGCGGACACGGCGTTGCGGCCGCTGCGCGCATTGCCGCCGGTTTCGCCTTCCATTTCGATCAGGCGGAAATCGTCATGCCCCGCTTCGCGCAGCCGCCATGCGGCGGACAGGCCCGCAACGCCGCCGCCCGCGATCAGGATGGGCACATATTCTTCCCGCACCGGTTCGGGGAAAGATCCGTCGCGCAGCCGATGACCCAGCGCCATGTCCGCCCCGCCGCTGCCGCCCGATGGCGCGGTTTCGCATCCCGGCAAGGCCAGCATGCCCGCCGCCGCCATCCCGCCCTTGATCAGGCTGCGCCGGTCAGCCCTCATAGCGCGCCCATTCCTCGGCAAAGCTGCGCACCAGCGCCTGATTGTCCAGCCGGTTCACCGGTACGGGGCGCCGCGCCATGTCGGGCGGGAAATATTGCGCCTGCCGCGCGGTGGCGTCCGACAGGAAACGGTTGTCGGGCAACAGTCGCGCGGCGTTGCCCGGATCGCGGACGCCCGCCAGAATGAAGCCCCATTCGCCAAAGCTGGGCACATAGACATGATAGGGCCGGGTGGCGAAGCCCGCCGCCTCCAGCGTCTGCGCCACGGTCCAGAAAGCGGCCGGGGCGACCAGCGGCGACGTGCTCTGGATCACCGCCATGCCGCCGGGCGCCAGATGCGGGCGCAGCATGCGATAGAAGCTTTCGGTATAGAGTTTGCCCACCGAAAAATCGACCGGATCGGGGAAATCGACTATGATGACGTCGAACTGCGCCCTGTTTTCGCGCACCCAGCGGAATGCGTCGGCATTGACGATATGCATGCGCGGGTCGGTCAGCGCGCCGTGGTTCAGCGATTTCAGCAATCCGGTCTGGCTGAACAATCCGGTCATCGACGGGTCGAGATCGACCAGCGTCACGCTGCGTACCTGGCGATGGCGGAACACTTCGCGCGCGGCCAGACCGTCGCCGCCGCCCAGGATCAGGATATTCGCCGGGTGGGCCACCCGCCCCATGGCCGGATGGACCAGCGCTTCATGGTATCGATATTCGTCGCGCGACGAAAATTGCAGATTGCCGTTCAGGTACAGGCGGACGTCGTCGTCATGCCGGGTCAGCACCAGCCGCTGATAGGGGCTGGACGTCGCATAGATGACCCGTTCGCCATAGGCGGCGATTTCCGACCAGCGCTGGATATGATCGGCCATCACGAAGCCCGCGATCAGGCTGGCCATCACCGCGATCGCCAGAAACCTCTCCCGCATCAGCTTCGCCCGCGCGGGAACCAGCAGCAAAAGCAGCAGCGCGACGCCGACATTGAGCAGCCCGAACATCAGTCCCGTGCGAATGAGGCCCAGATGCGGCACCAGTAACAGCGGGAACAGCAGCGACGCCGCCAGCGCGCCGACATAATCGAACGTCAGCACATTCGATACCGTTTCGCTGAAATCGAACCGGTCGCGCAGGATGCGCATCAGCAACGGGATTTCGAGGCCGACGAGAAAGCCGATGACGAACACCAGCAGGTACAGGATCGGACGGAACTGTTCGACCAGCGGGAACAGCATGAACAGCCCCGCCGCCGACCACCCGCCCAGCAGCGCGACCAGTATCTCCACCCGGATGAACAGCCGCAATTCGTCACGCTTCACATAGCGCGAACACCAGCTGCCCACGCCCATCGCGAACAGATAGGTGCCGATGACGGTCGAAAATTGCGTGACGCTGTCGCCCAGCAGGTAACTGGCGATGGTCCCGGCCAGCAGTTCGTAGATAAGGCCACAGGTCGCGACCGCAAAGACGCTGGCCAGCAGCAACCCGACCAGCGCGGCGCGCCTGCGCTCGGCGGGAAACGGGGGCGTATCAGCCATGAATGGCGGCGGCGACGATGATCCCCAGCGCGATGGCGATGGCGCCCGCAAACTGCGCGACGGCCACATTCTGCTTGTCGCGGATTTCCTGCCACAGGCTGCCCGGCGTCAGCAGGTCCAGAATGACGAAGCCGACGACGAAGACGACGATGCCGACCCCGGCATAGACCAGCGAATTGACCAGCGTGGGAAGCGAGATGAGCATGAGCGTCTCCTTATTTATGGGTGGGACCGGCGGCGCGATAGGCGCCCGCGACACGCGCACCGTCGGCAAATGGGGAATAGCCCTGCGATGCGGCGGCGAGATACAGGCCGATCACGCCCAGGCACCAGAGCGCATAGAGAAAACTGCTGCGGCTCATGGCGTTTCCATGCCTTTCAGCCAGTCGTCGGCATCGGCGGCGGCATCATCCTTTTGCACCAGCCGCGCATTTTCGAACATGATGTGTAGGATCAGCATCAACAGCGGCGGCACAAGGATCAATATGGCCGCCATCCAGAAATTCGATGCGAACTGCGCGCCGCGCGCTACGGTCAGGTTCAGTTCGACCGGTTGCCGGTCGCTGCTGGCCGACTGATCCCAGCTCCAGCTGCTCGTGCCGCTGCCGCCGCCCCAGTGATGCGCCTGTGCATCGATGACCAGATCATAGGTGCCCGCGGGCAGGCTGGCGACTTTCAGCGTCTGCGACCGCGATCCTTCCGACCAGTAGCCGTCCGAATCCCGGCCCGAATAGCGTTCGTTGAGCGCATAGGCGTCATAGCTGTCCTGCGTGCTGCGATCGACGAAGGAGACATCGACGTCGACCCAGCCCTGTTCGACGCCGGGTGTCGTCACCTCCACCGTCATCGCCTGTCGCGCCATGGGCAGGACGATCGGCCCGAAGGTCTGCGATATGGCGGGGCCGTCGGGCGTCACCGTCATGGCAAAGCCCTGCGGCTGCATCGTCCGCCCGAAAATCACCAGCATCGCCAGCAATGCGATGAAGGACAAGATCGCCACCGGCCCCCATCCCTTGAGCCGCCGGGCAAAGGGCGATGGCTGATGCGCCAGCGGCGTAATGCCCGGCAACCACATGGGCGGCGACGCCACGGCAAAGGCGGCGCATATCTCCTGTCCGCTCAACAATTCGCCGACGGTCCAGTTCTTTTCCCGATCGTCATGTTCCAGGCTGAGCATGTGGCCGGGGCGGACATAATCGCTGGTCCGCACTTCCTCACCGATCTTCACCCGCCAGTAAAATTCGCCCGCAACCCGTGTGACCCGCGCCACATTGCCATGGTAGAATCGGCTGAACAGCCGCCCGTCCACGATCATGTCGCTGCCGCGCCGTTGCGGCACGGCGGTCAGCATCCGGCCAAAGCTCCATTGCCCGTTCTGCGCGATCAGCCAGCGATAGCCCGCATAGGGATTGAACAGCAGAAATTCTTCCCAGTCGGCCCAGCCGTCGGTCCGCTGCATCCATCCGATCGCTTCCCATTCCACGCCCCGCAGCGTGCCGCGCGTGCCCAACGGAATGGCGAGCGTCGCCTGCATGTCATGGTAGCGGGTGATGATGCGCGCATCGGGATGCGCCGCGTCGATCAGCGTGCCGCAATATTCGCAGGCGAGCGTGACGGTATAGCCCGCCGCGCGCATGGCGATGGTGCCGCCACAGGCCGGGCAGGCGATCGTGCGGACGCTGCCGTCGTCAGGCGACATGGGCAGGCAGGCTCCAGCCGGATATGGCGCGCAGGTGGCGCGGCTGCATGGCGGCCAGCGTCACATGATGGCCGACATAGAGCGACGGGCCGTGCCGGTCCTTCTGAAAGGATGCGCAGCGGCCGTCCGCGTTGCGGAAATCGACGCTCAGCGCTTCCCACCCGGCGGGCGCGGTAAAGGGCAGTTCGCCTTCGCATCCGATGCAGGTGACGGTGCGGATGTCCGCCACTTCATATTCCTGCCCGGCGATGCTGCCCCGCTGGCCCGGCACGGCCGTGCCATCCTCCATCAGTCGGCGGATCATCTGCGCCAGCGAACCTTTCAGTTCCACTTCGCGCAGCGCCATGAACTGCCCCATCGCTTCGCCCAGCCACCCATGGCTGCCATCGTCCAGCAACATCAGCCATTCGTTCCAGGCGCCATCCTCCCATGCCCAGCGCACACGGCCGATGATGGTGAAACCCTGATCGAAACAATGGCCCTGCGTCCCGATCTGAATGGGGCTGACGTCGAAGGGCAGCACCGCGGCCTCCCCCATGGCCTGCGCGCTCTGGCTGTAACGGACCACGAGCGTGCGGCAATAATCGCACACCCGGACGGGCAGGGCAGGCGAACGGAAGGCGACTTCCGCGCCGCAGGTGGGACAGGCGACGGACTGCATGAACCGGCCTTAACGGATGCGGCCCAGCAGTTCCGCCTTCTTCGCATCGAATTCCGCCTGCGTCAGCGCGCCCATTTCCAGCAGCTTGTGCAATCGTTCGATCAGGGCAAAGGGGTCTTCGGCAGGCGCAGATGGCGCGCCCGTACCGCTGCCCGTACCACCGCCCAGCGCGCCCGACATCGCCTGCCCGATGGCAAGGCCCGCCGCCGCGCCCGCGCCGATCCCGGCAACGCCGCCCGACTGCGCCGCTGCCGTCTCGATCGCTTCGGCCGCCTGAAATTTCGCATAACGGTCAAGGTCGCCCAGCACGCGCATGGAACTCGCCTTGTCCAGATGCTTCTGCACTTCTTCGGGCAGCGACAGGCTTTCGACGAAAAAGCTTTCGACCGACAGCCCCCATTGCGCGAAGGCCGGGGCCACCGCCGCCTTCAGCGCGTCGGACAGCGCGCTCTGGCTGGCGGCAAGGTCAAGGAAGGCGGTGCCGCCCCCTGCAACGCCGGTCGCCAGCGCGGTCTGGATCGCGGTGCGCAGTTGCGGTTCGACATCGCTCACCTTCACTTCACCCAGTGTCCCCATGATGCGGGAAGCGAAGGGGGCGACATCCTTTATCCGGAAGCTGTAGCTGCCAAATGCGCGCACGCGCAGCGGCCCGAGTTCAGGGTCGCGCAACGTCACCGGCTGCGCCGTGCCCCATTTGAGGCCAATCTGCTCTTTTTCGGAGAAGAACAGGACGTCCGACTTGAAGGGCGATTTGAACCCCTTGTCCCAGTTCATGATCGCGGTCAGCAGCGGCAGGGTAGACGTGTCGAGCGTGTAGAGGCCGGGGCCGAACATGTCGGCGATGCGCCCTTCGTTGAAGAAGGCGGCGACCTGTCCTTCGCGCACGGTCAGCTGCGCGCCATTCTGGATTTCCCGATCGGCCAGCGGCACGCGCCAGCCCAACTGCCCCGATTCCTCGACCCAATCGATGACGTCGACAAACTGTTTCGAAAGAAAGTCCAATATGCCCATGTCACTCCCCTGTGCTGCTCCACCATTCTAGGATGGCGGGGCAGGGGGACAAGCGAAATCGAAACGGCAATATAATCAAATTGGACCGCATGTTGAAACCACGTTGCAAATAGAGGTCTATCGATTATCCATATCTCCAGTCCGGCCAATGAGCCATTGATGGGGAGGATCTATGCGTCGCGCGTTTCTGGGGGCTGTGGCTCTCGCCTGCATGATGTCGGGCGGCGTTGTTCAGTCGGCACCACGCGAGACGACGCAGCTGCCGGACGGCTGGCGCTTCTTTCAGGGTGATCCGGAAGGCGCGGAAACCGCCGGACTGGACGATAGCGGCTGGAAAAGCGTGTCGGTGCCCCATGACTGGGCGATTGCCGGGCCGTTCGATCCAAATGCGAAGGGAGCGGGGGAAAATGCTTTCCTGCCCAGCGGCGTGGGCTGGTATCGCCGCGCGCTGAACGTCAGGCCGCAACCGGGGCGGCGCTATTTCCTCGAATTTGACGGCATCATGGAACGCAGCGGCGTGTGGGTGAACGGCCACCATGTCGGCTATCGCCCGATGGGCTATGTCGGGTTGCGGTACGACATCACGCCGCATCTGAATGCCGATGGCCGCAACGTCATCGCGGTGCGGGCGGATACGTCGGCTGCGCCATCGTCGCGCTGGTATACCGGATCGGGCATATATCGCCATGTCCGCCTGATCGAAACCGGCGACGTCCATATCCCGCAGGGCGGTGCCTATGTGCGTGTCGCGAAGCTGGAGGGGGACCACGCGACCATCGCCGTCGCCACCGATGTGCATAATATGTCCGCCATGTCAGCCGATGTGAGGGTCGAAACGGTCGTGACCGGTCCCGATGGAAGCGCAGTCGCGCGCTTCACGACGCCGGTCGTGCAGGTTGCGGCCGGTCGCACGGTCATCGTCCCGGCCGAACTGGCGATCGACAGGGCGCGCCGCTGGGACATCATCGATCCGGCGCTGTACCGCGCCACCATTCGCGTGCTGGCGGCCGATGGCAGCACGCTCGACAATCAGGATGTGCCCTTTGGCGTGCGCGACGCGCGGTTCGATCCCGCGACCGGCTTCTGGCTCAACGGGCGCAATTTCAAGCTGAAGGGCGTGGCGCTGCATCATGATGGCGGGGCGGTGGGCGCGGCGGTGCCGCTGGCGGTGTGGCGCCAGCGACTGACCACGCTGAAGGCGCAGGGTGTCAACGCCATCCGCACCGCGCATAACGTGCCCAGCCCGGAATTTCTGGATCTGGCGGACGAACTGGGCCTGATCGTCATGGACGAGCTGTTCGACCAGTGGAACGTCGCCAAGACGCCGGAGGATTATCACCTCTTCTTTGGCGACTGGCACAAGCGCGACGCGCTGGACATGGTGCGGCGCGACCGCAACCATCCCAGCATCGTCCTGTGGAGCGCGGGCAATGAAATCCACGACACCGCCTATCCGGTGCAGGCGAAGGCGGCGCTGCGCAGCATCCTGGACATCGTCCATGCCGCCGATCCGTCCCGCCCGGTGACGATGGCGCTGTTCCGTCCCAATGTGACCAAGGATTATGACAATGGACTGGCCGACATGCTGGACGTGGTCGGCCAGAATTATCGCGAAAATGAACTGATCGCGGCCAGCAGGCAAAATCCCAGACGCAGCATTGTCGGCACGGAAAATGCGCATAACCGCACCAACTGGGTGCCGGTGCGCGACTATGCGCCATTTTCCGGCATGTTCCTGTGGACCGGTATCGATTATCTGGGCGAAGCGAACCGGTCGGGCTGGCCCAATATCCAGAACCCGGCCGGGCTGCTGGACCGGACCGGGCGGCAGAAGATTGCGGGCATGGAACGCGAAAGCTGGTGGTCGGACCGGCCGGTCGTCCATGTCGTGCGCAATGCCGATCCTTCGGCGGCGGGACCGTCGACCGATGGCGCGGGCGGTCCCAATCAGCCGGTGTTGCCCACCATGATCGCGGTCGCCACGCCCAAGCCCAAGGTCGCCCTGTTCGACGACTGGACGCCGCAGGATCAGGGGCCGCATGACGAAACGATAGAGGTTTACAGCAATTGCCAGCGGGTCGAGGCGTTTCTGAACGGCCGGTCGCTGGGCATATTGCCGATCAACGCGGATGCTTCGCCCCGGCGCTGGGCGGTTCGCTATGCGCCGGGGGAGGTGCGGGCGGCCTGCCGCGATGCGGGCACCGCCGCCGTGTCCGACACGCTACGCACGGCGGGCGCCCCGACCCGCATCCTGTTGCAGGCGGACCAGCCGTCGGTCGGGTCCGATTTCGATGCCGCCACCTATATCCGCGCCCGCGTGGTGGATGCCAAGGGGGTGACGGTGCCGTCCGCCACCAACCGGCTGCATTTCGCGGTGTCGGGAACGGGCGTCCTGATCGCCACCGACAATGGATCGTCGGTCGATCACATGCCTTTCCCCTCGCCGGATCGCGATGCGCTGAGCGGTTATGCCGTGGCGCTGGTGCGGGGGGCGGGGCAGGGCGGCCTGACCGTCACCGCCACCGCCGATGGTCTGAAGCCCGGTTCCGTCCGGCTGAAGGCGACCGACTGAACAAGTCCTGGCGCTGGGCCTTGGCGCTTTGCCATGGCGGGGCTATCGTCGCGCCATGGATATAGATGACCATGCCCTGATCCTGCACGGCTATTGGCGATCGGGCACCAGCTTTCGCACGCGCATTGCCCTCAATGCCAAGGGGGTGGCGTATCGGCAGGTCGGCCATGACCTGCGCATCGGGCAGCAGCGCGGGGCCGATTATCGGGCGATCAATCCGCAGGGGCTGGTCCCCGCGCTGGAGGTGGACGGCCATGTCCTGACCCAGTCCGGCGCGATCATCGAATGGCTGGACGAACGCTATCCCGATCCGCCATTGCTGCCGCAGGGCATGATCGATCGTGCGACCGTGCGTGCCATGGCGATGGTGGTGGCGTGCGATATTCACCCGATCAACAATCTGCGCGTGCTGGATCGCCTGCGCGATGATCTGAACGCGACGAAGGATGTCGTCAAAGGCTGGATCGCGCACTGGATCGGCGAAGGGTTCGCAACGCTGGAAACGATGATCGCCCGGCATGGCGGCCGATATTGTTTCGGCGACAGGCTGACCGTGGCGGATTGTCACATCGTGCCGCAATATTATGCGGCGGAACGGTTCGCGGTCGACCTGTCGCCCTATCCACGGCTTTGCGAAACGGTGCTGCGCGTGCGGCAGGAACCCGCCGTCGCCGCCGCCCATCCGGATCGCCAGCCCGATGCCGACTGAACCGGTGCAGCCCGTCATGCCGCAGCGCGACCGCCGCCGCGAGATATTGGAAATCGCTGCGCACCTGTTCGCGCGCAAGGGCTATCGCGGCACGTCGATGCGCGATATTGGCGAAGAGGCGGGCGTGCTGGGCGGTTCGCTCTATCACCATATCCGATCGAAGGACGCGCTGTTCGTCGAGCTGCATGATGCGGCGCTCGACGCGGCGGAACGGCGCATCGCCGATGCCGTCGCGGCGCAGGCCGAACCCTGGGCGCGGCTGGAAAGCGCGTGCGAGACGCTGCTCGACATCCAGCTCGATCCCCGGTCGCTGACGCTGCCGATGATGAACGATTTTCGCGAGGTGCCCGACCCGGTACGCCGGAAACTGATCGAACGGCGCGACCGGTTCGAAACGCTGTTCCGCGATCTGGTCGCCGCCCTGCCGCTGCCCGCCGAAATCGACCGGTCCATCTATCGCAACCTGTTGCTGTCGCAACTGAACAGCGCGGCGGACTGGTATCGGCCCGGCCGCATGACGCCGGGCGACATCGCGCGTCAGATCGTCATGATCTTTCGCCATTCATAACCGACGGGATATTATTTCCCCTCCAGCATTTCGATCATCAGGGAAAAGTCGCGCGCGGCTTCACCCTGATTGACGAGCAGCTGATAGAGCGCCGCTGCCGCATTCCCCATCGGCACGGCGGCGTTGACGGCGGCGGCGGCTTCGGTGGCGAGTTTCAGATCCTTCAGCATCAGCCCGACGGCAAAGCCGCCCTGATAGCCATTGTCCGACGGCGATTGGGGACCGACGCCGGGGACGGGGCAATAGCTGGTCATCGACCAGCTCTGACCCGACGACACGCTGGAAATATCATAGAAGGTCTGGGGATCGAGGCCCAGTTTCTTCGCCATGGCGAAGGCTTCGCAGGTGGCGACCATGGTCGCGCCCAGCAGCATGTTGTTGCAGATCTTGGCCGCCTGCCCATTGCCCGGTCCACCGGCATGGATCACCGCTTTTCCCATGGCGGACAGGATCGGTTTCGCCCGGTCGAAGGCCGCATCGGTGCCGCCCACCATGAAGGTCAGCGTCCCGCCATTGGCCGCCGCGATGCCGCCGGACACGGGCGCATCGACCATGTCGAACCCCCTGGCCGTCGCGGCGTCGATCACCCGGCGGGCGGTGCCGACGTCGATGGTGGAACAGTCGAGGAAGAGCGCGCCGGGCTTTGCCGCGCCGAACACATCGCCGCCATAGACGCCCTCCACATGCTTGCCCGCGGGCAGCATGGTGACGATGGCGTCGGCCCCGGCGACTGCCTGCGCGGCGCTGTCGGCGGGGATCGCGCCATGCGCCTGCGCCCGTGCCAGGGCATCGTCCGACAGGTCGAAAGCGTGCACGGCATGGCCGTTCTTCAACAGGTTGGCAGCCATGCCGCCACCCATATTGCCAAGGCCGATAAAGGCGATCGTCTGCGTCATCGGGGCATCCTCTCTTTTCTGGCTCTCTTGCTCGCGGGTGGCTTAACTTCGCATATTTCCCGCTTATTCTGACATTATGTTGTCGTGCTGCGATCCTATCGAAAAGTCGTGAGCGCCGGGGTGGCGCCAGACTGATGGCACGAGGTTAATGGCCCGCGCCGCTGTAGGACAGGATCAGCCCACGCCCGCCAGCTGGGGCAGGGGCGTCCATGCCCGGTCGGGCGGCAGCGGGGTGAAAATGGCGTCGATGGTCGCATCGCTGACTTCCTCCAGCGTGGCGGGGGTCCAGCGCGGCGCGTGATCCTTGTCGACGATGACGGCGCGCACCCCCTCCACGAAATCGGGACGGCGGATGATGGCGCAGGCCAGGCCATATTCCATCGCCATATTGGCGGCGAAATCGGGCTGGGCCGCGCCTTCCCGCAACTGGCGCAGGGCGACCTTGATCGTCTGGGGCGATTTGGTGGCCAGCGTCGCCAGCTGCCGTTCCGCCCATGCGCCGCCATCGGCGCGGAGCGCGGCGACGATGTCTTCCGCCCGGTCCGATGCGAACAGGCGGTCGATGTCGGCGCGCGCAGCCTCCAGCGCGGACGTTGGCGGGGCTTCGCCATTTTCATGGAGGATTTCGCCCAGCCCCAGCGGGTCGGCCATGATCCGCGCCTTCACCGCATCCAGCCGGTCGGACGGCATATAATGGGTGGCGATGCCGACGGCCATGCAATCCGCCCCGTCGATCCGCGTTCCCGTTGCGGCCAGCCAGGCGCCGACCCGTCCGGGCAGGCGGGGCAAAAACCACCCCCCGCCCACATCGGGGAACAAGCCTATACCGGTTTCGGGCATGGCAAAGACCGTGCGCTCGGTGGCGACGCGAAAAGCGGCGGGCAGCGACAGGCCGACGCCCCCGCCCATGACGATGCCGTCGATGAAGGCGACGATGGGCTTGGGATAGACGAACAGCAGATGGTTCATCCGATATTCGATGCGAAAGAAATTTTCGGCGTCGCTATGGTCGGCCTTTGCGCTGTTGGCGATCATGGCGATGTCGCCCCCCGCGCAAAAGCCGCGCGACAATTTGGGGTCGCCATCGGGCGCGGGCAGATGGTCGATCATCACCGCCAGCACGCCGTCGTCCTGCGCCCAGTCGAGCAGCGCCGTGCTGATCGCCTGACACATGTCCATCGTCAGCGCATGGATCGCGCGCGGCCGGTTGAGCCGGATGCGGCCGACGCCATTTTCGATGAAGGTCAAAAGCTGATTGGTCATCATGATCCCATATTGTCGGCGCGGTGCTTGACAGCATGCTCCGTCCATACCGGATCGGATCACGCCCCATCTTCCTTTTGTTTCCGCATTTTTCGAGGCAGCAGATGATGCCATCTGCTTCGAAAAATGCTTTAATCCCGCAACATGTCGCGGGCGACGATCATGCGCATCACCTGATTGGTGCCCTCCAATATCGAATGGACGCGCAGGTCGCGCCAGAACCGTTCGATCGGATAGTCCATCAGATAGCCATAGCCGCCATGCAACTGCAACGCGCGGTCGGCCACGGACGATCCGGTGTCGGTGGCCAGCCGTTTCGCCATGGCGGCAAAGCGCGTCTTGTCCGGCGCATTGTCCGTCACCTTGACAGCGGCGGCGTAGAGCAGGGTGCGGGCGGCCTCCAGTTCGGTGACCATGTCGGCCAGCATGAACTGCGTATTCTGGAAATCCGCGATGGCTGCGCCGAATTGCCTGCGATCCTTCGTGTAGGCGATGCTTTCATCGATGCAGCGCTGCGCCCCGCCCAGCGAGCAGGCGCCGATGTTGAGGCGCCCGCCGTCCAGCCCCATCATCGCGATGCGGAACCCTTCGCCTTCCTGCCCCACCAGATTTTCGGCCGGTACGCGCACGGCGTCGAAATTGACCTGCGCGGTGGGCTGGCTGTGCCAGCCGAGCTTACGTTCCTGCGCGCCGAAGCTGACGCCGGGCATGTCCTTTTCGATGACGAGGCAGCTGATGCCCTTTGGTCCGTCCTCCCCGGTGCGGACCATGACGACGTAGACGTCATTCTCTCCGCCGCCCGATATGAACTGTTTCGCGCCGGTTACGACATAATGATCGCCATCGCGGACCGCTTTCGTCCTGAGCGCGGCGGCATCCGATCCTGCGCCGGTTTCGGTCAGGCAGTAACTGGCCATGCGTGTCATGGGGACCAGATCGGACAGATATTTGTCTTTCACCGCCTGACTGCCGAAGCGGTCGATCATCCATGCGCCCATATTGTGGATCGATATGAAGGCGCTGGTCGATGGGCAGCCATGGGCCATGGCCTCCATGATCAACGCGGCTTCCAGCCGGCCAAGGCCGATGCCGCCCGATTCCTCCGACACGTAAATGCCGCCAAAGCCCAGTGCCGCCGCCGCGCGGATCGCGTCGCGCGGGAAGATATGCCGTTCATCCCATTCCGCCGCATGGGGGGTAATGGCGTCGGCCGTAAAGCGGCGGGCCATATCTTGAATGGCGCGCTGATCGTCGGTCAGATCGAACTGGGTCATGCTCTATATCCCTGTGATGCGCGGGCGGCACCTTCATGCGTCATGGCTCTACGCCATGGCGCATGAAGGTGCCAGCTGGGGGCGTTTACCGTTGGAAACGCGCGCATCCTCTATCCTCTCCATATTGGCCAACGATGGTAAGCGATCAGCGTTATTGCAGGCAATATATGATTGCTGCATCATTGGACTGCAAAATTGCAGTCGGTCGGGGTGCGGATGTTCGATTGGGACGACCTTAGAATATTCTTGGCGGTGGCGCGCGGGCGCAAGATCGCACCGGCCGCCCGCATGCTGGGCGTCGACGCCACCACCATCGTGCGCCGCCTTGCCCGGCTGGAAAAGGCGCTGGGCGCCGAGCTGTTCGAAATCGGCGCGGGGGACCGGATATTGACGGCGCGCGGGCTGGACCTGCTCCAGCATGCGGAGGCGGTCGAAAGCGCCGCCCTGTCCGCCGTCGAACGGGTCGGCGGCATGGAACAGAAGCGCGCGGGACATGTACGGCTGTCGGTGGCCGAAGGGTTCGGGACATGGGTGCTGGCGCCGGGCATGGGCGATTTCAACCGGCAGCATCCCGACATCCGGCTGGACCTGATCACCGCATCGGGCTTCCTCAACCCGTCCAAGCGGGAAGCGGATATGGCGGTGATGCTGACCCGGCCGCAACGCGGGCGGCTGGCGGTGCGGCGGCTGGGCGATTACCGGCTTCGCCTCTATGCGTCGCCAGCCTATCTGGACCGGGTCGGTTGTCCGGAAACGACGGCGGACCTGCGCGACTGCACGCTGGTGGGTTATGTGCCTGAATTCATCTTCACCCCCGAACTGGATTATCTGGACGAGGTGGAGGCCGGGCTGGCCGCGAACCTGCGATCGACCAGCATCATCCTGCAACATCGGATGATCGCCGATGGGGCGGGAATAGGCGTGCTGCCCGACTTCATCGCGCGGCACGACCCCGGCCTGATCCCGCTGATGGCGCATGACGTGGAAATCATCCGCAGCCTCTGGCTGGTCATGCATGACGATATGCGGCGGCTGGCACGGATCGAGGCGGTGGCGGCCTGGCTTCAGGATCGGGTCGCCCTATTGCGCGCGGCATGAAGACAGCAGATTTTGACTGTAACAGATGTTTGGTATATGAATCCGGCAACGACATTTCAGGAGCGGACCGATGCAAGCCTACAGCCCCCCGATCGACGATTATCGTTTCCTGCTGAACGATGTTCTGGGGTTCGATGCCGCCATGGCCGAACTGGGGCAGGCGGTTGACGCCGACCTGGCCGCCACGGTGCTGGAGGAAGCGGGGCGGCTATGCGCGGATCGGCTGCACCCCATCAACCGCGAAGGCGACGAACAGGGCAGCCGCCTGATCGACGGCGCGGTAAAGACGCCCGACGGCTTTGCCCAGGCATGGCGCGACTTTGCCGAAGCGGGCTGGGCATCGCTGTCGGCCGATCCTGCGCATGGCGGGCAGGGTCTGCCCTTCATCCTGCAATTGTGGTTCGATGAAATGATGGCGGCGGCGAACCTGTCCTTCGGCCTGTTCCCCGGCCTGACGCGCGGCGCATGTGAAGCGATCGCCGCCCATGCCGACGATGCGCTGAAATCGATCTGGCTGCCGCCCATGGTCAGCGGCGAATGGACCGGCGCGATGGCGCTGACCGAAAGCGGCGCGGGCACCGACCTTGCCCTGCTCAAGACCAAGGCCGTCCCGCAGGATGGTGGGTACGCCATCACCGGGACCAAGATTTTCATTTCGTCGGGCGACCATGATTTTGGCGGCAATATCGTCCACCTCGTCCTTGCCCGCCTGCCCGATGCGCCGCCGGGGGTGAAGGGGATCAGCCTGTTTCTGGTGCCCAAATATCTGCCCGACGATGCAGGGGGCTTTACCGTGCGCAATGCCATGTCGGTGGGCGCGCTGGAAAAGAAGATGGGCATTCATGCCCAGCCGACCTGCGTCATGAATTATGACGGGGCGACCGGGTGGCTGGTGGGGCAGCCGCATCGCGGCCTGGCTGCCATGTTCACGATGATGAACGCCGAACGGCTGATGGTGGGCATGCAGGGGCTGGGCATTGCGGGCGCCGCCTATCAGCAGGCCGCCGTCTATGCCCGCGACCGGTTGCAGGGGCGCAGCGCCGACGGCGCGCGCGGCCCCGTGTCGATCATCGAACATGCCGATGTCCGCCGCATGCTGCTTGGCATACGCGCCTTCGTGGAATCGGGGCGCGCGCTGGCCGGCTGGACCGCGCTTCAGTTCGAACGCTCGCGCAGGCATGAAGACGCGGCGGAACGGGCGAAGGCCGACGCCTTCGTCGCGTTGCTGACCCCGGTGATCAAGGCGGCCTATACCGACATGGGGTTCGAAGGCGCGGTGCAGGCGCAGCAGGTGTTCGGCGGCCATGGCTATATTCGCGAATGGGGCATGGACCAATATGTCCGCGACGCCCGCATCGCCCAGATATACGAAGGCACCAATGGCGTGCAGGCGATGGACCTTGTCGGGCGCAAGCTGCCGCTGGGCGGCGGCGCCGTGGTGGAGGATTATTTTGCCCTGATCGCGGCGGATCTGGATGCGGCGCAATCGTCCGGCCACGCCATCGTCGCGGCCACCCGCGACGCGCTGGCCCTGTTGCGCGATACCACGGCGGCGCTGAAAGGCGCGGACATCGATGCGGCCGGGGCGGCGGCGGTCGATTATCTGCGCCTGTTCGCGCTGGTGTCGATGGGCTGGATGTGGGCGCGCATGGCGACCGCCGCGTCGGGCGACACGGTGCCGCATCTGTCCAAGCGGGCAGTGGCCGATTTCTTCGCCGCGCGGATATTGCCGCAGGCAAAGGGGCTGGCCGCCAGCATCGCGTCCGGGCCGGACAGCATCATGGCCCTGCCGGCCGACGATTTCTGACCATCTTCTTACCTTTGAACGGCATGATCGTTGATGCAGATCAGGATCGTGCCGTCATTGGAAACAATCTTGCTTTTCATATGTAACAATTGCTAGGCGGATGGCCGTCGGCGCTTTAGGCGGTGCATATGGCAATCGGCAAAACCACTTCGGCATCGTCCTTCTTCACGCGCACGTCCTCTGGATCGATCCTGGGGCTGGCGCTCGGCCTGCTGTTCTTCCTGATCAGCGGCGCGATTTCCTACAGCAATATCCAGAGCCTGCGCGACAGCGACGAAGCGGTGCGGCATACGCATAATGTCTTGATCGCGCTGGATAACCTGTTGTCGGCGACGCAGGATGCCGAAACCGGGCAGCGCGGTTTCCTGCTGACCGGCAGCCGCGCCTATCTGGAACCCTATAACGAAGCGGTGAACGCCCTGAATGAACGGATGCGCACCGTTAACACACTGACACGCGACAATCCGGCGCAGCAGGCGAACCTCATCACCTTGAAACGTCATGTCGATGCGAAGCTGGCCGAACTGCGCGAAACGGTGGATCTGCGCCGGACGCAGGGGCTGGCCGCCGCGATGGCGATGGTGACGAGCGATCGCGGCAAGCTGGAAATGGACGCTATCCGCGCGCAGCTGAACGGCATGGCGCAGGAAGAATTGCGCCTGCGCGCGATCCGCCTGGACGATATGGCGGCCGCGTCGCGCACCGCCATCACCAGCAGCATCGTGTCCGGCCTGATCGGCGCGGCGCTGACCATCGCGGTGTTCCTGCTGATGCGTATGACGGCGCGGGCGCGGGCGCGCCAGCAATGGCTGCAATCCGGGCTGATCGGCCTGTCCGGCGCCATGCGGGGTGAAAAATCGGTCGAGGAACTGGGTGAATCCATCCTCTTCTTCCTGTCTGGCTATGTCGGGTTTCAGGGGGGCGCGCTGTTCAAGGGTGAAGGCGGCCGGTTCCAGCGCGCAGCAACGCTGGGTGTGCCCGCCGACGCGGAACTTCCATCCGGCTTTCTGATCAAGGACGGGTTGCTGGGGCAGGTCGCGGCGCAGGGGGAGGCGCTGCTGCTCAGCGATGTGCCCGACAGCTATCTGACCATCGGGTCGGCGCTGGGCCGGGACCGGCCCCGCCATCTGTTGATCATCCCCGCCAAGGCGGACGAGGTGGTCAATGCCGTCATCGAACTGGGCTTCTTCCAGCCGGTCGATGCGACGACGCTGGAATTGCTGGAACAGGCCGCGCCCGCGATCGGCGTCGCGCTGCGGTCCGCCCGCTTCCGCGCCCGGCTTCAGGACGCGCTGGAGGAAACCCAGCGTCAGGCGGGCGAGTTGCAGGCGCAGAGCGAGGAACTGCGCGTATCCAACGAGGAACTGGAGGAACAGGGCCGGGCGCTGAAGGAATCGCAGGTCCGTCTGGAACAGCAGCAGGTCGAACTGGAACAGACCAACAGCCAGTTGGAGGAACAGGCCCAGACGCTGGAAAACCAGCGCGACGCACTGGAACGCAGCGCCGCCAATCTGGTGGTCAAGGCGCGCGAACTGGAACAGGCCAGCCAGTATAAATCCGATTTCCTGGCCAATATGTCGCACGAACTGCGCACCCCGCTCAATTCGCTGCTGATCCTGTCGAAACTGCTGGGGGACAATGGCGAGGGCAATCTGACGCCCGATCAGGTGAAGTTCGCGCGGACCATCGAATCGTCGGGCAATGATCTGCTGACGCTGATCAACGACATTCTCGACCTGTCGAAGATCGAGGCCGGGCATATCCAGATCCAGCCCGAAACCGTTCCGGTCCAGCGTCTGGTCGGCGACCTGCGCCAGCTGTTCCAGCCGGTCGCGCAAACGCGCGGGCTGGATTTCGACGTGACGGTGGCGGCCGATTGCCCCCGCGCGGTCGAAACGGACCGCATGCGGATCGAACAGATCATCAAGAACCTGCTGTCCAACGCGTTCAAGTTCACGGAAGAGGGCGGCGTGACGCTTGCCCTGTCGCGGGTCGGCGACGATCGCATTGCGCTGGCCGTGCGGGACACCGGCATCGGCATGTCGGCCGAACAGCAGGCCCGTATTTTCGAGGCCTTCCATCAGGCCGACGGCACGATCAGCCGCCGTTACGGCGGCACCGGCCTTGGCCTTTCCATCTCGCGCCAGCTGGCCCGCCTGCTGGGCGGCGGCATCGCGCTGGAAAGCGAGCCGGGCAAGGGCAGCATCTTCACTTTGACCGTGCCGATCGTCTATGACGCGGCGACCATTCTGCCCGCCGAAGCCGCGCCCGCCGCGCCTGCGTCGGTCATGCCCGCGTCGATCGCACCCGCCCCGGTCCCCGCGCGCAGCACCGCCGCGCCCGAATGGATCACGGAGGACGACCGCGCCACCCTGACCGAAGGCCGCCGCCTGCTGCTGGTGATCGAGGATGACGAGGTATTCGCCTCCATCGTTCGCGACCTGTCGCGCGACATGGGGTTCCAGTGCATCATTGCGGGCACGGCGGAGGAAGCGGTGCGCCTGGCCCGCGAATATATGCCCAGCGCCGTCGTGCTCGACCTTGGCCTGCCCGACCAGTCGGGCCTGACCGTGCTCGACCGCCTGAAGCATGACGATGCGACCCGGCACATCCCGATCCATGTCGTGTCCGCGTCCGACCATAGTCAGGCGGCGCTGTCGCTGGGCGCGGTCGGCTATCTGGTGAAGCCGGTGAAGCGCGAACAGCTGGCGCAAGTGCTCAAGAGCCTTCAGGACAAGCTCGCCACCCGCGTGCGCCGCGTGCTGATCGTGGAGGACGACCCGGTGCAGCGCGACGCGGTGGGCAAGCTGCTGCTCACCGACGATGTCGAAACGGTGGGCGTCGGCACGGCGGCGGAATGTCTGGAACAGCTGCGCCAGCAGACGTTCGACTGCATGGTGCTGGACCTGACGCTGCCCGACACATCGGGGTTCAAACTGCTGGAAACGTTGAGCGAGGAGGGCGACCATGGTTTCCCGCCGGTCATCGTCTATACCGGCCACGACCTGTCGCCCGACGATGAACAGCGCCTGCGCCGCTATTCCAGTTCGATCATCATCAAGGGCGCGAAGTCGCCCGAACGGCTGCTCGACGAAGTGTCGCTGTTCCTGCACCAGATCGTGTCCGAACTGCCGCCCGAACAGCGCCGGATGATCCAGAAGGCGCGAAACCGCGACGCCGCGCTGGAGGGGCGCCGGATCCTGATCGTCGAAGATGACGTCCGCAACGTCTATTCGCTGACCAGCGTGCTGGAACCGCGCGGCGCCGCGGTCCAGATCGCCCGCAACGGGCAGGAGGCGCTGGACGCGCTTGCGGCATCGGCGGACGATCCGGCAAAGGCGATCGACCTGATCCTGATGGACGTGATGATGCCGGTGATGGACGGCCTGACCGCCACGCGCGCGATCCGGAACGATCCGCGCTGGTCTGCGTTGCCGGTGCTCATGCTGACGGCAAAGGCTATGCCGGACGACCAGCAACGCTGTCTGGAAGCGGGGGCGAATGATTATATGGCCAAGCCGATCGACGTCGACAAATTGCTGTCGCTGGTGCGGGTATGGATGCCGCGATAGTGCAGGACGGGCCAGCGCAGGACAGGGTGGAGGACATCGAAATCCAGCTGCTGCTGGAGGCGCTGTATCAGCGTTATCATTATGATTTCCGCCATTATGCCCGCGCGTCGATCAAGCGGCGGCTGGTACAGGCGCGCAGCCAGCTGGGCTTTGCCAGCTTTTCCGCGATGCAGGACCGGTTGCTGCACGATCCCGCGACCCTGCCGCGCCTGCTCAATTACCTGACCGTGCAGGTCAGCGAGATGTTTCGCGATCCATCCTATTACCGCGCCCTGCGGGAAAAGGTGATCCCGCACCTGCGCACCTATCCCTCGCTCAAGGTGTGGGTGGCCGGGTGCAGCCATGGTGAGGAACTTTATTCCCTGTCTATCCTGTTCCGGGAGGAAGGGCTGGACCAGCGCACGCTCTTCTATGCGACGGACATCAACCCCGATGCGCTGCGCGCGGCGGAAAGCGGCGTCTATCCGCTCGACCAGATCCGCAAATTCACCGAAAATCACCAGAAATCAGGCGCGCGATCATCGCTGTCCGACTATTATCGCGCCGATTATGGCCGCGCGGTGTTCGACAAGACATTGCGGTCGCAAGTGGTCTTTTCCGATCATAGTCTGGTGACCGATGCGGTCTTTGCGGAAATGCACCTCATTTCCTGCCGCAACGTGCTCATCTATTTCGACCGCGACCTTCAGGATCGCGCGCTCGGTCTGTTTCGCGACTCTCTGGCGCGCAAGGGCTTCCTTGGCCTTGGGTCGAAGGAAAGCCTGCGCTTTTCCAGTCAGGCGCCCGCCTTCGCCGATTTCGTGCGGGAAGAAAAAATCTATCAGAGGCAGGACGCATGAGCGATCCCGCCATGCAGGATTCCACTCTTCACGGGCCTGCCGTTCGGGCCATCGCCATCGGCGCGTCGGCAGGGGCGGTGCAGGTGCTTCTGCGCCTGTTGCCCGCTTTGCCCGGCGATTTTCCGCTGCCGCTGCTGATCGTCGTGCATGTGCCGCCCGATCGCGACAATGCGCTGGTGGCGCTGTTCCAGTCCCGCTGCGCGCTGCCGGTCAAGGAAGCGGAGGACAAGGAAGCGATTGCGGCGGGCACCATCTATTTCGCGCCGTCCGACTATCATCTGTTGGTGGAGGGCGACCATAGCCTGTCCCTGTCATCCGACGAGCCGGTCCATCACAGCCGCCCGGCGATCGACGTGCTGCTGGAAAGCGCCGCCGATGCCTATGGCCCGGCGCTGGCCGCGATCATGCTGACCGGCGCCAATCAGGATGGCGCGGCGGGCCTGGCCGCCGTGGCGCGGGCGGGCGGCATCGCCGTGGTGCAGGATCCTGCGGGCGCGCAGGTGCCGACCATGCCGGAAGCGGCGCTGGCCGCCTGTCCCTCCGCGATCATAATGACGCTTGACGACATCATCCCTTATCTCCTTACACTGGCGGCAAAATGACAAGCGAAACGCCCCCCATCACCTGCCTGCTGGTTGACGACCTGGAGGAAAATCTGCTCGCGCTTGAAGCCTTGCTGCGCCGCGACGGCCTGCAATGTCTGAAAGCCCGGTCGGGTGAAGAAGCGCTGGAGCTGTTGCTGGTGCATGATGTCGCACTGGCGCTGCTCGACGTGCAGATGCCGGGCATGGACGGTTTCGAACTGGCCGAATTCATGCGCGGCAACGAACGCGCGCGCCACATCCCGATCATCTTCGTGACGGCGGGCAGCGCCGACATGCAGCGGCGCTTTCGCGGTTATGAAGCAGGCGCGGTCGACTTCATCCAGAAACCGATAGAGGCCGACATATTGCGGTCGAAGGCCGCCGTCTTCTTCGACCTGTATGATCAGCGGCGTCAGATCATGGCGCAGCGGGATGAACTGGCCGCCGCTGCCGCCGCGCTGCGCACCGCCGACCGGCGCAAGAATGAATTTCTGGCGATATTGGGCCATGAACTGCGCAATCCCATTGCGGCGCTGGGCGCTGGCCTGCACCTGCTCGAACGGCGGGAGGGGACGGACGCTGCGCGCGACATTCGCGTCGGCATGGAACGCTATGTCCAACATCTCTCCCGACTGGTGGAGGATATTCTGGACATCGCGCGCATTGATCAGGGCAAGATTTTGCTGAAGAAGGACCGGGTCAGCCTTCAGGACGTGCTCGCCTTTGCCGTGGACGCCTGTCAGGTGGCGATCGAGCGGGGACAGCACCGGCTGACGCTCGACATCACGTCCGAACCGGTCTGGCTCGACGCCGATTATGCCCGCGTGGCGCAGATCGTCAGCAATCTGCTCAACAATGCGGCGAAATATACGCCCGCTGGCGGCGAAATCCGCCTGACCACGACGGTCGTGGACGGCTGGGTCGAAATCGATGTCGCCGATACCGGGGTCGGCATTGCGCCCGACATGCAGGCCCGTATTTTCGATCTGTTCGCGCAGGTGAAGGGCGCCAATGGCGATCGTCAGGACGGTCTGGGCATCGGGCTGGCGCTGGTGCGGCAACTGGTCGCGCTGCATGGCGGGGCGTTGCGGCTCAAGCATAGCGTGCCGGGCGAAGGCAGCGTCTTTCAGGTGCGGCTTCCCATGGTCGAAGCGATGGTGGCCTGATCGGATTGCGCGTGCCGCCGAAGCGGTCGCCTGACGGCATCGATCGGCCTGCGTTTCAGGGTTGCAACGGCCTGTCGTGGGCGGCGGTATTAGCCTCGCCTGCGCGTGGCACCCGCATCGATGACATCCGTGATCCGGGCGCGATCCGGGCCGGGATGCTGCCCTTCACTGTCCTACAAAGAAAGGCGGGTGCTATTGGAAAAGTCGCCAAGCCTCCCAAAGCCCAGGCGACATCATATTTCCGACATTTGTTATGAAATGTCGGATTCAGCGGGAAATGTGCGAAGTTAAGCGAGGACAGGCCCGCAGAAAAATGCCGGTCGACCAATCCGACCGACCGGCATGAAGGCCTATTTCCGCTGCGCGGCGGTCGTGTCGCGGGCCGCGCGGAATTCGCTGTCCGCCGACCAGTTGGGCCAGACATGGCTGTCGGCGATGCGGCGGCCGCTATTGTAGAGCAGGGTCATGTCGCCGACCCAGCTGCTCTTGTCCCAATCGTCGCTATATTCGTCGGCGGGCTGGTGATATTTGTCGCGGGTATAGGCGTCCTGCAATGCCTTGCCCCGTTCCGCGCCGCCATTCACCAGTTCGCGCCCTGCGCTGAAAGAGATGGCGGGCACGCCGCGCTTGGCCATCGGGAAATGATCGGACCGGTAGAAACTGCCCGCTTCGGGCCGCGCGTCCGGCGTATAATGGCGGCCCATCTTGCCGGCTTCTTCCGTCAGCACGGTCAGCAGGTCCAGCTTCGCCGCGCCCGAAATGCTGAAATTGCTGGTCTTTTCCATGCCGAACGGGCCATCCATGTTGATCATGCCCGCCGTCGTGCCCAGTGGCCGCAACGGATTGTCGGCATAATATTCGGTGCCCAGCAGGCCTTTCTCTTCCGCCGTCACCGCCAGGAACAGCACGGTGCGTTCGGGCTTTGGCCCCTTGGCATAGGCGCGCGCCAGTTCCAGCAGAGCGGCGGTGCCCGACGCATTATCCTTTGCGCCATTATAGATGGTGTCGCCCTTCGCATCGGGCAGGCCGATGCCCAGATGGTCCCAATGCGCGGAATAGATCACCGTTTCGTCGGGATATTTGTTGCCCGTGATCATCCCCGCCACATTGTGCGATGTGATGATTTCCGACTTCACCGCATAATCGGCGCTCATCGTGGCTTTCAGCGGAATGGGCTTGAAATCCTTCCTGCGCGCGGCCGCCTTGGCCGCTTCGAAATCGACACCGGACGCCGCCAGCATCCTAGCCGCGACATCCTTTTGCACCCATCCTTCCATCTGGGTATGCGCGGCCTTGGGATCGGCGCGGACGATGTCGAACATGGTGTTGGTGTTGCTGTTCTTGACCGTGGCCCAGCCATAGGATGCCGGTTCGCTCTCATGCACCACCAGCACACCCGCTGCGCCCTGCCGCGCCGCTTCCTCATATTTATAGGTCCAGCGACCATAATAGGTCATCAGCTTGCCGCCGAAATCGCCTTCGCCGCCTTCGAAATCGGGGTCGTTGACCAGCACGACCATGATCTTGCCCTTCAGGTCCACGCCCTTGAAATCGTCCCAGCCGCGTTCCGGCGCCTTCACGCCATAGCCCACGAAGACCAGCGGCAGATCGGCGAACTTCACCGACGACTGGCCGGTTTCCGCCGCGCGGATCGCGACTTCATTGCCCTGTGCCAGCGTCTGCGAAGTGCCGCCGATGGTCATCGACAGGGTCGGCGTGCCGGTGATGTTCGACATGCGCAGCGGCACATCCTGGAACCAGCTGCCTTTCGGCCCGGCGGGCTTCAGGCCCGCGGCCTTCATCTGCCCCGAAATATAGTCGATCGTCTTCGTTTCGGCGCGGGTCGCGGGGCCGCGCCCTTCATATTCGTCGCTCGCCAGCGTCTTGATGTCATGGGCAATGCGCGCCACGTCGAAGGACGGCGGCGCCGCCACGGCCATGGCGGATGTGGAAAGCAGCCCGGCGATCAGAAACGGGCGGAACGACGATAAAGACGGCAGCATAATCAACTCCTTGGCCGCAGGGCCTCTGCGGTGATTCGGGATCATGCCGATTGGTCGCCTGATGTCGATCCTTTCGTTCCGCCTTTCCTTTACATCATTTCATCGTCGGGATGACGAAGCTCTGATCGACCACCGCGCCGCCGCTGGGCCAGCGCTGGGTGATCTTCTTGGTGCGGGTGTAAAAGCGCACGCCATCTTCGCCATATTGGTCAAGGTCGCCAAAGCCCGACCGCTTCCATCCGCCAAAGCTGTGATAGGCGACCGGCACCGGGATCGGCACGTTGATGCCGACCATGCCGACTTCCACCTGCGCCGCGAAGCGCCGGGCATAATCGCCATTGCGGGTGAAGATGGCCACGCCGTTGCCATATTGATGTTTGCTGGGATAGCTCAGGGCCTCCTCGAACGTCTCTGCGCGCAATATCTGAAGCACCGGGCCGAAAATTTCGTCCTGATAGCTTTTCATGGTCGGCGTCACCCGGTCGATCAGCGTAGGGGCGAGGTAGAAGCCATCTTCATAGCCCTGAAGCTGGAACCCGCGCCCGTCCACGACGATTTCCGCGCCTTCATCAGCGGCCATCTGGATATAGCTTTCCACCCGCGCCTTGTGCTGCCCCGTGACCAGCGGGCCATATTGCGCCTGTGGATCGGTGGGGATGCCGGGGCGCAGCGTTTCGATGGCGGCGATCAGCTTGGCGCGGAACGCCTCCGCCGTGGCTTCGCCGACTGGCGTCACGACCGGCAACGCCATGCAGCGTTCGCCCGCAGAGCCATAGGCCGCGCCGACAATGTCGGCGACCGCCTGATCCATGTCGGCGTCGGGCAGAATGATGCCATGATTTTTGGCCCCGCCCATGCACTGGGCGCGCTTTCCGCTGGCGGCGGCGCGTTGATACACATAGTTGGCGATGTCGGACGATCCGACGAAGCTGACCGCCTTGATGTCCGGATGGTCGAGGATCGCGTCGACAATCTCCTTGTCGCCATGGACGACGTTCAATATGCCTTCGGGCAGGCCCGCCTCCAGCGCCAGTTCGGCAAGCCGCACCGGCACCGACGGATCGCGTTCGGAAGGTTTGAGGATGAAGGCGTTGCCGCAGGCGATGGCCATCGCGCTCATCCACAGGGGGATCATCGCGGGGAAGTTGAACGGGGTAATGCCCGCGACGATGCCCAGCGGCTGACGCAGCGAATAGACGTCGATGCCCGGCCCCGCGCCCTGCGTATAATCGCCCTTGAGCAGATGCGGGATGCCGCAGGCGAATTCCACGACCTCCAGTCCCCGCTGGATGTCGCCGCGCGCGTCGGCAATCACCTTGCCATGTTCGGATGACAATAGCCGCGCCATATCCTCCAGATTGGCTTCGATCAGTTCCTTGAAACGAAACAGGATGCGGGCGCGGCGCTGGGGATTGGTCGCGGCCCATTCGGGCTGGGCGGAACGCGCCGATTCCATGGCGGCTTCAAGGTCCGTCGGCGTCGCCAGATCGACCCGCGCCTGCACGGTGCCGGTGGACGGGTCCAGCACGTCGGCCAAGCGAGCGCCCGCAAAGGACGCGCTTTTCCCATGGATGAAATGGCTGATCGAACGCATGATCCGGTTCCTCTCCTGCTATGCGATGCCGCCATTGTAGGCGGTCCGGCTTTGCGGATATACAGGGGCATCGACACAATGGTTGTGCAAATTCGCCTATGCTGAATTCCGAAGAGCTGCGCCTGTTCCTGGCGGTGATACGCGAAGGCAATATGCTGGCGGCGGCAAAGCGGGTAGGGGTGGACCACAGCACGGTCGCGCGGCGCATGACGCAGATGGAACGGACGCTGGGCGCGCGCCTGTTTGACCGGTCGCCGCGCGGCGTCACGCCCACGCCCGCCGCCCATGCGCTGGTCGGCTACGCCGAACGGATCGAAAGCGAATTGCTGGCGGCGATGAGCAGCGTTGCCGGACGGGATCGCACGGTGGAAGGGACAGTGCGCCTTGCCGCGCCCGAAGCCTGCGCCGCGCATCTGATCGCGCCCCATGTTGCGATGTTGCGCGCCCGTCATCCCGGCCTGACGCTGGAACTGGCGTCGGAAAGCCGCGCCGCAAGCCTGTCCCGCCGGGAAGCGGACATCGCCATCATGCTCAATCCGCCGCCGCGCGGCCGACTGGTGACGCGCAGGCTGGTCGATTATCGCATCGGCCTCTATGGCGCGCGCGATTATCTGGTGCAGGCGGGGGAACCGCGCCGCGCGGCCGATCTCGCCCGGCACGGCTATATTTCCTATATCGAGGATCTGGCCGGTTTCCCCGAAATGATCGCGCTGGACGAATTGCTGCCCGGTGCCGACATCTGTTTCCGCGCCAGTTCCAGCGCGGCCCAGCATGTCGCCGTCGCGGCGGGCATGGGGCTGGGCATGCTGCATGTCTTTGCGGCGGCGCAGGATGATCGGCTGGTCCGGCTGTTGCCGGACGCGATGACGGTGCAGCGCAGCTACTGGCTGGTGATGCACGCCGATTTGGAAGGCTTGCCCAGAGTGCGCGCCGTCGTCGATTTTCTGGACGATGTGATGCGCGGCCTGCGCGACCAGCTTTGACGGGTCAAAGCCCGGCGACGATGTCCAGCACGCGCTGCGCATGTTCGGGGCGGCAGATCAGCAGGTCGGGCAGATAGACGTCTTGTCTGTTATAGACCAGCGGCGACCCGTCGATGCGCGAACAGTGCAGGCCATGGGCCAGCGCCACCGCGACCGGGGCCATGCTGTCCCATTCATATTGCCCGCCCGAATGGAGGTAGATGTCCGCCTGTCCCAGGATGATCGCCATCGCCTTTGCCCCGGCGGAGCCCATCGGCACCAGTTCCGCGTCGATCGCTTCAGCCACCGCCACGGCTTCCTTGGCCGGGCGGGTGCGGCTGACGACCATGCGCAGCTGCTCGGGCGCGGGCGGCAGCGGCAGGGGATCGTCCGACCGCAGCACCACGCCGCCGTTCAGCCCCGGCAGCGCCACAGCGCCGATCGCCGGGCGTCCGTTGATCGTCAGCCCGACATGTACCGCCCAGTCGGCGCGTTCCTCGCCATATTCGCGGGTGCCATCGACCGGATCGACGATCCAGACGCGGCTTTTGGAAAGGCGTTCCGCATTGTCCTTTTCCTCTTCGGACAACAGGCCGTCGTCGGGCCGCTGTTCGCGCAGGGCGTGGCACAGGAACTGGTTGGCGGTCTGGTCCCCCGCCTTGCCCAGCGCCTTGGGACTAAACAGGGCGGATGCGCGCACGTCGAGCAGCAGGCGACCCGCTATTTCCGCAAGATAGGCGGCCAGCGTCGCGTCGGACAGAGATCCCGTCATGGGATCAGTCGGGCGACGATGGCGTCGGCGGCTTCTTCTGCCGTCACGACCGCCGTGTCGATACGGATTTCCGGGTCTTCGGGCGCTTCATAGGGGCTGTCGATGCCGGTGAAGTTCTTGAGCTGTCCCGACCGCGCTTTCTTGTAGAGGCCTTTGACGTCGCGAGCCTCCGCATCGGCGAGCGAGGTGTCGATATGCACTTCGATAAATTCGCCCGGCTGCATCATCGCGCGCACCATGTCGCGCTCGGCGCGGAAGGGCGATATGAAGGCGGTGATGACGATCAGCCCCGCGTCGGTCATCAGCTTCGCCACTTCGCCGACGCGGCGGATATTTTCCACCCGGTCGGCGTCGGTGAAGCCCAGATCCTTGTTCAGGCCGTGGCGCACATTGTCCCCGTCCAGCAGGAAAGTGTGGCGGTTCATGCGCGCCAGCTTCTTTTCCACCAGATTGGCGATGGTCGATTTGCCCGCGCCCGACAGCCCGGTGAACCACAGCACGGCGGGCTTCTGGTTCTTGAGCGCGGCATGGCTGTCCCGGCCGACATCGGTCGCCTGCCAATGGACGTTCTGCGCGCGGCGCAGGCTGAAATGCAGCATTCCTGCGGCAACGGTGGCATTGGTGATCTTGTCGATCAGGATGAACCCGCCGAGCGTCCGATTGGCGGCATAGGGTTCGAACACGATCTGCCTGTCGGTGGACAGGTTGGCGACGCCTATGGCGTTCAGTTCCAGCGTGCGCGCCGCCAGATGCTCCATCGTGTTGACGTTGACCTGATATTTGGGCTGCTGGATCGTGGCGGTCACCATCTGCGTGCCGATCTTCAGCCAATAGGACCGGCCCGGCAGCATCTCCTCATCCGCCATCCAGACGAGAGTGGATTCGAACTGGTCGGCGGCCTGCGGCGGATTGTCGGACGCCGCGATCACATCGCCGCGCGAACAGTCGACTTCATCCGCAAAGCACAGCGTGACCGACTGGCCGGCGACGGCCTGATCCAGATCGCCGTCCAGAGTCACGATGCGGGTGATGGTGCTGGTCTTGCCCGAAGGCAGCACGCGCACGGTGTCACCCGGCTTCACGCTACCCGTCGCGATCTGGCCGGAAAAGCCCCGGAAATCCAGATTGGGGCGATTGACCCACTGCACCGCCATGCGGAACGGTTTGTCCGCGTCGGTGGCCGCATTGACCTCCACTGTCTCCAGATGTTCGATCAGTGCCGGGCCGCGATACCATGGCGTATTTTCGGACGGACCAGTGATATTGTCGCCCTTGAAACCCGAAATCGGCATGGCGACGAAATGTTCGATGCCGATCGACCGGGCGAATACCGTATAATCGGCGACGATCTTGTCGAATACCGCCTCATCATAGCCGACCAGATCCATCTTGTTCACGGCCAGCACGATGTTGCGGATGCCGATCAGGTGGGCGAGGTAGCTGTGACGCCGCGTCTGGGTCAATATACCCTTGCGCGCGTCGATCAGGATGACGGCGAGGTCGGCGGTAGACGCGCCCGTCACCATGTTGCGGGTATATTGTTCGTGACCGGGGGTGTCGGCAACGATGAACTTGCGCTTTTCGGTGTTGAAGAAGCGATAGGCGACGTCGATGGTGATGCCCTGTTCGCGCTCGGCGGCAAGGCCATCGACCAGCAGGGCGAAGTCGATGTCCTGACCCTGCGTGCCGACCTTCTTGCTGTCCGCCTCCAGCGCGGCCAGCTGATCCTCGAAGATCATCTTGCTGTCATAGAGCAGCCGCCCGATCAGCGTCGACTTGCCGTCATCCACCGACCCGCAGGTGATGAAGCGCAGCATCGTCTTATGCTCATGCACTTTGAGATACTGGTCGATGTCCTGCGCGATCAGGGCGTCGGTCTTGTAAATCGGTTCGGCGATGATGTCGGTCATGTCTTAATCCCGTCATCCCAGCGTAGGCTGGGATCGCTTTGATTCTGGGGGAAGGCGTGCCGGATGGCACAAGGCCCCGACCTGCACCGGGGCTGACGCTTCGGAACGCTTCGCATTCCGTGGCGCGTCAGAAATAACCTTCCTGCTTCTTCTTCTCCATGCCCGCGCCGCCGGCATCCTTGTCGATGGCGCGGCCCTGCCGTTCGGATGTGGTGGTCAGCAGCGTTTCCTGAATGACTTCGGGCAATGTCTTTGCCGTGCTTTCGACGGCGCCGGTCAGTGGATAGCAGCCCAATGTGCGGAAACGGATCGACCGCATCACCGGTTCTTCGCCCGGTTGCAGCGGGAAACGATCGTCATCGACCATCAGCAACATGCCGTCGCGCTCCACCGTCGGCCGTTCCGCCGCGAAATAGAGCGGCACGATCGGCACATCGTTCAGATGGATATATTGCCAGATGTCGAGTTCGGTCCAGTTGCTGATCGGGAAGACGCGGATGCTCTCCCCCTTATTCTTGCGGGCGTTGTAGAGGTTCCACAATTCGGGCCGCTGGTTCTTGGGATCCCAGCCGTGCGATGCGGTGCGGAAGGAGAAGATGCGTTCCTTCGCCCGGCTCTTTTCCTCGTCGCGCCGCGCGCCGCCGAAGGCCGCGTCGAAGCCGTGGAGATTGAGCGCCTGCTTCAGCCCCTCGGTCTTCCACATGTCGGTGTGCAGCGCGCCATGATCGAACGGATTGATGCCGCGTTCCGCCGCTTCGGGGTTCTGATAGACCAGCAATTCCATGCCGCTTTCGCGCGCCATGCGATCGCGCAGCTTATACATTTCCTGGAATTTCCAGGTCGTGTCGACATGCAGCAGCGGGAAGGGCGGGGGCGAGGGGTAGAAAGCCTTGCGCGCCAGATGCAGCATCACGGCGCTGTCCTTGCCGACGGAATAGAGCATGACCGGCTTTTCCGCTTCGGCCACCACTTCGCGCAGGATGTGGATGCTTTCGGCCTCCAGCCGTTCCAGATGGGTCAGGGTTTTTGCGTCCACCTTCAAACCTCGTAAACTTCGCGTCAGTGACGATGGCATATCCGGCCGGTCACGGAGCATCCCATATGAGAGCATGTTGGGGATCGCAATGCGACTGCGCCCGCCGCCGCTGGCAGGTTCGCCCGGCGGGCGGTGTCGATGGTCGTCCGGCCATGGTTTTGCGGGACGGCTGCGGATGGGGTGGCGGGGCATTTCATCGGCCCGTCGCCCGCGATAGGATAGGCGATCATCGTCCCGTCGGATATGATATTTTCCGATATAATTGTTTAATAACAATCATATGGTTTTGAGTGTGCTCGCCTCTGCCGAGGTCGCCTCTGACAAGGTTCAGCGACATGAGGGGTAGCCGGATCGCGCCGGACATGGATGGCCGCGGTCATGGCTGGACGAAGAACTTCTACCCCCAGAGATAGAAGATTTGCGCGCCGAAAGAGGCCGTCGGGATGGGGTGCGGGGGATCGGCTAGCAGTCGGACAGGCAGCGCTCTATCTCGGTCAGCAGCGGGGGCATGTCGCCCAGCAGATGTTCGCCATCCACGGTCGCGGCCCAGCCGATCGTCCGTTCGATCGTGAAGCCCGACAAGAGCGGCCGCACGACGCCGGGCGCATCATAGCATAAGGGCATGACCGTCAGGCCAAGGCCCGCGCCCACCATGGCCATGACCCGTTCGTCATTGGTGGAGCGCAGCGCGAAATGCGGCCGCACGCCGCGTTCGGTGAAGAAGCGGCTGGTTTCCGACAGCGCTTCGCAATGGCGGCGCACGATCATCACATCCTGCGCCAGCCGTTCCGGTGCGATGGCGCTTTCGCCCGCCAGAGGGTGCGCCGCCGACAGGGCCAGCCCATAGCCTTCGGTCATCACCGGCCGTTCCATGAAACGATCCGCCCCGCGACCGACCAGCGTCAGGGCGATGTCGATGCGTCCTTTGGCCAGATGGCTGGTCAGTTCCCGTTCGCTGCCGAACAGCAGTTCGAACCGGCAATCGCGGGTCGGCCGGGTCCGGGCGATGCAGTCGGCGATGATGGCGGCCGGAATGCTGGACAACACGCCCAGGCGCAGATTGGGCTGGTCGCCATGCCCGCCCACCATGGATTGCAGGGCGTTGTTGAATTCCCGCTCGATCCGCCGGGCATGGACCAGAAAGCGCGCGCCCGCGTCGGTCAGTTCCACCCTCTGGCTGGAGCGCACGAACAGCGGGCTGCCGATCGTGCGTTCCAGTTTCGCGACGCCGACCGACAAAGTGGGTTGCGACACGTTGCAATGCGCCGCCGCGCGCGAAAAATTGCCCTGATCCACTACCGCCAGAAAATAGCGCAGCAGATAGCGGTCCAGCATCGTTCCGTCGCTCCACTCGCTCCGCCCACCGGAACATAGATGTCATCTATACTGTCTTTAGCGAAACTTCAATTTTCCGGCGGCAGGCCGCTGGGTTAGAAGAAGCGCAGGAAGAGGATAGCTGATGAGCGAATTTGATTTTGCGCTCGGCGAACATGCCGACATGATCCGCGAAAGCGCCAGCCGCTTCGCGACGGACCGGATTGCGCCGCTGGCAGCGGAAATCGATGCAAAGGATTGGTTTCCGCGCGAATTATGGCCCGAAATGGGTGCGCTGGGCCTGCACGGCATCACCGTGGAGGAGGAATTTGGCGGCCTTGGCCTCGGCTATCTGGAACATGTCGTCGCGCAGGAGGAAGTGGCGCGGGCGTCAGCCTCCATCGGCCTTAGCTATGGCGCGCATTCCAACCTGTGCGTCAACCAGATCCGCCGCTGGGCCAGCCCCGCGCAAAAGGCGAAATATCTGCCCCCGCTGATTTCCGGCGACCATATCGGGTCGCTCGCCATGTCGGAAGCGGGAGCCGGGTCGGACGTCGTGTCAATGAAGTTGAAGGCGGAAAAGAAGGGCGACCGCTATATCCTGAACGGCACGAAATACTGGATTACCAACGCGGCCTATGCCGACACGCTGGTCGTCTATGCCAAGACGGGAGAGGGATCGCGCGGGATCACGACCTTCATCATCGAAAAGGACATGAAGGGGTTTTCCATCGGGCAGAAGATCGAAAAGGTCGGGATGCGCGGATCGCCCACCGCCGAACTGGTGTTCGACGATTGCGAAGTGCCCGAAGACAATATCATGGGGCCGCTGAACGGCGGCGTGGGCATATTGATGTCGGGGCTGGATTATGAACGCACGGTATTGGCGGGCATCCAGCTGGGCATCATGCAGGCGTGCCTGGACGTCGTGCTGCCCTATGTCCGGGAACGCAAACAGTTCGGGAAGCCGATCGGCGCATTCCAGCTGATGCAGGCGAAGATCGCCGACATGTATGTCGCGCTCAATTCGGCGCGGGCCTATGTCTATGCGGTGGCGCGGGCGTGCGATGCGGGGCGGACGACGCGGTTCGACGCGGCGGGCGCGATCCTGCTGGCGTCGGAAAATGCGGTGAAGGTCGCGCTGGAGGCGGTACAGGCGCTGGGCGGTGCGGGCTATACGAAGGACTGGCCGGTGGAACGCTTCATGCGCGACGCCAAGTTGCTGGATATTGGCGCGGGCACCAATGAAGTGCGCCGGATGCTGATCGGGCGGGAGCTGGTCGGCGCATGAGCGGTCCCATCCTCGACAGCAAGGTCTTTGCCGACAGTGCGGAGTTTCGCGCCAATGCCGCGCATAATCGCGCGCTGGCGCAGGAATTGCGCGCAAAGGTCGCCACCGCCGCGAAGGGCGGTTCGGACAGCGCACGGGACAAGCATGTCGCGCGCGGCAAGCTGTTGCCACGCGACCGGGTGGAGCGGCTGCTGGACCCCGGTTCGCCCTTTCTGGAGGTGGGGCAGCTGGCGGCGAACGGCCTGTATGGCGACGAGGTGCCGGGCGCCGGGATCATCGCGGGGATCGGGCGCGTGTCGGGGCGTCAGGTGATGATCGCGTGCAACGACGCCACGGTGAAGGGCGGCACCTACTTCCCGATGAGCGTGAAGAAGCATCTGCGCGCGCAGGAAATCGCGGCGGAAAACCGGCTGCCCTGCATCTATCTGGTCGACAGCGGCGGCGCGAACCTGCCCAATCAGGCGGAGGTGTTCCCCGACCGCGACCATTTCGGCCGCATCTTTTTCAATCAGGCGAATATGAGCGCGCAGGGCATTCCCCAGATCGCCTGCGTCATGGGCAGCTGTACCGCAGGCGGCGCCTATGTGCCCGCCATGTCGGACGAAAGCGTCATCGTGCGCAATCAGGGCACGATCTTCCTGGCCGGGCCACCGCTGGTGCAGGCGGCGACGGGGGAGGTCATCAGTGCGGAGAATCTGGGTGGCGGCGACCTGCACGGGCGCAAGTCCGGCGTGGTGGATCATGTCGCAGACAGCGACGATCATGCGCTGACCATCGTGCGCGACATCGTGTCCACCATGCAGCCCGATCGGACGCCAGACCTGAACCTGCGCGCGGCGGTGCCGCCCAGATATGACCCGGCCGATCTGTATGGCATCATCCCGCAGGATGTCCGTGCGCCCTATGACGTGCGCGAAATTATCGCCCGCATCGTCGATGGCAGCGAGTTTCATGAGTTCAAGGCGCTGTACGGCACGACTTTGGTGTGCGGATTTGCCCATATCCATGGCATGCCGGTCGCCATATTGGCCAATAATGGCGTGCTGTTCAGTGAAAGCGCGGTCAAGGGCGCGCATTTCATCGAATTGGCCTGTCAGCGGCGCATCCCCCTGTTGTTCCTTCAAAATATCTCCGGCTTCATGGTCGGCGGCCGTTATGAGGCGGAGGGGATTGCCAAGAATGGCGCAAAGCTGGTGACCGCCGTCGCCACGGCGCAGGTGCCCAAGATCACCGTGCTGATCGGCGGCAGTTTCGGCGCGGGCAATTATGGCATGTGCGGGCGTGCCTATGGCCCGCGTTTCCTGTTCAGCTGGCCCAACAGCGGCATTTGGGTGTTGGGCGGGGAACAGGCGGCAAGCGTGCTGGCGACAGTCCATCGCGACGCGGCCAGCTGGTCGTCGGTGCAGGCCGAGGCGTTCAAGGCACCGATCCGCCAGAAATATGAGGAGGAAGGCAATCCCTATCATGCAACCGCGCGGTTGTGGGACGATGGGATCATCGATCCGGCGCAGACCCGCGACGTGCTAGGGCTGGCCTTTGCCGCAACGCTGAACGCGCCGGTGCCCGACCGCGCGCAGTTCGGCATATTCAGGATGTGACGGCCATGTTCCAATCGCTGCTTATCGCCAATCGCGGCGAAATCGCCTGCCGCGTCATCCGCACCGCGCGGCGGATGGGTATCCGCACCGTCGCGGTCTATTCCGATGCGGACGCCAATGCCCTGCATGTGCGGCAGGCGGATGCGGCCGTGCATATCGGCCCGTCGCCGGTGCGCGAATCCTATCTGCTGGGCGATCGCATCATCGCCGCCGCGCTGGAAAGCGGGGCGCAGGCGATCCACCCCGGCTATGGCTTCCTGTCCGAAAATGCCGAATTTGCACAGGCGGTGATGGATGCCGGACTGATCTGGGTCGGGGCGGATCCGGCCCGCAGAATGGCCAGGGGCCGGAAGGATGCGGCCAAGGCGCTTATGGCCAGGGCCGGCGTGCCGGTCACGCCGGGCTATCTGGGGGAGGATCAGTCGCCAGACCATCTGCGCGCGCAGGCGGACCTGATCGGCTATCCCGTGCTGATCAAGGCGGTCGCGGGCGGCGGCGGCAAGGGGATGCGGCTGGTCGAGGCGTCGGCCGATTTCCCCGACGCGCTGGCATCCTGCCAGCGGGAGGCGGCATCCTCCTTTGGCAATGATCATGTGCTGATCGAAAAATTCATCCAGCGGCCGCGCCATATCGAAGTGCAGGTGTTCGGCGACAGATATGGGGGCCTCGTCCACCTGTTCGAACGCGACTGTTCCCTGCAACGCCGTCATCAGAAGGTGATAGAGGAAGCGCCCGCGCCCGGCATGGATGTGGATACGCGCGCGGCGCTGTGCGACGCGGCGGTGCGGGCGGCGAAAGCGGTGGACTATGTCGGCGCCGGCACGATCGAATTCATCGCCGACGCCAGCGACGGGCTGCGCGCCGATCGCATCTGGTTCATGGAAATGAACACGCGGCTTCAGGTCGAACATCCCGTGACGGAAGCGATCACCGGCGTCGATCTGGTCGAATGGCAGTTGCGCGTAGCCGCCGGGGAAGCGTTGCCGATGCGGCAGGCCGACCTGTCGATCCATGGCTGGGCGATGGAAGCGCGCCTCTATGCCGAAGACCCGGCCAAGGGGTTCTTGCCCAGCATCGGACGGCTGGACAGGTTCAGTCTGGGTACGGGTGACGCGCATTGCCGCATCGATACTGGCGTGGAGCAGGGCGCGGAGATTTCGCCCTTTTACGATCCGATGATCGCCAAGGTGATCACCCATGGTCCCGATCGCGACACTGCCCGCCAGCGTCTGGCCGATGCGCTGGATGGCAGCAGCATCTGGCCGCTGCGGACCAATGCGGGATTTCTGGTCAGGGCGCTGCGTCATCCCGATTTCGCTGCCGGACAGGTCGATACCGGCCTGATCGCGCGCGAAGGCGATGCGTTGATGCCGCCGACCGAACCGACCGCCAATGTGCTGGCCATGGCTGCGGGCAGGCTGTCGCATGGCGGCCCGGTCGCCGGGTTCCGTCTGAACGGGCCGGTCAGGACGCAGGCGACATTTCTGCTGGACGGCGCGCCGATCGATGTGTCGTTCGATCCGCGCGGGGCGATCATGGGGGATGCAGGCGCGGAAACGCTGGTCGGGGAAGGGGGGCAGACATGGCGTCTGTCGCGATTCCGTGCCGATGGCGCGACCGGTGCGGCGGCATCGGACGGCGCGATAGTGTCGCCCATGCCCGGTCGCATCATCGCGGTCGCGGTCGCGGCGGGTGACATGGTGACGAAGGGGCAGAAGCTGCTGACACTGGAAGCGATGAAGATGGAGCATAGCCTGATCGCGCCGTTCGACGGCCATATCGCTGCACTGAACGCGGTGGAAGGCGGTCAGGTCAGCGAAGGCGCGTTATTGGTGAAGATCGACGCGGACGAGCGCTGAACCTGTATAAACCTGTTGAAAGAAGGGACCATATTCATGGCAGGGCGATTTTTCGATCAGTGGCAGGTCGGCGACCGGATCGAACATGACATCCGCCGTACCGTGACGGAAACGGACAATCTGCTGTTCACCGTCATGACCCATAATAGCCAGCCGCTGCATCTGGATGCGGAGGCGGCGAAGGCATCGGAGTTCGGCCAGATCCTCGTCAACGGCACTTTCACCTTCGCGCTGATGATCGGCCTGTCGGTGACGGATACGACACTGGGCACGCTGGTCGCCAATCTGGGTTACGACAAGCTGGTGCATCCCCGGCCGGTCGCGATCGGCGATACGATGCGGGCGGTGACGCAGGTGGCGGAGCTGAAGGCGTCCAAGTCCCGCCCCCATGCCGGGATCGTCACCTTTTCCCACGAACTGCTGAACCAGCGGGATGAGGTGGTGTGTCAATGCCTGCGCATGGCGTTGCTGAAGACATCCGCATGACGGCGCTGCGATCGCTGTTGTTCGTGCCCGCCGACCGGCCGGAACGCTTTGCCAAGGCGGCGGCCAGCGGCGCGGACGCCATCATCCTCGACTTGGAGGATTCGGTGGCGTTCGATCGCAAGCAGGCGGGACGGGACGCCGTGGCGCAATGGCTGGCCGGGGATAGGGACGTACCGACCTTCGTGCGGGTCAATCCGCTGGACGGGGGCATGACGCAGGCCGATCTGGCGGCGGCGTTGCCGGGCAGGCCGGATGGGATCATGCTGCCCAAGGCGGAGGGCGCGGCCAGCATCGATGCGTTGATTGCCATGATGGACGGGGCGTCCATTCCGATCATGCCGATCGCGACGGAAACGCCCGCGGCCATATTTCAGCTGGGCAGCTATGCATCGGTCGCCGGTCATCTGGCGGGATTGACCTGGGGGGCGGAGGATCTGCCCGCCGCCATCGGTGCGCTGACATCCAGAGAAGAGGATGGGCGCTATACACCACCCTATGAAATGGTCCGGTCCTTGACCCTGTTTGCCGCCCATGCGGCGCGCACCCCGGCGATCGAAACCGTCTATCCCCATGTCGACGATGCGGACGGGCTTGCCGCCTATGTCGCGCGCGCGAAACGGGACGGGTTCGTCGGTATGATGGCCATCCATCCGCGTCAGATCGACATCATCCATCAGGGCTTCATGCCCAGTGCCGCCGAAATCGCCCGTGCCCGCGCGATCGTGGAAGCCTTTGCCGCCAGTCCGGGCGCAGGGGCGCTCATGCTGAACGGGCATATGATCGACCGGCCCCATCTGGTGCAGGCGCAACGCATATTGGATCGGGCGGGGTAAGGCGCCCCTTTCATCCGGTTTGTCTTTTGGCTTCCCGCACGATGCGAACCGTCCCCTGTTCGGGATGACTTCAACATGCCTTAACGCCGCTGCGTCTCCAGCCGGGCCGCCACGAAATCCATGAATGCGCGGGCGCGCGCAGGGGGACGCCGGGCGAAGGCATGCAGGAAATGCAGCGGAATGCTGGCCAGCGGGCATTGCGGCAGGACTTCCTCCAGATCCCCGGATGCAAGATGATCGGCCACGACGGGGTAGAGCAGTTGCGCGATGCCAGCGCCCTTCAGCGCGCCACGCAGCATGACCATGCCATTGTCGACATCCAGATGCCCTTCCGGCGTTACGACGGTGCCGTCGGCAAAATGGATGGGATAGGGGCGATGGCCCGACAGATAACGGATGTGACGATGCGCCATCAGGTCCGCCGGTCGTTCCGGCCGACCCGCGCCATTTAGGTAGCCGGGCGAGGCGACCAGACAGATCGTCGCGTCGCCCAGCGGACGGCCCGTCAGTGCACTGTCGGGCAGGATACCGGCACGCAGGGCAAGGTCGAACCCCTCCGCAATCAGATCGGCATGACGGTCGCCGATACTGGCCTGAATGCGCAGTTCGGGATGGCGGGGCAGGAAATCCATCAGGATCGCGTCCATCAGCGGCAGCCCCAATACGCTGGGCAGGGTGATGCGCAGCGTGCCCCGGATCGCGCCGTCGGGAGCCAGCACTTCGTCCGCATCCTCCAGATCGCGCAGCAGGGGAGCGATCCGGTCGAAATAGGCCTGCCCTTCCTCCGTCAGCGACAGGTTGCGGGTCGAACGCTGGAACAGACGGGTTTCCAGCCTCTGTTCCAGACGCGCGATGCTGCGCGACACGGCCGACGGCGTGGTGCCCAGCGCCCGCGCTCCGCCCGAAAATGAACCGGCCTCGACCGATTTCACAAATGCCAGCAGTCCCTGCGTGCGGTCCATCGATTTGTGCCTTTTGGGAATAAGTGAATGCGCCTTTGCGCGTCTAACATGACAAAGTCGCAACGCATATCTGGCGTCCGATAACAGGAGTGCCAGATTATGAACATGCTTTCGAACAAGGTCGCCATCGTTACCGGCGGCAATAGCGGCATCGGCTATGCAGCAGCGGAGGCGCTGATCGCGCAGGGGGCCGATGTGGTGATCGTGGGGCGTCGGCAGGATGCCGTGGGCGCGGCGGTCGAGGCGCTGGGCGAGCGCGCGCACGGGCTGGTCGGCGACGTTGCGGACATCGCGACGCATGATCGGGTGGCCGAATTTGTGAAGGGGCGTTTCGGCGGCGCGGATATCTATGTCGCCAACGCCGGGGTAAATGTGATCAAACCGACGCAGGCCGTCACGATCTCGGATTATGACTCGCAATTCGGCATCAACGCGCGCGGCGTCTTCTTTGGCGTGCAGAAGATCGCGCCGGTCCTGCGCGACGGCGCCAGCATCATCCTGACCAGCTCGATCGCCAGCCAAAAGGTGCTGGAGGGGCATGCCGTCTATGCCGGTGCGAAAGCGGCGATCGAGGCCTTTGCGCGTAGCTGGGCACTGGAAATGAAGGATCGCCGGATCCGCGTGAATATCGTCAGCCCCGGTCCCGTCGATACCCCGATCCTGGGCAAGCTGGGCGTGCCGGACGATGCGCGCGAAGGGTTCGAAGCGCATCTGGCAAAGACCATTCCGCTCGGCCGGATGGGCAAGGCGGACGAACTGGGTCGGGCGATCCTGTTCCTGGCGTCCGACCAGTCGAGCTTCATCACCGGCGCCAACCTGCCCGTCGATGGTGGCATTTCGCTGATCTGACCGCATCATATCTACTGGAGAACGTTTATGAACCAGAACCATGACCCCGCCATCGACACCTTCATTCAGGACGTCGTGAATTTTGGCAGCCATTATCAGATGGAGGATATGGAGCGCCTGTATACCGGCGATCAATCCATTCTGTTCGTCAGCGGAGACGGCACAGTCGCCCGCGTTCCGCGCGCGGACATGATGGCGGAATTTCATGCGCGCGGCGCTGCGAATAATCCGCCGCTTTCCACCGAGCACAAGATATTGCATGTCGAACAGCAGGGCGATCACGCGACCGCGATCCTCTATCGCCGGATGAGCCCGTCCAATCCGCCCGCCATGTATGAACTGCGTATGCGCAAGGAAGACGGGCGCTGGATGGTGGCCGGTGAAACGGTCACCGCATGGCCGCGGGCCGAAGATGCCGAGGATTTCCTGCCTCCCCGTCAGAACTGATCCCTTCAGCACCGCAGATCAGCCTGCGCCGCTCCTGACGGCGCAGGCTTTTGCGCAAAATCGGCGCCGCCATCGCGGGGCCTATCACAAAGTATACCCGATCCTGCCAACATGTCTGATCGCAGCCGAAACGATCTCGCTTCATACTCATGGGGCGAGATGTGTTTCAAAAGCGGGAGATGGCGATGTTCACGAACCGGACTTTATCCATATGGAGCAGGGCGTTCGCGCCGCTGACCTGCGCGATGGCGCTGATGGCGGCGGGGCCTGCCGATGCGGGGCCTGCGCCATCTGCCGGATCGGTCTATGCCGATCCGGCCAATCCTGCGCTGCAAAAGGGGAACATGGTCCTCGATCCCAAAAGGGCTGCGCTGGTCGTGATCGATCCGCAGAACGACTTCATGGACCCCAAGGGCAAGGCATGGCCGGTGGTGGGCGAAGCGGTGCGCGAACAGCAGCTGATCCCGCATCTGCATCAACTGTTCACGGCGGCGAAGGCGGCGGGCATGGTGGTCGCGATTTCCCCGCACCATTATTATAAATGGGACCATGAATGGAAGGTGCAGGGACCGCTGGAGATTTTCCAGCATGATGTCGGCATCTTCGATCGCAAGGGCCCCTATACCCTGGATGGGTTCGAAGGATCGGGGGCGGATTTCCTGCCGGAATTCAAACCCTATATCTTCGATGGCAAAACGGTCATCGCATCCCCGCACAAGCTGTACGGGCCGCAGGTCAACGACCTGCCGTTCCAGTTGCGCAAGCAGCGGGTAGACCAGATCATCGTCGTGGGCATGCTGTCCAACATGTGCGTGGAATCGCATGTCCGCGAATTTCTGGAACAGGGGTTCGAAGTCGCCGTCGTTCGCGACGCCATCGCCGCGCCGAAACTGCCCGAAGGCGATGGCAATCTCTCCGCGCTCATCAATTTCCGCTACATGGCCAACGGATTATGGACGACGGCGCAGACCGTGGAGATGATGAAGAAGTAAAATCCCGTCCGGGCAGGCCCCCTTTAAGGGGGCCTGCCCGGACAGACAATATTGCGTCAACACCGACATACAGCCCGCTCCACCCCGCCGAAACCCGCCAGAATGACCGGTCCCCGGTCCAGGCCGCCCCTTGCGCCGGTGGTTTGACGCCGCGCATGGCCATGCATTGGGCAGGCCGGGCGCGGGTGGCGGTTTCAGGCCGCCTGAGGGCATCATTTCTATCCGGCGCTTACAGCGAGTATGATCGATAACAAAGATTATGTTAAATCACTAACCCCGATCCGGCCGCCAACACCCATTGCTCATGATTGTCACCTTCGCTGTTTCATGATTGCGGATTTTGCGTGTCGAACCCATGGCCGGACGGCTCCGACCATGGGCGCAACATATTCTGGCGCTTAATATTTCCAGCGCAGATTGCCCAGCACGCGACGCGGCGTGCCGTACCAGCCGGAATTGAAAAAGCCGACATTGCGGTAATAGGTCTTGTCCAGCACATTGGTGGCGTTCACCCCGATGCTGACATTGGGCGACAGGTCGTACCGGGCGAGCAGGTCCAGCAGGACATAGCTTTTCTGATACACATTGCCAGTTGCGGTCACGGGCTGACCATTGGCCAGGAACGCGCCGGTCGGTATCGGCATCGCGCGATAGATCTGGCTTTGCCAGGTCGCGCCCCCGCCCACCGTCACCGGACCGACGCGGTAGGTGGTGTTCAGCTTTGCCAGATGATGCGGCGTGTCGGGCGAAAAGCGGCTGCCATCGGCATTTTCGCTGTGCACATAGGTGTAGCCGCCCGCGATCCGCCAGTCAGGCGTGATCGACCCCGCGATTTCCAGTTCCGCGCCCCAGGTCTTGACCCCGCTTACCGCCTGATAGGGCGTCGAACCATCGGGCAGCGGCGGCGCACCCGACAGCAGCTGTGCGACATTGTCCTGCTTCATGTGGAAACCGCTGAGCGCTGCATAAAGACGCTTTTCGAAAAATTCGCCCTTGAAACCGAACTCGTAATTATTGCCGGTCAGCGGCGCGATCTGTTCGTTATTGACGTCGCGCTGCGTCTGGACAGTGAAGACCTGCGCATAGCTGGCAAAAGCGGAAATCTGGGACGTCAGGTCCAGCACGACACCGGCATAGGGTGAAAATTTCTTGTCCCCCACCTTCACCGTGCGGGTCAGCGCGCCGGGATTGGTGCTGGTGTTGTAGGTGTCGGTCGTGGTGCTGGCGTCGGTATAGCGGCCGCCCAATATGATTTTCAGCCCATCGGTGGGGTTGAGCCGCACCGCGCCGTAGACGCTGGTCTGTTTCATATTATCGACACTGGAATTGAAACCCCGATCGGCAGTCGTCGGGCGTGGCACATCACCGTCCCAGGTGAAAATACTGGGAAACAGCGTGTAAGTCGTGGTCCCAATCCGGACGGTAGGCAGGCCATAGGCCGGCGTCAGCGTCGTCGCGACATTTTCCAGTTCGCGGTCATAATGGTTGACGCCAAGAACCACTTCATGGTCGCGGCCGAACAGCCGGACCGGGCCGGTGGCATAGCCGTCGATCGAATCTTCCTCGGTATGCGAAATGCCATATGTATTGACGACGTTCAGGCCCAGTCCGGTCTGCCGATTGGGGAAGAAGGTGCTGTTCGACCCGGCAAAGAGCAGGCTTTCCGTATCGGTCCAGCGGTGATTATAGGCGGCCCGCGCAACCCAGCGGCCGATTTCCTGCTCCAGCGTGACGAAGGCGTTCTTGTTGTCGCGTTCCCACCGGTTCCATTTCGCAGCCGCGCTGTAGGAGCGTGGCAGATCGGTGCGGCTGCCATCGCTGAAGAAGAGTGGCACGGCGCTCCACGAACCGCCTTGGCTGTCGGTGCGCAGATAGTCGAAACCGGCGCGCAGGCGTGTCGTTTCGCTGATGTCCGCTTCGACCACGCCGTACAGGCTGGGCGAACGGTCCTTCTGAAAATCGATATAGCTGTCGCGATAGCTGTAGGCGGCGACTGCGCGGGCGCGAATTTTGCCGCTGGCGATAACCGGACCGCCGACGTCGGCTTCCGCACGAACATAATCCCACGAACCATAGGTCAGGTTTACATTGGCATGCAGGTCACGGGTCGGGCGCTTGCGAACCAGATTGATGGTGGCGGACGGATCGCCGGTGCCGGTGACAAGGCCCGCCGCGCCGCGCACGATTTCAATGCGTTCGAAGATCGACGTGTCGGGCATCACGCTGTTACCGCTGGCGCCGACGTTGAAATTGGACGGTACGCCGTCGAGCTGGAAATTGGTGATGCTGAAACCGCGCGCCTGAAAACGGGTGCGGTTGCTGTCATAGGATTGCACGGAAACGCCGGGCGTCTGATCCAGCACGTCCTGAATGGTGATGAGGTTGAAATCCTCGATCCGCTGCCGGGTGATGACCGTCACCGATTGCGGCGTTTCACGCAGCGTCAGCGGCAATTTGGTCGCGGTGTTGGTTTCGCCCGTCTGATAGCCTTCGCTGCGTCCGACGACCAGAATTTCGTCGATGCGCGTTTCCTTCGCCTTTTCTCGCGCGTCTACCGCGTCCGCCTGACTTTGGGCAAGGGCGGCGGGCGTGGCCAGCGCCGTCAGGGCGCTGCCGACCAGCAGAGCGGTCAGATGGTTTCGATTGGACATGAATTTCCCCCTATTGGATATGGTCGATCAGGGCCGCGTCGGCGGCGGCAGATAGGTGCGCAGGAGGAGCAGCGCGAAGGCGGCGGCGCTGATGATGCCGAACCAGCCGACGAGTCCGAACGCTGGTCCCCAGGCGGCAATGGCGGGAATCAGGCTGAACGCGATGCAGCTGAAACCAACCCAGCGGATCAGGAACGCCCGGCCGTCATCCAGCTTGCGTCCGAGCGCCCATTGATGGTGCTGAGCCTGCGACAGGCCCATGGCTGCGAGGCCCGTCAGGGCAAGAATGAAGGACAACAGGATCATCATGTCGTTGCCATCATGGCGTTCCGGCCGTTGGGACGGATTGCCTTCGTGTCGGCCCGTCGCCGTCGTCCCGACGCATGGCCAGCGAGCCAGAGGAAGATGGCGCCAAGGATCAGGAAGCCGGTTTCCATGCCGACCATCGGCCAGTCCGCCCGCGCCATGCTGGCGACCAGGCCAGTGTCCGTCAGCATCATGTCGCCGATGGGCAGCGTCAGGAGCGACAGGCCGGTCAGGGCAAACAGCGCCGTCCATCCGACGCGCGGTTTGCAGGCAAGGGCAATCAGGATCGCTGCGCCCCAGAGCCAGAACATGGCGGCGATTTCCGCATCGGCCCGTCCTTTCAGGGCGACGGGCAGCAGCCGGTTGGCCCACAGGAAACCCGTCATGGCAAGTGGCATGCCCGCGATGAAGGCGATGTTCAGCCGTTCGACGACATGGACGCCCCGATGGAGTTTTACGCCTTCGCGCAGCTTTTCGCGCCTTTTGGTCGTCCAGAGCACAAGGCCGCTGCCGACCATGATCGTCCCGGCCGCGCTGCACAGAAAATAAAGCCAGCGCATGACAATATCCGCAAAGCGCCCGGCATGCAGGCCGATCATCGCCCCGCGCGTATCAAGCGCCGCGCTTTGCCCCCGCGGCCCTGAAACCAGCGCGCCTTTCCCGTCGAAAATGATGACCTGCCCGCCATCGACGATGCGATCGGACAGACGCCGCGTCATTTCAATGCGTTGCGCGGTATCCCCCGGTTCGGTGATGCGGATCGCGGCCAGATGCCCCCTGCTCCACAGATTTTCCGCCTGCTTCACCATCGGGTCAAGATGGGGCAAGGGCTGTTGCGTGCCGATCCGCGATGGCACTTCGGTGCGCGGGAACAGATCGCGATACATGGGGGTAAGGCCCCCATAGTTGGCGATGGCGGCCCATGGCATGTACAGGCTCATCAGGGTGATCAGCCCGGTATAGGTAATCATCAGGTGGAAAGGCAGCGCCAGAACCGCCGTGGCATTATGCCCGTCCAGCCAGTTGCGCTGTCTGCGCCCCGGCCGGAAGGTGAAGAAATCGCGGAAAATCTTCTTATGGGTGATAATGCCGCTGACGATCGCGACCAGCATCATCATGGCGCACAGGCCAACGAACCAGCGCCCCCAGATGACCGGCACATAATGAAGATCGAAATGCAGGCGATAGAAGAAGTCGCCCCCTTCGGTGTCGCGCACCGTTGCTACGCGGCCATTGCCGTCCAGCCACTGGCTGGCCGGGGCGGCGCGTCGCCGTTTTGGTTTTTCCCCTTTTTTGGGTTGCAGCTGCCATTCCACGCGCGTTCCCGCACCGCGTGCGGTCGGCAATTCGATGGTCCAGCTTTTTGCGACGGGCGCCCTGGTCGTCAGAAAATTCATCGCGCCGTGCAGAACGGCTGGACGATCCATCGCTGCCGATAATTCCGGTCTGGCCCAGCGACTGATTTCATCCCGCCAGAAGCTGACCGTTCCGGCCAGAAATACGCCGAACAACACCCAACCCAGCAACAGGCCGGACCAGCTGTGGAGGATGGACTGCGTCTGCCGAACATGGCTCATCGCGGCACCATCGCCAGCAGGAGGCCTGCAACGCCGATGACGAGCAGGGTCAGGCAGGCTCTGCCAAATCGCCGTGCAGCAAAGGCCCAGATCGCAACGCCGGTATAGATGAGAAAAGACATCATGGTCGCCGACATCGTGGCGTCGATCCGCGCGCCGGGTAACCACCGCGCGAGCGCGGCAGCCCATATGGCAGCAACAGCATAGCCACCAAGCAGAGCCAATAGCCCCCGTCTGGTGATATTGCTAATGCGACCTATTAGCACGCGGTAACAATCTCATGCTCGATCGCCAATCCCATTCGCCATA
>NZ_JBMDWL010000006.1:0-41936 GCF_048594625.1 Sphingobium sp.
AAAGGGCATCACCCCCTGCATCCCGGGTCGCAAATCCCGCAACAAGGCTGTCAAACACGACAAGCGCCGCTACAAACGGCGCAACCGCATCGAGATCATGTTCGGCCGTCTCAAGGACTGGCGACGGGTCGCGACACGCTACGACCGGTGCCCCAATGCTTTCTTCTCGGCCATCGCCCTCGCCGCCACCGTCATCTTCTGGCTCTAATCATTGGTCCTGACCCTAGCTTTTGATCATAGACTGGCTCCTGGGTCAGCATATCAATGTCGAACGCCGGCTCGTCTTTCGTACCGCATTAAAGCGGTTCGATGCGTGACGCAGCCATCTCGGCATCTGTCGGCAAACGCAGCAACTCCAGTCTGTCGGCGGTCCAGCTCACTAAACCGATACGGGCAAAGGCCTGAAGCCACCCTTCCATCGGCCAACTGTCCCAACGCGCACGAAACTCGCGCGCATTACGGACGATATCGGCTACATGCTGGACCGGTGGGTCGTAGTTATCGTGATATTGATGACAGGCGATAGCTTCTCCTACAAATAATAGCTTCAGGCCGCTCTGAGCGGCCCTAAAGCCGAAATCCGTGTCCTCGGCGCCATAGCCGGTAAACCCTTCGTCGAAACCGCCCAGCATCTCAAAGGTCGATCGGCGCAGGGCGAAGGCCAGCGACCAAAATAGCCCGGCATTGGCTTCTTCTCGCACGCCCGTTTGCGGAAATGAGCGGACCGGATGCGCCCGGCCACGCCCCAACAAGTCTGTCTCGTTCCAGGAACCACGCGCATCATCTGGGCCAAGATAACGAATGTCTGCGCAGAGAAGGGCATCATGTTCGCTGAGCGTATCGGCCAAAAGACCGATGCAATGTCGCATGGGGATGCAATCGACATCCAGAAACACGAGTTTGTCATGGCTGGCAAGCGAGGCAGCGCGATTACGGGCTGCTGCCAGTGGCAGACCGTCGGTCTCGAACCGATCGATATGGACTTGAAACTGTGCGGATGGGAGCGCAACCGGATCATTGCTCATATCGACGATGATCAGTTCTTCAGGTTGATGGTCACTGCGCCGCAAACCCTCTACCAGCTCTGCCAGATGCGCGCTTCGGTTGCGGACGATCGTGAGAACGGAAACGCCCATCAGCGACGTTTCCAGAGGTCGAGCCGGTATTTGGCCTTTCGCTCGGCCAGTTCCACCTCGAAATCCGAGCCTAGCTCAGTCCATAGGGCGTCGACCGCGTCATCTCCGCTGTGCGGATAATCAGTCTCGCCGGTATAATGGACGAGGATCACGCGGCCCCCAGCAGCGACATGATCGCGTAGCCATAAGGCTGCACGATCCAGGTCCACAAGGCCCCAATAATAGGCGACTTCCGACAAAACTACGAGGTCAAAGGCATCAGCAGCCGGCGTCTCCTGCGGAAACGCCATCTGGGCGAGCGTCACGCCGGGACAATCGCCTACCCGCTCTCGCGCTTTCGTAAGCGCCTTGGTACTGATGTCGATCGCCAGCAGGCTATCGCACATGGGCGCCAAGTGGCTAGTCAGCACCCCGTGCGCGCACCCAATCTCTAGGGCATGGGCATAGCGGCGATCTGCCAGCACATCATGGGTGTACGCGAATTTGGCCGCCTCGTAATCGCTCGACGCCAGATTCCATGGATCGTCGTCTGAGCCAAATATGTCGTCGAAATATTTGGCTGTCAGGCTCGTGCCGGTCATCGGCGGTCCTTCCTCAATGTCAGTATGTCCCGTGCCGGCATGCGCAGCTTTTCGCGCGGAAGCCGGAAACCCTTGCCCAGAACCGGCGACATCTGGCTACGATGGGCCAGAAGAGCGTACCGGCGCCGCCCGACAGGCATGGCAGGCGTGGCGATCCGCCGCGCAAGCCGGGGCGGCTCACTCCAAACATGATAGGCGAACAGCGACACTGGGCGCTTTGCCCTGCACGAAGCGGCCTCGGCAAGCCGATAGGCCGCGACATGATCGCAATGCGCCTCGCTATGATCGGATACAGCGATCGCATCGATCCGGCGCCAGCGAATGAAAGCAGCAAGGCGATCAGCGTCACGTGCAAAGGCTTTGCTATCGGTAGGGTAGGGGTGAGCATCGCGCCACCCCATCCATATCTTCGGGATCGCGGCGGCTTTGATCCTCCCAAGGGCGTGACTGGCTTCCCTGCGCCGGGTCATCGCAATGCGTGGCGTACCTTCAGAATGTGATCCCGTTCCATCGGTCAGGAAGACGATACCGCCCAATCGATCGCTGACAGCGCTATGTGCAATCAGCGCGCCGGCGCCCAGCGTCTCGTCGTCAGGATGGGGTGCCAGTACAAGCCAGCGCGCCTGCGACCAGCGGCTGCGCGTCATGGGTTCAGCGTTCACCACAGGCGGTCGCCATCATTCCAGATGTCATGGTCGAGCAGCGCCTTGGCGGCTTCATCGCGGGCATGATCCGGGCCGGCCTGCCGCAGATAGAGGGACAGGTCGCGGATGATCTTGTCGGCACGCTGTCCGTCAAAGGTGCTTTGCGTCCCCAAAATCCGGGCTGCGGCTTCCATTACGATGAACCCGGCATTTTCGACGATACCGCGCGTCAGCCGGGCGATAGCTACCGCGTCATCATGGCCCGATGCGAAACGCCGCGCGGCCTCGGCTACCCAGAAGCCAGCGGTTCGTACCGCGACCACTGCATCCGCAAACCGGCCGCGCTGCATCGGATCCTCGCGCGCGGCGTCGCGCATGGAACGGCGGATTTCTGAGACAAGCGCCTCGATTCCACCAAGCTGAGCTGCACAGAAGCGCCAGGCGCCGGCCGTGAAACGGGGATCGCGGTCATAGTCACCCGGCGCGCCCAGCAGCATGAGTGGTTCGACTGCCATGCCTTCCAGGGAATAGCGCCCACTCACGCTTGCGCGCATACCGCGCACTCGCCATCCGGAAAGATCGGTACGCGATTTCTCATTTGCAGGGACGATCGCGAGCCGCCGCGCCTCGCCGTCGCTGGCGGCAGTTACGAGCGCGAAATCGAGCCCCCCTGCGCCGCTGGCAAAGATCTTTTCTCCGATAAGTAAAGGGGTAGATTCTGGTGTCAATCGGACGCCGGGAGAGGGTTCGGTCGCCCAGACGCCGAACCACGCTCCACAATCGAGGGCATTTGCCAGCCAGCGATGCTGATCGGGCGAGCCGTACCAGTCGAACAGCGACATTGCGTTGACATGGCCCTCATACAGCCGACCAATGCTAAGATCGCCGCGACCAACTTGGCGCAGTGCCTGCGCCATTGCGCGGCAGCGATCGCTATCATTCTGGAAGGCTTCGCCTCCAGACGCCTGCGGCGCAAACCAGCGATGATGTCCACTTTCGATCAGGGCCGACATGCTTTCGGCCGGAAAATTGGGTGCGGCATCATAGCGCGTCCCAAGCATGGCGAGTCTGTCGATTACATCGATCATGCCGGCAGGCTGTTCCTCAGTATCGCGCTTCATGCGGTACGGCTCCTGTCTGCCCGTGGTGCGGCGATGAGATCGTTCAACCAGCGGGCGGCGGCTTCCGCCCCGCCTGCGTTCTTTAAGCAAGCAGGCCAGTGCTTGACCTGATCGATCGCCAGATCAATCAGACCCGCCCAATCACTTGCTGGGGGCCAATCAAAGCGCACGATAGCGCCGCCAACTGCGTCAAGCCGTCTCGCCTTTGACACCTGCTCGTCGAACGGTCGTGGCTCGGGCAGACAGATGAACGGACGGCGCGCCGCCAGTACGGCGCTAACAACGCCATCTCCGGCCGCACCGATGACCACCGCTGCAGCCGCGATCTGAGCATCAGCATCGTCAACCCATCCTCCCAGTTCAAGATTATCCGGCAGCAAGGTGGGCACGGTACAAGAGCCGATGATGCGAAACTGCCGTTCAGGAGTAGCGCGGGCAATTTCCGCCCACCTTTCACCGTCGGATATGCCACCTCCCCGCCCCAGGACGATCAGTACGGCCCCGTCGCGAGCATTCTGGCTTATGGATGCTGGCGGAATGATGCCCGGAGCGTAAAAGGTCTTTTTTCGGACCCATGCCGGGATGTCGTCATCGTCCAGCGCTTCGTGGAAAGGAGCAAGAAGGGCAGTTGCGCCGCGAAAGGCATCGAGATGCGCTGCATCGAGCCGAGTGCCACTCAAGCGGACATAGACTGTGGGCACCGATGCAAGGCGGGCCAACATGGCCACTTCGACCGATACATCGACCACCATCAGACGTGGCCGCGACTGTGCTATCCACATCGCCATCATAGCGCTGCGCTGCCGGATGCCTTCCTGATCGAACGGTGCATAATGGAGCGATGATGGCCGATCGGCATGGTCAATCCCGGCAAATCCATCATCAATTCGGTCATCGGGCAGATCGAGGAATGGAAGATTTCCGGTCTTGCCCGTCAACCCGGTCCCTAACAGGGTGGTGCCGCCCAGCGACTGACCGATCGCGATCGCACGCTGACGATGTCCGTCGCCGTGATGGTGGACATAATAGCCGGTCGGGCGGCTCACAGGGGCACTACCGGCTCTGGAAGCGGCATGTCGCAAGGCATGGGCGGCAAGGCGCGTTCGGCCTTCACATAGGCCTCTGCGCTCATGTTATGCTTGGCCTGAAGCCGCCATCGTGCGCGCTCCTCCCAATGCAAGAGAGCAGGGACGGAAGGTATTTCCCCACTCGCTGCGCAGTCGATCCATCGCTGTATGTCGGCCGCCATGCCGCCATCGGCGCGGCCCACGGTTCGGGATGATGCGCGGGTCCATACTGCATTGGGGTGAATGAGCTTTCCACCTACCTCGATAGCCGCGTCCACCAGAGCACGATCTTCGCCGGTGGGAAGGAGCGGAACACCGCCTGCACGAAGGTATAGATCCGATGATAATGCGAGGCTTGCGCCCGTATGATCGCCGTGCCGGGGCGGCATATCCCATTCGACCGGATCGATCGCATCCTCAATCGCGCGCACGGCCTGCCAATAGGCATCGAAGCGGCCGCGAAGTGCGAAGATTGCCGGTGCTTTTGCAGCCTCCAGCTCGTCCAGTTCGATCCGCCCACCGACGATCCGATCCGGTGTGAAATGCGCGAGGTTGGCATCGATCCAATCTGCCGGAGGCCGGCAATCCGCGTCTGTTGAAATCAACAAACCGTCAGGGCCGACTATTTCAGCGCCAAGATCCATCGCGGCACGGCGAGCCGATCCCACATGTGCAAGGTCGGGTTTAAAAACTCGCTGGATGATTTCGAGCATGAAGGAAGCGCGGAAGCGCACAGTGGCATCGACGGCGGCAACGCGCGTTGCGTCACTGCTGTTATTAACGCAGATTGCGACTGCAAACGGTGTTGGGGTTGTCTGCTGAGCCAGAGCTTCGATCAGGCGACCGATATGCTCGGCCTCGTTGCGCGCTGGTACGCAAACACAGGCCTTGGGTGTCATGCGACATTAGCAACACGCGGGAGGGCGACGTCCGGTTCGTTGGCGATTGCCACCGGCAATATTGCAAGCTGTCGATACAGTGCCTCATATTCATCGACCATGCGCTGCGCATCGCAGTAGCGCTCGGCATGTGTCCTGCACGCGCCGCGGTCCAGCACCGATGCTGCAAGCGCTGCCGATGCGAGAGAAGCAACATCATCCGGTTCAGCAATAACACCACAATCAGGGTTTAGGAGGGCAGGGACACCGCCACGCCGGAAAGCGGCAACCGGCGTACCGCAGGCTAGCGCTTCAGCCACCACCAAACCATAGGGCTCTTCCCAGCGCGGCGTACAAAGGGCAGCGATCGCGCCCCCAACTAGCCGGGAAAGCTCACGGTGGGAAAGATGCCCGACATGCCGTACATCGCCCCCGAGGCGAGGCGCGATAGCTTCATTGAAATAGCTCTGGTTGGAGATCGGCCCTGCGATCTGCAGAGGCAGTCCGGCCAATCGGGCCGCATCGATAGCGAAATCCAGCCCCTTTTCAGGCACGATCCGGCCATACCAGACCAGATAAGGTTCTATGCTGGCAACAGGCTGATACGGAAAATGCGTGAGGTCGATGCCGTTGGGGATGACCTGATCGGTATGCGCGATATGGCTCCACATCGCAGCCGTGGCTTCGGAAACGGCCACATAGGTCATGGGACCGCGATTAAGCCTCACACCACTTTCCAGCCAGCAAAAAGGTGGCGTATGAAGCGTGGTCACGACAGGCGTGGTCAACGTCTCGGCCATACTGACCGGGAGATAATGCAAAGAATTATTATGGATGACGTCGAACGAGCGCGAGCGCAGCTCAGTCATCAGCCGCAGATAGGCATGGTGTTCGCGGAAGAAAGCAACGTCATTTGCCTCCGCAGTACCTGTTTCGAGGAGTGATGTTTCATCGCAGATCGGCTCGACGCCAAGCGCTGGGTCGGAGCGGGTAGATGCAAAAAGCGTGACATCATGCCCACGTTTGCGAAGGGATCGCGCCAGCATGTGGGTGTGCATTTCGAGCCCGCCCGCAAACGGCTCGGATATGGGATATTTCAGGTGAGCGATGATTGCTATGCGCATTTTGTCTCCCTGACACGATGTGCAAGGAGTGCCATCAGTCTATTGCTCAACGTTGCTAGCGGCCAAACTGTCCCATGCCGACTGGGTCGGAACGAATGAATCTGATTGATAAAAATCATATAGCATAGCTTCTTCAGTAGCCATTACGCCAGATTATTATGGAACTTCAGTGCACCTTGCCGGGCGGGTAATGACAGGCCTGCTATCCTACTAGATTTGCATTTCAGAAGAAGAGCTTCAACTATATCTCGCCGCTTTGATCGCGCCCCCGTTTCAAAGCACTTTCGCCTGCTTCGAGAAGGCTACGTCCTGTCGCTACAGCGGCTTCTGCAGTCAATGTAATCGCTATACCATCGGGTCCGTCCAAGACGATATAGCCGTCTTCAACTGTAGCGACGCCCGCATCGGCAAATGGTTCGACAGCTGGGTTGTCATGCATGGGCGATCTCCGTTCGAGGTTATTGGGTTGATGGGCTCTGGCCCAAATACAAATAATGAGGATCAAAATCCCCGCGACGCGCCAGCGCTTCGCGGTCGCTAATCTCGACCAATGAAGCGTGCATGTTGCAGAGGCCTGCTTCGCGAAGCTGACGGAACGCTCTATTGGTGTGAACGGTCGTCAGACCGCAGATTTCGGCTATATCGCTTTGGGTCAGACCAAGCGCAAAACGGTGGCCATCGGACAGCTTGACTGCTTCCAGACGGGTGTTGGTTTCGCACAGGAAATGCGCGATCCTGCCAACAGCGTCGAGACGACCAACGCGGAAAAGCCAGGCCCGATGCAAAGCTGCGTCGATTAAAGTCGAAAACCAAAGCTTCCGTGCAAGTTCGGGTCGGGGATCCAATATGCCCTGGAGCGCACCATGTGGAACGATGGCTATCGTAGCGGCCGTAAGTGTTCCGATTGAATGGTCCAGTTCGCGCATCGGATAAGCATGAAGATCTACAAACTCGCCTGGCACATGTATGGCTACGAGTTGGCGCAGCCCTTTCTTATCGTCAATATACCGTGAGATAATCCCTTCCAGCAGAAAGGTACTGACTGACACATTTTCCCCAGCTTCGATAATCGTCTGACGAGAAGAAATGGACCGGATCTCACTTATCGCGCCTTCCAGCAACGATCTCTCCGCCAAGGTGAGTTCAACGCCGCGGCGATTTACAAGAAAGCGCTCTAAAAACATGCTCGGGGAACGGCTCTTCCGAAGGATGGGACTGTCAGCTAAACTGCGGAAAGCCGAGTACGATCCTGTTCTTTTAAACAATCGCTATGACGAATGTTAACGCAGGCCTCTGCTTTGAAACTTCGTTCGCAGGGGTTGGTTCGGTGTAGCGGGGCATGGAACTCATGCCGCCTTAGATTGGTAATCAGGAACCCATGCGACGGCAAAAGCCCCCTCGCGGCGTGAAAGCGCCGGCTGCTAATAAGCGCAAATCGGCAAGCACCGCAGCGGACTTGGAACACCAGCTGGAGGGGTTCGATCCTGAGATCGGATCTGGGTGCGAAGTGCATCGGTGTCAATCGGCGTGCAAACGGCCCCCCCTTTAAGGATGGTGCGACGGTCGAGGAACGCGCCTTGCGCTGTGTGCGGCGTAAGGAGGGCGGAGCCCAACCAGAGGCGCGCGCAGCGCAAGGCATCTTAATCCCGGCCTGCGGCGGGGATCAGTTTCGGTTCTTGAAGCGCCAGTTGTCATTGCCGGTCTCGATGATGTCGCAATGATGGGTGACACGATCGAGAAGAGCGGTGGTCATATTGGGATCGCCGAAGACGGTCGGCCATTCCCCGAACGCCAAGTGGTCGTGATGATGACGCTGGTTTGCTCGTAAAGTTTGCTGATCTTAGACAATGAAGCGACAAATGACGGTCCGTCTGGCTTCAGTAGCCCGGCAAATCGAAACATTGAATGCGCGATCGCCTAGCGAAAATAGGCTGATCAGGAGGGCGATTCTAGGTTTTCTGCCTTTCGATTCAGCTCTCTGGCCTTCACTTTGGCTGCCTCGCGAATGGATTTTGCCTGCTGTTCCAGCGTGTCAGCTTCCGCATCCGCCTGCGCTTCGATGGCGCGTCCCTGATCTTCCAGTGCATCAGCGCGGGATTCGCGGGCCTTCGCGGCGGCCCGATCTACACGATCTGCCGCGCGACCAGCACGCTCGGCAGGACCATCCCCTTCATAGGGGACGCCAGAAGCATTGGCCGCGGCTTCGTCCCTTGCGGCGCCCGCCTTTTCCTTTGGGCCATGGCAAGCGGCAATCGTGCAGGTGAATACTGCGGTGGTCATGAGCATCGTCGTCGTTTTCATGTTGCACCAACCTTTAAGATCAATGCTCGTTCCTCGGTCTAGAGGCTGTTATGATCCAGCGGCGATGGCGACAGCTTGCTTCATTATGATGCAGGCGAAGGCGACGACATGGAGCCCCGCGAGTGTTTCGGCATATCGTTCATAGTCTTTGACGAGACGGCGCAATCGCGTTGCATGCGAATGATCGCTCGACGACCCAGCGGTGCGGCAGGAGGACGAAGCCCCGCTTTGCCTCCGGGAGCTTGATGACTTCCAGCGTGGTGCCATGGGCAGCTGGGGCATTAGCGGCTCGCGCGCCGGTATAGCCCTGATCGACATAGGCGATGTCGACATTGTCACCGGTCACAGCGTGCATGGTCCGCGCGAGCCGCTCGACCTCACCGCCATCCTCGGCACTGGCCGGCGTCACATGCAGCGCGAGCAGGTCCAGCGTATCGACCGCAATGTGCAGTTTGGATCCCTTTTTGCGCTTGTTGTCATAGCCCGCACGTTCAACGCTCTCGGGCGTGAAACGCAGTGTCCAGCTGTCGATAATGACGGCGCTGGGTTCGACGGTGCGCCCTGCAGCCAGCGTTGCGTCTGCTGGTACACCGCAGCCCAGGGCGGCAGGTCATTCGGCATCCAGCGCCATGGCCCCCCCGTCTTCGCGATATGGCGAAGGCCATTGAACACCTCGCGCAAGCTAGGCTCACGCTGCCCCGCATCCTCGCGCTTGAGCGTCAGATATGGCGCGATCAGCGACCATTCTTCATCGGATACATCAGACGGATAAGGCTTGCGGACAATCTCCATACAAGCCTTTGAAGCCATTCGGACATAATAGCCTCTAGGCCATTCTTGGTTGCCTGACCTTAAAAGTCATTTGGCGATCTAGTGGCGAAACCGGCTTGCGCGATGGATTTGCCAGACCGTTTCGATCGGCGGTTGGGTTGACTGATTAAGGGCGATCCTCATGCCGTCGCAGAGGATCGCTCGCCATGCAATTCCTTTGGGATGGCTCAACAGCCATCACACATTGAAAGGGAAGGTCAACGGTTTTAAGCGTCAACTTGGCTTCGGCGATTTGCGCAGCGGTTGATTGCCGGGCGACTAATCGCACGATAGCGGCTGTCGCCACGTTCAGCTTTGGCACCGGCGCAAGCTCTATAATTACATCCCATGCTTATGCCCCGACCTCTAGCATGTCGGTTTCTGCCCTCAGGCAACCGGATGCTGCCTATTACGCCCGCCTTGGGCCACAGACTCAAGTGGGTTTGGAATTCCGCCGCGTTGGCGCGAAAAGCATCAATGATTGTTCGCTTCAAGCGACAGCATTTGTGTTCATGCCCGTTTCCGTTTTCCCCTGAGGTTATAGCTGCCGATGCGATTGGACATCCATGCGATGCAAACCGCCGCCTGTCTCATGCCTCGGCCACTAGCCGGTGCCCTTGTGTTAATGGTTCAGCGGTAGGAGGAGAGGGGAGGGGTTCGCAAGGTTAGGCTTGATTGTGCGCACCTTGCGGGAGATATGAAATTCCTTGCTATCAATTGTAGCGGTGAAGCCAGAGCCCTCGCTCACTCAGTCCTATCAGGGCTGGCGGGGTCTCCCCCGCCAGCGGATTTAGTCGCGCAGCGAATGCTTCAGATCGCGCATCTCGTCATGCCCCTCCTTGATGGAGACATATGCGGATTCAATCATTGCGCGCACAGCCGGGGACAGCTCGCGATCCTGCAGCGCATCTTCGAACTTCGCCTTGATGTGATCCTCGCCAGCCTCGACCTCATTGATGATCGCCTTATCATCATGGCCCGTGACAGCGGCCTTGAGATTGATGAAGAGGCGATGGGCGCTGGCTGCGATAGTGCCGTCATCCTCCGGCTTTCCGCCAAGGGTCGCAACCTGCTGCTGCAATCGCGTGGCGACCTGCTGGCGCTCGCTTGCTCGGGACGTGAACAGCGCGTTGTAACGGCCCGTCTCGCTCTCTTGGGCGGCTTCCGAATATCCCTTCACGCTGTCGAGCGTGGTTGAGATGAGGCCGTTAAGGGTCGAGATATCGTGGCTGGTCTCGGACATGATCACTCCTGTCTTTTGGATGGGGTGTCGCCATGGGTTGCCGACAGGCACTCAACGAGGGACATCCGGAAAAGTCGCAGAACAATCTCTGACCTTGACTTGGATCAGAACGATTTGCACGGCGCGTCTGGGACCAAACCGGGGCATGATGAATTGTGCAGGAATGATCCCGACCATAGCCTTCGTCGGCGCAGGCCCGACAACCATTTACACGCTCAATGCGCTGGTTGATCGTGCAGGGCGCCCATTTAGCCTTACAGTCTTCGAGGCTCAGCCCAGCGCTGGACGCGGCACGCCCTACCGTCCCGGATGGAACGATCCGGCGATGCTATCAAACATCGCCAGCGTGGAAATACCACCGCTAGCACAGAGCCTCGTCCAGTGGCTTGAAGGCCAACCGTCAGAACGACTTGCCCGGTTCGGCATCGAACATCGGGAGATCGACGACCGAACCTTCTACCCACGCCTCGTCCTCGGGGAATATTTCTTCGACCAGTTGCAGGCGATCATCGGTCGCGCCAAGGCGAGGGGCATAGAAGTGGCGATTTGCACGGGATGCCGTGTCGTCGATGCAGTGAATGAAGAGCACGGCATGAGGCTTGTCGTCCACCCCAAACGCGGCGCCCCTTTCGAGCAGAGCTTCGATCATGTCGTCCTCGCCACGGGCCACCAGTGGCCCGCCGAGCCGGAGGTCCGCCCTGGCTATTTCCTAAGCCCCTGGCCGGCATCGGCGCTTGCGGAGATCCCGTCAGTTCCGGTGTGCATCCGTGGATCATCGCTCAGCGCGATCGACGCGGCCGTCGCTCTGGCCGTTACCCATGGCGATTTCGTCGGAGGCGATGAAGAGGAACTGACTTATCGACCGTGGCCGGGGACGGACGATTTCCGCATAACCATGATCTCCCGCAAAGGCCTGCTGCCCGAGGCCGACTTCTACTTCCCGATCCCTTACGAGCCATTGGCTATATGCACGCGTGAGGCGATCGGGCAATTGGTGGAGCAAAGGGACGGCAACCTTCTCGACAGCGCCTTTGATCTGTTTCGGCAGGAGCTGACTGCGGTCGACCCACCATATGCGAAGAAGATCGGGCTCGATGGATTGGACCTGGAAGGGTTCGCCGGTTGCTACTTCGCCGAGCGCATCACGACCGGCACTTTCGAGTGGGCCGAGGCGAACCTGCGCGAGGCTCAGGCCAATTACAAGGCGAAATTCACTGTGCCCTGGCGGTACGCAATTTTGCGCATGCACGAGGTGCTGGAAACACTCGTTCCCCATCTCGATGACGAAGACTTTGCGCGCTTCTCTCGATTCTTCAGTCCCGTGTTCGTTGACGACTATGCCACCGTTCCCCATGAATCCATCATGCGGATGCTGGCGCTGCATCGCGTGGGGAAACTTGATGTCGTCGCTGTCGGGAACGACTATCGCGTCGATAGCCATACGCCTGACACCGGTGCTGATCTGATCCGCGACGGTCAGCGAACGCGCTTTCCTGTATTTATCGAGGCTATGGGGCAGCGTGCACTCTCCGCCACGGACTTCCCCTTCCCATCGCTTCGCCGCCAAGGTGTTATCCGCGACGTCGCGCCTGCGTCTATCGACGGTCCCGTCCGCGGCATCGCCATCGACGATGAGTTTCACCCCGTCTCCGAAGATATACGGGAGGATCGTCTGTTCTGCCTCAGCCTTCCCTTCCTCATGGGGCGGCACCCCTTCATCCAGGGCATCACCAGCGCCCATGAGATGGGTGGTAGGGTAGGCGCAAAACTGGCGATTGCGATCGAAGGAACCGACGCCGCGCCCGAAGGATCGAGGAGGACAGCGGCATGAAGCTTTTTGCCATCTACATCGGCGGAGAATTCCGCGGCGCCAACATCGAGATCCACGACGTTCGGTTCGTGGTAGCGGAATCCATCGAACAGACCCATGATGAACTGCGCCGCCAGTGGTGGGGCATTCCCCGCAGCCTCCACATCGACTGCTGGGCGGAGATCGTCCACGCTAACGGCTATGATGTCTCTCTGCGGCCTGAGCCGTTCGAGGGAACGGAGCGTCTCTACTTCGTGAACCTGGGCGGATACGAGCCGGGCGAGTTCGCGGAACGCCACCGCAACCTCTTTGTGGTCGCGGAGAATGAAGCCAGGGCGAAGTCTCAGGCATTGAAAACGGTGCGCCACTGGACCGAGCCCCATCGCGACGATCTTTACGAGGCGGAGAAGGCATTTCGTCTCGATAATGTCGTGAGCGAGCAGCGGCTCCATATCCACCTGACAGCTGCCGCTTCGGCATCTGATCCCGTCTTCACTTGCGAATATGTTCCTATCAGGAAGGCGCGCTGACATGAAGGGTAGACTTGTCTGATATTGCCACCCGGACGTCCGACGCCCGATACATCGTCGTGCGCGGGCGCCTATGGCGCGCTGCCAATCCTTTGTTCGCACGGAAGCGTCGCCAAGGACTTGTTGATGACCTTATGTGCGCCCGTCACGCAGTGGGTCTGGCGAAAAAGACCGGTGATGCGGAAGCGGAACGTGCGGCACGTTCCGTGATCGATCGGGTGAAGCGTGAACTGGGGGAGCGCGGTCCGGTTAGGTGGACTGATGGTGCGCTTGATTATAATCGCCACATGGCCGCGCCGATCCCTGACCTGCTTCCACCGACTGGCCTCTCGAAAGTCAATGCCATCGCACTATATGTATTGCATGCAGTGACCTCTTTCAAAGCAGCCAGCTGCCGCCTGTCGGCCCGTCGGGACGGCCTTTTCGCTGCGATGTAATCAGCAGGGAAGAGGAGAGGCAACTGATCCAGACTATCGAAACTCTTTCGCTAACACCGTTCCGCTTTCAGGGATGGCTCGGCAGGCGGCTGACCACCGCCTTTGGCTTGTCCTATGACTTTGAGACAGCAAAGGTCGCCGCCGCGCCTCCAATGCCCGACTGGCTCCTGCCGATCCGCTTCCGCGCCGCCTTCATGGACCTTTCCGACGACCAGCTCGTTCAGGCGCTCCTCATCCGCTACGATCCTGGCACCGGCATCGGCTGGCATCGCGACCGGCCAATCTTCGAGCATGTTGTCGGTCTCTCATTGGGCACATCTGCGTCCCTGCGCTTCCGCTTGCGCAACGGGGCCGGATTCCAGCGACATCGCGTCCCATTGCCGCGCCGCTCGATCTATGGGCTAACGGGTGCAGCGTGACATAGGTGGGAGCACAGCATCGCGCCGCTGGGGGAAACCCGCTGGCCGATCACCTTTCGCAGCCTGTCAGTGAAGGGGCAGCGGCATCTGACACTATGACCTGAACAATTCAAAAGCAATTTATTAATCAACGGTTGGCGACCAGATCCAAAGCCTCTTACGTTGCGGGGACTTGCAAAGCGGGTTCCCGAGATAATAGTTCGGTCATAGGCGACCCAAGGTGAGCCCTTAGTCTACAACTTCTAATGTCCGGGCGCAGAAGGTTTGCTTTTCCTACGGCTGCTTATCTCACAAACGCTCAGCGTCCGCAGTCTAACATATGGTTGACCAGAATTCTTGTGGCCGAAATCATTTGGCGGCGCAGGCCACATCTGCCAAGCGTCCGGCAACCTTCGTTAAGGTGTCGCGCAATTGGGAGGGCGAACATGGCTTGCTGCAAATTACTGCCCCAGGAAACCTCTCGACGAGCAAAAACGGATCAGCATGTCCAGAATGGAATATGACAGGAACACCGGCGGCGACAAGCGCGTCTGCCACCGGGTAAACCTCACCGTCTGCGAGCTGAACGTCCAAGATGGCACAATCTGGCAACGCGCTACCCACGGCGGTTAATGCAGACGAAACGGAGATGTAAGGCCCATCGACGGAGAAACCTGCATCCTCAATCGTATCCTGGATGTCGAGAGCGACGAACAGTTCGTCTTCAACCAGCAGTACCGTTCCGGCCATTCAAATCATCCATCCGTCAGCGCTTCTGGGGGCAAACAGAGCTCGATCACAAAAGTTCCGTCTTTCATCTCCCGCTTGACTACGGCGCTAAGTTGCTTTGCGGAAGTTTTTACCAGCACTGTCCCAAAACCGGTCCCTTCAGAAAGAACCGGCGCATGAAAGCAGCTCTCGACCCAGCGCAACTGCAAGCCGGTTTTATCAAGCGTCCAACCGATTTGCAGAACGCCGCCATCCGGACCCAAAGCTCCATATTTCGCTGCGTTCGTGGCCCATTCGTGCAGTATAAGTGCGAGAGGGGAGAGTGAAGAGCGGGCGATGCGAACATCCGGTCCATCGATCACTATGTCAGCGTGATCGTGATAGGGGGCCAAGGTCGCATTCAGGAGATCGACCAGATTGATCGCCTGCACCTGACCTGTTGGCGAGGCGAGAGAATGAGCGTTGCCCAAGGCCGCTATCCGTTCCCGCATGTCCGCCGCGAACGCGCGAACGTCCTGATGGGTACGCGAACCTGCTGAGACCATGCCGGCGACGATGGCGAACAGGTTCTTCACACGGTGGTTCATCTCGCGAAGCATCAGCTCGCGCGTTTCGGCAAGCGCATATTCCGGCGTCACGTCGATGGAAACACCAACAAGCCTTGGCGATCCCTCGCCGACAATTAGCCGGCCGAAGCTCTTTATCCTACGCGTCTGGTCGCCCTGGATCACCCGGTAGCTCGCCTCAAAGTCGCCGCCATCCGCGACGACCTTTGCGAGCGCGGCGTCGAATTCCGGTCGATCATCAGGGTGAAGTCGGCTCAGCCGCGTTTCGGCGTCGGTAGAAGCCGTATCGGCCGGAATACCGAGAATCTCCCGACCATGCGCGTCCACGACCGCTTCGCGGGTGTCGACGTTATATTCCCATACCGCGATGCCGCCTGCCCGGATCGCCATATCAAGCCGCTCACGCTGTGCAGCCAAATCCCGCTCCATCGTAAGGGCATCCGTAATGTCCGTCAGCACCAGGGTTGCGCCGTCCGTGGCGCCGCTCTGCGTGCGATAGGGAAGGGTCCTCAACGACAGGGCGCGCTCCCCATCCCGTGTCGTAACCCGGCGCTGGATCGCCGCATGTCCTGCCGCGACGGCGCGGGCATCATCCATGTAGCCCGCCTCCAAAAGGCGCGTCGACACGTCCTCCAGTGGCCGTCCTCGGTCGCCGGGCTGTAGGGGAAAGAGTGACGTCGCGGCCTCCGTGAAGCTGCGGATGCGCAAGTCCGCATCCAACACGATCACCGCCAATTCGGTGGATTCGAAGAAATTTCGCAAGTCGGAATTGGCTACAGTAAGCTGATCAACCTTGGATTTGAGCTCGTCGTTGACGGTGGACAATTCCTCGTTCGTGGACTGAAGCTCCTCGTTCATCGACATCATTTCTTCGTTGGAGCTTTTCAGCTCCTCGTTCGCCGTCTCCAGCTCCTCCACAGTGGAGCGCAGCCGGTGCCGCGTGATGCGCAGCTCGTCCTCCAGCGCGTCGAGATGGTCGTCGCCTGCATCCATCTCCGCCACATCATCTTCCAGCACAGGCCGGAAGGGAGCGGTATCGCGAAAGACGAAGAGCAACGTACCGTCGGGCAACGGATCGCACACGACGTCGATCTGCTGGTTGCCATATTCCGTCTCGACCTGAACGTCGCGCACGACGACGCGTTTGCGGGTGTCGCGGCCTTCTCGCAGCAGCGGGCCGAGCACGGTTCGCAGACCCGCCCGGGCTAGGCTGATCGCGCTCGATCCGCCAGTGCGGGTGACTGGGAAGTCGAAATAGCGTCCCAATCGACCATAGGCCGCGATGATACCACCATCCTGGTCCAGCACCAGACTGGCAGGTGCATAGCGGTCCACGATCCGGCGCACTGCTGCGCCCTCGTCCGATAATGTACGTCCGCTACTCCTTTCAGTTAGGCCGTCCGCGCGGGTGCCGCGCGGGTAGGCACTGCCGGGCAGGTCTATAGGATAACTGGGCGGACCGGGCGCGCGCCTGAACAGACGCCCCTGCTGATCAAGTGTCGGGAAAAGATGCTCGAAACGGCCGACGCTTTCCGACGGTCCGAGGAAGAGATAGCCGCCCGGCCGGATCGCGTAGTGGAGGAGCGGCATTACCGATTGCTGCAGGCGGTCGTCGAAATAGATGAGGAGGTTGCGGCACGACACCAGGTCAATCCGCGAGAAAGGCGGGTCCTTGACGATGCTGTGGCTGGAGAAGCGGATCATGTCCCGGATCTGCGACGCGATCGTGAAGCGCTCCGCGTGTGGGACCACATAATGTTCCCGCAGCGCGATCGGCATGTCGGAGAGGGCCGAGGCGGGATAGACGCCGTCCCGCGCGATCTGGAGCATGCTCTCGTCGATATCCGTCGCGAAGATCTGCACCGTGGCCGGCGTCACGCCAAGCTTGCGCGCCGCCTCCGCAAACAGAATGGCGATGCTGTACGCTTCCTCGCCGGAGGAGCAGCCGGGCACCCAAACGCGTATCTCCTCGCCATCGCTCTCCCGCATCAGCGGTTCCACGACCTGCGTGCGCAGTCGCTCGAACAGTTCGGCATCACGGAAAAAGCGAGTGACGTTGATGAGGAGGTCGCGGAATAGCGCCTCGCACTCCTCCACGTCGGATTTGATGCGCGCTAGATAGGCGTTGCCTGAACTAATGCCCAGCACATGCATGCGCCGTTCGACCCTGCGTATCAGGGTCGTGCGCTTGTAGCCGGAGAAATCATGGCCCACGGCTGCGCGCAACGTCCTACACATCTCATCGACATGGTCCGCGACCAGCGCTGCTTCTCGCTCCGCGGCATCGACAGCTCGATGGTTAAAGAAGGCCGTCAGGCAGTCGAGCATCTCTCCTGGCGGTTTCACATAATCGACAAGTCCGGTCCCAACGGCCGACAGCGGCATGCCGTCATAGCGCGCACTTTCAGGCTCTTGGACCAGACAGACGCCGCCATTCTCCTTTATCGCGCGCAGGCCCGTAGTCCCATCAGCGCCGGTGCCCGAAAGGATGACACACGCAGCATCCCCCTGCTGGTCGGTGGCGAGTGAGATGAAAAAATCGTCTATTGGGCGGCGCAGGCCCCGTGGCTGTGCGAATTCGGTCAGTTCCAGTACGCCGTCGCAGATAGCAAGGCCATGTCCAGGCGGGATAATATAGACCTTGTCCGCCGCGATGCGCTCGCCGCCTTCGGACTGCAGCACCTCCAAGCTCGTGTGGCGATCAAGCAGCTGCGCCATCATGCTCTCATGCGTGGGATCAAGATGCTGCACGATGACGAAGGCCATGCCGGTCGGTCCCCGCGCCGTCGACAGCATCTCACGTAGTGCCTCCAGCCCACCGGCCGAGGCACCGATGCCGACGACTGGCAGGCGAGGCGAGAGGATGTCCCCGCTGCTCAAAGGAAGGAACCGCGGTCTAGTTCGATCAGGGTCAGCTTGGCCTGTGCTATGGTGGCGGCAGAGTTCGCGACGGTCATCAGCGATCCCTGGACCACGATGCCGCTTTCCGCCAGTACCGGGCTCATTCGGTCCAGCGTCCGGCTGAGGTCGGCATCATATTCTCGCAGGAGGTCTGGTTGCGTACGGCTGACGTCGAACTGCGACGCAAAGATATAGCGTATCTCGCCAGATTGGGCCCGCAGCTTCGACATGTAGAGGAGATTGACGAACGGACGGCCATCCTTGCGGAAGTTGACGATGGGCGTGCGGACGTTGGCAATGCGATCCTCCGCTAGAAACGCATGGATTTTCTCGCGCGCCTCGTCATTGCGGCTCTCGCCCTGAAGAAATCGGCAGTTGCGGCCCACGATCTCGCTGGTCGCGTACCCAGTCAGATCGCGAAAACGACTGTTGGTCAGAACCAGGGGATGATCGCTCGATGCCTCTGCGAGGGACAGGGCGACCGGAGAGCTGTTGAAATAGTCCCGCAGCTCTACGGGAAGGTCGTCATGGCGCATGGACTCTCCGATAGCGTCAAATTGCCAGAAACATTCCAGCATGCTCAAGGCCCGGTTGTCCGCACTACCGGCTGAGCCTCGCCGGGACAAGGTGCAGCGATTTAATCCAGATTGGCCGGTGGGCAGCCGTTCCTTTACCCTTGGCGACAACCAGCTATTTTACGCCCATCATGCTTGCTTGATCTCTCTGGATGCCAGACTGAGATTTCCTGGATTGCTCGAGGAGCCTGTGATGACCAGATAAAGTGCTCCCGCCGCCCCCAATATTGGATGTGGAGCTCAAACGGCAAATTTGTTACAAGGACGGCTGTCGGAACCATCGAAACCGTTCCTTGTCCACGGTTCAGCCAGCAAATCCCGGTTGCTGGGTGCTGATGCTCAGCTTTACTTTGAAGCCATTGCGCGCCGCGATACCATCCCGTGGCCCCCTATCTTTTTGAACGAGCAGGCTTCTCATACCTCTTGATCGTCGAATGCTTTGGATCCATTTGTCGCGCGAAAATTTAGGAATTTGAGCCATAGAGACGATGACAATGGACACCGTTACCGCCCCTGAAACACGGGCTTTCGAGGCAGATGTTTCCAAGCTTCTGCACATGATGGTTCACTCCGTATATTCGGACCGTGACGTTTTTCTGCGCGAACTTATCTCCAATGCTGCCGATGCTTGCGAAAAGCTGCGCTATGAGGCGATCTCCAGCCCGGGATTGCTCGGCGACGAGTCCCAAGCGCGCATCAGCCTGAAGCTGGACAAGGAAGCCGGCATCCTGGTGATCGAGGATAACGGCATCGGCATGACCGCCGCCGATATGGGCGAGACACTGGGCACCATTGCGCGGTCGGGCACCAAGGCATTTATGGAGAAGCTTGCTGCGGACAAGAATGGTGAGGGGCAGCAGCTTATTGGCCAATTTGGCGTCGGCTTCTATTCTGCCTTCATGGTGGCGGGGAAGGTAGAAGTTGTTTCTCGCCGTGCCGGAGAGGCTCATGCAGCCAGCTGGTCCTCCGACGGTCTGGGCACTTACACGATCGCACCGGCAGATCCTGCAGCAGCGCCTGCGCGCGGTACACGCGTGACATTGCACCTGCTCGACGACGCCAAAACCTATGCCGAGCGCTACACCGTTGAGCGGATCGTCAAAGCGCAGTCGGGTCATGTCCCGGTTCCCATTTTCCTTGAGGAAGTAGGAAGCGAAGATGAACCAGGCCAGGTGGCTGACGGCGTGGCGCTGTGGACCAAGGCGAAGACCGACATCAGCGAACAAGATTATGCTGATTTTTATCGTAGCCTGGCAGGGCAGTTCGACAATCCAGCTCTGACGCTACATTACCGCGCAGAAGGGCGTCACGAATATTCCGTTCTGACCTTCATCCCTAAAACCAAGCCCTTCGATCTATTCGACCCCGACCGCAAGGGGCACATCAAGCTCTATGTGCGCCGGGTATTTATCACTGACGAAGCAGAGATTTTGCCGCGCTATCTTCGTTTCGTGCGCGGTCTTGTCGATTCTGCCGACCTGCCGCTCAACATGTCGCGCGAGATGATTCAGGACAGCCCGGTTTTATTTGCGATCCAAAAAGGTGTGAGCAACCGCATCCTTTCCGAACTGGACAAGCTTTCAACCAACGAGCCTGAGCGATATGCCGATATCTGGGAAAATTTCGGGTCGGTTTTGAAGGAGGGTCTTTACGAAGATTTCGAGCGTCGCGAAGCGCTGCTGGGTCTGGCCCGCTTCAAGAGCACGACTTCTGATGGCGCATGGCGTTCGCTTAAGGACTATGTCAGCGCCCTGAAAGAAAATCAGACGGCGATCTATTACGCGACTGGCCATGATCTGGATCGGATCGCGCAATCCCCGCAGATCGAAGGCTTCAAGGCGCGTGGTATCGAGGTTTTGCTCCTTCCCGATCAGGTCGATAGTTTCTGGACGACGACAGGAGTCGATTATGAGGGAAAGCCTTTCAAATCTGTCACGCAGGGTGCGGCTGATCTGAGCCTCATTCCTTTGGCCGAAGGAAGCAACGAGGCGGCCGCGTCAAGCGAAGAGGCAAACAGCTTCATTGCCTTCGCAAAAGAGGTATTGGCAGATCAGGTGTCCGATGTCCGCATTTCCGATCGCTTGACCAGCAGCGCGGTCTGTATCGTCGCGGCGGACAACGCCATGGATCTCCAACTGGAGAAAATGTTGGCCTCGGCCGGCCGTGCACCGGAGCGAGCGAGGCCCGTTCTGGAGGTGAATGCCGGCCATGCGCTCATTGCAAAACTGGGGCAGGCCAGTGGCGATGAGGAAGGGCGACGGGATCTGGCATTTCTTCTGCTTGATGAGGCCCGGATTGCCGAGGGCGAGGCGCCTGCTGATCCGAGGGCCTTTGCCGAGCGTCTGGAGCGTTTGATGGCGAAGGCATTGAAATAAGATATTTGTCGGGAGCCTGCGGGCTCCCGTCGCGCAGCCGCGCGGCATCGCCGGGATCGGGACCAGACCCTCCGTCGAGGAAGGACAGCATGCCTGAGAAGGGAACCTTCATTCCCGAACCAATCAGCGCCAAGATCATGCACAACAAACTGCACGAGAAACTGTTGGACGGGAAAAAAGCCCGGATCGCTCAAGTTGGCCGCCTACCTCCCTGTTCGCTATCCGCCGACAAACGGTGCGGCCGCCGGATTGGGGGACGGCGCCACGTTGCGCGAATAGGCGGCGACCAGCACGCCAACGGCAAGAACTGGTATCGCGCGCAAGGCGTCGAGCACCGCCCCACGGTCAAGATGCGCGCCGAGTTCAGGAGCGTCTGCCAGCGCGTACAAGTAAAACACATAATCATGCTCGCCATGTCCGGTCGGCGGATCAGGCGGCAGCCATCCGCTGGCTAGGTAAGAATTGCGCCCTATCTATCGAGGCGTTGCCGATATTGGCGTGCCACCGCACCCTCTGATAGACTATGCTCAGTCCTATCGATACCCCAGAGGATGGCGTGTATGAGTGGATGCAATGCCGGCGCATCCCGACCCTCGACGACAAGTGCCAGCATCTGCGTCTTGGCAGGCGGCGCGCTCCAGATGAGGGGTGGCGAAACCTCGGCGCCGTCGGCGGTGAAGCGGCCGCGCAACCGGCCGCCAGATGTTCGAGCGTGATAGGCGCTTTCTTCAGGCGTCGGCATGTCGACCTTCGGCGAACTCCTCAACCAGCTTTGCGCAGAAGGCCGGAAGATCGTCAGGCTTGCGGCTCGTCACCAACCATTCGTCGACAACCACCTCTTCATCGACCCACCTGCCACCGGCATTTTCAATATCGGTGCGGATGCTTGAAAAGGAGGTTAGCTGCCGGCCGTTGACGACATCGGCCTCAACCAGCAGCCACGGACCATGGCAGATCACCGCGACGGGCTTCTTTTGGTCAAAAAAGGCTTTTACGAAAGTGATTGCGTCATCGGCGGCGCGCAGCTTGTCGGCGCCCACGCAACCGCCAGGGATGATCAAGCCATCGAATGCGTCCGCAGAGACATCGGCGAAGGTCTTGTCGATCTGATATTCGCCGCCCGGATCAAGGTCTTTGTTGTTGGTCTTGGCGGTGCCGGCTTTCAGGCTGATGACCGTGACCTTGGCCCCCGCCTGCTCGACCGCTTGCTTGGGCTGGACGAACTCCGGCTCTTCGGTGCCGCGCGGCGCGATCAGGATTGCGATGGATTTGCCTTCAAGGGACATCAGCGGCCTTTCAATATATGTGCCGGCAAACCTAGCTTTGGAGCCGACAGCGTGGTCCCGGCATCCACCGGTCTTGTGATGATAACCAACCGGTCCGCCAAGCCGTTCCCGCAGAACGTGTGACGGGCGCCAGAACAATCATTATAGACAAATTTAAAGGGCATAGCAGCCTCGGCAGGCCCACGACATTGGGGCTGATTGTTGCCCATCCGCCGTCACATGCATCATATGCGGGCGGTGTGTTAATCGCATGACCAGCTCGAATATCTTTTGCCATCGACCTTGGCCTATCCAAGAGTGACAATCGCGCTTCACGCCTGCATGCTGCGTACCGCTGCCGGATCAGTGCACCTTCAGCCATAGCCGTGGCACATCCGGGATATTCTGCGACTAGGGGCGCGATCGCCTTATCATTCCAGTCTCGACAATTACGCTATGCGAAGCATAGGTATGCAGAGACGAAATGGCCGTCATGGCGTTGGCTAGCACAAGGCTTTCCCGAACCGTGTTTTCGATGAGCGTATCGGGGTCAGAATATTGACCAGTTGCCCGAGCATAGGGCAGTCCATGATGCATCTCGCCTCCTGTCGGCGACAAACCTGTCGTTGCACACGTCGCGCGGGATTGTTTGATATGTCCCTGCTCCCGTTGCAAGGCGAACGTCCGCTTCAAGACCTGCCAAAATCCAATCTGAACGGCTTCGATGGGCGCATAGCAGGCGCTTCCGCCCTCGACCCTCGCCGGTCGTTCAGCCGCCAGTTTTGCGTCCCCAGATGCAGCCCGTCAGCTTTCCCGTTCTGGATGCGCAAGAGAGCCAGATGGCGGAACTTCCGGTTAGGATTTTGAAAGACAGTTTAGCTGCCGTTCAACTGTATAGCTGAGCGAATGCTACCCTCGTCTCCTCCGTTAAGGCTGCAGCAGATATGAATTAAGGCGATTAAATCGATCGCCATTTGACCTGCTCATGCGCCGAGCTGTGCTCTGACAATGCCCGCCAATTTATCACGCTTTCAGGACTATCGTGATTCCATGGCTATGTTGTGGCGATGGTCAACGGGCACTTCGATTTTCAGGTCGTCGCTATGGCCGGGTAGGTGAACTGACTTCACTGCCTCAGCCTGTTTGCCTGCAAAGGTCCCGATAGTGAGGATGGTGTCCACATCCGGCACCTCACGGCAAAAGGCATAGACGGCTCCATCGCACCTGCTAAGCGCTTACTTTGTCGCCGGACAGAATGATCGCCACGCCGATTTTGTTTCGCGCCGCCTGCGGCAGGGTGACCTCCAGCGCATCGGCTGTACGCTTGAACGCCAGCGGTTCGGTGCTGCCCGGGAGCGTCACCCGCCGAACATCGCCTCGCAGCGTTGGATCGTCACCGCCAAGCAAAGTCAGTCGTGCGATATTATCGTTCGGCCAACCAAGGATGAGAGCATGCAGATTTTCGCCCTTGGTGACATAGCGGACATCCTTCGCGCCATAAGGCGATACCGGTCCACCTTCGGAGAATAGTCCGGTAGTGGCCTTTGTCGGCCCTTCGCCGTTGCGCCGCCAGGGCCGGGTGGAGTAGATGGCGTCGCCAAACTGTCCCATCCAGACCGCGATGTCCTCGACGATCCGCTCGGCTTTGTCGTCGATCGTGCCATTGCCGCGCATGGGCACTGAGAGCATCAGATTGCCGTTCTTCGACACGACATCGCACAGCGTGTGCATGACGGTCGCTGCCGATTTATAGCCGTCGCGTCGATACAGGTCAGCGTCATAATGCCAGTTGCCCAGGCAGGTGTCAGTCTGCCAGGGGAAACGCTCGATGTAATTTTTGCCGCCGCGCTCGACATCGTCGACGATCCCCATGCGCCGCTGCGGCGGGATCGTCTTGGCGGTCACCACCGCTTCCAGCCTTCCCTTGTTCCAGCGCATCGACTGGTTGTAGAAATGAGCGGTGATATCCAGGCCATATTGTTCGAGCGGCAGATCGAAATTGTCGAAATAGACCATGTCGGGCTGATATTTGTCGATCAGTTCGCGGCAGCGCAGGAGCCAGTTGCACGCAAAGGCAGGATCGGCCGGGATACCCTCGCTCCAGAGACGATCGGTGCCCTCATGCCATTCATTGGCCTCTGCGATCGTACGGATTCCATCGGGCATAGGCATCATCCGCCCGGTATATAGTTGTTGGGGGTTCAGCCCCTCCCACCATTTGCCCTTCCCCTGTGCGGCAGTGAGGTTGAACGCATCATAGCGTTGCCCGGCGCGCGGCCCTTCCGGGTCATAGCCATAGGCAGGCTGGTTCCAGTGCCAGGCGTGGGACGAATGGTTGGATACGCCGAAACGCAGGCCGCGCTCGCGTGCCAGCTTAGCCCAGGTGCCGATAATGTCCTTCCTCGGCCCGACCCTTGTGCTGTTCCAGGGATGGTAGGAGGAGGCATAGGTATCGAGATTGTCATGATGATTGGCTAGGGCCATAAAATATTTGGCGCCGGCACGCTGGTAGAGATCGAGCAGCCGAGCGGGATCCCAAGCCTCCGCCTTCCACTTATTCTGGATCTCCATAAAGCCAACCTCCTAGGGATGGCCATAATGCTGCACATGATGCCTGTTGGCCCGCGACCCTTGCAGATACATGTTGCGGGCATACCAGTCGCCCGCCTCCGGCACGCATTGCGCGCTCCAATGCGCCCACATGCCGAACTTGGCATCGCGAAACCAGTCGGGGGTGCTGTAGCCGGCGGTCAGCGACGCCCAGTCAGGGGTAAAGGCTGCCGGGGCCGGAACTTGGACCGACCGGCCTTCGCCGGGCAATGTCGGTAGCGAAGAAGCTGCGGCATTGGCAGCGACACCGGCGATCGCCACCGCAGCGGCCCCACCCTTGATCACTTCGCGCCTCGTCGTCGTCATTATCGCATCCCCTCAAGCTATATCTCTTTTAATATGCGAGACCATGATGGGACGCGCATACGGCAGCGTATCGACAATATATGGACCGATGATCCATATATTGAATTACAATCTCAAGGAAAATCTGCGCTTTTGTGAAACCAACCAAGGGCCATATTTATTGTGCCGAGGTCTGACAGGAACGACCTTTGCAGACGTACGACGCCGACTTTTCCGTTTCTCAGATGCTGACGGACCGCTTTTGTTATCTCCGATCAAAACTGGTTTGTGGTGACCTACAAGCTTTGGAGCAGCTCACATCCCTGCGTTAACTGCAATGCGTCGATTTAAGATGGTTGCTCCCGCCGAAATGGCACTCACGAGCAGAAACGCGATTACGAAACCTCTGTAGGCCTCAGATGGTCGCATACCCAGCTCGAGGGCGGCGGCGGCCACGCAAATGCCAAGCGAAAGACTGAGTTGCTGGATCGTTGCATAGATGCTGGTTGCAGCGCTCATCCGCGATGGTTCGACATCGACAAAGGCGACGGCGTTATAGGCTGTGAACAGAAAAGACATGAAAAAGCCCGAAGCGACCAGGATCGCGACGATCGCCGCCAACGGCCAGTCAGGGCGGAAAAATGCGCAACTGGCATAGCCGATGCTGGCTGCCAGAGTGCCTACGGTAAGGCTGTCGCGATAGCCGAAGCGGCGGATGATGGCTGGCGCGATCGGCTTCATCGCTAACGCCCCGACCGCGCTCGTCATCATGATCGTGCCGGTCGTTGCAGCGGACAGACCCAGGCCGATCTGGAACAGCAATGGCAGCAGGAAAGGCTGCGCGCCTTGGGTAATCCGCGCCAGATTTCCTGCGGCAACCGATAGCCCGAAGGTCGGGATGCGCAACAGCGACAGGTCGAGAATCGGGTCGCTGACCCGGCGTGCATGGCGCAAATAGGCGAAGGCCAGCGCGACCCCGCTGCCCAGCAGCAGGACGATGGCGGGAATGGGCAGCGGGCGGCTGGCCAGTTCGAACCCGAATATCAGGCAACCCAGCGCCATGCCCGACAAAATGAAACCCTTGCCGTCGAACCGGCCGGGCTCGTCTTCTTTTACCTGGGGAATCAGTAAAAGGGACAGGATCAGCCCGGCCACGCCGATCGGGATGTTGATGTAGAAAATCCATCGCCAGTCCAGATAGGTGACAATCAATCCGCCAAGCGGCGGTCCCACGATCGGGCCGACTAGGGCAGGCATCACCAGCCATGACAGTGCGGCGACCAGATCTTGCCGATCGACGCTGCGCAAGAGGACGAGGCGACCTACGGGAACCATCATTGCGCCGCCCAGCCCCTGAAGGAAGCGGGCCGCGACCAGTATGGCAAGGCTGCTCGACTGGGCGCAGGCGATCGAACCCGCCATGAAGACGGCGATCGCGCCACAGAAGACAGTCCGGGAGCCGAAACGGTCCGCCAACCGCCCGCTGGCAGGAATAAATACGGCCAGGGAAACGAGATAGGCCGTCAGCGCGAGACTGAGACTGGACGCGGTAACACCCAGATCGTGCGCCATGGCTGGAAGAGCGATGGTCAGCACGGTTGCGTCCAACTGCTGCATGAACAGCGCGAAAGCGACGACCAGAGCGATGATGCGATAATTGCGGGGGCGATCAGACAATGGAACGCCCGGACTTTGGGGGAAGGGGAGCGCCCTGACCGCTGGTGTCCGCCGGGATATTATCCGGCGGTATTATCCAGCCCCGACCTGCCGCCCATTGCGTTGCTGTCAAGAACACGTCGCTCCAATCTCCGTGCAACCGAATCCCGGATCGGATCGCCCGCCCGGATCTTGCGCCATGTATTATAGCTGATGCCAAATTGCATCATCAGCACGTCACTCGTCTGGCCTAGCATGCCGGCCAGCATATGATCGACCACATGCTGCGGCACCGGCCGCATCGTGGCCAGACGGGTATTGGTCATTATCTCCTCTCCCCCCGTGAAAGTGCGGGCGCTGCAACAGGCCGCGCCCGCGTTGGTCGATCAGAAAGACACCCGCACGCCCGCCGTGATGTAGCGGCCAATGGGATCATAGGCGCTGCTCGCCGCCGTGGTGAAGGTGGTGACAGGCGGCGGCGACAGCGGCGGCGCGCGATCGAACAGATTGGCGACCGACAGGTAGATCTGTTGTTTTCCGCCGCCGATATTCAGATTATAGGTACCGGTGACGTTGGTGTAGACCACCGCCGGGGTGCTGTTGTCGTTGATGTCGATCCCCTCGACGCGGGTGGCGTCCAGTTTCGCCGCGCTGATGAAGCGTTCCTGCACGAACAGGGAGAAGGCTTCGTTCGACCAGTTGGCCTGAAGCACCCCGCTCCATTTGGGCGTGATCGTTTCGCCCAACCCTTCGCGAACCGGCGAACCGGGCGTCTGCGAATTATTCGTCGTACCATGGTTGCCAATCAGCCGCACGTTAAGGTCGCCGCCAGCAAAATCGGTCTTGTAGCCGATCTCGAAATCTATGCCGGCGACGGTCTGCACCGCCAGATTGAGGTTGGGGCGCAGGATGCTGAGCGATCCCGAAGGCAGCACCGTGATATTCGCGCATTGGACCTGATTGCCCGCCGCGCATTCGTCGACCACCCGCTGTTCCGGCAGCGTGGAGATCGCGTCTTTCAGCTTGATCTTGTAATAATCGAGCGACGCCTGGAAGCCGGGTAACCAACCGGGCTGATAGACGCCGCCGAAGGTCAGGGTGCGCGCGCGTTCCGGCTTCAGATTGGGGTTGCCGGTAGCGAAGTTTACCTGCGGCGTGGTGACGCCCCTGTAAACGACGTTGCCGTTGAGCTGCGTCGCGGGGTTGAACAGTTCGAGCAGGTTGGGCGCGCGAATATCCTGCGACACAGTGCCACGTAGGCGCAGGGCGTCGTTCAGTTGCCAGCTTCCACCCAGCTTCCATGTCGTGACGCCGCCGGACGTGCTGTAATCGGCGTAGCGCACGGCGCCATTGAGATCGAGCGACTGGGCGATCGGGCTGTCCTTCAGGACCGGGATCGCGATTTCCAGATAGCCTTCGCGGATATCATATTCGCCGGAGAATGGCAGCGGGTTGAAGAAGCGATAGGGCCCCTGGCGCCCGGAGAGCGCGGCTGGCCCGCCGCGAATGCCGGTGAAGTCAATGCGTGTGGGAGACAGGGCATCGGTGGTCTGGTTCGCCGTTTCCTTACGATATTCGACACCCGCAGCGATCGCGATCGGCCCGGCCAACTGGAGTTTCTCGCCCAGATCGCCGTTGATGTTGGCGGACACGACATGCTGACGCAGACGCAGATTGAGCACGTTGTCGCCAGTCACGTAATCGGTGATCGCCTGATTGGCCGCCTGCGGCCCGAACAGGTTGCGCGGAGTGCAGCCCGGATCAAGACCTGCCAGCGTGGAGCGGCAGACGATCTGACCCGCCGAGTTCCGCACCGCATCAGCAGAGGCATAAAGATTGCGCGCGATGGTCAGATTATTGGAACGCAGTTCCTGATCCGACTGGCCGAAATTATAGGACGCATCATATTTCCACGATCCACCCAGATCGCCGCGAACGCCGACGGAAGCGTGATAGACATCGATGGTCGACTCATTTTCAACCAGCGGCAATTCCTTTTCGAAACGGCCAAGCTGGAACGACTGGACATTGGCCGCGATCATGCGGGTCAGGATGTCGGCGGGCAGATAGGCATTGTCGCGATAGATGGTGTAGGCCGCGTTCGACCCCACATTCTGGCTGACGAACGCGCCCTGATTGGTGTGGCTGCGGGCATATAGCCCTTCCACGAAGAAGGTGGCCGCCGGTGACAGGTCGAATTCGGCGCGGGCGAAACCATTATAGCGTTCCTGCGTCGGTTGCAGGCCGATATTGGCGCGCGCGCCATCGCCGCCACTTTGGAAGGCCGTGCCTGTCACCGTGCCATAGTTGAACGGCGCAGACCTGCCGCCCTCCAGGAATTGCGTGCCCCTGAGCGGCCCCGAGCTGATCAGGCCGCCATAGGTGCCGATCGAGCTGCGGATCGAGGGGATGATGAGGTTGAGCGGACGCGCGCCTGCCACCGGGTTCACGATCTGGCCCGCATTGTCGTCGAACCAGTCGCGCCCGGTTTCCTGATCCGCGCGTAGCCCCTTCTGGTAGAAATAGTCGACGCCCGCGACGAAGCGCAGCCGATCGTCGGCGCCCGACGTGCCATAAGCGAGCGAGCCGCCAAAGGATGGCAGGTCGCCATGCGTCGAAATGCCCGTCAGCGCCTCGGCCTTGAAGCCGTCGAGCTTGGTGTCGAGGACGAAGTTCACGACGCCCGCTACCGCGTCCGAACCATAGGCCGCCGATGCGCCGCCGGTGACGACATCGACCCGGCTCACCAGCCCCTGCGGAATGATGTTGATGTCGACCGACCCGCCACTATTGGTCGCAGGCAGGCGACGGCCGTCGAGCAGGATCAGCGTGCGCTGCGCGCCAAGGCCGCGCAGATTTAGCAGATTCTGGCCGCTGCTGCCGCCCCGACTGTTGGTGGTTGACGGGCTGGATGTCTTCGTGCTGCCATTGAAGGCGGGCAACTGGTTCAAGCCGTCGGCCAGATTGGTGGGCGCTGCGACACGCAGCTGTTCGGAACTGGCCATCGTCACGGGCGTCGGTGTCTTGAAACCGTTGGCGACGCGGCTGCCGGTGACGACGATCGATGCGTCATCGACGGCGGCCGCGCCCTGGGCAGGTGGCGGATCATCAGCGGGCGTCGCCGTTTCCGTGACCAGCGCGGCAGCATCCTGCGCCATGACCGGTGTCGTGATCGCCAGCGCCAGTGCCATCGGCGCTGCCCCTTGTGCGAACAGGCTTTTCAGTTTGGTGTGCATCTCAAATTCTCCCGGATTTTTTATCGTTGGTTTTGAAACGTCAGTGAGTGTTTAGGCCTGATCCTCTGCGCGGCGGTTGATACGGCTGCCGATCAGCAGCGCGAGCAGGGAAATGACGGCGGCGGCGGCGCACCATGCGCCGGGGATCGCCTTGTCTCCTGTCACGCCGATCAGCGCAGTGCTGATGGCCGGCGTGAAGCCACCAAAGATCGCCGTCGCCATACTGTACGCCAGGCTGAAGCCAACCGTGCGAACATGGCCCGGAATGATTTCTGTCAGATAGACGATGAAGGCGCCGTTATAGGTGGCGTAGATGGCGGCCAACAGCAGTTCGACGGCCAGCAATTTGCCAAAGCTGGGGTCGGATACCAGCCAGCTCATCAGCGGATAGGCCAGCACCGCGCCCAGCACCGTCGCGGTGATCAGCAGCGGCCGACGACCGACCTTGTCGGACAGTGCGCCCATTACCGGGAGCATGATGAAGTTGGTGAGGCCCACGCAGGCGGTAACGAAAAGCGCGTCGCCCGCGCCCAGATTCAGCACTTTGCTGCCGAAGGTCGGGGTGTAGGCCGTAATCATATAGAAGAAAACGGTCGTCATCACCGCCATCAGCGCGCCCTGAAGGACGATGCCCCAGTTATTGCCGATGATCCGCATGATCTGGCCGATCTGGGGATGTTCCTTACGGTTCAGGAAGGCTTCGGTTTCCTCGACATGGCGGCGGATGATGAACAGAAAGGGGATCATCACGCAGCCGATGATGAAGGGGATGCGCCAGCCCCATGCCTGCATCGTTTCAGGCGACAGGCTGGTCGATACGATCAGGCCGATCAGCGCGGCGAACACTACCGCCGCCTGCTGGCTGGCCGACTGCCACGAGGTGAAGAAGCCCTTGCGGTGCGGCGGCGCGATTTCGTTGAGGTAGACGGAGACACCGCCGACCTCGACGCCCGCCGACAGGCCCTGAACGAGACGCCCGGCCAGAATGATGAGCGGCGCGGCAAGGCCGATTTGTTCATAGGTCGGCGTAATGGCGATAGCGAGCGTGCCGAGCGCCATCAGGCCAAGCACCAGCAGCAACCCCTTGCGGCGGCCATGATGGTCCACATAGGCGCCCAGCACCAGCGCGCCCACTGGCCGCATCAGGAAGCCCGCGCCAAAGGTCATCAGCGTCAGCAGCAGCGACGCAAATTCACTACCGGTCGGAAAGAAAGCCTTCGAAATATAGGTGGCGTAATAGCCGAACACCATGAAATCGAACATCTCCAGAAAGTTGCCGCTGGCTACGATGAAGATGGACTTGAAGGCGGATGTCTTTTTTTCCGCCGTGACTTTGGCGATGTCGCCGCCCGTCAGGATCGTTTGCGCAGTCATGGTTTCGCCTTTCGTGATGCCGGTTCCAGCCCGCTTTCACGGATGACGGCATCGGCCTTGGAGGAGGAAAGATAGTCCAGCAGGGCGCGGGCCGGCTGCTGTCTGGAGGAATAAGCGACGATGCCGCCGGAGAAGGCCGTGACCTTTTGAAGAGAGTCAGGGAGCAGACCGATGATGCGGATCCCCTTGACGGGTTTCAGTTCCGACAATTGCTGGAAGCCGATTTCGGCCTGTCCGCTTGCGACGATCTCGCCGACGGGTGTGGCGGGAATCATGCGACCCTTGGGACGGACTTGGTCTGCGATACCCAGCTTATCGAGCATCGTGGTCTGGATGTAGACGCCGCTCGCGCTGTCCGACCACGCCACCGATTTCGCAGCGATCAAGGTGGCGCGCAAAGCATCCGGCGTCGAAATGTCGGGAACCGGCGCGCCCGCCCTGACCGCAATCGCGATTTTCGACAGGCCCAGATCAACCTGCGTGCCAGGCGTCACCTTCCCCTCGGCCGCAAGGCGATCAAGCGCAGACCGGGCGAGGATCACGACATCGGCATCCTCACGCCGATCAAGACGTGCGGGGATGGCCTGAGGCGTTTCGCCCATGGACGGACCATATCCGGTGACGATGCGCGTGCCGGTTTCCGCGGTATATTGTGTCGCCAGGGCGTCGAATGCGATGTTGAAGCCGCCTGACGTCAGGACGTGCAGCTCGGCAGCAGGTGCTGCATTGGGACTGGGGGGGCTGGAGACCGACTGGCACCCGAAGAGCAGGGGCGCAACCAGTAGGGCAATCGCCGTTCCCATGCGATCGCGCCGACAAAACAATCGCACGGCCATCATGAGAAATTATCCAATGGCCCTTGCATTGCCTTCCCGCTCCCTTGTTCCTGCCTCTGTGGGCAGCGCTCACTTCGATGGATGCAAAGTGATTCACCACGCGACATTCGTTTGACGATAGAAGCGGCTGGCCATAGATTTATCAAATGCAATGACCGAGGCAGTTGATGTGCCTTGCGCATGAATGGGGAGAGCGGGGTGCTTCGTCAGCTTTATGTCCAGATGATTCTGGGCATCGTCGCCGGTACGATCGTGGGCCATGTCTGGCCCGCGGTCGGGGTCGGGCTTGGCCCGCTGGGCATCGCCTTCATCAAGACGATGCGGATGATGGTGCCGCCGATCCTGTTCTGCACAATCGTTGACGGCATCGTGCTGCACGGCGGGGCGCTGCGCACCGGATCCACCATCGCCCGCGCGTTAATCATTTTTCTGGCGATAACGATCCTTGCCTTGTTGGCTGGCACGACCGTTGCCAGCCTGATGCGGCCCGGCGCGGGGTTAAGTCTCCCCCCCGTGCCCGTGAATCTCGATCTGCACCGGCAACTTGCGGCAGCGCCCATCAACGGTCCCGGCGAATTTCTGTTGCGCATGGTGCCGGAAACCTTCTTTTCCGCCTTCACCGCAGGCGATGTTTTGCCGGTGCTGTTCATCGCGGGTCTGGTCGGCTTTGGACTCGTCCGTATCGGCCCAGCAGGCGAACCGATCGCCAAGGGATTACGAGCCCTTACCAAATTGCAGTTCGCCATTTTCGGTTTCCTGGTGCGGATCGCGCCCGTCGGCGCCTTTGGCGCGATCGCCTATACGGTTGGCACCTATGGTATCGGCTTTATCGGATCGCTTGGGATGCTGGTGGGCACATTAGCTCTGGCCTGCCTGACAGTGATTGCCGTTCTCCTGATCGTCGTCCGCGCTGTCACGGGCCTGTCGCCGTTCCGACTGCTGCGCTATCTTGCCGACGAATTGCTCATCGTGGCCGGCACCTCATCCAGTGAGGTCGTGTTGCCGCGACTGATGACGAAACTGGAAGCGTTGGGGGCCAGCCCTGCGGTCGTGGGTCTGGTCGTACCGCTGGGCTATACCCTTAACCTTGCGGGGACGGCGGTCTATCTGGTGGTGGCCACGTTGTTCCTGTCCGAAGCGCTCGGCATCGCGATGCCTCCGGACCGGCTGGCGCTGTACCTGATCGTCATGCTGGCAACGTCGAAGACGGCTGCGGGCGTTACGGGAAGCGGCTTTTCCGCGCTGCTGCTGACCCTGTCGCTTTTACCCGATGTCCCTGTAGGTGCCGCTGCAATGCTAATCGCGGTCGATCGCATCCTGTCGACCATGCGGGCGCTGACCAGTGGTCTTGCCAATATCAGTGCGTCATTACTGATCGCGCGATGGGATGGTGCCGCGATCCGGCTGGTCAGGCCGCCGCCCACGCCTCTGTCAGAAGAGTGACGAGTCGCGTGGCAGCAGGCGATAGGGGCGCTGCCGGCCTTTTGAGCAGGCCAATCGTACGGGCAATTACTGGCTCTCCGAGCGGTCGCCAGACAAGATCTCGCGCCTCCGGCCCCTCGCAAGCGAGGCGCGGCAGGATTGATGGTCCTAGCCCCGCATCGACCAGCGCCAGCGCCGATGTAAGCCGCGTGACTTCGTAGAACCATGTCAGATTGATGCCCTGCGCGGCGAGCCCCGCTTCCAATGTTGTGCGATTGCCGCTGGCGCGGTGGACAGTCACGAGACGCATACCCACTAGGTCGGTCCAAACCACATCCGTTTTGATCGCCAGCGGATCATCCTTCCGGCAGATCAGGCCATATGGGTCTTCGTGCAGCGGCATGTAGTACAGATCCGAATCCACAGAAACCGGCAGCGAGAGGCCAAATTCCGCCTCCCCTGTCCGCACAGCCTCGGCACATTCGGCAGCGGAGAGGTCGAGGATGCGAACTCGGGTATTGCGATAATCCTCGCCGAATTGCTGGAGCACCTGCGGCAGGAAACGTACCGTGGCGCTGGGCACGCTGGCCATGGTTATGCGCCCGGCCTGCCGTTCGCCCTGCGCCATCAGCCCGACCAGAGACCCGTCGATTTCGTCGAGCATCCGGCGAATGAGCGGGATGACCTCCTGCCCCGACGGTGTCAGCCGGACGGTACGCGTCGTCCGCTCGATCAGCAGAGTTCCCACCGCATTTTCAAGCTTCTGTATCCGCCGGCTCAGCGCGGGTTGTGACAGGTTGAGCTGTTGCGCCGCTCTATGGAAGCTGCGCCCCTCCGACACGGCGACAAGGGCGCGAAGATCCAGCAGTTCACAATTGATCGTCAGCATCTAGGCACCGGAGAGTGTCGTGAAAGACCGATACGATAACATGAGCAAATAAAATTGACTAACCATTGCTCTTTTTGCATAAACATTTGGAACTTGAGCCGACAGATCGCAAAGCGCGACGACGGTAGGAATGTCCAGAAAACTGAGCCGCAGCCGACCCTTCCCGGACACTCAGCATTCAATTTTTGATCTTCAGATGCTGACGGTCCGCTTTCCCGGCAGGTGTCGGCAGAACTCGCCATTTGCAGAGCCCAGTATCTTCTGGCACCCGTGCGAGAACCGCCGAGCGACAAAGTTTCTGCATCTGTGATGCAATCGGATCTTCGATGATATTGCGACGGTAAAGTCAGTGTCTCTCTAGGGACAAAGATCGATGGGCGCGAACAAAGTTACCCGATTGAAACGGACGCGTCTCGAGTTGGGATAGATCGGCAAGCGAAAAAAAGGGGCCCATATACCTAATTAGCCAAGCGGATTGAGCTGATGCGGTGGATGCCTCCCTTCATAGGGCATCGTATGATGCTCAATGGCGCCATGGCGGCGCATGAAGGACGAGTATATGGCAAATGCACACATGCCGTCGTTCGACCTGGCAAAGCGCAGCTTCCAGGTCTGTGCGACTGATCGAGCAGGGTCGGCTTTATATAATCGGACAATCTGCTGGTCCAAATTTGAGGCACTTCTCAGGGAGGAGTGAGGTGGTCCCGCTTTTCTGGACAGAATGCTAAGCTCATCCCGACCTGATGGATTGGTACGGGAATGAAGGCGGCGAGGAAGCGCTACAGCGCGGATTTCCAAGGCCGAGGTGGCGCTGGAGGCGATCCGGGGTGACCTGACGCTGGCGGAGCTGGCAGCCAAGCACGGCGTCCACCACATGATGATCGCCTCTGGGAAGCGGCAGGCTATTGACGAGATGGCAGGCATATTCTCCGGAGCCGGTGGTGCGGTCAAGGCTGCCAGCGAGAGCGAGGTAGAAAAGCTGCACGCCAAGATCGGGCAACTGGTGGTGGAGCGGGTATTTTTAGCGAAAGCCTTCGGTCGATGAACGTGGAGCGGAGGCGGGCGATGGTCGAACCTGCTCACCACCGCCTGTCGATCTCGGCGCAATGTCGCCTGCTCTCGATTGGCCGTTCATCTTATTATTATGCGCCTGTGCCGGAGCCGAAGGCCAGCGCAGCTAAACGGATGAGACGCTGGCGCTGATGACGGTGATCGATGCGCCATTCCTGGAGTGCCCATGGTATGGCAGCCGCCAGATGACGCGGCACCTGCGGCGTGCAGGCCATGAGGTTGGTCGCCGCAGGGCCCGGGCAGTTGATGGCGAAGATGGGCCTGACGCCGATCTACCAGCGGCCGCGCACGAGCGATCCGCACCCGCAGCACCGGGTCTATCCGTATCTACTGCGCAAGCTGGCGATGGAGCAGCCCGATCATGTCTGGTGCGCCGAAGTGACATACATCCCGATGCGCCGGGGCTTCCTGTACCTAGTTGCGATCATGGAGTGGGCAACCTGCAAGGTGCTGGCCTGGCCGCTGTCGAACACGATGGATGCCGGCTTCTGCGTTGCGGCGCTGGAGGAGGCGCTGGCCCGGTTCGGCAAGCCCGAGATCTTCAACACCGACCAGGGCAGCCAGTTCAGAGCTTCGCTTTCACCAGCGTGCTACGCGAGGCCGGAGTCCGCATAAGCATGGATGGCCGGAGACAGTGGATGGACAATGTCTTTATCGAACGCCTTTGGCGATCCCTGAAGTAGGAGTGCGTTTATCTCCACGCCTTCGAGACCGGCTCGGAGCTGAAGGCTGGCCTTGGCCGGTGGATCACCTATTACAACACCCAGCGTCCGCACTCGGGCCTGGCCGGAAAAACCCCTGCCGAGGCCTATCGGGCAATCAGATCATGGGGGGGCATGCCCCCCATGATCAAAAAGGCGGCGTGAACGACAACCGGGATGAGCTCAACTTAGCCGCCAAACTGTCCAAGAAGGCGGCACCACCTCAGTCCGCCGATGCCATCTGAACCGTCCAATGCGAGCGTCGAAATGTACCAACATCCGACGTTGCTTCCGGGAGGGCTTGAATAAGCTTGGTCGTTCCACGAACACCATATGAACGTCTAACCGATTCTGACGAGAGGTGCTACCGATCCCTGAAATGCGCCGCAAAGTGCGACATAATCGTAGCTTTTGGGCACGGCATTGGTGACTCCATGACTTAATCATCCAATCGCCGTTGATCATGACGCGCGCGCGCCAGATAGGCTTCATAAACCGAGGCGCCGCTTCAAAAGGAGATGCGGCCGGAGCACATGCAGAACCATATATACCGCTACCGAATCCCGCTAACATTTTAAGCAGCGAGCGATCGGATGGTCTCGGCCGCGCTATCTATTGCCGACTGACGGTGTTCGGGACCGACCATCACGCCTTCCGCGACGATAAATTGCGCTTCGACCCCAATGAAGCCGAAGACAGCTGACAAATAGGTCTGAAGATGCTCGCTGGATGCAGCAGCCGCATCGGGCCCGTAGAAACCGCCACGCGCGATCGCGACGATGACACGCTTGTCGCCGACAAGCCCCACCACGCCGGTCTCGGAGTAGCTGAACGTCTTTCCAGCAACCAGGATGCGATCAATCCATGCCTTGAGCTGGCTTGGCACGCTGAAATTATACATGGGAGCACCAACAACGACGACGTCGGCTGCAAGGAACTCGTCGAGGATTGAGGTTGACCCGCCCGCCGCAAGCGTCAGATGTTCGAGCGGATCGGCAGTGAGATCGCGATAGGTATATGCAACATCTTCATTCTCTTGAAGATGCGCGACGATTTGCGCCGTGAGCTTACGGCTGACAGAAGCGTCTCCCGTGATCGAACTGTCTAAGTGCAGTAGTTTCATTTTGTTCCTCACTTCCGCTTTGTGCCTTAGTGGGAATGCGCTAAGCTATAGGAACCTTGCAAGAAGGCACATTTTGGTAACCGGAGGCACATGAAAGTGACCACCCCACCGCAACACGATCCCGCCGCATGTGTTCGCGTAAGCGAAGTGCTGGGCAGGGTCGGGGATAAGTGGAGCATTCAGGTCGTAAGTGCGCTCGGCAACGGCCCCCATCGGTTCAACGAACTGCGACGGGCTATAGACGGCATTTCGCAGCGCATGTTGACCTTGACCCTACGCGGGCTTGAGCGCGATGGGCTGATCGGGCGCAAGGTCACGCCAAGCATCCCGCCCCGGGTAGATTATTGGCTGACCGATCTGGGTCAATCACTGCTCGTCCCAGTGCAGGCGCTCGGTAATTGGGCGCTGACCCACCGCAATTCCGTCGATCAAGCACGCAACGCATATGACAGGCTCGTCGATGAATGAGCCTTTTGCATACTGAGTCACTCAGTATGCAAACGGCTCAGCTTGGCATCATCCGGCAGCGCTGAAACGATATTGATCCTGCAGGATCTCCGCAGCTCGCTCTCCGACGATTGCACAGGGCGCCTGTGTATTGCCCGTCATCACCGGCGGGAGGATGAACCGTCGGCAATCCGCAATTTTTCGATGCCATGCACGGCGAGGGAGCCGTCCACGACCGACATATCATCGGTGCCCATCCGTGCTGTGCCACGCAGGTGCCAATAGGTGACGGCGGCATAGCGCAGGAACTGGTCTGTGATCGGCTGTCCGGCTCCCGGGATCGCTTCTCTCACAACATAAGGCGCAAAGGCGGCGTCATTGCCGATCTCGCGACAGAGTTTCACGCAGGCGCGGGCTGCCTCAAGATCGCGCGGGTCCGACAGCATGTTGGGATCGACCAGCGGTGCCACATGCGGGTCCGCCGATGTCAGCCTGACTTTGCCGCGACTATGTGGTTGTGCAAGGCCTGCGAACATCGTCCAGCCATGCTCCGGGACGCCGAGCGTTGCGGTCCGCTCGCTCGGGACCGGAAACTCGCCCTAAGATCAGGACTCATTGATTGATCCAGAAGATGACTGTTGCAGCGATGCATATGGCGGACATGAATGTGTGGGCGCAGCGGTCATAGCGGGTATGGATGCGCCGCCAGTTCTTGAGCCTGCCGAACATATTCTCGATCTTGTGGCGCTGGCGATATAGCATGGCGTCGTGCGGGATCGGGACCTTCCGGTTCTTCTTTGACGGGATGCAGGCCGCAATGTTGCGTTCGGCGAGCGCCTTGCGGAACCAGTCGGCGTCATAGCCTCGGTCGCCAAGCAGAGTTTTGGCTCCGGGCAAGGCATCGAGCATAAGGGCGCGGCTCTGATGCTCGATCAGTGCTTTACCGGCAATCAGCTGGCATGTTCGCAGACCAATCGCGACGCTAACGGCAATTTGATCAGCGTGCTGGGCGCTCCCATCAACCTGGCGCTCTTGCGGGTCACGGGTGTCGATGCCGAAGCCTCCTATCGTATGGATGCGAGGGAAATTCTCGGCCCGTCCTCGCAACTTTCGATCCGGGCGCTGATTGCCTATCTCGACCGGCTGGAAAATACGGTACCCGGTTCGGCGCCAATCGAGCGAGCTGGTGAAGTTGGCCTAAGCCCTACGCCGCACTGGTCGGCCAGCAGCCAGATCAACCTCAGCAGCGATGTTGCGTCCGTGCTCTTCCAGGGGCGTCTGATCGGTGGCGGAAAATATGACGTCACAAAGACCGCCGCCGACATCGACTTCCAACATATCAAGCCGCAATTCTACCTCGATGGCCAGATGTCCTACAAGCTGCCCTTCGCGAACCGGAAGATCGAGCTCTATGTCGATGTTCGCAACATACTCGACCATAAACCGCCGTTCGCACCTGGCCCCGGCAACATTGCCATCGCCACCAACGCGGCGCTGTATGATCTGGTCGGCCGCAACTTCCGCTTCGGCTTCCGTGCGAGGTTCTGATCATGAAAAAGAATGTGACACTTGCGACACTTTGCATTCTGTCAGCATCGCTGATTGGGGCCGGTTCGACGGCGGCTCGAGGGCGCGCCTTTCCCAAGCCGGTTCGGACCTATGAAGAGCTGAAGCAGGAGACAGGGCTCTCGACACCGGACGGGCTTGTATGGGGCAGGATGGCGGTGGACGTAGGTGGCAAGGACTGGCCTGTCACGGTGTCTTTCCGCTGCCATGCGGATGGCGGGCACGTCGAGTCCGGGCTGACGCCACCGCCGGCGACGAAAATCTTCGACAACCTCTATTATGTCGGCGACGCGGACACTTCCGCCTGGGCGGTGAACACGCCGGACGGCATCATTCTGATCGACGCCCTCACAACGGAGGCGGACGCGCAGAAATTTATCGTGAACGGCCTCAAGTCAGTCGGTCTCGACCCGGCGAAGATCCGTTATATTCTGGTCAGCCACGAACATGGCGACCACTATGGCGGCGCGCCGATGCTCCAGAAGCTCTCTGGCGCGCGCGTGGGCCTGAGCGAAGTTGGCTGGAAGGCGGTCGAGCAGATGGGACCGAACTCCCCTCTGGCGCAATCGCCTCGACCCGCTCGCGATCTGGTTCTTGAGGACGGCGAGGCAGTGTCTCTGGGAGGGACTACGATCCGCATTGTAGCGACGCCTGGCCACACGCCGGGACCTTGTCCTTCATCGTGCCGGTGTCCGAGAAAGGGGTCCAGCATATGGCGGCCTTTTGGGGCGGCAATGGCTTTCCAAGGAACCCCGCTGACCGCACCACCTTCCTGAAATCTGTCGATCAGTTTGCGGCGCTCACGGCTGATGCCAAAGTTGACGTACAGCTATCCTCTCATGGGGATACCGACGATCTGGTGGCGCGGATTCAGACGCTGCGTAGCGGCAAGGCGAAGAGCCATCCGTTTCTTGTCGGACGAGAGAAATATCTCCGCTATGAAGAAATTTATCGCCTGTGCAGCCAGGCCCGCATTGCCGAGAGCGGGGCGAAAACACAGTGATGGAGCTCGCCCCCGATCGCCGGACGTTTCTCGCGGCGGCTGGCCTAACAATGCTCGGCGCCTGTGCGCCGAAGTCGCTTGTGACCCCGCCTTTCTCGGCAGGGCAAGGAGCACCGCACCTTCGCATCCCCAAGGATGCGTGCGACAGCCACATCCACATTCTCGATCCGCGCTTTCCCGCTACGCCGGGCTGGAAAGGGGAGCCGGTCAATGACGCGACGGTGAGCGCCTATCGGGCCTTTCAGAAGCGGATCGGGACGTCCCGCGTGGTCGTCGTCACGCCATCGACCTATGGCGATAACAATGCCGCAACCATGGACGCGCTCGCGCAATTCGGTACCAGCGCCCGGGGCGTGATCGTCATCAACTCCGATACTCCACCGTCCGATCTCGCTAGGATGCGGGACGCAGGTGTAAAGGGCATCAGGGTCAACTTTGTTTCACCCCAGCCTTGGGGGCAGTCCGATGCGCGTCGCCTGGTGGCCACGGCGCGCATCGCGGCCGACATGGGCTGGCATATCCAGATCTACGCGAAGGCTGCGCAGATCGCCGAACTTGAGAGCAGCATCGCATCTTTGCCGGTGCCGGTGGTGATTGATCACCTGGGCTATGTGCCGCCTGCGGAAGGCGTCAACCATCCGGGACACCTTGCCATATTGCGCCTGTTGGCAAATGGCCGGACATGGCTGAAACTGTCGGGCGCATACATCAGCAGCGTTATTGGCCAACCCAGCTATGCCGATCTCGCGCCGATCGCGCAAAGCTACGCACGCGCGGCACCCGACCGGCTTGTCTGGGGCAGCGATTGGCCCCATCGCGGCCAGGCCGGCAAAATGCCCGACGACGCCAACCTGATCGATTTATTGACGATCTGGCTTCCGGACGAGGCTTCGAGGAAAATGGTTTTGGTGGATAATCCAGCTAAACTCTATGGATTTTAGACAAATAGTCGGCTGGTGACGCGCCCTGGCATCTGATCTGCCCGAACGGCAGACCGGACTCAAAGCTATCGTTAGACACGCTTACGAGACCTGTGTGGGGTGGCCTTGGACAGAGGTGCCAATTGCTAATTCTATGGGCTTTCCTACGCGGGTTCGCTGATTGATTGGCACGCGGTCGCGGCTCTTCTCGATCCGCTTTATCTGGCCTCCAAAGGTGAGCGCGCTTGGCCGCCCCTGGCAATGTTCAAAGCGTTCCTGTTGTCGATCTGGTATGATCTGTCCGAT
>NZ_JBMDWL010000060.1:0-14077 GCF_048594625.1 Sphingobium sp.
CGGCGCTCTATGCCCCCGGCCGTTACATGGTCGATGGCGACGCCACCAAAGTCCATTTCCGTGTCAAGGCGCTGATCGGCGGATATGAAGGCGACTTTCTGCATCCCGAAGGGACGGTCGTCATCGATCCCGCCCATCCCGATCGCGCCATGGTCGACATCCGCTTTCCCGTGGAAAAAATGACTACGGGCGACAGTTCCACCGACGCCATGCTGAAGGGCGGCAGCTTTTTCGACATGGACCAATATCCCATGATCCGCTTCGCGGCGCAGGACGCACCGTTGATCGGCGGGGATGCGCCAACGCCGATTGCCGGACAATTGACCATGCACGGGCAAACCCGGCCGGTCACCCTGTCCGTCCGCCTGACCGGCACGACCCCGGACGAAGCACCGGGGCTTTCGGTCCTGCACTTTGCCGCAACGATGGCGGTCGAACGCAGCGATTATGGCATGGGCTTTGGTCGCCCGTTCGTGTCCGATAGGGTGGACCTGACCATCGACGCAATATTCCGTCGCGACTAAAACGCTGCACGAAAGAAAAATCTTTACCCGCCCCGCCAAAAAGCGTTAAAGGCGCGCATCATGCAGAGCGTCGCGCTTCTTACCCTGCTACGACTTACACGCCCTTAGGCGTGGCTTTTGTGCTGCCTTCCGGCTAAGGGCAGCTTCGATCCGCCTAAGGGCATCCATCACAGTCAAGTCGTACCGCGGGGAGCGCTCCTTTCGAATTTTCAGGCGCGCCTCGATGCAGGAAGTAGTTTGATCCCATGATGCTGACCGATCCGTCCCAGAAGTACCGCGCCTTTCCTCAGGTGGACCTGCCCGACCGCCAATGGCCGTCGAAGGTCATTACGAAGGCGCCCCGCTGGCTGTCGACCGACATGCGCGACGGCAACCAGTCGCTGATCGATCCGATGAACGCGGAAAAGAAGCGTCGCTTCTTCGACCTGCTGCTCAAGGTCGGCGTCAAGGAGATCGAAGTCGGCTTCCCCAGCGCGGGCGCGACGGAGTTCGACTTCATTTCCGGGCTGGTGCGCGATGGCGCGATCCCCGACGATGTGATGCCCCAGGTGCTGACACAGGCGCGCGCGGATCTGATCGCCACCACCTTCGAAAGCCTGAAGGGCGCGAAACAGGCGATCGTCCATGTCTACAACGCGATTTCGCCCGCATGGCGCAACATCGTGTTCCAGATGGAACGGCCGCAGGTGCGCGAAATCGCCGTGAACGCCGCAAAGCTGCTGCGCGATCATGCCGCGGCCCAGCCCGACACCGACTGGCATTTCGAATATTCGCCCGAAACCTTCTCTACCGCCGAACTGGATTTCAGCCTGGAATGTTGCGAAGCGGTGATGGACATCCTTCAGCCGACGCCGGAACGGCCGCTGATCCTGAACCTGCCCGCGACGGTCGAATGCGCGACGCCCAACATCTATGCCGACCAGATCGAATGGATCTGCCGCAATATTTCGCGCCGCGACAGCGTGGTGATTTCGCTGCACACCCATAATGACCGGGGCACCGGCGTCGCCGCCGCGGAACTGGGCATCATGGCGGGCGCGGACCGCGTCGAAGGCTGCCTGTTCGGCAATGGCGAGCGCACCGGCAATTGCGACATCGTGACCGTCGCGCTCAACATGTATACGCAGGGCATCAACCCGGAACTGGATTTCAGTGACATCGACGAAGTCATCCAGACGGTCGAATATTGCAACCAGCTGCCCGTCCATCCGCGCCATCCCTATGCCGGCGAACTGGTCTTCACCGCTTTTTCCGGCAGCCATCAGGACGCGATCAAGAAGGGCTTCGCCGCGCAGGAAGCGCGCAACGACCTCATCTGGAACGTCCCCTATCTGCCGATCGACCCCAAGGATCTGGGCCGCGATTACGAAGCCGTCATTCGCGTGAACAGCCAGTCGGGCAAGGGCGGCGTCGCATGGGTGCTGCAACAGGACAAGGGCTTCAAACTGCCCAAGCGGATGCAGGCCGATTTTTCGAAGGTGGTGCAGGCGCTGGCCGACAGCAGCAGCCGCGAACTCAACGCCGCCGACATTTCCGCCGTGTTCGAAAGCCATTATTGCATGGCGGGCGATCAGCCCTATGCGCTGATCGACTATCATGAAAGCGGCGCGGCGGGCGACCGCATCTTCACCGGCAAGATCGCGCATGAAGGTGGCGAGCGTTCGATTTCCGGGCGCGGCAACGGCCTGCTGTCCTCGGTGCTGGCGGCGCTGCGTGATGAACTGGGCATCAGTCTGGAAATCGCGGATTACAGCGAACATGCCATCGGCGCAGGCAGCGACGTGAACGCTGCCGCCTATGTCGAATGCCGCACCGCCGACGGCCGCACCGTGTTCGGCATCGGCACCGACAGCGACGTCGCGACCGCTTCGGTCAAAGCCGTGCTGTCCGCCGCCAACGGGATTGCCGTGCGGGGCTGATCCGCACGCTCCATATCCAACACCGTTCGGTTCGAGTAGCCTTCGAGCGAAGTCGAGAAGGCGTATCGAGAACTGTTCTCGACAAGCTCGAACCGAACGGCTTTTTTATGGCGAGGTGATGTCCTACTTCGCCAAAGCCCGGACAACCCGGTCCCATTGTTCCAGCGATTCCCGGATGCCCGCAACCGGCACCCGTTCGTTCAGGCCATGGGCAAAGCCGTCCTCCGCCTTCATGAACAGGCTGGACACGCCATAGCTGGGCACGCCCAACGCCCGGAAATAGAGGCTGTCTGTTGCCCCCGCCGACATGCCGGGCATGACCGTGATGTCCGGCGACCGCGCCGTCACCGCATCGCGCACCGCCTTCATGACGTCAGCGCGCAGCGGCGATGCGTCGCTCGCCAGCGGATCACCCAGCGTCTTCACGGTGGCGCTGGGGTCGCCCACCACCTTTTCCAGCTGCGTCTTCACATCCTCGATACTGACGCCGGGGAAGATGCGGCAATTGACGCTGACCTTCGCGCTTTGCGGCAGGGCGTTGAGCGCATGGCCCGCCTGCACCATGGTCGCGACGCAGGTCGTGCGCACCTGCCCCACAAATTCAGGCCGCGTCGTCAGCAATTCCGCCGCCGCCGCATCGCCCGTTTCCGCATAGCGCTTCATCGCCTGCCCCACTTCGCCACCGATCCGGTCGGCCGACAGCGCCAGCGACGCCTTCGTCAATTCGTTGCGCATTGGCGGGAACTGATAGGCGGCGATCCGGTCGATGGCCTTCGCCATGCGATAGATCGGGTTGCCCGGCGTCGGCGCGCTCGAATGGCCGCCCGCATCGGTGAAGGCGAATTCATAGTCGGCATAGCTTTTTTCGCCCGCCTGCAACTGGTAAAGGACCGGCTCGCCCGCTTCATTCAGCAGGCCGCCGCCACCATCGCCGTTCAGCAGCAGTTCCAGCCCCTTGAACCGATCCGCCAGCGCTTTGGTCGTCACCATGTCGGTTTCCTCATCCCCCGACAGGATCAGGATCACCGAACGGCGCGGTTTCCATCCTTCCTTTTTCAGCTGCGCCATGGTCGCGACCATCATCGCGACGTCATATTTATTATCCTCCGACCCGCGCCCGAAAATATAGCCATTTTCCTCTACGGGCACGAAGGGGTCGCGGGTCCAGTCCGCCCGGTTCGCGGCCACCACATCCATATGACCGATCAGGCCCATGGGCTTGAGTTTCGGGTCGCTGCCCTGAATGGTCGCCGTCAGCGTCGCGGTTTCGCCCATCGGCGTGATGACGATGTCCGCATCGGCAAAGCCCGCGCTTTTCAGCACCGACGCATAATAGGCCGCCAGCCTGGGCACCTGTCCTTCGCCCTGCACCGTTTTATAGGCGACGGACCGCATCAATATATCCTTTGCCGCGCCCGCATCGGCGGCGGCCCGCGCGCCATGGGGCATGGCCAGCGTCGCCAACCCCAATAAAGCGCTTCGCATTTTCATATATTGGCACTCCCTAATGGACCCTGTCTGTATCTGTGGCATAGCGGATCGCACCGGCCAATGCGTTTAACCGGACGCGCGTGGAAAGAGGGCCACCTTATCCGCGTTGCATACCCCTAAAGAATTGCTTGCGCGCAATCGGACGTAACGCATCCGATATAGGCCGCCGTTCGCCCAGAGGAAAAAATGATGGCCCTCCATTATCGCAGTTTCGGATTTCAGGTTCTTGCCGGCATGGTTGTGGGCCTGTTGCTGGGCCTTGTCGCGCGCCAGATGGGCGCGGGGCCGGACGGCGATCTCAACTGGCTGGCAACGACGCTCAAGACCGTCGGGTCGATTTTCGTATCGCTGCTCAAGGCCATCGTGCCGCCGCTGGTCTTCGCCGCCATCGTCGCGTCGATCGCGAATTTGCGCGCGCTGGACAATGCCGCGCGCCTGGCCGGGCAGACCCTGCTCTGGTTCGCCATCACCGCCCTGATCGCGGTCGCCATCGGCATTGCTATCGGCGTCATCGTTCAGCCGGGCAGTGGCCTGCACGGCACGGCACTGGCCATGGGCAAGACGGACAGCATGGGCGGCTGGCTCGATTTCCTGAAAGGACTGGTGCCCGGCAACAGCCTGGCCCTGTCGGGCAGCACGAAGATCACGGACGGGTCGGCCAGCACCACCCTCTCCTTCAACATCCTGCAACTGCTGGTCATTTCCATCGCGGTGGGCCTCGCCACGCTCAAGGTCGGTGAAAGGGCAGACCCCTTCCTCGCCTTCGTCCGTTCGCTTCTGGCCGTGGTCCGCGCAATCCTTGGCTGGGTCATCCGCCTGACGCCCATCGGTTCGGCCGCGCTGATCGGCACCGCCATCGCCACCTATGGGTGGAGCGCGCTGGCGCAGCTTGGCACCTTTACCGCCGCCATCTATCTCGGCCTCGCGCTGGTGCTGCTGGTCGTCTATCCGACGCTGCTGATCCTCAATGGCCTGAAACCTGGCCCCTTCTTCGCCAAGGCATGGCCCGCGATCCAGCTGGGCTTCGTATCGCGCTCCTCGGTCGGCACCCTGCCCGTCACCGAAGCCGTGACCGAACGGCTGGGCGTCGACAAGGGCTATGCCGCCTTCGCCATTCCGCTCGCCTCCACCACCAAAATGGATGGCTGCGCGTCCATCTACCCCGCGCTGGCGGCGATCTTCGTCGCGGGCTTCTATGGCATACCGCTGCACTTCATCGATTATGTGCTGATCGTCTTCGTATCGGTCATCGGTTCGGCCGCGACGGCGGGTCTGACCGGCGCGATCGTGATGCTGACGCTGACGCTGTCGACGCTGGGCCTGCCGCTGGAGGGCGCAGGGCTGCTGCTCGCCATCGATCCCATCCTCGACATGGGCCGCACGGCGGTGAATGTCGCGGGACAGGTTCTGGTCGGCATCATCGTTGCCAAGCGCGAAGGGATACTCGACGAAAGCGCCTATTATGGCGAAGGCGAACTGGCCCCTGCCTGAAGCGGCCAATCATGTTGCCCCGGCGCGGCGCCGGGGTAACGCCTGTGGGACGGGGAACCCCTATCCCCTTCCGATCAATCCAGAACGTTGGGCAGATCCTCGAACCCCTTGCGCAGCGCCGCACTCCACCCCTGCGAAATCATCGCGAATTCTTCATTATCCGCCTCGATCCGGGTACGGACTCGGAAGTCGTAGCTGTCGCGTTCGATGACGGTCAGGTCCAGCGGCATGCCCACCGACAGGTTGGATCGCAGCGTCGAATCCATCGACACCAGCACCGCCTTGGTCGCATCCTCCAGACTGGTTTCGCGGCAGATGATCCGGTCAAGGATCGGCTTGCCATATTTATGCTCGCCAATCTGGAAGAAGGGCGTGTCTTCCGTCGCCTCGATGAAATTACCGGCGGAATAGATCAGGTACAGGCGCGGCTTGCCGCCCTTTCGCTGGCCTGCGACCATGATCGACGCGCTGGCGCCCGATCCGCCCATTTCGATGCTTTCCCGGTACCGGGTCTGCATGGATCGCATGGCATCGCCCACGATCTGGGCCACGCGATGCATGGTGTCGCAATTCAGGATGGTTTCGACGTCGGGGTTCAGTTCCGATTCGCGGATCGCCTTGCTCAACACCGCCTTCACCCCCTGGGTGATGGACAGGTTGCCCGAACACATCAGCGTGATCGCGCGCTCACCGGGCACATGATAGGTGAAGCTCTTCCGAAAACGCGCAATATTGTCCATGCCCGCATTGGTGCGGGTGTCGGACAGCATGACCAGTCCCTGATCGACGCGTACGGCCACACAATAAGTCACGGCCCCCCGGCCTCCTGCTTTTTTCTGCTGCGACGACCCGATTCGTTCGCCGGGCCATCGCGCTGTTCAACCCGCAGAGCCGGGCGGCGGGGTGCTTTGCTGCTGCTGTTTCTGCAGCTGCCGTTCCTCGACTCCATCCTCCGCCTGCGCGATACGGACGTCGGCGTCAATCCATATGTCGCCCGCCACCGTAACGGAACCACGGATCGGCGCGGCTTCGTCCGCGTCCAGACCGCTGGCGACGCGCAGATAACGTTCGGTCACGCACACCCGGTTGGACGGGTCGAACCCGATCCAGCCCAGTTGCGGCAACCATGCTTCGGCCCAGCCATGGGTTTCGTGCAGCGCATCGCCGTCCCCCGCCAGCAGATAGCCCGATACATAGCGCGCGGGGATGCCGATGGCGCGCGCGGCGGCGATGAAGACCTGCGCATGGTCCTGACACACGCCGGCGCCCAGGGCGAAGGCTTCGGCGGCGCTCGTATCCGATGTGGTCACCCCTGCGCGATACTGCACCGCGTCGCTGACCGCGGCCGACAGCGCATGCAGGGTCGCCAGCGGCCCGTCCCCGTCCGGCAGGGCCTGAGCCATCGCGACGATGCCGTCCGACGCACGCGTCAGCCGCGTATCGCGTAGGAAATAGCGTGGATCGACCCGGCTGTGCAGATGGCCGACGACGCCGTGGCACTCGCGCGTTTCGACCAGCCCTTCGGCCACGATCACCGCATTGTCCAGCCGGTCGTGGCGAATCCAGATCGCTTCCTTTTCGCCATAGCTGTTGGGGCGAAATCCGGTCAGCGGCTCGCCATTCACGCTGACCTGCCATTCCAGCACGGTCTGCGCGGGCGTATCGACCGGCATCAGCTTCAGCCGCATCGCCACGCGCCCGGCGGCGGCCGCGTAGCGATAGACGGTCTGGTGGCGAACCAGCAATTTCACGATCTTCCCCCTTCCCGCACCCTGCCGCGATCAGCCGAAATGATAGGCCTGCGCGATTTCCGAACCCAGCCGGTTGGTCATGGACAGGCCATGCTGCACTGTTTCATGCAGGCCGAACCGGAATATCTCGCCACTATCCAGCTTTTCCAGCGCGCTCACCATTTCCTGCACCGTATCGTTGCAGGCGGCGCGCGCATCATGCCAGCCCGCCAGACGATTGAGCCGATAGGCCAACTGGTCGTAGCAATAGGCGACGCTGCGCGGGAACAGGCGGTTGAGCATCAGAAAATCGGTGATCTGCCAGGGCGTGTAGGTGCCGCCATAGACATGGTGATAGGCGCGGCTGCCCGACAGCGCATGCAGCACCGACGTCCATTGATAATGATCGCGATTGCCGCCGATCACCTCTGTTTCGGGCAACAGGACATAATATTTGACGTCCAGCAGGCGCAACGTCATCTGCGCCCGTTCCAGCGCGGAACCGGTGCGCAGAAAATCATGCCCTTCATTGCGCAGCTGCCCCGAATGGGCCGCCCCGCGAAACGTCATGACGCGGGTCTTCACCCAGTCGATCAGCGCGGGCAATTGCTGGCGCGCTTCGCCGACATCATAGCTGTCGAGCTTGCGCCAGCCTTCGTTCAGCGCTTCCCACATGTCCTGCGTCAACATGGTGCGCGCCGACTTCGCATTGGCGCGGGCTTTCAGCAGGCAGGACCGGATGGACGACGGATTGTCGAGGTCCAGCATCAGAAAGGATACGACGTCGCTTTCGGTAACCTGCGTCCCTTCGGGAAACTGATGCCCCGCGCCGGTGGCCCGCACGACCGATCGCCATTCGTCGCGATGATGCGCGCCCGGCAGGATCGCCATTCGCTGCCCCATGGTGAGCAGCCGCGACGTCGCCTCCGCCCGCTCCATATAGCGCGCCATCCAGAACAGATTTTCGGCGGTCCGGCTCAGCATGGAGAAACCTCATATTCCGTTCGGGCTGAGCGAAGGCGAAGCCCATTTCCGAGCGAAGGCGAAGACAGCTCACGACGTTCGGCGATGCCCTTCGACATTTCAGCCAGACAGGGGTCTGGCTGGAACAGGGCGAACGGCTGTTGTTTATGAAGCGCCATTCCCATCAGTCCTGCAACACCCATGTATCCTTCACCCCGCCGCCCTGGCTGGAGTTCACGACGAGCGACCCTTCGGTCAGAGCAACGCGGGTCAGGCCGCCGGGAACGAGCCTGATCTGCTTTCCGACCAGGCAATAGGGACGGAAATCGGCATGCCGCCCCACCACCGCCGCCGGGCCCAGCGTCGGCACGGTGGACAGGTCCAGCGTCGGCTGGGCGATGAACTCGCCCGGATTGGCCCGGATGCGTGCGGCATAGGCCTCCACCTCATCCTTTGTGGATTTGGGGCCGATCAGCATGCCGTACCCGCCCGATCCATGCACTTCCTTGGCGACCAGCTCATGCAGGTTTTCCAGTACATATTGCAGTTCGTCGGGCTTGCCGCACTGCCATGTCTGGATATTGTCCAGGATCGGCTTTTCACCCAGATAGAAGCGGATCATTTCGGGCACATAGATATAAACCGCCTTGTCGTCGGCGATGCCAGATCCGGGCGCCGACGCCAAAGTCACGCCGCCATTGCGATAGACGTTGAATATGCCCGGCACGCCCAGCAGACTGTCGGGGCGGAACACCAGCGGGTCGATATATTCGTCGTCGATCCGGCGATAGATGACATCGACCGCCTTCGGCCCCAGCGTGGTCTTCATCCACACCCGGTCATTGTCGACGAACAGGTCGGCCGGTTCCACCAGTTCCACGCCCATCAGGTCGGCGAGGAAACTATGTTCATAATAGGCGCTGTTGAGCGACCCCGGCGTCAGCACGACGACGACCGGATCGCCCTTGCATGCGGGCGGCGCGACTTCCTTCAGGCTCTTCAGAAGCTCGGCGGGATAATCATCCACCGGCGCGACTATGCCCTGCGCGAACAATTCGGGGAACATCCGGGTCATGATGTCCCGGTTTTCCAGCATATAGGATACGCCGGACGGGGTGCGGCAATTATCCTCCAGCACTTCGAAACTGCCCGGCCCGGTGCGCACGATGTCGATGCCCACGATATGGCTATATACCTTACCCGGCGGGGTAAAATCGGCCATTTCCGCCAGATAGGCGCTGTTCCTGTAGATGATGTCGGCGGGCATGATACCTGCCTTCACAATTTCCCCGCGATGATAGACGTCATGCAGGAACGCGTTGAGCGCCCGCGCCCGCTGGCGGATACCCTTGTCCAGGATGCGCCATTCGTTGGCGGTGAAGATGCGGGGCAACAGGTCGAACGGGATCAGCCGTTCCGGGTCGCCGCCCTCGCCATAGACGGCGAAGGTGATGCCGATACGGCGGAATATCGCCTCCGCCTCGTCCATGCGGCGATTGAGCCCGGCTATGCCCGTTCGTTCCACCCATTTCTGCACTTCGTCGTAACAGGGGCGGATGGAACCATCCGGCTCAAACATTTCATGGAAGGGCAAGTGGTCATTCCTCCCTCGGCCACTGACGGCCGGTTGTGCATTGCAATATTAGTGCGCCGCCCCGTGGCGATTGCAAGGCAAAAATGGCGAAGACGAAAAAGGTTGCCTGTCCGTTTAGGATAGATGGCGGAAAGCGCCGCAATCTTCGTTTTTGCGGATGACCAGATCAGGCCCTATGGCTGACCCGCATCGACGGCACAGCGGGAGAAGTGCGACATGCGCGGCATCAGGCAGGCGCTCACCATATGGATGATCGCATCGTCGCTGACCCTGACGGGCTGCGCCGCGGCTGTGCGCGACCAGATCTACAAGGCCAGCGCTGCTCCCATCGACGTCGCCCAATGGACGCGCAGCGCGCCGCAACCCCTGTCGGTCCGCACGACGGACGGGCTGACACTCACCGGCTATTACTGGCCCGGCGAACCGATGGACCGCGACGTCATCCTCTTCTTCCACGGGCGCGGCTCCAATCAGGGCGTGGCCGCCCGCTATGCCGAACATCTGACCGGTCGGGGCGATCATGTCATCGTCGTGTCCTATCGCGGGTTCGGCGGCAATCCGGGCAGCCCGACACAGGCGCGGCTGGTCGATGACGGGCGCAGCTTCATCGCCGCCGCGCGCAATCTGGTGGGCACGAACGCGCGCATATTTCTGGTCGGCCATTCGCTGGGCGGCGCGGTGGCGCTGCATGTCGCGGCCACCACCCCGGTCGCGGGCGTCATCACCCTGTCGACCTTCGACAAGTTCGCCGAATCCGCAACTGGCGGGATCAGCGCCATCCTGCCCGACAAATGGAACAATGTGGACGCCGCATCGAAAATCAGGGCGCCCTTCGTCATGATCCACGGCACCGCCGACGACCGTGTGGACATGGATCAGGCGGGCGCCCTGTTTGCGGCGGCAGGCCGTCCCACCGACTGGCTGATCGCACCGGGCGCGGGGCATAATCCCGACATGGCAAAGCTTGGCCCGCTGGTCAGCGAAGCGGTGGAGGCGGTCGATGCCGACGCGCTGGACGCTTATCCCGCTGCATTGCCGGACGGTTGGGACGTGCGGCGAAAATGATTGCAAAACTTTTGCATCAAACCCCGTTGACCGACCCGCCATCGCTGCGTATAGCGCCGCCTCACCGCAGGGCGAACCGCCCGGCGAGGCCCTCTGGGGCGGAGTAGCTCAGCTGGTTAGAGCAGCGGAATCATAATCCGCGTGTCGGGGGTTCAAGTCCCTCCTCCGCTACCATTTTCGAAGCACTTAGCGGCAAACTGTCCGGCGATTTTACAGCCGGTTTACAGATCAGAGCCATGCGTCGCATGCCATCATCCGGCATCACATCCATTCCGGATCAAAATCGCGGCGCGCAAATGCTGCATATTTGCATAACTAACAGGGTTTGTACCGATTTTGCGGGCCTGCATTTAACCTTCGCGCAACCACTGCACCTTACATCCCCCGATCGTTACAGGGGGAAAACGACATGCCGCAGCTGACGAGCCGTGAACGGCTTGACTGGCCCGACCTGGCCAAAGCGATCTGCATCCTTCTTGTCGTCATGATGCATTGCGAAGGCGGTTACGATCTGGCCGGCTGGCAGCATCAGCCTATGCTCAAATCCATCTGGCACGGGCTGAATGAGGGTATCCGCCCCATTCGCATGCCGCTCTTCTTCCTCATATCCGGGCTGCTCGCATCCGGTTCGATCCTGCATCCGTCGGACCAAACGACCCGCAACCGGCTCCATCGCCCGCTCATCTCTATCTGCTCTGGGGCGCCATTCTGGCACTGACCCTGCCGCTCCATCTTCCGACGGACTTTCCCGACAATCCGTTGATCAGGGTCGGACTGTCCGTCGGGCTGGTGGCTGGAATGTCGTGGTACATGCTCGCTCTGGCGATCTTCTACCTGATTACGAAAATGACGCTGCGCCGGCCATTGCCTGTCGTGCTGTTGCTCGGCGCAGCCCTGTCCATCACCGGCACCCTGTTTCAGGACGTCATCTTCGGCCAGCAGCCCAAATTATTCCGCTGCCTGATCTTTTTCCTCATCGGAGTGCGGATGAAGGATCAGATCATGGGCTTCGCGCGCGCCGCCACGACCACCCGCGCCGCCTTTCTGGGCGCAGCCTATCTTGCAGGCGCCACCGCCATGCACGGCACGAACAATTTCGTTCTGCCCGTCGACATGGTCGCCGTCGCGTTCGGGGTGACGCTGTGTCAGGTCATCGCCACCCGCTGGGCCGTGGTGATGGAGCCAGCGCGCTGGATGGCTGGCCTGACGCTGCCGGTCTATCTGATCCACTTCCCGCTGATCCATGCCCTCGCCTGGCTTGGCGACCGCTTCCTGCCGCAATCGATGCTGGGCAATTTCTGGATCGGCCTCATCGCGCCGACCCTGTCCGTGCCGGTGCTGATCGTCGCCTCGCTTGCGATCTTCCGACTATTGTCGTCGATCGGCGCGGGATGGCTGTTCGACCTGCCGTTCGAACGCCCCGCATCGCCCCCTGCCCCGGAACCGTTGATCGCCAGCCAGCCGCAACCATCGCAGACCTGATGACCGCAAGGGCGGCCAGCCGCCCCCGCAAAGCCCCCTATCGCTACATCCGCCTTGCCTGTCCCGGCAAAGCGCGCCAATCCTCCTGCCCAATGGCGAGATAAGAAGGACAGGCGACCGCATGAGCTATTATGACATTCTGATCGTGGGCGCGGGCCATGCCGGGGCGCAGGCCGCCATCGCGCTGCGGCAGATGGGCTTTGACGGATCGGTCGGCATGATCGGCGATGAAAAAGATCCGCCCTATGAACGCCCGCCTTTGTCCAAGGAATATTTTGCGGGCGACAAGGGCTTCGACCGCCTGCTGATCCGTCCCGCCGCCTTTTGGGCAGAACGCAACATCGCCATGCTGCTGGGACGCCGCGTGCGCAGCGTTGATCCAGTCGGCAGGTTCGTGACCGTGGGTGATGAGGAAATCGGCTATGGCAAGCTCATCTGGTGCACCGGCGGGTCGCCGCGCATGTTGACCTGCAAGGGCGCGGACGCGCATAATGTCCATGCCGTTCGCCGCCGCGACGATGTCGACGCGATGATGGCAAAGCTGGACAGCGTCACCCATGTCACCATCATCGGCGGCGGCTATATCGGACTAGAGGCGGCGGCCGTCCTGTCCAAACTGGGTAAGCAGGTCGTGCTGCTGGAAGCGCAGGACCGGGTGCTGGCGCGCGTCGCGGGCGAAGACCTGTCGCGCTTTTACGAGGGTGAACATCGCGCCCATGGCGTCGACCGGCGCACCGGGGCGCAGATCGACCATATCGACGCCACCGACGGCCGGGCGACCGCGGTGCTGATGCAGGATGGCGAACGGATCGACACCGACATGATCATCGTGGGCATCGGCATCATCCCCGAAACCGGTCCGCTGATCGCGGCGGGCGCGGCGGGCGGCAATGGCGTCGATGTCGACGAATATTGCCGCACCAGCCTGCCCGACATCTATGCAGTAGGCGATTGTGCGTCCCATGCGAACCGCTTTGCGGGCGGCGCGCAGATGCGGCTGGAATCGGTACAGAACGCCAATGATCAGGCAAAGGTCGCCGTCGCGCACATCATGGAAAAGCCCGCCGCCTATGACGCGGTGCCGTGGTTCTGGTCCAACCAATATGATCTGAAGCTTCAGACCGTCGGCATTTCCGCCGGGTTCGACCAGACCATCCTGCGCGGCGACCCGGCCAGCCGCAGCTTTTCCATCGTCTATCTCAAGGGCGGCAAGGTGATCGCGCTCGACTGCGTCAACGCGGTGAAGGATTATGTGCAGGGCCGCGCCCATGTGGTCGCAGCCGCTACGCTCGACCCGGCACAGCTCGCCGACGCCTCCATACCGCTCAAGGAAGTAGGGCTGGGCTGAGGGAAGCAAGGCAAACGGCATCGACCATAAACTGCCCTGCTCGTCATGCCAGCGAAGGCTGGCATCTTCATGGGTCTCGCGCGCCAGGCCAGCGCAGGTCATTGGGATTGACGCCCCTCCCAACGCCCCGCGCTGGTATGACGATTTGGGTTCAGGACTAGATAGCCGCCAGTCCGCCCCCTACCCTAGCTGTGGTCTCCACTAGCGGTAAGCCTATGAACCACCTCCCACGACAATGCGGTTAGCATCATCCCCAACGCCGCCGCAGCCTGTCCATCCCAAAACAAATATGCCGTAAAAGCGATGGTAAAAATCCAGAGGCCGATGACCCAAATTTGGGGCATATCACATCGTCGCACAGGAAATGGCGGGTTCCGACGGATATTGGCTCGATAGCAGACAGCCCCTTCCCCATCCACCCCCCCTTGCATCCTACACAAAATTCCGTTATTTCTGTTTTTACAGAAAGG
>NZ_JBMDWL010000061.1:0-4540 GCF_048594625.1 Sphingobium sp.
CAGGATGTAGATGGCCAACCCATCGCCAATGCGCAGGTCGATATCTGGCATTCCGATGCCGATGGCCATTATGACATGATGCTGCCGGGTTTCGAAGCCGGCGAAACCGCCATGCGTGCCATGTTGCAGACGCAGGCGGACGGCCGTTTCTGGTTCCGGTCCATCATGCCGACATCCTATCCCATTCCCGACGATGGCCCGGTGGGGGCGATGATGCGCGCGACGCAGCGGTCCAACATGCGGCCGGGCCATGTCCATTTCGTCATCAACGCGCCGGGCTACGAACGGCTGACGACGATGGTTTTCGTGGAGGGAGACGATCATCTGCCCGCCGATCCGGTTTTTGGCGTGAAAGCGGAGCTGATACAGGATTTCGTCCATCTCAATTCAGGCACTCTGCCCGACGGCAGCGCCAGCGCCACGCCGTTCGCGCAGAGCAGTTTCACATTCACCATGGCGCCTGTCCGGCAGGCAAAGGACTGACCCAGTAAGCAAGATGGGCGGGATCGGCAAAAGCCGACCCGTTGTCGATGGAGTGGAAGAGATGAAAGGCATGGCGCAAAATCTGGCCATCATGCAGTCTGCGGGGGACGGCGGCCGACATAATGATACAGGCGGTCGTATCGTCCGCATGCCCCATTTCGTGAAGCGCAAGATGACCGATGTGTTTTACGAGGTGGAACAGGTCAACAGTGCCGATTTCGGCGGCGTGTTCCTATGTTCCGAACTTGGCGAAGCGGACATCGTCTATTCGTCGAGCTGGGGCAGTCCGGCGCGGATCGCCCGGACGGAATATGCCATCCGCAATTCCCCGGCCAACGTGATCCTGCTGGTGCTGGGCGTGGCGGGCAACGCCGAACTCAGCCAAAGCGGTCGAACGACCATGTTGTCGCGTGGGTCGCTGGCGATCGTGGACAGCAGCAAGCCCTATGAAATTTCGGTGCCGAAAGGGTGGAAGGCGATCTGGCTGAAAGTGCCGCGCGCGATGATGGAATCGCGGTTGTTCACCTATGCCGACTGGCTTGGTCGCAGCCTCGATACGCGCGAAGGGTTGGCCTATGCCGCCAATTGCATGATCCATGCCTGCCTTCATGCCAGCAAGATGGTGGAAGGGTCGCAATCCCGTTTCCTCGCGGCGCAGGTGCTCGACCTTGCCTGCACCGCCTTTGCCAATGCCGACGATGCGGTCGGCGCCGGAGTGCAGGGGCGCAGCCGCCATACGGAGGGCATTTTCAACCGGGTGGATCGCTTTATCGAGGGGAATATCCAGAACCCCAGCCTTGGTCCGGCGCTGATTTCACGCGCCTGCGGTGTCAGCGAACGGTATCTGCGCCAGCTTTTCGCCAGTCGCGGCACGACCATGACCACGCTGATCCGGTCGAAACGGCTGGAGGAGTGCCGCCGTCTGCTGAACGGCTATGGCCATTGCATGCCCTCTGTCACCGAAGTGGCGTTCAGCCTTGGCTTTGAGAATATCAGCAGCTTCAACCGGGCGTTCAAGGCGCATTTCGGCATGACCCCGCGACAGGTGCGGTCGCAAAATGCCTATGGCCATGGCGCACCGGGCAGGGTGGCTGCGGCCTGAATTCCGGTCCATGCGAGGGCGGGCGCGCTGGGAAGAAGCGGCATGTCGTGTTTCGAATATGTCGGAAACATTCCGGCACCGAAAACCATGACGGCCGGGCTATCACGCGACGACCGTCGCGACGCCGCATCGGCGCTGATGCACCCTTACCTCCGCCGTGCCCAGCCGGACGCCCAGCGTAGCGGTGACGCTGTTGAGGATGCCGTCCAGCAACGGTGCGGTCGTCCCCAGCAATGCGCCGATCAGCGGGCTGAGCGGGCTGTTGCTGACGATCAGGCCCAGCAGCGAAATCTGGATCTGCGTCCGGGTGGCCAGGCTGGCGGCAATGCCCTGCACCAGATCCTGCGTACTGACGGTCTTGGCCAGCTGAGCCGCGATGTCGGACGGTGAAAAATGCACGGATTGGGTTTGCACGCCGCCCAGGCTGATATTGGCGTAACCGGTCACCCTGGTCCCCAGCGCCGTCGCCAGCACCGCCGGGCGGGGATTGGCGGGCGCGGAAAAATTGGTCAGCGCGTGGACGTCGATTTCCCCCAGCACTGCGCTGCCGATGGATGGTGTTACGGCCAGCGTCACGCCCCCGTCCAGGCCGCACCGAATATCTGACAACCGCGCCTCTGCCGCCGCCAGTTCGACATAAAGCGGGATGCGCACCGACGCGATGCCGGACAGGGCGGCCGCCACCGTGCTTTCCAGATAGATGCGGGTCTGCGCCGTACGCAGCACGACGTCCCGCTTGGCGGTGATGCTGATCAGGGGGGACCGCGTCTGCCCTTCGCCGGTGACCAGCATCAACCGCGTGCTGGTCAGACCCGGCACATTGACATGCAGGTCCATCGGCACTGATGTTCCCGATGGCGGACTGAGCACCATGCGCAGCAGCGAAAAGGCGTCCAGCAGGATATTGGGCTGTCCGGTCGCGTCCGTCGCGCCCCGCGCGGGGCCAAGGTCGACGATGTCGCTCAGGCGCACGGTGCGGCCGGGTATGCGGTTGGCCAGCGCCATCAGGCTGTGGGTGGCGGCGCTGTTCCCCGCCACATCCCCCATCGCACCCAGCAGGTCGGATAGCGGAACCTCACGGTCGAACAGCGTGCCATAGGCTTCGTCGTTTCGGCCGGCCCGCACGCGCAGGGCATCGGCCACATGCAACAGGTCCAGATCGGCGCTGATCAGGCCGTTATAATCCATCACCGACAGGTTGAGTTCGGTCCCCGCCAGACTGGACAGCAGCATGTTGGGCAGGCCGCCGTTGAGCGAAGCCAGACCGGTACCCAGCGAGAAGGCGGCGGCATCCATCTTCGCGGCGGTGGCGCGGGCGCTCAGGTCGATACTGTCGCGCCCCACCAGCAGGCGGCCGAAATAAAGCGGCGTGCGCCGATGCAGTTCCACCCGCATCGCGCCGCCCGCCGGATCGTTCAGGCGGAACCTCTGGTCGAAGGGGACGGCCGGGTCCGACGCATAGCTGCCGCTGTCGATGGCGGCGAGCGCAACGTCGCTGACGCCGCTGCGACCGATCAGCTGTTCGGCAGCGCCCCGTCCGCCATCGGCAGCGGCCAGCGCGGCGGCATCGGTCACCCCCTGCAATTCGCGGCGGGCAAGGTAGATGGAGCCAAGATCGACGGCGACCGTCGCCGCGCCCATCAGCATGAACAGCGAACCGGCCAGGATCATCGTCACGCCACCGCGCCGGTCGCGCATCAGGGCGCGGTATCGATCCATCCGGTTCATTGCACGGCGATCCGGACGACCGCGCTGCGCTCCAACATGGCGCCGGGCATGGGGAATGGTATGGCGGCAAAGAGCGGGGCGTTGGACAGGTTGTAGCGCAGCGTCACGGTATAATAGCCGCCGCTTTCCTCCGCATTCACGCCGATCGTCTGGGCGGCGGGCAGGGGGAAGGCCGCACGGGCGGCCATGATGCTTTGATCCACCAGCAGGCGCCGTTCCCCGCTGTTCAGCCCGGCAACGGACGCGCGGGCCGCATCATTGGCCGCCTGTTGCAGGCTGTGGGCGGTCATGAACCAGCTGCCATAGCCCAATATGCCCATCAGCAGCAGGATCAGCAGCGGTACCGCAAAGGCCGCTTCGATCAGGCTGCTGCCTGTCTGATGCCGTCGCAATCGCGCCAGCAAATGTCCCGATCGGACGATGATGTTGCTGCTGTAGTAGGTCATGCCGCAGATGATAGTTGCACATGCTCAAGATCGCGTTTGCCATATTCCGTCAGCAATTGACGGATTTTACGTAAGTCGGGACGAGTGCATGCCGTCCCGGCCGTGGCATCTGCCGCAGCGATTGCGGAAAGCTGCCGCGCTCCATCCGAAACGGACGTTGTTGTCGCGATTTCATGCTGTGATTGCGGCCGGGGTTACCACGATGATGGCGCCTTCCGTGCCGTAGATGCCATGCAGCCGGGCGATCGCCGTATCGACCTGCGCCACGGCCCCTTCGTTGGTCAGCAATTGGGTATCGAACCGCATGTCGCCCTCGCCGCGCAACACCCGCTCCATCCGTTCGCGGAACATCGGCCGCGCGGGCAGCGCCACCAGATCGGCCATCGGCACATCGGCCAGCCGGTCGGGGTTCAGCCCGACCATTGCGCAGAAGCTGTCATTCACCACTTCGATGAAGCCGCGCATCGACACGCGGGCATAACCCACGCCGCCATGCACGGCCATCGCCTTCAAGATGGCCGATTTGACGTCGGCCAGCCGATGCCGCTGCATGTCGGCCGTAATGTCGCGCAGCAATAATGCGACCCCGCCGGCAAAGGGAAAGGTCTGGACATGCAGCCACATATCCGCGCGAAAGGGGGATGGAATATCGGCGGCGCTCGCTTCTCCGGACGACAGGCTGTGGCGGATATGCGCTTCGGTCAGCGTCCCGTTCAGTTCGGGAAAGGCGTCCCACAGCGTCAGCCCGTCCAGATGCCGGTCCCATCGCCTGGTCATGGCC
>NZ_JBMDWL010000062.1:0-13460 GCF_048594625.1 Sphingobium sp.
TTTACCCGGTTGGTGTCGGGTTGGTCTACACCGGTGCCCCAACGTTTCCCCACACCCGCTACCCGAACGGATGGGGTATGGGCGGAATTTTGGAACAATTCAAGAACATCGATGCAGCTTCTGGAAACATCCGCCGCGTTGACGCATTGATACGGCATGAAAACGATCCGGGTCGCCAGCTACAATATCCGCAAGGCCATCGGCACCGACCGGCGACGGATGCCCGAACGGGTGCTGGAGGTATTGGCGGAGGTGGACGCGGACATGGTCGCGTTACAGGAAGCAGATCGGCGTTTCGGCATCAGATCCGCCGCGATTCCCGCGCATCTGATGGACAGCCAGAGCTGTTATCGCCCGGTGCCGCTCAATGTTCAGGTCGACTCGATGGGCTGGCACGGCAATGCGATATTGGTACGCAAGGAGGCGGAGGTCGGCGCGCATGATGTGTTGCACCTGCCCTATCTGGAGCCGCGAGGCGCGACCATGGCGGAAGTGACGTTGAAGGGCGCGTCGATACGGCTGTTCGGGATGCATCTGGACCTGTCGGGGCTGTGGCGGCGGCGGCAGGCGGCGGCGGTCATTCATGCCGCCGCGCAATATAGCGCGATGCCCACGGTGCTGATGGGCGACCTGAACGAATGGAGCGCGGGGCGCGGATGCCTGGCGGATTTTGCGCGCCATTACAGTTTCGCGCCATGTGGGCGGAGCTTCCATGCAAGGCGGCCGGTCGCGCGGCTGGACCGCATCATGCATTGCGGGAAGCTTAAGCTGACCGATTGCGGCGTGCATGAAAGCGCCGCGGCGCGCAAGGCGTCGGACCATCTGCCGATCTGGGCGGAATTTGCGGTTGGGTGAGAGCCGTTCCCGTTCGTTTCGAGCGCAGTCGAGAAACGGTCGCGCTGGCGTTTCTCGACCTTGGCCTGTCCTGAGCGCCTGCCTTGGCAGGCAGTCGAAGGGCTCGAAACGACCGGATGTCGTGTTGGCGGCCTCGACATTCCTTCTTCCCTCTGCGACGTTGCGCCCATGAAGGAGCGGGAACTGCGGCTGGCGCTAGTCTGCTATGGCGGCATCAGCCTGGCGATATATATGCATGGCATCACCAAAGAGGTGTGGCATCTGGCGCGGGCCAGCCGGGCCTTTTATGATGGCACGGCCGTCAGCGGCGGCAGCGAGGCGGTCTATCGCCAGATACTAGAAGCAGTCGAGGCGGCGAGCGGCGTCAGGCTGCGCGTGATGCCCGATATTATCGCAGGCGCCAGTGCGGGCGGGATCAACGGCATATTTCTGGCGCAGGCGATCGAAACCGGCCAGTCGCTGGAGCCGCTGACCAGCCTGTGGCTGGACAATGCCGACGTCGACCGCCTGCTGGACCCCGACGCCCGCCCAGCGCGCGCCATGACCAAATTCTGGGCGACGCCGCTGGTGTGGATGGCCGCGCGGCGACCCGGCGACGCGGTCGAACGCACCGTCGCCCCGGACACGCGCGAAGAGGTGCGGATGAAATTGTCCCGCTTCATCCGGTCCCGCTGGTTCGAGCCGCCCTTTGGCGGGGAGATATTTTCCGACATGCTGGTCGACGCGTTCGATGCGATGGCGGGCGCGGACAAGGGGCCGCCGCTATTGCCCGACGGGCATCCGCTGGACCTGTTCGTCACCGTCACCGATTTCGAAGGGCATCCCCAGAGCCTGAACCTGAACAGTCCGGCGCAGGTGATCGAAACGGAGCATCGGCTGTCGATCGGCTTTCGCGCGCGCGGACGGGGCGCGCGGGCCTTTGCCGACACCGCCGAACTGACATTCGCGGCGCGGGCGACGGCGAGTTTTCCTGGCGCCTTCCCGCCCTTTACCGTGCGTGAACTCGACCGGGTGCTCAAAAGACGGCATCGCGGCTGGCCGGGGCGCGACGGGTTTTTGGCGCGCGCGCTGCCCCGCCATGCGGCACGCGGGAAAGCCGAAGACGCGGTACTGATCGACGGGTCGGTGCTGGCCAACGCGCCCTTTGCGCAGGCGATCGGCGCGCTGCGCAACCGGCCGTCCCGGCGCGAGGTCGATCGACGGTTCGTCTATATCGATCCCAAGCCGGGACACCGGTCCATCCGCCTGAACAAGGAAGGGGAGCAGCAGGATGCGCCAAGCGGCGAGGACGCGCCGCTGCCCGGATTTTTCCGCACCATTTTCGGTGCATTGAGCGACATTCCGCGCGAACAGCCGATCCGCGACAATCTGGAAGCGATCGACCGGCATAGCGCGGGGATAAGGCGGATGCGGCGCATATTGGACGCGCTGCGCCCCGGCATAGAGGCCGATGTCGAGGCCGCGATCGGCCGGATGCTGTTTCTGGACCGGCCGACCCCGGCCCGCCTGTCCGCCTGGCGCGGGAAGGCGCAACAGCGGGCCGCGAGCGCGGCGGGCTTTGCCTATCCGGCCTATGGCCATCTGAAACTGTCGGGGATCGTCGAATCGCTCTGTTCCCTGTTGTTCCGTGTGTCGGGCGAAGACAGCGCGATGCTGCGCGAAAGCTATCGCCTGGCGATATGGGCCGCGATCCGCGCCGATGGCGCCGATCAACTGGGCGAAGATGGCGGATCGGCATCGGCACCGGTCGATTTCTTTCGCGCGCATGACCTCGCCTTCCGCATCCGGCGGCTGCGCTATCTGGCGCGGAGGCTGGCTGATACGCTGGAGCTGGAGGCGGACGCCGACGACCCGGCCGTACTGGCGATGCATGACGCCATCTATGGCGCGCTGGCGCTCTATGCCGAATGCGAGGATGCGGATTTCCACGGGGCGGACATCATTGCGGCGGCCAGAGCCGTGCCGACCGATGCAGCAGCAGCGCTGGCGGCCGTGGCGCAGGCGCGCGGGCTGAAGGCGCGGGACGAGGCGGCGGACCAGATGCTGGCCGACGCCTTTGCCGGATTGCCGAAGGCAGGACGGCGGACGATGCTGCTCGCCTATCTGGGCTTTCCCTTCACCGACATCGCGACCCTACCGTTGCTTCAGGGTGACACTCTGGATGAATATGATCCGGTGAAGGTGGACCGGATTTCGCCCGAAGATTGTTCCGCAATTCGTGGCGGCGGCGCGGAAGCCACTTTGAAGGGCATTGAATTCAACAACTTCGGCGCCTTTTTTAGCAGGGCCTATCGCGAAAATGATTATCTGTGGGGACGGCTGCATGGGGTCGAACGGCTTCTGGACATCGTGATTTCGACAATGCCCGTGGCAAGCCGTCTTTCGCCCGACATGTTGGCCGACTATAGGCGGAGCGCGTTTCTGGCGATCCTGGACGAGGAAGAGTCGCGGCTGCCCCATGCGGCCGATCTGATCGCCAGCTTGCGGAAGGAGATAGGGTGAGCGGGCGGTCTGGTCTGGTTCCTGTGGTGTTGATGCTGGCGCTGGTCGCCGGCTGTCGCGGAGCGTCCGACGATGCCGCACAGGTGGACAACGGCACAACCCCGCCGGTCGCGATCGCCGCCGTCGAACCGCAGGCCGAACCCGCTCTGCCAGCCACCGACAACGGCATTCTTCCGGCCAAGGCATCCCCCGTGGTGACGGTGCGCGCGCAGCCCGCGCCCCGCAATGCGATGGGCGGGGTCATGGACCTGCCGCCGTCGAACGACGACATGTCGGCGCTGCCCTTCCCCCGCGAAGTCACCGCATTCATGGTGGACCGCGACGGGTGCGACCATTTCCGCAGCGAAGAACCCTATGATGCGGAACGCCGCGCTTATATCGCGGAAAATATCGCCGAACTGTGCCAGGGTACCGACGCCCGACTGGCGACGCTGCGCCGCCGTTATGCCGGGGACAAATCCGTCACCGCGGCGCTCAAGGGCTATGACGAACATATCGAGAGCATCGGCAATTATTGAGGCAGTTTGAGCCGGTTTTCCGCCATCCCCCTTATCTCCAGCGGGAGGGGCAGCGAAACTTGCGCGCGCAGCGCGTTAGTCGCAGCGGGGTGGGCTTTCTCACCGTCCAGCCCACCCCCTAACCCCCTCCCGTAAACGGAAGGGGGAACATGTCCGACTTCGGCCGAAACCGGCCCCTCATCCCATCAGCGCGTCGATGGCCTTTGCCATGTCGACGTCACGTTGCGACAGGCCGCCCGCGTCATGGGTGGTGAGAATGATGTCCACGCGGTTATAGACGTTCGACCATTCGGGATGATGATTCGCCTTTTCAGCAAGGATCGCCACGCGCGCCATGAAGCCGAAGGCCGCGACGAAATCCGTGAAGGTGAAGCGGCGCGATATGCCGTCCGGCTCCGCCACCGCCGACCAGTGCGGCAGGTCGGCCAGCGCCAGCGCCCGCTCCTCTTCATCGAGTTTACCAATCATGTCCCTATCCTCCTGAAACCGCTTGCGGTATGTGGCAGGCATGTCGCTTCAAGGTCAATCGCCCCGTTTCGCGCCCACGGCCGAGGAAATCGAAACGCTCGCGCTCGATGCGCTCAACCGCCTGCCCAAGGCGTTTCACGACCATCTGCAGGGCGTCGTCCTGTTCGTGGAGGAATTTGCGAGCGCGGACATATTGAAGGATATGGAGATTGACGACCCGTTCGGACTGACCGGCCTCTATACCGGCCGCCCCGTGGGTCAGGAAGCGCAGACCGGCGACGCGCCGCCCACCGTGCACCTGTTCCGTCGTCCCCTGCTGGACGAATGGGTCGAAACCGGGGTGCCGCTGGAAGCGCTGATCACCCATGTCGTCGTGCATGAAGTCGGCCATCATTTCGGCCTGTCCGACCTCGACATGCATATATTGGAGGACATGGTCGCTTCATGAGCGACGCGGCGCTGCGGCTGAACGGGGTCGCGTGCCTGCGCGGCGGGCGGATGCTGTTCCGGGGGGTCGACCTGATGCTCGCGCCGGGGGATGGCGCTTTGCTGACCGGGCCGAATGGGATCGGCAAATCCAGCCTCTTGCGGATATGCGCTGGGCTGCTGCCCGCCTTTGCCGGAACGGTTGAGCGCCGGGGCAGCGTGGCGATGACCGACGAGCGGCTGGCGCTGGATGGGGAACAACCCCTGCATCAGGCCCTGTCTTTCTGGGCAAGGCTGGACGGGCGCGCGCCGGACGCGGTCGACCGTGCGCTCGCAGCGATGGCGCTGACCGGACTGGCGCAGGTGCCGGTGCGGATGCTGTCCACCGGTCAGCGCAAGCGCGCCATGCTGGCGCGGGTTATCGCCAGCGGCGCACATATCTGGTTGCTGGACGAACCGGGCAATGGGCTGGACGGCGCGTCGCTGGACCTGCTGGGCGCGGCGGTGGCGGAGCATCTGGCGACCGGCGGCATCGTCGTCGCCGCGTCGCACCAGCCATTGCCGATCCATGCGCCGGTCACGCTGGCGATCGACGATTATCGGGATGACGCGGCATGAGGACGCTGTGGCTGCTCGCGGCGCGGGATTTGCGACAGGCCTGGGCGTCGTCCGGTCTATGGCTGCCGGTCGCCTTCCTGTTGCTGGTCGCCAGCCTCTATCCCTTTGCGGTCGGGCCGGACGCCGCGCTGCTGGGGCGGACGGGCGGCGGCATGTTGTGGATCGCCGCACTGCTTGCCAGCCTGTTGCCGGTCGACCGGCTGATCGCGCCGGACATGCAGGCGGGCGTGCTGGATCAGATCGCGCTGCGCGGCATCGGAGATGAAATGGTGGTGACGGCGCGCCTGATCGCGCACTGGCTGGGGTTCGGCCCGCCCCTGATGATCGCCACCCTGCCCGCCGCCGCCCTGTTGAAGCTGGACGGCGCGACGATCGTGAAGCTGGAACTGGGATTGCTGATCGGCACGCCTGCGCTGGCGGCGCTGGGATTGCTGGTGGCCACGCTGACGGCCGGATTGCGATCGAGCGGTGCGCTGGCGGGGTTGCTGGCGCTACCGCTGGCGGTGCCGCTGCTGATCTTTGGCGCGGGGACGCTGGGCGACGGGAGCGGCGCTGCGCTGAAATTTCTGGGCGCGGCATCGTTGCTGCTGGTCGCGATCACGCCCTTTGCGGGCGGCGCGGCGATCCGGGCCGGGCGCGAATGATGCCGTTTGCGCCATCTTTTGCGACGAACCATTGCCCGGCCGGCCGCCGGATTGACGTATAGCGGAAAATCGGCCAGCCTCCCTTACGGAAGCCGATAAAAATCGGCGCCGTGGAGAAGATGCCCATGAACCGAGTTCCCCCGAATTTCGGCAAAGCCTTTCATCGGCTGCTGATGCGGTGCCTTGCGGAAGAGCATCAGCCGACCGACGAGGAAATCGATCTGGTCGCCGGCAAGATATGGCAGGACAGCTATGCGCCGCTGACCGGCCAGCCATGGGGCGATGTCATTCCCGACAGCGATACCCATCGCCAGATGATCGGCGCGGCCAGAATGGCCCTGTTGCCGCAATGTCAGGCCGCAGGCGGATAGACGGGCAGGCAAAGGCCCCGGCGCGGCCCTGTAAAGGCGCGCCCTCCTCCTTTCCTACGGCTCGACATCATCGCGCCCTTGCGCCAAAGCCGGGCGATGTTCGGCATCGTCGCGTCCATCCTGTTCATCCTGATCTGGTCCACCGGCTTCATCGTCGCGCGGGCCATGGTGCCGCATGGGGCGCCCGAACTGATATTGGCGATGCGGCTGAGCGCCACCGCGCTGCTGCTGGGCGGCGCGGCGCTTTATGTGCGGCAGCGCTGGCCCAAAGGTCGTCGCCTTGCGCTGCATCTGGGCGCAGGAGCGATGCTGCATGGCGTCTATCTGACCTTCAGCTGGTGGGCGGTGAACCATGGTATGCCTGCGGGCGTCATGTCCCTGCTGGGATCGCTGCAACCGCTGATGGTTGCGGTGATGAGCGTCGTGCTGCTGAACGAGCGGCTGTCGGGGCGTGCGTGGGGCGGATTGGCCATCGCGATCGTCGGCGTGGGATGCGTGCTGATGCCCGCGATCGAACGGTCCGGCACGGGCGGAATCGGCATGGTGCCCGCGATTGCGGGGATGATCGCAGTGCTGGGCATGGCGGGCGGAACGCTGATCCAGCGCGGGGCGATTGCGGGCGACCCGATCATGGTATCGGGCGCGACGCAGAATATGGGCGGCGCGCTGGTCGCCATCGCCGCGACTGTGATCGTGGGTGAATATCGGTGGGACGGCGCGCCGATATTGTGGATCGGCCTCAGCTGGTCGGTACTGGGCCTGTCGGCGGGCGGACTGTCGCTGCTGGTGTGGCTGGTGCGGCATCAGGGCGCGACGCGCATGTCGATGCTGTTGCTGCTGGTGCCGCCGCTCGCCGCGATCGAGGCGTGGCTGCTGTTCGGCGAAAAGCTGGGCGCGGTGCAGCTGGTGGGCTTTGCGCTGGCGCTGGGCGGCGTGCTGATCGGCCGGTCGCAGGGCAAGGCGGCGGACGTGACCGAACCCGCCTGACCATCATTTGATCGTCATCCCCTGCGACATCGCGATCGATCGGGCGGTACGAGCAAGGGGTGGCGATGTTTCTTTACGGCGTGATGCTGATCGGCCCGCCCGAACGCCCGCCCCTCCTCAGGCGTCGCGCAGCCGTTCGTGGTGACGGATCACTTCATCGATGATGAAGCGCAGGAATTTTTCGGTGAAGTCCGGGTCCAGCTTCGCGTCCAGCGCCAGCTGGCGCAGACGGCCGATCTGCCGTTCTTCCCGGTCCGGATCGGCGGGGGGCAGATCGTGAGTCGCCTTATATTCGCCCACGGCCTGCGTCACCTTGAACCGTTCGGCCAGCATGAACACCAGCGCCGCGTCGATATTGTCGATGCTTTCGCGATAGCGGTTCAGTGTTTCGTCCACTTGGGGGAGCCTCCGGTTCAAGATCGGGCGCTTTTTGCCGCATCCGTCGCGCCGTGCAAGCTATTCCCGCTTGCCTTTCGCTTTTTGCACCGCCACATGCGCGGTCATGACAGCACCTGCCCCCGGTAACGTCCACCCCATCGGCCGCGCGAAAGCGGAGCCGTCGCTCGCCCCCATCATGTCGCTGGTCGCCGACGGCATGAATCAGGTCAACGCCGTGATCGTGGACCGGATGCAGTCGCGCATCCCGCTGATCCCCGAACTGGCGGGCCACCTGATCGCCGGTGGCGGAAAGCGTCTGCGCCCGATGCTGACGCTCGCCTGTGCCGACCTGGTCGGTTATGCGGGCAATCGCCATTACAAGCTGGCCGCCGCGGTGGAATTCATCCACACCGCCACGCTGCTGCATGACGATGTGGTCGATGGATCGGGGCTGCGCCGGGGCCGCAAGACCGCCAATATCATCTGGGGCAACAGCGCCAGCGTGCTGGTGGGTGATTTCCTGTTTTCCCGGTCCTTCGAGCTGATGGTCGAGGCCGAGTCGCTGAAGGTTCTGAAAATCCTGTCGGGCGCATCGGCCGTGATCGCGGAGGGCGAGGTCAACCAGCTGACCGCGCAGCGCAAGATCGACACCAGCGAAGAACAATATCTGGACATCATCGGCGCCAAGACCGCCGCCCTTTTCGCCGCAGCATGCCGCATTTCCGCCGTGGTCGCCGACCGCAGCGAAAATGAGGAACAGGCGCTGGACGTTTACGGCCGCAATCTGGGCATCGCGTTCCAGCTGATCGACGATGCCATCGATTATGAATCGGATGGCGCGACCATGGGTAAGGATGCGGGCGACGATTTCCGCGACGGCAAGGTGACGCTGCCGGTGATCCTGGCCTATGCCCGCGGGTCGGACGAGGACAAGGCATTCTGGAAAGCGGCCATCGCCGGTCACCGGATCAGCGACGAGGATCTGGCCCATGCCACCGGCCTGCTGCGACAGACGGGCGCGATCGCCGACACGATGGCGCGCGCGCGCCATTATGGTCAGCGGGCGATCGACGCGCTGGGCGGGTTCGAGGCCGGACGCGCCAAAGCGGCCCTTACCGAAGCGGTCGAATTCGCTATAGCGCGCGCCTATTGAGGTTTTCCGGCGCCTGATCGTTCGATCAGACGCCATCCCCCTGACAAAGAAAGTGCAGGGCTTCGACAGGCTCAGCCCGAACGGGTGAGAAGGCGGAGCCAGACTTTGCCCATGACCCTTTCCCCCGAAACCATCGCCTTCCTCATGGCCGCCGCAACGATGGCGGGGTGCGTCGATGCGATGGCGGGCGGCGGCGGCCTCATCACCCTGCCCGCGCTGATGGCGGCGGGCATACCGCCGGTTCAGGCGGTCGCCACCAACAAGCTGCAAAGCTGTTTCGGGACGTTCGGCGCCTGTGTCGCCTATGCCCGGCGTGGGCATATGGACCTGAAAACCTACAAGGGGCCGATCATCGCCGCGTTTATCGGTTCGGTCGGTGGCGCATGGCTGTTGCAGCGGGTCGACCCGTCGATCCTGGCGGGGCTGATGCCCGCGCTGCTGATCGCGATGGCAGCCTATTTCACTTTTTCCCCCAAGCTGGGCGATGCCGATCGCCATGCCCGCATGGGCATGTGGGGGCTGACCGGGATGATCGGCGTCGTCGGATTTTACGACGGCTTTTTCGGGCCGGGCGCGGGCGCTTTCTATACCACCATATTGCTGGCGCTGGGTGGGCTGTCGATCCTGCGCGCCACGGCCCAGACCAAGGCGGCCAATCTGGCCAGCAACCTGGCCGGGCTGCTCACCATGCTGGCGGGCGGCCATGTGATATGGATTGCGGGCCTTGCCATGGCGGCGGGCAGCATCATTGGCGGACAGATCGGATCGCATCTGGCGATGCGGTTCGGATCGCATCTGATCAAGCCGCTGCTGATCGTCATGTCGCTGGCGCTGACCGCCAAGATGCTGCTGGACCCGAAGAACCCGATCCACATCTATCTTTTCGGGTAAGACAGACGCCGGACATGTCCGGCGCGCCCTTGCCGCCCTCCAACAAAGTTCACGGTATGGGCGCCCTTTTTCGGGCTTTTGCGCCGTTGAAGCGCTCCCGAAGCGTCACTTCCAACAGGCCGTCAGTGCCTGTGCGAAATCCTGCTGAGAAAATGCAACGAGGTGCGGGAGAAGTGCGGCAGTCATCGCAGGGATAAAGCAGAAAGGGCGCGCGTAGGACAGGCGCGCGAAATGGCGCACATCGCCATGCGCAAATGACGCCGCCGCCTTGCAACGCAGCGCGATTGGCGCGAGAGGAAGCGCGATGAGTGACCTTGCGATCCATGCCGTATTGCCCGACCTGATCGCCGCGCTGCGCGACGGGAGCAATGCCGTGCTGGTCGCGCCGCCGGGCGCGGGCAAGACGACGGCGGTGGCCCCTGCCCTGCTGAACGAGCCATGGTGCGAGGGACAGGTGCTGCTGCTGTCGCCGCGCAGGCTGGCGGCGCGGGCGGCAGCGGAGCGGATCGCCGAGATGATGGGCGAGCAGCCGGGCGGCACGGTCGGCTATGCGACGCGGATGGACAGCAAGGTCGGCGGCAAGACACGACTGCTGGTATTGACCGAGGGTATTTTCGTGCGGCGGATTCAGGACGATCCCGAATTGTCGGGCGTGTCCGCCGTACTGTTCGACGAAGTGCATGAGCGCAGTCTGGACAGCGATTTCGGGCTGGCGCTGGCGCTGGACGCACAAAGCGCGTTGCGGCCCGACCTGCGCATCGTGCCGATGTCGGCGACTTTGGACGGGGCGCGGTTCGCCTCCCTTCTCGACGGCGCGCCGGTGATCGAGAGCGAAGGACGCATCCAGCCGCTGGAGCTGCGCCACATCGGTCGATCTGCGGAAAAGCGGATAGAGGACGAGATGGCGGCGGCGATCTGTCGGGCGCTGGCGGAAGAAACCGAAGGCGACCTGCTCGCCTTCCTGCCCGGCGTGGCCGAAATCGAACGCACGGCGGAACGGATAGAGGGCGGCGCGTTCGATGTGCATCGCCTGCACGGCAGCCTTGATCCCGGTGCGCAGCGGGCGGCGATCCGCCCTTCGCGCGATGGACGGCGCAAGGTCATATTGGCCACGTCGATCGCCGAAACCAGCCTGACCATCGACGGCGTGCGGATCGTGGTGGATAGCGGCCTTGCCCGGCGGCCCCGCTATGACCGGGCGGCGGGCGTGACGCGGCTGGTGACCGAACGCGCCAGTCAGGCGTCGGCGACCCAGCGCGCAGGCCGCGCGGCGCGGCAGCGGCCCGGCGTCGCCTATCGCCTGTGGGAAGCGGCGGCCAGCGCGGGCATGCCCCCGTTCGATCCGCCGGAGATATTGGAAAGCGACCTTTCGAAGCTGATGCTTGATTGCGCGCTGTGGGGCGTGAGCGATCCCGGCGCGCTGCGCTGGCTGGATGTGCCCCCCGCCGCGGGGGTAGAGGAAGCGCGCAGGCGGCTGACCGTGCAGGAGGCGCTGGACGCGGACGGGCGGATCACCGCGCATGGCAAGGCACTGGCGAAGCTGCCCTTGTCCCCGCGCATCGCCCATATGCTGGTGCGCGCCGGTGAGATGGGGTTGGCGACGGTCGCAGCGGAGGTTGCGGTATTGCTGGGCGAGCGGGGGATTGGCGGGCAGGACACCGACCTGACCCTGCGGCGGCAACGCTGGCGCCGCGAAAACAGCAAGCGGGCCGATGCCGCACGCGGGCTGGCGACGCGCTGGGCAAAGCTGATGCCGTCGACCGGCAGGGAGGCGTTTGGCGAGCATCAGGTCGGCCTGTGCCTCGCCCTCGCCTTTCCTGACCGGGTGGCCCGGCGCCGTTCCGCCGACGGCGCCGACTGGGCGAGCGTGGGCGGGCGCGGCTTTCGGCTGGACCCCATGTCGCCGCTGGCGCGGGAAGACTGGCTGGCGGTGGGCGAGGTGCAGGGCAGCGCGGCGGGTGCGCGGATATTGTCCGCCGCGCCGATCGGCGAAAGCGACATCATCGCCCTGTTCGGATCGCGCATCGCCGAACATCGCACGGTGAAGTTCCGCCCCGCCAATGGCGGGATAGAGGCGTTGCGGGAAAGGCGGCTGGGCGCGGTGCGGCTGTCCTCCGGCTCCGACGACCGGCCCGATCCCGACGCGGTGGCCGCCGCGCTGATGGACGGGGTGCGGCAGGGCGGGCTGTCGCTGCTGCCATGGTCGGACGCCGCGCAGTCGCTGCGGATGCGGGGGGAATTTGCCGGGCTGGCGGCATTGTCCGACACCCGGCTGATCGATGCGCTGGACGAATGGCTGCCCCCATTGCTGACAGGCAGGCGCAGGCTGTCGGACATCGACCGGTCGCAATTGTCGGCCGTGCTGGAAAATATCATCGGCTGGGACGGGAAGCAGCAGCTTGACCGGTTGGCCCCGCCCAATTTCCGGTCCCCCGCCGGCAGCAGCCATGCGATCGACTATGCGGCCGAAGGCGGTCCACGTGTCGAACTGCGCGTGCAGGCGCTGTTCGGCCTGGCGCAGCATCCGACCGTCGGCAGCCAGCGCATTCCGTTGGTCCTCTCGCTCACATCGCCCGCCGGACGGCCGATCCAGACCACCCGCGACCTGCCCGGTTTCTGGGCAGGCAACTGGCGCGACGTGGCCAAGGAAATGCGCGGCCGATACCCGCGCCATCCCTGGCCCGACGATCCGGCGTCCGCCAACGCCACATTACGCACCAAAAATGCGGATGCCAGAGGTCAGGGCGCCCGCAAGTCTTGACTTGGGCGCAACCCTTGGTGCAACGCAAAATGACGAATTTACGGAGTCTTTCGCGATGAGCGCGCGCATTTACCAGATCCAGAAAAACGCCCTCCAGTCCGGCAAGGCGCTGACCCACAAATGGGTGCTGGAATATGCGCCCGCCGAAGCGAAGAAGGCCGATCCTCTGACCGGCTGGGCCGGGTCGGGCGACACCAAACAGCAGCTGAAGCTGAGCTTTCCGTCGCAGGACGCGGCCATTGCCTATGCGCAAAAGCAGGGTGTGGACTATACCGTCATCGCGACCCCGCCCAAGACGCTGAAATTGCAGGCCTACGCCGACAATTTCCGCTGATCGCGCTTTTGGGTCCATTCATATTCGGGCGCGATGCTGCCCGATTGACGCCTTATTCGCTTGCCAAAGGGCGGGTCAGAGCATCATCCGATTGCATCGGATAATGCTCTGATTATTTTTGCGTATCGCATTCTGCGAGTCGTCGGCTGTTCCAGCCGACTTCAGAATGCTTTGAGCGGCAAAAGCCGCGCTTTGACGGAAAGACTTTACCGATAATGACCGATCGTACCGCCATTTTCGACAGCGTCGCCACGCAGATCGAACCCTTCAACAAGAAGGGCGTCGCACTGACCGAAGCCACCACCTTTGCCGGTGATCTGGAGTGGGATAGCCTGACGGTGATGGATTTCGTAGCCGCCATCGAAGATGAATTCGACATCATCATCACCATGAACATGCAGGCCGAAATCGAAACCGTCGGCCAGCTGGTGGACGCGGTCGCCAAGCTGAAGACCGCCTGAGCATTTTACACCGTTCGTCCTGAGTAGCTGCTGAGCGAAGTCGAAGCAGCGTATCGAAGGATCGGAGACCAGCGCGAGGTGCTTCGATACGGG
>NZ_JBMDWL010000063.1:0-11742 GCF_048594625.1 Sphingobium sp.
GAAGCGTTCATGTCGAGTTGCGCGAACATCGCGAACCAGCCGAAAAAATCCTTCGCCTGCTCTGATGTAATCTTTTGAACCTGCCTATCGAGACCTTGGCCCACGGTTTCCGCGATATGACGAAACGGTACATCTTCCTCCGCGACGGCGTTGTAGCGTTCTCCGGCCTGTCCCTTTTCGAGCGCCAAGCGGAACAGCCGGGCCACGTCGGCGACCGGTGCGGCCGACCAGCGATTTATTCCTTCCTCAACGTAGGCGACGGCCCCTTTGCTGCGACACAGTTCGATATAGGGCGTGATCAGTCCCTGCTTCGCGGTGTCGTGAACCTGGGGGAGGCGAACGACGCGAACATCGACGCCGGCCTCCAGCATGTCGTTGCCTGCAAGTTCCGAGACGATCCGCGGCACAGAATGATCTCGGTTGAGGACAGCTTCGATTGCAGGCTCGCCCTTTCCGCGTTCGCCCATTCCAACCGCTGAGGTGATGATGAGCGGTCGGTTCGAGCCCTTTAGCTCGGCACCCAGTGACGCAATCACCCGCCGATCCTTCTCGCAGTTGGCGACGTATTTGCTGAAGTCATGGTCAAACGCTGTGTGGATAACGGCATCCGCCTGAGCAGCGCCGGCCCTAATCCCCATAAGATTTCCAAGATCCGCGTGATGAATGTCAACTCCAATCCCCGAGAGCGCCGCAGCGCCCGTCTCCGATCGTGTCATGCCCAAAACGTCATGGCCTGCGCCAACAAGTTCTCGCGCGACTTGCGCGCCGATGAAGCCGGTAGCGCCCGTGAGAAAAACACGCATCTGAATATCTCCGTCATTGCTGTCGTTGCTATCCCAGCGCGTTAGCTATCGTGTTAAAGTAGTAAGATTATCATGGTATAACTCTCAACAGGATGAGCATGATGGAGGATATGAACAGCCTGGGTGCCTTCCTGCGCGACCGACGCGCGCGCATCGACCCGGCGAGTTTCGGCCTGCCCGGCGCCCGGCGGCGAACCCCAGGGCTTAGGCGTGAGGAAGTCGCCCAGCGCGCGAACATCAGCCCGACCTGGTACACTTGGCTGGAGCAGGGACGCGGCGGAGCGCCGTCAGCCGACGTGCTCAATCGTATCGCCACTGGGCTCATGCTGACGGAAGCCGAGCGCGAGCATCTCTTCATGCTGGGGTTGGGCCGCCCGCCGGAAGCACGGTATCGACAGGCGGACGGCGTTTCGCTGCGGTTGCAGCGCGTGCTCGACGCGCTGTCCACCAGCCCCGCGATCGTCAAGACACCCACATGGGACGTTCTTGCATGGAACAGGGCGGCAGCGCTGCTCTTAACCGACTATGCGAAAATTCCAGTCAGGGAACGGAACGTCCTCCGCCTCATGTTCAGCAATTCCCGCGTGCGCGCGGCCTAGGACGACTGGCATAGTGTCGCCCGGTTCGTGGTTGGGGGACTGAGGGCCGACGCGGTCCGAGCCGGCGCGAGTACCGAGGTCGCGCAACTTGCCCAGGAACTCTCGCGCACAAGTCCCGAGTTCGCTGCGCTGTGGAATGACAATGATATCATAGGTCAGGGCGATGGCCTCAAAAAGCTCCACCATCGGGAGATCGGACCGATCGAACTCGAATTCTCCACCTTCGCGGTTGATGGGCGAACGGACCTCGCGATGGTCGTCTATAATTCGGCAACCTCCGAAACCGCCGAGCGCATCGCCGCCTATCTGGCCCGATGATAACTCGCACCGGTCGCCACGAAATCAGGCTGATTTTCAGCATTTCGCGGGCTGGCGGGATCGATTGGTATAGCAAGCCATGCAATCTTGACTCTTTGTATGGAACCTAACAATATTGTCAGATGGCAAGCAACCTCGATAATTCGAAGCATGGTGCCGTCGCGGCTTGGGCCAAACGCAGCTATTTTGCGGGCCGCGCGGTGCTGGAGACGCTGCTGCGTCCTTACGGCATCGGTTCGACGCAATGGTATGTGCTCTACCAGCTGGCGCATGACGGTCCGACGATGCAGCGTGACTTATTGCGCTTGCTGCAGGTCGAGCGCGCAACGCTCAGCGGAGTCGTGGGGGCGTTAGTGCGGAGCGGCCTGGTCGTGCAGATCGCGGACCGGATCGACCATCGGCAAAAGCGGCTGCAACTGACTGCGGCGGGGACCGCGCTCTGGGGCACGCTTCCTGATCCCATCTCTCTCATTCATCACGCCGCGTTCGATGGCATCGACGATGCCGATCTTGAGATCGCAGCGCGCGTCCTGCGGACCGCAACCGAGCGGCTGGACGCGCTGTCCCGGAAAGGAAACAAAGAATGACCGTCCTCGTCACCGGCGCGACTGGTCTGGTCGGCACGCGACTTCTTCCCCGCCTTGTCGGGCAAGGAGTCGATTGCCGCGCACTGCTGAGAAAGGGGAAGGCCCCGCCCATCGAGGTTGCTGTTGCCGAAGGCGACCTGCTTGATCCCACGACATTGGACCACGCGCTGGCGGATGTCAGCGCGATCGTCCACCTCGCGGCACTGTTCCGCACGCCCGACACCGACCTGATCTGGAAGAGCAATCTCGACGGCACGCGCAACCTGATCGCGGCGGCAAAGGTCCAGGCCCCGGATGCGCGCTTCATCATGGCGAGCACCAGCCTTGTTTACGACATGCACGCCTCGCATCCCGGGCGCGAGGACGATCTGTCGGAACCCAAGCAAGCCTATCCGGCGAGCAAGCTCGCTGCTGAAGATGCCTTGCGGCAAAGCGGTCTCACCTGGTCGATACTGCGCTTCGCATTCGTCTATGGCGATGGCGACGGCCATCTCGAAGCGTTGCCCAGACTGGCGGCGAATGCGGGCTTTCATCCCGCACAGCGCATGAGCATGATCCATCACCGTGACATCGCCATTGCCGTGACGCTGGCGCTCGACGGGGCGATGGATGGTCATGTCGTCAACCTAGTCGATGAGGCGCCGACGTCGCTCTACGAGCTTTGCGATATGCTCGGCGAGGCGATGCCGCCTTCGTCGGAGCCGCTCGCAAACCCCTGGTACATGCAGGCGGACGGCACGCGGGCCCGAAGCCTCGGCTTCCGGCCGACTATTCGGACGGTCCACCAATCCATGCAAGAGGGCCTGATGTAACAGGGAGCGGCGACCGTCTGTACGAGACGGCTTTGCCCGCATTTTAGGCAATCCCGATTATGTTGGAGGAACCGTGTCAGCAAAAGGGTTGCCTGTCATTTCCTCCGAAATCTCCCACAGCCGCTCAGCCACTGTGTGGTTCTGGGCCTGCGGCGGGATCTTCGAAGGGGCCGGAAAACCACGTATCTCTCCCAGCCCATCGGGGCCGTAATAGCCGCCGCCCATTGCTTGCGGTGCGGTCGCAGCGAACAATGTCGGCAGAGCTCCCCGCGCCGCGGGCTGAAACAGGAACCAGAGCAGCGAGCGGGTGATGCCGATCGCACTGCGCCGCCCCGGCGCATTGTGGAGCAGGTCGGTGCGCGAGACCCCGGGATGCGCCGCCAAGCTCGCGACACCCCAGCCGCTCGCCACGCTCCGTCGCTCCAGCTCGAAAGCGAACATGAGGCAAGCCAGTTTGGATTGGCTATAGACCGGCATCGGGTCGAACCGGTCCTTGGCATTGATATCGTCGAGATTGATCTTGCCTTGCCGCGCGGCAACGCTCGACAGCGTGACGACCCGTGACTTTCGGCCTTTAATGAGCAGAGGCATCAAAAGCCCGGTGAGCGCGAAATGGCCGAGATAGTTGGTGCCCAGTTGCAGTTCGAACCCGTCGGCCGTCGGCTGCCAGGTCGGCGGCCGCATGACGCCGGCATTGTTGACAAGGATATCGAGGCTGCCTCGCTGGTCCCGAAGCCGCGCCGCGAACGCGGCGACCGACGCTAGGCTTGCGAGATCGAGCGTCTCGAACCGGATGTTTGCCGCAGGCGCCGCCGCGCGGATTTTATCGATTGCCTCGGCCCCCTTGGCGGCGTTACGGCCAGCAACGATCACCTCGGCCCCAGCGTTTGCAAGCGCCAGCGCCGTCTCGAAACCAAGTCCACCCGTGCCCGTAACGACGGCGCAGCGCCCATGCTGCGGGGGAATATCAGCGGAAATCCAGCGGGTCATGTGACGTACCTCTTTATCAGTGCATTGTCTGATTGCAGAGGTAGATCACCTGCCGCATCACCGCATGCCCGAACCCGGGGAAAACGTGCCTGATCCTACGAATTCGGGCGCGACAGTGAACATCGGCGTTGGAACGTCACCGACCCACAACCGGATCGGCAATCGCTGGTCGACCGCCCTTATGCGCGCCAACCTCGACCAGCAGGGCCTTGCGTTCCATGATGTCGCGCTTGGGCGCCAGCCCAAACGTGCGGCTATACTCGCGACTAAACTGCGAGGCGCTTTCATAACCGACCTGATAGGCAGCCTCGGTGACATTAGCGGCGTCGGCGATCATCAGGCGCCGCGCTTCCAGCAAGCGCAACTGTTTCTGGAACTGCACCGGCGTCATCAGGGTCAGCGCCTTGAAATGCTGGTGGAAGGAGGATGGACTCATCCTCGCTATGTCAGCCAGATGCTCGATCCGCAGCGTCTGCGCGAAATTCTCCCGCATGACCCTTATTGCCCTCGTTATGCGCTCCAGATGGGTTTCGGGCAGGACCAGCTTGCAGATATCTCCGCCATGCGGGCCGGTGAGCAGCCAGTAGCAGATTTCGCGCATCACCGACGGAAAGAGGATCGGGATGGCTTCGGGTGTCTGCGCCATGCGAAGCAAACGAACCAGACAGTCGGCAAAATGGTCGCCAACCCTCGTGACAAACAGGCTCGGGCCGTCATGGCCTTTTGGCGCTGGCATGTTCGGCAACTGCTCCAGGACACTGCGTATCATCTCGATGTCCAGTTCGATCACCATGCCGAGAAACGGCTCTTGCGGACTTGCGCCAACGATGCGCCCGGTGGCGGGAATCTCCATGCTGACGATCAGACATTCCATGACGCCATACTCGAGCGACTGGTTACCAAACTCGATCTGCTTCAGCCCCTCCAGTACGATGCACAAGGATGGCCTGTACATCTGTGGATTGGCCGGGACGTGGCGCATCGCGCGGATCACGTTGACGCCGCTCATGGGCAGGGGAAACAGCCCTTCTCCACCTCCCAGTGTATCGACATGCGCGAATACGCTGTCGAGCAGCGCGGCAGCCACGCAGGGTTCGGGGGAGGATGACGGCAAGGGCTGAACCCGCATCGGCGCGACACGTCTTTCATCATTTGTAGGAAAAGGCAAAATTCTTGCGGTTTCCGGCATTCTGCTCATGGGACACTCCTTCTAGCGTGATGGTGCCAATCAGCTCAGGAGCGCGCTTATCATGCCAGTCTCCACTACGGATGCAATAGACAAATACAGGGGGAGGCCCGGCAAGAATGCGTCGTATAACAGCATGGTGCCTAATAAACTGCGCGCTGCAGCCTTTATTGCCATATTGTTTCTAGCCAGCATATTCTGTCAAGTTGATCGGATCCTTCCTTTCATATTGGCAGAGGCCATCAAGAAGGATCTGGATCTTAGCGATACACAGATCGGCCTGATGACAGGTATAGCTTTCGCAGCCTGTTACACGCTTCTGTCGCTGCCACTCGCCCGTGCTGCGGACCGCGGTTCGCCACGCCTTGTTCTTGTATCGTGCATATTGGTCTGGAGCACGATGACCGCGATGGGCGGCTTCGCGGGCAGTTTCGGCCTCCTTGCAGCAACCCGCTTTGGCGTCGCGCTGGGCGAAGCCGGCGCCATCCCCTCAGCGCACGCGCTTATTGCCCGTCGGATCGGTCCGAAGCGCCGTGGTATGGCCATCGCCATTTTCTCAATGGGTATTCCGGTCGGAACAATGGTCGGGTTTGCTGCGGGCGGCGCGATCGCCGATAGCCTGGGGTGGCGTATGTCACTGCTGGGCGCAGGTGCGGCTGGTGGAGTAGTTGCATGCCTGGTCTGGTTCGTCACCGGGCCAACGCCGTCTCTCTCGCCCGCTCCCTTGGTCAGGGAGCCAGCCCTTCAGATCAGTCGCAGGCTGGTCGCCATGCCAGCCTTCCGCTGGCTCATTCTGGGTAGTATTGCCCTCGGCTTTGCTTCGGCGGCTTTCTACGCCTTTACAGCGCCGTTCCTCATGCGCACCCATGGTTATAGCGCTGGCGAGGTCGGCATGTCCTTTGGCCTGCTGCAAGGAGGAATGGGCATAATCGGCACGCTCGCGGGCGGACGCTTTTTCGACCGGGCGGTGCGGGCGAATAGTCCCCGCCTGCTGGGCCCCCCATCCATCCTCCTCATCCTGGCCGGCGGTACCACCACGGCGGCGCTCTTCGTACCGGCCGGTCCCCTCTCGATCGCGCTTTTCGTGCCCGGCATGCTGTCTTTCGCCTTCCTGTTGCCCGGCGCGTTCGGCGCGGCGCATCTGGTCGCCGGTGCCGGCCACCAAGCCATGGCATCTAGCCTTTTGCTCATTGGTTCGGGCTTGTTCGGTCCGGCCATTGCTCCATTGTTCGTCGGCATGGTGAGCGACTGGGCAAGTGCCAACGCCATACCGAACGGCCTGGGGCTGGGCCTGTTGATCGCGCCCGTCGCGAGTGTGCTGGCGGGGTTGGCAATGCGCGTCGCTGATCGTCGGATCGGGCAAGACATTAAAATCAGTCTGTCGAGATCGGACCAGGGCCACCCCTCCCCCTCGGTCTGACGAGAGGCCGCCGCCATCTACCCCATGCCCGGGCGGCCTCCATCAGGCCGTCGAGGAGTAGCCCGGCCAACGGGCACCTTCGGCGGCCACATCCTTCCATTTCACCAAAAGGATTTTCCATGCGTTCCCTCATAGTGATCCCGTTCGCCTTTCTCGCGGCCACGGCTGTTACCATCAATACCACAGCGCACGCCCAGCAGGCGCCTGACGACGGCGCGCCGCACGGCATGGTCGCGATCGGCGCGGGCGTCGTTCCTGAGTTCGACGGTTCGGGCGATGTCCGGCCATTCCCCTTCGGAACCGCCGACATTCGCTGGCGCGGTCTCAATTTTCAGGTCCGCGGCGCGGGCGCGCGCGTGGACGTCGTGTCGGACCCGCGGCTGGCGATCGGACCCGTCATCGGCCCGCGCCTGCCCCGGCGCGATGCCGAAGGCCGCCTTGGCCGCCTTCCAGAAATCGGCACCGCCATCGAGGCGGGTGGATATATTGGCTATCGCCTGGGCGGGGATCAGTTCGGGCAGGGCGCGGTGCAGCTCGAACTGACGATGGTCCACGACATTTCCGACACGCATAATGGCCTGCTGGCGACCGGCAGCGCCAGCTATGCAGCCTTGCAAAATCGCGACATGTTCTTATCTTTCGACCTGCAGACGAGTTGGGTCAATGCGGACTACAGCCGTACATATTTCGGGATCGACCAAAATGGAGCAGCAGCCAGTGGACTGGCGCAATATACACCGGGATCAGGCTTTCGCGATATTGGCGGCGGGGTGACGGCGGGCTACTGGTTCAGCGAGCGATTTGGCGTAATCGCGCGGGCCGGTGCGACATATCTCGTTGGAGACATTGCCGACAGTCCGATCGTGGACGAAGGCAGCCGCTGGCAACCCGCTGCAGGGCTAATGCTCTCCTATCGGTTCTAAAGCACGCAATCGTCACAGGATCAGGCAGGCTTTTTGAAGGATCGGGTGTTCGCGCGGCGGACGAGAGGAGTTAGGTTCAGGCCCATGGCTTTCACTCTTTCCATAAATGGTCGCACGCATCGCGTGGAAGAGGACGGCGATACGCCGCTGCTCTGGGTTCTGCGCGATACGCTGGGGCTGACCGGCACCAAATATGGATGCGGCGTCGCCCAGTGCGGCGCCTGCACCGTGCATATCGATGGCAAGCCTGTGCGCTCCTGCGTACTGCCGCTGGACGCTGTCGGCGCGGCGCCGGTCACGACCATCGAAGCGATTGCCGGCCCAGAGGCAGACGCGCTTCGTGAGAGCTGGGTGGCGCGCGATGTGCCGCAATGCGGTTTCTGCCAGTCAGGCCAGATGATGAGCGCGCTCGCTCTGTTGCGAGCGATTCCTGCGCCATCGGACGCAAATATCGACCAGGCCATGAGTGGCAATATTTGTCGCTGCGCCACCTATAACCGCATCCGCGCCGCGATCCACGACGCTGCCACCAAAGTTGATGGGCGAGCGCGCACATGACAGAACGCCAGCCCCGCAGCGAGCTGCGTCGCCGACGGTTCGGATGCCTGCCGATTTTCGCGATAGTGATCGCGATTGTCGGCCTGCTGGCCGTAGTCGCCCTGCGCCCACGGGCATTGCCGGAGAGCGAGACGCTGACATCGGTGCGCGCGCCGGTGCAGCAGGTCGATCTACGCCCGGTTTCGGACTTCGCCGCCATCGCCGATCCGGCTGAACGCTCCGTGGCGCTGTTCCAGGAAGCCGGTCGAGTGATCCGGCATCCACGCTGCCTTAACTGCCACCCGCGCGGCGACCGTCCGACCCAGACCGATGCGATGCGTCCCCATAACCCTACTGTGGTGCGCGGTAGCGACGGGCATGGCCTCTCTACATTGCGTTGCACAACCTGCCATCAGACGCAGAACGCCAGAGTGTCAGGTGTTCCGGGCAATCCGAAATGGGCGCTCGCACCGGTCGAAATGGCCTGGCAGGGCAAAAGTCTTGGCGAGATATGTCGGCAACTGCTTGATCCCGCTCGCTCGCACATGAATCGCGACCAGCTGCTGCATCACATGGCGCATGATGAGCTGGTCGGCTGGGCGTGGCATCCAGGTGGCAAGCGCACGCCAGCGCCGGGGACGCAGGCGCAGTTCGGAAACCTGATCCAGTCCTGGATCGAGACGGGCGCGCAATGCCCCGCCTGACTAGTTCCCGCGCAAGGAGCCGCGCATGACGCAAATTGAAACACCGGACCGCCGTTTCCGCATGACACGCCGCCGGATGATCCTGGGCGGCGCGCTGGTCGGCGGCGCGTTGATCGTCGGCTATGGCGTCACCCATCCGATGGACGTTGGCGGCGCATTGCTGAGCGGTGGTGGCGTCGACCCCGAGCCAAGCGCTTTTGGTCCCTTCATTCGCATCACCCCCGACGGATGGGTGACGATCGTCAACAAGCAGCAGGAAATCGGCCAGGGCATCCATGCCGGAATCGCCGCGTTGATCGCCGAGGAACTGGATGCGGACTGGGATCGGGTCCGCGTGATCGACTCGCGCGGCAATTTCCGGGCCTATGGTATCCAGATGACCGCAGGATCGAACGCGATTGCGTCCAACTTCGACGCCATGCGGACCGCAGGCTCCGCTGCCCGCGCCATGTTCGTCAATGCAGCCGCGTTGCGCTGGAAGGTCCCGCCCAGGCAGATCGACGTCCGCGACGGGATCGTCTCGCATCCCGGCTCGCGGCGGTCAGAGCCTTTCGCCCAACTGCTGGCCGACGCCGCCCGCCAGACGCCGCCTCAGAAACCGGTCCTTAAACGGCCCGAGCAGTACCGCCTCGTCGGCACCGACCGGGTGCGACGCAAAGACAGCCTGCCCAAGAGCACCGGCGCGCAGGTATATGCCCAGGACATCCAGCGCCCCGGCATGCTGGTAGCCATGGTCGCACATAGTCCGCGCTTTGGCGGCCAGCTCGCGCGATTTGATGACAGCGATGCGCGCAAGGTTAAGGGCGTCGTCGACGTCTTCGCGATAGAGAGTGGCGTTGCAGTCGTGGCCGAGACGACCATCGCCGCGCGCCGTGGACGCGATGCGCTACGCATCGAGTGGGATGACACTGACGCTGAAAAACGATCGACGCCTGATCTCGTCCGCTGGTATCACGACATTGCGGCTGGACATGGCGATGTCGATCCAGCCGATTTCGCGATGAAGGGCGAGGACCCCGGAACTCCGTTCAGCGGTGATGTGGCGCAGTTCAGCTTCGATTTCCCCTACCTTGCCCATGCGCCGATGGAGACGATGGATTGCGTCGCGCGGGTCGACGGCTGGGACGTGTCGATCACTTCGGGCGCGCATCTCGTCACTGTCGATCAGGTTCAGGCCGCGCTCACCGCGCGCACCATTCCCGGCAAGGTCGATATCGAGGTCGTCCCCGCTGGCGGCTCTTTCGGGCGACGCGGCGGCTTGTCATCGGATTATGTCGTCGAATGTGTAAGGATCGCGAAGCGAACGAACGGCCGCGCGGTCAAGCTGATGTGGACGCGCGAGGATGAGATGGCAGCAGGCTACTATCGGCCGATGTCGCATCACCGCATATGGGTGCAGTTGCGATCGGACGGGCTTCCCGCCCGCTGGCGTTTCCATAGCGTCTGCCAGACGCTGCTCCCCGTTGGCCCGAAAACGACCGCGACGGAAGGCATCACTGACTCGCCCTATTTCTCGACCGCGTCCACCGTCGACGGCAAGATATTTACACCGGCATTCCCGGTCCCGGTCAGCTTCTGGCGATCGGTCGGCCATTCACACACCGCCATGGTGATGGAGCATGTGGTCGATCAGCTTGCCAGGCGTGCCGGGCGCGATCCCGCCGATTACAGGCTGGCCCTCTACCACCAGGCGAACGACAGGCGCAGGCTGACGCTACTCGACAGGCTGCGTCGGGAAGCCGGCTGGGATACACCGATCGAGAGCGGCTGGGCACGCGGCATGGCAGTTCATGAGGCGTTCGGCACGCTCGTCGGGCAGATTGTTGAAGTCCGGCTCGACAATGGTCGGCCGATTGTGCGCCGGGTCGTCGCGGTCGTCGACTGTGGGACTGCGGTCGCACCCGATCTGATTGCAGCCCAGATGGAGGGCGGCATTGGTTTCGGGCTTTCGGCAGCTTTGTTCGGTGCGGTGACGCTCAAGGCCGGGATCGTCCAAGAGACCAACTTCGACAGTTATCCGGTGGTGCGCATGAACGAGATGCCACATGTCGAAACACATATCATCGCGTCTCACAACAAACCCACCGGCATGGGCGAGCCAGGGGTCGCGCCGATTGCGCCTGCCGTCGCCAATGCGATATTGGCGTTGACAGGAAGACCAACCGCAGCCCTTCCACTCCTTGCCGGATCGCAGGTCAGTAATGCCGGGCTGCGGAGCTGAAAGGCGGGAACATCGGGGCTATTCGACACATAGGGAGTATGAACTAAACAAATACCGCGGAATTGAGCGACGCAGCCCTCATCGAGGGAATGGACCCTTCGTACAAGACGGCCTATTGCGAAGATCGCCCAAATGACCGCTTTTGGGAATGAGGCGCACTGCCTTGAATGGCAGACAAGGGCGCGTAACCGCCAAGCTGTAACTCTTGGGTCCTTGCAACGGCAAGGACCCAAGGCAGTTTCAGATTTCAGTGCCCTCTGCAAGGGTCAAAGCGTCCTCCACGTCCACGCCGAGGTATCTGACCGTGCTTTCGATCTTCGTGTGCCCAAGCAAAATCTGGACAGCGCGGAGATTTCCAGTCGCCTTGTAGATGATCGACGCCTTGGTTCGGCGCAAAGAGTGGGTGCCATAATCTTCGCCGGGAAGTCCGATCCCCGTGACCCATTCGTCAACAAGGCGAGCGTATTGCCTGGTGCTTATGTGGGCTGCGTGATCGGTACGGCTAGGCGGCGTGGACAAATTTAAGCCAGTATCTGGCCGTTGCGAGATGGACCATTCCAAGGAAGCTATTGGCCAGTTGATCGTATCGGGTAGCGATGGCGCGGTTGATCTTAAGGTGGCCGAACATGCGCTCGATACGGT
>NZ_JBMDWL010000064.1:0-3467 GCF_048594625.1 Sphingobium sp.
CCGAAATATCCTGCTTATTCGTCGTTGGCTGCCATCGGCCCGATGCCCTTCTTGTCGCCGGTGGGCCAGCGGAAGCGCAACGGGCGATAGCTTTGGGCGCGCCACCATGGGGCGGCGACCTGAAACAGGCCGCTTTCTTCCGCCCGGCGGCCCAGATCCTTGCGTGCGGTCACGGCCGCCAGCACCGGTGCGGCGAACAGGCCGGCGACCACCGGGGACATCCAGCCAAGGCTGCCCGCCTTCACCGCCAGCACCGTCAGCAGGACGCCCAGCAACAGATGCCATTTGAACAGCCATACCGCGCTGGTGATCGCCATGCCGTCGCGGTCGCGGGTCTGGCCATTCCAGCTGGCCTTGCGCCCCATCATGATACCGAACAGGTTGATCGTCTGCGTCAGCATCGCGACCGGCGCCATCAGGATGGACAGGATGATGTCGACCATCACGCCCCGCGTCATCCGGCTCGCCCCGCCAAAGCCGATGCGCCGTGCGGGGTCGGCCATCGCCCACAGGATCGCCAATATCTTCGGCCCGAACAGCAGAACCACGGTCAGCGCCAGCAGCCCGCCCGAAGGAAGCACGGCGGTCGGCGGCCATATGCCGCTGATCGCGCCGCCCAGCACCACCAGCATCAGCGCCAGCCAAAGCGGCGACGTGCAATAGGCGGAAGCCCCCACCAGCAGCTGGAACCGGCTGACCGGATGCAGCCCCTTGATCTTCACCAGCAACGGCACATGCTGGATATTGCCCTGACACCAGCGCCGGTCGCGGGTGAACAGGTCGGGCATGGATGGCGGAAATTCTTCGAAACTGTCGTCGGCGGTGACCATATGGACATCCCACCCGCGACGACGCAGCAGCGCGGCTTCCAGCATGTCGTGGCTTAATATGTGCCCCCCAAACGGTGCGCGGCCCGGCAGTTCGGGCAGGCCGCAGCTCTGGGCAAAGGCGCTGACCCGCACGATGGCGTTATGGCCCCAGAACATGCCTTCCGATCCCGCCCACCATATCATCCCGGCAGCCGAGGTGGGGCCAAACAAACGGCTGGCAAATTGCTGCCACCGCGCGAACAGCGTTGCCGCCCCCATGACGGTGGGCACCGTCTGGATCAGGCCGACGTGCGGATGCCGCTCCATATCGGCGGCAAGGCGCGCCATGGTCTGGCCGCTGACCACGCTGTCCGCGTCCAGCACCACCATATAGTCATAGGCGCCGCCGAAGCGGGTCACCCATTCTGCGATATTCCCGGGTTTGCGCCCGACATTGATGGCGCGGCGGCGATAATGAACGGGTCGGGAAAAGGATGCGCGCATTTCCTGATAGGCGCGCCGTTCCGTCTCCCCGCTTTCGGCGTTGGAATCGGACAGGATGAAGAATTCGAACCGTTCCCCGCCCATCACCTGCGCCAGCGATCGCTCCATGATCGACAGGCGGCCCAGCACGCCCAGAAAATCTTCGTTGCAGACCGGCAGCAGGATCGCGGTCTTGCCTTTCAGCGGGGTCGATGCATTGAGCGGACGGGGTGTGACGCTGCGCCCCTTGCCCACGGTCAGCAGCAGGAAACCGACCAGCGCGGTCGCGAAACCGAAAGCAATCCAGGCAAAGAGCGGAATGAACAGGGCAAGATAAACGCCCTCCATCGCGGAAATGCCATCCAGCCCGATCGAGCGGCGCATTTCGTGCCCGGCCATCGCGGCGGGCAGCAGCGCCATGATGACGACCAGCAACCGGCGCGCCCATATGTCGATATTCAGGGGACGGCGCAGCGTCAGGACCGGCCGGGCGGCGAAATCCTGTTCCGGCATGGCCAGCGGCGCTTCCGCAGGCACCTGTTCAAAGGCACGCGCCAACGGCTTCGCGTCCGGCGCCTGCGCGCCTTCGTTCCCCATCATTCCATTGTCCATCGCGATTGACCCAAGGCGTTAGAACCGCCCGATCCCGCGACGGTTCCGTTCATACGCCTAAAGGATAATGCACATATTCACTCGCAGGGCGATTGCCAGCCCGCAATTGCAGCCGAATATCGGCCGACTTGCCCTGCGGACGCCGTATGTCGAGCACCGTCCGGAACAGCCCTTCGCGGCCCAGAACGGGATATCCGGCCTTCTTGATCAGCGTCCCGCCGCTCACATCGGCCCAGATGTCGGGCTTGGCACCGGCGGCGACACCCTGAAAATCGATGACCAGCCGGTCGGCATCGGGCGTATCGCCCCGGCCGCGCCAGACATTTTCGATGGTGGCAATGCCGTTCGAAGCTGGGGATCGCGCCGCCGACCAGTCCAGCCTATAGGCAAGGTCGATCTGCCTGCCCACCCTCGGCGCGGCGTCGGGTGTCCAGTAGGCCGCGACATTATCGGTATATTCGCTGTCGGTCGGAAAGGCATAGAGGCGCACATTGCCCGCACCCAGCGGCTTTGCCGGGGTCGCCCATAATGTCGGGCGACGATCGTAAAAGACGCCGTCATCCTGATAATGATCGAAATCGCGATCCCGCTGCAACAGGCCGAACCCTGTGGGGCTGACTTCATTGAAGGCGCTGAAATGCGGGGCGGATGGGTTGACGATCGGCCGGGCATGGGCGGTGCCGTCGGCCGATGCGATCGACAGCAGGTCGCTGTCATGGATTTCCGGTCGCCAGTCGGTGCCCTGCGTCCGGTTGGCCTGATCGTACCAGAACATGCTGGTCATCGGCATCAGCCCCAGTTCGGGGATCGCCCGGCGCGGGAAGAGCGCGGCGGTCACATCCTGTTTCACCCCATCGCTGCCAAGGCTGCTGACGAAGCGATAGGCGCCGGTGATCGACGCCCCGTCCAGCAGGGCATAGACGGTGACGCTGCTGTTGCCGGTCCGCTCCAGCCAGAAATGGGTAAAGCGGGGAAATTCCTCCTTCCCCTGAAGGCTGGTGTTGATCGCGATGGCGCGCGCCGACAGGCCGAACTGCTTCTGCGGGCTGGGCGCGCGGAAATAGCTGGCGCCCAGAAAAGAAAGCCAGTCGCCGTCGCGCTTTGCGTTCATGATGCGGAAACCGGCAAAGCCCGCATTGGCGCCCAGCGCCTTGACCGCGTTGCCCGTCGGCGCATCGAACATGTCGGGATCGTAGCGCAGCGGGGTGGCGCGGCCTTTTTCCACGGTCGAAATGGCAACGGGCTGTGCGGCATATTGCGACAGGGGAAAGAAGCGGATGCCGGTGTCGCCGGGCAGCTCGCCCCACAGGGTGCGATCGTCGCGGAAGCGCGCTTCATGTTGGGCGACATAATCGACCTTCGCCGCGCCGGGGTGGGGCGGCGTTTCCTTGTAGGGGGACCGGGCCAGCTTTCTGGCCTGATCGATCAATATGTCCCACGAAAAGGCGTCGCCGCGCGTCTGCGCGTACAGCATGTCGGGCATGAGGAGGGCGGCGCCGGAGGCGGCGATCATCGCGCGCCGGTCTATCTTGATCATGGGCTTCATCATGGACAGCCGAAACG
>NZ_JBMDWL010000065.1:0-64063 GCF_048594625.1 Sphingobium sp.
CTGGAGCACGGCATCACGCCGACCACGATCAAGCGCAATATTGGCGACATCATCGCCCATGTGGCGAGCAAGGATCAGGTCACGGTCGAAACGTGGCTGGAGGACAGGCCGCACCTCGTCGGCCATAACCTGCGCGCCTATATCGAGGATCTGGAAAAGAAGATGCGCGCCGCCGCCGCCGATCTGGAATTCGAGGAAGCCGGGCGCATCCGCGACGAAATCCGCAAGCTGGAGGCCGAGGAACTGGGCCTGCCCGCCGAGCAGCAGGTCGCGGCACCGCGCGGACGGGCGACCGAAGGCAAGCCGGGAACGCGGAAGATGCGATATGGCAAGGTGCAGAAGAAATTTGGCCGGTGATGGCCCCTCTTTCCTTTGTACCCGATTGGGAAATCGGAAAGGGCCACCGCGTCAATCCAGTCGTTGCAGTTCGATATTCCGGAATTCGATGGGATGGCCTTCGCTTTGCAGCGCGATATAGCCGCGTTTGAGCTGTAGCGCGCCGCCGGCGGCCGCGATCAGCGGTTTGGCATCGTCAAATTCCGGGTCCAGTTCGACGCCCGCATAATGCAGCACCGGCTTGCCATTGATATAATGGGTGACCTCGCCTGAAGGCAGTACTTCCAGTTCGGCTCTGGTCCAGCGCCCGGCGGGCAGCGGCGTGGAATCGGACAGGATGCAATGGCGGGGATCGCGTTTGCCCTGAAACAGAATGGTGGTGCCCGGCGTACATACATTGCCGCTCGGCTCCTCCGTCGGGCGGGGCGTGGCCAGCAGCTGCATTTCAATGCTTACCGGAAAATCCTGATCACGGCGGATCGTTTCGGGTGGCTGTGCATGGAACATCAGGCCGCTATTGGTCGCCTGCCACGGCTTGATTCCGGGCAGCGAGGTTCCAAACAGCCGATATTCGAAGCGGATGCGATAGGCGCCCAGCGGCTCTTTCCAGAAGAGGTGACCAAATTCTCCGTCGAAGCTCTTATAATGGGCGTGGGACACGCGGATCGCGCCGTCCTGAACGATGAACATGCGGAGCGGGTCTTCGCCGAGCGCGCGGTGCGTGATCTTGGGCGTCCAGCCATCAAGCGACTTCCCGTCAAAGATGCGCTGCCACGGATGTTCAGGCGCAGACTTAGGTGCAGGCGCGGCGCCCATCAGCAGCGCCATGGCGGCGATCGCAAATATCCTCATGGCCCGGCTGCCCTCCCCCTTCATCCATTCCAGTCCGCTGCGTTGTGCGCGATTGCGGACGGCGCGTCCAGACAGGGCGCCCATATCCTATCCCTTGTAAAGCGCGTCCAGCCGGTCCGCATAGCGTTTGCGGATCACATGGCGGCGAATCTTCATCGACGGGGTCATTTCCTCATTTTCGATGGTGAAGGCTTCGTCGGCCAGAATGAAGCGGCGTACCCGTTCGAGCACCGACAGATCGTCATTCACCCGGTCGACCGCCGCGCGCAAAGCCGCCTGATAGGCCGGATTGGCCGTAACGCTGTCCAGCGCGACGCCCTGTTCCATCGCCCATTCGCGCGTCCATTCGGCATCCGGCACGACCAGCCCGACCAGATAGGGGCGGCGATCGCCATGGACCATCGCCTGCCCGATTTCATTCTGGAGCGTCAGCATCCCTTCGACCTTTTGCGGGGAGACATTGTCGCCCTTGTCATTGACGATCAGGTCTTTCTTGCGGTCGGTGATGCGGATGCGGCCCTTTGCGTCGATTTCGCCGATGTCGCCGGTGTGAAGCCAGCCATCCTTGAGCGCCTTTTCGGTTTCCGCCGGGTTGCGCCAATAGCCATGCATGACCAGTTCGCCGCGCACCAATATCTCGCCATCTTCGGCGATCCTGACTTCCACGCCGTCAAGCGGCGGGCCGACCGTGTCCATGGCGATGCCCGCCGCCGGGCGGTTGCAGCTGATGATCGGTCCGGCTTCGGTCTGGCCATAGCCCTGTAGCAGGGTCAGCCCCATCGCGTCGAAGAACAGGCCGACATCGGGATTGAGCGGCGCGCCTCCCGACACCAGCGCCTTCATCCGCCCGCCGAACCGTGCGCGGACCTTGGGAATGAGGGTGCGGGCCAGCAGCGCCTTGACCGGCAGGTCGAGGATGGACGTGCGCCCCGCCTGCTCCTTCGCCGCGATGCGCAGCGCCTGCGCCATCAGATAATTGGGGAATTTGCCCTGCTTTTCGATCGATTTCATGATGCGGGTGCGCAGCACTTCGAACAGGCGGGGGACGACGACCATGATGGTCGGCCGGGTTTCTTCGATATTGGAGGCGAGCTTTTCCAGACCTTCGGCATAATAGATCTGCCCGCCCAGCAGCATGGGCAGGAACTGGCCCGCGCTATGTTCATAGGCGTGGGACAGCGGCAGGAAGGACAGGAACACTTCGTCGTCCCAACCGAAATCCTCCAGCACGACCTGGCCCGCACCCTCCACATTGGCGAGGATGGCGCCATGATGCTGCATCACGCCGCGCGGCGCGCCGCCGGTGCCGCTGGTGTAGATGATGCAGGCCTGATCGTCGCGGGTGGCGTTCTGCGCCGCGGCGACGCCGTCCGCATCGCCTGGATAGGCGGCGATCAGGTCGCTCCACAGGTGGCAGGTCGACGTGCCCTGCGCGCCGCGCAGCGGCTCCATGCCGATGACGAAGGCGACCTGCGATCGCACGACGGCGGGCATCAACGTCTGCGCCAGCTTGGCCGTGGACACGATGACGGCGCGCGCGCCGCTGTCGGTCAGGATATGCTGATGGTCGCGCGTGGTGTTGGTGGTGTACGTCGGCACCGTGACGCAGCCCGCCGCCATGATGGCAAGGTCGGCGATGCAGAATTCAGGGCGATTTTCGCTGACCAGCATGACCGGATCGCCGGCCTTGAGGCCCTGCGCCTTCAGCGCGGCAACGATGGATGCGACCTGTCGCGCCGTTTCCGTCCAGCTGAGCGATTGCCATTCGCCGCCGCTCTTGCGCCAGAGGAAGGGGGCATCGCCCTTTTCCTGCGCACGCGCGAAGAACATGGTGACAAGGTTCGGAAACTTTTCAATCGCCCTCAAGGCTCGACTCCTGCGATGATCGGCGCGTCTGTTGCACGCCTGTACCTGTGGCAAGGCTATAACGATGCCTTACCGTAACGGCCATGGCTTTCCGATGGTTTCCTGCCGATGCTTTTCCGTCTGGAGAGGTTTTCGATCTGCTTGAATCAGATGACCGCTCCAAGTCTTGCGTTCCCCGCGATTTCTTAACCAGCGATCGGTTCCGATCGCCTGGAAATCGCTCTAGTCGAACAAACCATCCTGCGACCCGGCGGGTGGGTTGAGGCCCAGATGTTTCCAGCCCGGACCGTTGAGACAGCGCCCCCGCGCGGTGCGGGCGATGAGGCCCAACTGGATCAGATAGGGTTCGACCACTTCCTCGATCGTGTCGCGCGCTTCGGACAGACCCGCCGCCAGCGTTTCGACGCCCACCGGACCGCCGCGATAGATGTCGGCGATCATCGTCAGGTAACGGCGATCCATCAGGTCGAGGCCCAGATGATCGACCTCCAGCCGTTGCAGCGCGGCATCGGCGACCTTTGCATCCACGGTCGGCGCACCCGCGACATTGGCGAAGTCGCGCACCCGGCGCAGCAGGCGACCCGCGATGCGCGGCGTGCCGCGCGAACGGCGGGCGATTTCGATCGCGCCGTCCGACGTGATCGGCAGGTCGAGCAGCCGGGCGGCACGGCGTACCACCAGTTCCAGTTCGTCGACCGTATAGAATTGCAGCCGCACCGGGATGCCGAACCGGTCGCGCAGCGGCGTGGTGAGCAGCCCCTGCCGGGTCGTCGCGCCGACCAGCGTGAAGCGGGGCAGGTCAATGCGCACCGAACGGGCCGATGGCCCCTCCCCGATCATCAGGTCGAGCGCGCGATCCTCCATCGCGGGATAGAGGACTTCCTCGACCGCCGGATTGAGACGATGGATTTCGTCCACGAACAGGACATCGCCTTCGTCCAGATTGGTGAGCAACGCGGCAAGATCACCCGACTTGGCGATGACCGGGCCGGACGTGGCGCGGAACCCCACGCCCATTTCCTTGGCCACGATCTGCGCCAGCGTCGTCTTGCCAAGGCCGGGCGGGCCGAAGAACAGCACATGGTCCAGCGCATCGCCACGCGACTTCGCCGCCTGAATGAAGATGCGCAGATTTTCGCGCGCGGCCTGTTGCCCGACAAATTCGTCGAGTGATTTGGGGCGCAGCGCCGCATCGACATCTTCGGGACGACGCGCAGGGGTGATGAGGCGGTCTTCGGTCACTTCGCCGCCTTTCGCAGGGCGAGGCGGACGAGGGCGTCGAGGCTGGCGCCGTCGCCCAGTTCTTCCTCCGCCGCGGCGACGGCAAGGCTGGCTTCATGCGGTTTGAAGCCCAGATTCTGGAGCGCGGACAGCGCGTCGGCGCTGAAGCCGTCGGTCGGCAGGGGCGCGACGCCGCCCAACGAGACCGGACCGCCGCCGGGCGCAGCGCCGATCTTGTCCTTCAATTCATTGACGATGCGCTGGGCCAGTTTCGGGCCGACGCCGTTGGCACGCGACACCATCGCCTTGTCCCCCGTCGCTACGGCGCGGTGCAGCTCATGCGGCTCCAGCGCGGACAGGATGGCAAGCGCGACGCGCGATCCCACGCCCTGCACATGGGTCAGCAACCGGTACCAGTCGCGTTCGTCCGACCGGGCGAAGCCGACGAGGCGAATGGCGTCGTCCGACACCAGCATTTCGGTATGGATCGTCACCGCTTCCCCCACGGCGCCCAGCGCGGCGAGCGTGCGCGACGATGCGCCAACCAGATAGCAGACCCCGTTCACATCGATGACGGCATGGTCGATTCCAGTGCTGTCCAGCAGCCCTTTGAGTTTCGCAATCATTGGCCCTGCCCTTTGGTCATGATCTGTTCTTTACAGGCTGTTGCGCGCCACGCCAGTCAAAAGCGCGGCACCTTTTGCGATCCCGAGCGTAGTGCAGCGCGACATGCGACCAGATGAGGATCATCATGCTGACGACTGCCCCCCTGCTTTCCCCAAAGGATTTCGAATTTCCATCGATCATGCTGTCGGGCGTGGTCGATCATGGCATGTATCTGCATTTCAAAAATTGCCTGTCGACCGCGCCGCAGACAGGGCTGGTCGTCGTGGAGCTTTCCACGCTGGGCGGCGATCCGGAAATCGCACGGCTGATGGGGGAGGATATTCGCTTCCATTCCGACCTTTATCCCGAACGGCGGCTGGTGTTCCTGGGACGCACGGCCGTCTATTCGGCTGGCGCGACCTTCATGAGCTTTTTCGCGACGGAAAATCGCTACCTGACGCGCGGCACGCGGCTGATGATTCACGAACGGATCATCACCAAGAGCCTGCAGCTGGCCGGGCCGCTTTCCACCTGCATCGCGACGCTGAAGGCGACGCTCAACGAAATCGAAACGTCGATCGCGATCCAGAATGAGGGGTTCCAGAATCTGATTCTGGGATCGCAGGTGACGATGGAGGAATTGCGGCAAAAGGCGCCCGAAAACTGGTATCTGGAAGCCAATGAGGCGCAGGCGCTGGGTCTGATCGCCGCGGTCCTGTAAAGAAGCTTGCCAGAGCGCGCGCATGGGCATTTGATGACGGTCATGCGCGCATCCTTCTTCCCATGGCGTTATGGTATGTTTCTGGCCCTGCTGGCGGTCGTCGTGCCGCTGGCGATGGTCCTGCCATGGCATGAGGCGGTGATGGCGGGGTTCGACATCGCGGCCATCGCCTTCACCGCCTCGGTCGGGCCGCTGCTCAATTCCAACGCGGCGTCGATGCGGCACAAGGCGCTGGCCAACGATGCCAATCGCGAACTGATGCTGTTGCTGACCGGGATCGTCAGCATCGTCATACTGGTCGCGGTGGGGGTGGCGGTCAGCCAGCATGGCGGGCCGGATGGCATGACCATCGCCCTGCTGCTGGCGACATTGCTGATCGCCTGGCTGTTTTCCAACATCGTCTATGCGATGCATTATGCGCACCGGTTCTACATGCCCCATGGAAAGGGCAAGGACCGGGGCGGGCTGGACTTTCCCGACACGCATGAGCCAGGATATTGGGATTTCCTCTATTTCGCCTTCACGCTGGGCATGACATTCCAGACGTCCGACGTGTCGGTGACATCCACCGCGATGCGCCGGACCGTGCTGTTCCAGTGTTTCGCGGCCTTCCTGTTCAACCTTGGCATATTGGCCTTTACCATCAACGTGCTGGGCGGCGGCTGACCGGGTCAGCCATGTTCCCAGCCGAGCCGATCGGGCAATGGCATGACGGCGCCGTCGATCAGCAGGGTAAGGCCCGCCCCCTGTCCCACATGACCGATCGGGATGGCGTGCACGGGCGGGGCGACGCCATGCGGCAGGGCGAAGAGCAGTTCATAATCGTCGCCCGCCTGCGCCGCGGCGATCTGTACCGCGACGCTGGCCCCGCGCACCTGTTCCAGCGCGGCGGACAGGGGCACATGATCGATGGTGATGGCGACGCCGCTGGCCTGCGCCATGCGCGACGCGTCGATCAGCAGGCCGTCGGACAGATCCATCATGGCGCTGGCCAGCGGGGCGATCAGCGCGCCTTCGGCCATGCGCGGGCGCGGACGGCGATAGGCCTCCACCAACGGGCCGGACGCCGACGGATCGGCACGGGCAAGGTCCAGACCGATGCCCGCATTCCCCACCGGACCGGTGACATAGAGGCGGTCGCCCGGCTTTGCGCCGATGCGCGTGGGGACGGCGCCTGTCGCTTCGCCGATGGCGGTCAGGCTGTAGCTGCGGGCCGACGCGCCCGGCATTTTCACCGTATCGCCGCCGAGCAGCGGCATGGCGTGCCGGTCCAGCGCTTCGCCAAGCCCCGCGATGAAGGCTTCATCCCATGCATCGTCGCCCGACAGCGCATAGTTCAGCAGGCAGCCGACCGGCCGCGCGCCCTTTGCCGCCAGATCGGACAGGTTCACCGCCGCCAGTTTCCAGCCAATGTCCTGCGGCGGATCGGTGGGGAGGTAATGGACCCCCTCCACCATCGTATCGCTGGTCAGGATCAGGCGGCTGTCGCCCACCGGCAGGATCGCGACATCGTCCACCAGCCCCTGCGCCGCCGGATCATGGGCGAGCAGACGCAGCAGCGTGAGGAAGCGGGATTCGCCGGACATGATCCCTATCTATACGGGGGCAGCGCAGAGTCTGTCTGGAAAATGCGCCAAAGGCGCGCGGCTAGACAGCTTTACGGCTTTATTTGCGCACGTCCTTCGACACGGCGTCGAGCAGGCCGTTGACGAAGCCAGCCTCACGCTTGTCGTAGAAGGCATGGGCGACATCGACATATTCGCTGATGACCGTGCCGGTGCCGACATCGGCGCGGGCGAGCAGTTCATAGGTGCCCGCGCGCAGGATCTGGCGCATCGGCTTGTCGAGACGATCAAGGCTCCAGCCGCTCGACAGGCGGGCGGTGATCAGCGCGTCGATTTCGTCGCGGCGACGGTCCACGCCCTGCACGATGTCGTCGAAGAAAGGCTCCTCCGCCTGGGCGTAGGTCACATCCTCGATCGTGGCGCCAAGGCGGTGCTGGTGAAATTCGTGCAGCAGCAGGTGGAGAGGCGTGCCCTCCATTTCCAGCTGGTAGAGCGCCTGCACCGCGGCAAGACGCGCGGCGGAGCGGGATTTGGAACGGTCTTTCATATGCATGTCCCTACTCCGTTCGGTTCGAGCTTGTCGAGAACCGCCAGGTGCGGCTTTGTCGACTTCGTTCGAAGCGAAAGGATTTTTATTTCAAACGAAGCGCCACAGAAGCGGCATGCGCGGGCAGCCCTTCCGCCTGCGCCAGCGCGACCGCGGCGGGGCCGATGGCGCCGATGGCATCGGGCGTGAGGCTGAGGAAGCTGGTGCGCTTCATGAAGTCGAGCACCGACAGCCCCGACGAAAAGCGGGCGCGACGGCCGGTCGGCAGGACGTGATTCGGCCCCGCGACATAATCGCCGACCGCTTCGGGCGTCATGCGGCCGAGGAAGACCGACCCGGCATGGCGCACCTGCGCGAAATAGCGGTCGGGATCATCGACTGCGAGTTCGAGATGTTCGGCGGCGAGCCGGTCGACCAGCGGCATGGCTTCGTCCAGATCGCGCACGAGGATGATCGCGCCATTGGCGTCCCAGCTGGCGCGGGCGACCGCGCTGGTGGCGAGCTGCGGTATCTGGCGTTCGACAGCCTGCGCGACGGCATCGGCGAAGGCCGCGTCATCGGTGAACAGGATCGACTGGCTGGTCGGATCATGTTCCGATTGACTGAGCAGGTCGGCGGCGGTCCATTCCGGATCGTTCCGGCCATCGGCAACGACGACGATTTCCGAAGGGCCAGCCACCATGTCGATGCCGACCACGCCATAAAGCTGGCGTTTGGCTTCGGCGACCCAAGCGTTGCCGGGGCCGGTGATGACATCGACCGGCCTGATCCGGTCAGTGCCATAGGCAAGCGCGGCGACAGCCTGCGCGCCCCCTACCCGCCAGATTTCCTCTATCCCCGCAATCTGCGCGGCGGCAAGGACCAGCGGATTGATGTCGCCATTGGGGGTCGGCGTGACCATGGCGATGCGCTCTACACCCGCGACCTTGGCCGGAATGACGTTCATCAGCAGCGAACTGGGATAGGCGGCGCGGCCGCCCGGCACATAAAGGCCAGCGGCATCCACCGCGCTCCACCGCGCGCCAAGGCGTACGCCCGCGCTGTCCACGCTATCGCTGTCCTGCGGGCGCTGCTTTTCATGGTAGGCGGTGATGCGCGCCGCCGCTAGTTCCAGCGCGTCGCGCAGTTCCGTGGATATGCCGTCGAGCGCCGCGCGCGTTTCCGCAGGCGTCACCGCCCAGCCGCTGACGGCAAGGTCGTGGCGGTCGAAACGCTGCGTATAATCCGCCAGCGCAGCGTCGCCCTCGGCGCGGACGCGCTTCAGGATCGCGGTGACGTCGCGCGAGACATCCTCGTCCGCTTCGCGGCGGGCATCGACCAATGCGATGAAGGCGGCCGCGAAACCGGCATCGGCGGTGGACAGGCGGAGGGTCATACGCGCGATCCCTGCGTCAGCAAACAATATGTTCCTGCGAGGGCAGGAACCCAGCTCCACCCGCTCGACTGGGTTCCTGCCTTCGCAGGAACACGTGGGGGAAAATCATGCGGCATTTTTGACCCCCACGGCGGCGCGGAAGGCATCGACCATTGGCGACAGTTCGGCCGAGCGCATCTTGTACGCGGCGCGATTGACGATCAGGCGCGCGCTGATCTGCATGATGATGTCGGTTTCGACAAGCCCGTTGGCCTTGAGCGTCGCGCCCGACGACACAAGATCCACGATCCGGCGCGACAGGCCGAGCGAAGGCGCCAGTTCCATCGCGCCGTTCAGCTTCACGCATTCGGCCTGAAGCCCGCGCTGTTCATAATAGCGGCGCGTGAGGTGCGGATATTTGGTGGCGACGCGAACATGGCTGATCGCGGCCTGATCCTCGTCAGCGGCGTCGACCGGTTCCGCGACCGACAGGCGGCAATGGCCGATGTCGAGGTCCACGGGCGCGTACAGTTCGGAATAGTTGAACTCTTCCACCACATCGGAACCCACGATACCGATCTGCGCCGCGCCATGGGCGACGAAGGTCGCGACGTCGAACGCGCGCACCCGGATGATCGATACGTCGGGCCGGTTCGTGGCGAAACGCAGCGCGCGGCTCTTCTTGTCATGAAACTCCGCTTCCGGCTCGATACCGGCTTTGGCGAGCAGGGGCAGCGCTTCATCGAGGATGCGCCCCTTGGGGATGGCAAAGGTGAGCGAACGAGTCATGACGCGCGCGCCTTACCGGTCACGCCCCTGAAACACAAGATTTCAGGCCGCCTCCGCCATCGCGGCTTGCGTCTGCGCGATCCAGCCGCCACCCAGCACGCGGTCGCCGGCATAAAGGACCGCCGCCTGCCCCGGCGCAACGCCAAATTCGGGCGCGGCGAAGATCAGGCGATCGCCGTCGAGCCGTGCGGGAACGGGCTTTGCCATCGATCGCACCTTGGCGGTCAGCGGCCCGGCAAAGTCGCCGCCCAGCCAGTTGATGTCCGACAGGCGCGCGCCCGACACGGCCAGCGCAGCCTTTGGCCCCACGATGACGCGGCGCGCCTCCGCATCCAGACGCACGACATAGAGGGGGTCGGGCTGGCCGCCGATCTCCAGCCCCTTGCGCTGGCCGACCGTATAATGGATCAGCCCCTTGTGCCGACCGAGCGTCCGGCCATCGACATGGACGATGTCGCCGCCTTCATCCGCGCCGGGGCGCAGTTTCCGCACGATCTTCGCATAATCGCCATCGGGTACGAAGCAGATGTCCTGGCTGTCGGGCTTGAGCGCCACCGACAGGCCGAGTTCGGCGGCGATTTCGCGGACCTGCGGCTTGGGCAGGCCACCCAGCGGAAAGCGCAGATAGTCGAGCTGCGCCTGAGTCGTGGCGAACAGGAAATAGCTCTGATCACGCGCCGGATCGGCGGCGCGGTGCAGTTCCGCACCCTGCGCTCCTTCGATCCGCTGGACATAATGGCCGGTGGCCAGGCAATCGGCGCCCAGATCGCGGGCGATCTGGAACAGGTCGGTGAACTTCACCCCCATATTGCATTTCACGCAGGGAATGGGCGTGCGACCGGCCATATATTCATCGGCGAAATCGGCGATCACCGATTCGCGAAAGGCCGTTTCATAATCAAAGACGTAATGCGCGATGCCGATGCGGTCCGCGACCGCGCGTGCATCCCTGATGTCCTGCCCCGCACAACAGCTGCCGGTGCGCCCTACCGCCGCGCCATGATCGTAAAGCTGAAGCGTGACGCCGATCACTTCCGCCCCGGTTTTGGCGGCAAGGGCGGCGACGACGCTGGAATCCACGCCGCCGGACATGGCAACGACAATACGCCGCGCATCGAGCGGCTCGGAAAGCTGAAACTGGGGCTGCATGGCGCGCATATAGTGCATGGTCGCCCGCCGCGCAAAAGTTAACGAATTATCACCCCCTGATGCCCCTAATCGGGACGGATCGACGGAAAAGGCCGGTCGAACGAGTCACGAATGCTTCCCCAAGTTTACGGACCCTTATTCATTGGTCCGTAAACAGGGGGTCATGGATCTGAGTTTCCTTCGGGGCGGCGGGCTGAAACCCGGCACCCCCAGACCCTTTAACCGGCCGCGGGTGCCGGCCTGGCCATTTCTGCGAGCTGCCACGGCGGCTGCGCAAGCGGCCAGTCCGACCGCGCAGGCGGTGGCGGGCGTCCTGCGGGGGCAGGGCGGAAGCGATGACTGGGTTCAGGAACTGGCGGGAATTTTCGCGCCGGATTCGAGCGGCAAGATCGAAGCCGTACGTCTCGCGGGAAGCTTTAACCCGTTGATCGCGAGCCGTTTAGCCAGGGGGCAGGAAAGATGAAGGCGGTGTTTACCGTGGCGCTTTAGCCGATGTTCAGGGCTGACGCGCATACAGGGAAATACAGCTGAAATCGGTAACGCCAGTGCCGCACTTTGAGGGTAAGAATGATCGAGAACCAGAAAATCAGGCCCGCCCAGGTCGTAGGGCCGCTCGGAGAGCCACTGACGCTGGATAGCCTGCCGCCGGCAGATACGACCCGCTGGGTCGTGCGGCGCAAGGCAGAGGTGGTGGCAGCCGTCAACGGCGGTCTGCTGACCGTGGATGAAGCCTGCGCACGCTATAATCTGACGCTGGAAGAATTCGCCGGATGGCAGCGCGCGGTCGACCGATCGGGCATGCACGGCCTGCGCGTGACGCGCATCCAATATTATAAGTCGCTCTATGAACGGCAGCAGAAATACTGACCGCTTTTCCGCCGTCAGTGACGATTTGAAGGGCCGCCGGATCACCATTCGGCGGCCCTTGCGCATGTTCAGAGACAAAATGACGCGCCAAAACGGCGAAGCGCCGCGATGGTTTCCATGCCGGAATCATTTTTCATCGATGGAACGCGACGCCCCGTCCTCCGTTGAATCCGCACCCAGCACGCTGGAGCGTGGTCAAGGAGATATGCCATGATTGGACTTATTATCTGGTTGGTGGTTGGTGGCATCGTCGGCTGGCTTGCCAGCATGGTCATGCGCACCGACGCGCAGCAGGGCATCCTGCTCAACATCGTCGTCGGCATCGTGGGCGCCTTTATCGGCGGCCTGATTTTCAGCGGCGGCAATGTGAACCCGGCCTTGTCGATCACCAGTTTCATCGTATCGCTGATCGGCGCGATCATCCTGTTGGCGATCGTCAATCTGGTGCGTCGCGGATCGGTGCGATAAACAGCGCATGATCGCATGACAAAAGGGGCCGCGTTGATGGCGCGGCCCCTTTTTTATGTCATTTCACGCTTCCAGAGCATCATCGGCCTGACTGGACCGAAAAATGCTCCAATTCGCGCCTTCTAACGCCGCCCGACAAACCAGCGATATAGCGCCAGCACGGCGACCGCTCCCAATATGGCAGCGACGAAACCCGCCTTTTCCTCCGGCGCATAAAAGCCCGCCAGTCGGCCGACGAACCCCGCCAGCAAGGCACCGGCTATTCCCAATAACAGAGTGACTATGCACCCGCCCGGATCGCGACCGGGCATGATGAGCCGTGCGGCCGCGCCTGCAACCAGGCCGACCACGATCCATCCCAGCAAGTCCATGCTGCGTTCCCTTTTTATATATAAGCATCGACCCGTTCCCCATAGCGCCACAGTCCGGCATTTTTGGCAAGTCAATGTGGCCTGACGGGTAAGATCTGTACAATCCGCCATCCCCATGGACCGCTTTGCCGCGCATTTCGTTTTGGCGCGGCTTTGCGAAGCATGATATTGGGGCTTGAGGGCGGTGCTATATTCATATAACACAGTGGCTAAGAGGGCGAAGCGCCGGAGAGATGAGAGCGGCATGAATTACGAAACCCAGCTGACGGGCGATTCGATGGTCATCATCGATGAAGATGACTCGCGCCGGCGGCGCAAGCGGCTGCTGATGATCGGCGGCGGCGTGGCGATCCTGCTGGTGCTGGGCGCGACATGGATCGCGATGCGCGGCGAAAAGGCGGGCGGGCCGACCGCCCCCACGGCGCAGGTGCCCGTCGTCACCGTGGTGCGGCCCGGCCAGTCGATGGTCGCCCGCACCGTCAGCGCGACGGGATCGCTGGCCGCACGGATCGACATGCCGGTCGGCGTGGTGGGCGAAGGCGGCATGGTGACACGCGTGCTGGTGCAGCCGGGCGACTGGGTTCGCGCCGGACAGACGCTGGCCGTGATCGAACGGTCGGTTCAGACCGAACAGGGGCGTTCGCTGGCGGCGCAGGTGGAAGTGCAGCGCGCCAATGCCAAGCTGGCGCAGGCACAGCTGGATCGCGCCAAGGCGCTGTCCGGGCGCGGCTTCATCAGCGCGGCCGACATCGACCAGCGCACCGCCACCCGCGATCAGGCCGACGCGCAGTTGCGCGTCGCGCAGGCGCAGCTGGCCGAACAGCAGGCGCGCACCGGCCGTCTGGACATTCGCGCGCCTGCCGCCGGCCTTGTCCTGACGCGCACCGTCGAGCCGGGCCAGATCGTGCAGGCGACCGGCGGCGTATTGTTCCGCATGGCCAAGGACGGCGAAATGGAAATGCAGGCGCAGGTGGCCGAAGGCGATCTGGCGACGCTGCGCAATGGCAACAGCGCTACCATCACCCCCATCGGCAGCAGCCGGAGCTTTGCCGGGCGCGTATGGCAGGTGTCGCCGGTGGTCGATCCGCAGACGCGGCAGGGCATCGCCCGCATCGCCGTGCCCTATAATGCCGCCATCCGGCCGGGCGGCTTTGCATCCGCGCTGATCACCAGCGGATCGGGCAACGCCCCCCTGCTGCCGGAATCGGCGGTGCAGAGCGATCCCAAGGGCAGCTATGTCTATATCGTCAATGCCAAGGGGCAGGTGGAACGGCGCGACGTGACCGTGGGCCAAGTGTCCGACGCAGGTGTCGCCGTGACCGGCGGTATCGACGGCACGGAAAGCATCGTCACGTCTGCCGCCGCCTTCCTGACGCCGGGGCAGAAGGTGAAGCCCGAATTGATGAAGGCCCCCTGAAGGGGCGGAACGACAGGGGGGCGGCCCGTTCGTCGCCCCCATGCATGATGCGCGCACTGGCGCGCGCCCAACAGGTTGAACGGGGCGCATGTGCGTCCGGTGAGGGAAGCCCGTCATGAATTTTCGCAACATTTCCGCATGGGCCATCCGCAATCCGGTGACGCCGCTGGTATTGTTCGCTGCCCTGATGATGGCGGGCATCGTCAGCTTCATGCGGATGGACGTCAACAACAACCCCGACGTCAGCTTCCCCATGGTCAGCGTCACCGTGTCGCAGCCCGGCGCCGCGCCGACCGAGCTGGAAACGCAGGTCACCCAGCGCGTCGAAGCAGCCGTCCGCGGCATCAGCGGCGTCGATGAAATCACCTCCTTCGCATCCGAAGGCCAGTCGCTGACCAATGTGCAGTTCCAGATCGGCACGCCGGTCGACCGCGCGGTCAACGACGTCAAGAACGCTGTGGACCAGATTCGCAGCGACCTGCCCGACGGCATCCTGGAACCGCAGGTGCAGCGCATCGACGTGGATGGCGGCCCGATCGCCTATTTCAGCGCCGAAGCGACCGACATGACGCTGGAGGAACTGTCCTGGTATGTGGACAACACCATCGCCAAGCGCCTGCTTTCGATCAGCGGCATGGCGGCGGTCAAGCGCGGCGGCGGCGTCAGCCGCGAAATCCGCGTCATCCTCGAGCCCGCGAAATTGCAAGCCTATGGCGTCACCGCCGCGCAGGTGAACCAGCAACTGCTTCAGGTCAATCTGAACGCGGCGGGCGGCCGCACCGAAATTGCAGGGGCTGAACAGTCGATCCGCGTGTTGGGCAATGCGACCAACGCCCGCGCGCTGGGCGAAACCCAGATCGCCATTTCGGGCGGACGCACCGTCAAGCTGGCCGACATCGCCACCGTGCGCGACATGTATGCCGAACAGCGCAACCTGTCGCTGATGAACGGGCGGCAGGTCACCAGTTTCAGCATGGAAAAGGCCAAGGGTTCGTCGGACGTCACCGTCTATGACGAAGCGCTCAAGGTGCTGGACCAGCTGAAGAAGGAAAATCCCAAGATCCAGTTCAAGCAGCTTTACACCAGCGTCGAATATACCAAGGGCCAGTATCACAGCGCCATGTCGGCGATGATCGAAGGCGCGGTGCTGGCGGTCGTCATCGTGTTCCTGTTCCTGCGCGACTGGCGCGCAACGATGATTTCGGCGCTGGCGATCCCGTTGTCAGCCATCCCGTCCTTCTGGTTCATGGACATGATGGGCTTTACGCTGAACGGCATTTCGCTGCTGGCGCTCAGTCTGGTGGCGGGCGTGCTGGTCGACGACGCCATCGTGGAAATCGAGAATATCGTGCGCCACATGCGCATGGGCAAATCAGCCTATCAGGCGTCGATCGACGCGGCGGACGAAATCGGCCTCGCCGTTCTGGCGACCACCATGGCGATCGTCGCGGTGTTCCTGCCGGTGGCGATGATGCCGGGCCTTGCCGGGCAGTTTTTCATCCAGTTCGGCATGACCGTGGTCGTATCCGTCCTGATGAGCCTGGCCGTCGCGCGCCTGATCACGCCGATGATCGCCGCCTATTTCCTGAAGGCCCATGGCGAGGAAAGCCATGGCGAAGGCTGGCTGATGGACCGCTATATGAGCGTGCTGCGCTGGTCGCTGGACGATGTGAAGGCGAAGGAACGGCGCGCACGCGGCGGTTTCCGCAACAAGGCCGCCGGATTCTTCACCGACCATCGGGTCTGGACGCTGGGCGCTGGTTTCGCGGCCTTTGGCGCGACGATCATCGCCTTTGCGACGCTGCCCATGACGTTCCAGCCGACGACCAACACCGATTTCAGCCAGGTGAAGATCGAAACCGTGCCGGGCAGTACGCTGGCCCAGACTACCGCGATCACCCGCAAGGTCGCCGACATGTTGAGCGCAGATACGGACATGGTGGAGGCGGCGTTCGCCGACATCGAACCGACCGGCGCCGACATTTTCCTGACCCTGAAGAAGGACAGGCCCATCAGTTCGGTCGACTGGGAACGCAAGGTCGCGCCGAAATTCCAGACGGTCGCCGACGCCCGCGTCAATTTCCAGTCGCAGTCGGGCGGCGGTTTCGGCCGCGACATCGTGATGATGTTCGGGTCCGACGATCCGGTGCTGCTGGACCAGACGGCCAACCGGCTGGTGCATGAAATGGCGGCCATCCCCGAATTGCGCGCGCCGCGTGTCGCAGGCGACATGCAACGGCCCGAAATCATCATCAAGCCGCGCCTTGACCTGGCCGCCAGCATGGGCGTGACGACCATGGCGCTCAGCCAGTCGATCCGCATCGCCACCATCGGTGACATCGACCAGAACAGCGCCAAATTCTCGTTGTCCGACAGGCAGATCCCCATCCGCGTCGCGTTGGCGGAAGATAGTCGCAAGGACATCGCCACCATCCAGAACATGCCGGTGCCGACAGTGTCGGGCGGGTCCGTGCCGCTGCGCGTCGTCGCCGACATCAGTTTCGGCGCAGGGCCGACGCAGATCCGCCGGTACAACCAGATCCGCCGCGTCGTGGTGGGCGCGGATCTGGCGCCCGGCATCGTCACCAGCCAGGCGATGGTCAAGATCAACGCGCTGCCCCTGATGAAGCAGATATTGGCGGGCAAGGTTCAAGGCGTGCAGAAGCTGAATGCGGGCGATGCCAAATGGCAGGCGGAAATGATCCAGAGTTTCACCATCGCCGTCTTCTCCGGCATTCTGCTGGTGCTGGCGGTGCTGACCCTGCTCTACAAGCGCCTGATGCCGCCCTTCGTCAATCTGGGATCGTTGCTGCTGGCGCCGCTGGGCGGCGCGCTGGCGCTGCATATCGCGGGGCAGCCGGTGTCGATGCCGGTGTTCATCGGCCTGCTCATGCTGCTGGGGATCGTCGCCAAAAACTCCATCCTCGTCATCGACTTCGCGCTGGAGGAAATGGAAAAGGGTGTGCCCAAGAAGCTGGCGATCATCGATGCCGGGCACAAGCGCGCCCAGCCGATCGTGATGACCACCGTCGCCATGGTGGCGGGCATGGTGCCGACCGCGCTGTCGCTGTCGGGCGACGCGGCATGGCGGGCGCCGATGGGCATCACCGTGATCGGCGGCCTGTTGCTGTCGACCATCCTGACGCTGGTGATCGTGCCCGCGATCTTCAGTCTGGCGATCGGCCTTGAAAGCTGGATCGGGCCGCGCCTTGGTCGCGGCCTGCTGACCTACAGGCCCGGCGACGACGGCAAGCCGGTCCGCGCCGTCCATCCGGCGGAATGATCCGGTGGCATTCGGGCAGGGCACAAGATGATCATGCGCATTTTCAGGGCAGATGGTCCCATCTGTTGGTCCGGAAAATGCGGTAATATATGCAAACATGGCGTGATCGGGTTTAACGCGACCCGATCATGCCATGATCTGAACGAAACGGCAGCGTAACCGTTAAGCGGTCATGACGCTGTTTCGCCTGCCCCGCCCCAGAACCCTGCTGACCCCGCATCCCGCCCGGCGGATGCGATTGGTGGCGACGGGAATGCTGGTGGCGATGGCGGTGCTGTTCATCGCCGCGCGCGCCACCGTTCACCTGCACCCCGCGATCGGTTTCGTGCAGGCCTTTGCCGAAGCGGCGATGGTGGGCGGGCTGGCCGACTGGTTTGCGGTGACCGCGCTGTTCCGCCATCCGCTGGGCCTGCCCATCCCGCACACGGCGATCATCCCGCGCAACAAGGACCGGATCGGCGATACGCTGGCCGCGTTCCTGCGCGACAATTTCCTGATCCCGGCCGTGGTGGCGCGGCGCATGCGCCATATCGATGTCGCGGCGGCAGCCGGACACTTTCTGGCCAGCCCGTCCGAAGGCGACGGGCGTCTGCGCGAAGGCGCGTCCCGGCTGGTCGCCGACATATTGGAGGCGCTGGATCAGGAACGACTGGGCGGCATGGTGAAGGGCGCGATCGGCCAGCGGCTGCGCGGCATCAATGTCGGGCCACTGATCGGACAGGCGATGGAAGCGGCGATGCGCGATGGCCGCCACGCCCCGCTGATGGACGGGATCATACAGTGGGCGGACCGCACGCTGGAAGCGAACGATCACATGATCCGCCAGATGGTGCATGACCGGGCGGGCAAGATATTGCGCTGGACCGGCCTGGACGAAAATCTGGCCAATGCGATCATCGACGGACTGCGCAAGATGCTGGCCGACATGGCCGCCGACCCCGGCCACAGCCTGCGCCTGAAAGCGGAAGAAGGCATGGCGAAGCTGGCCTTCGACCTTCAGTTCGATCTGGAGATGCAGGCGAAGGTCGCAAAAATCCGCGACGAAATCGTCGACAACCCCGCCATGCAGCGCTGGATCGAGGGGATGTGGGAACAGGCGCGCGCCGGACTGCTGCGCGCGGTGCGCGATCCGGGCAAGGCGATGGCCGGGCGACTGGGCGAAGCGCTGCGCCAGCTGGGCGCGACCATGGAACAGGATGCGCGGCTGCGCCTCGTCATCAACCGCTTCGTGCGGCGTGCGGCGGTGGGCGCGACCGCCAGCTATGGCGATGCGATCGTACGGCTGGTCAGCGATACGGTGCGCGGATGGGATGCGGGCACGGTGACCGATCGCCTCGAAAATGCGGTCGGACGCGACCTGCAATATATCCGCGTCAACGGCACGCTGGTGGGCGGGTTGGTGGGGCTGGCCATCCATGCGGTCGATAGCCTGTTCTGACGCGAACTGTTCCGAGGCTACCTGTTCCGCCGCGAAACGCGCGGGGGCGCGTCCGGCCAATGGACGCGCCCCGACGGAACCGGCCGCACAGAGGAGAAAGACGGCCGGTTCCTGACTATAATCCTATTGTTCGGGCGGTGCTTCGCGACGCAGCGGGGGCGGCATCTCTTCGGCGGTCAGGACGCCGTCGCCATTGCGGTCCTGATCGGCGAACATCGCGAGCGCAGGCGCCAGAAATTCGTTCCGGTCGATCTGCCCATCGTCATTCGCATCTTCGGGATAGGGCATGGCGTGGCCCGGCGGCGAGGGCGGCGGACTATCGGCGCCGGCGCGCCGTTCCGCGGGCGGCTGTCCGCCCGGCGGTGGCCCGCCCGCGCCGCCACCCGGACCATCGGGACCACCGCGCCCCCTGCCCGGACCACGGGGCCTGCGATCATGATCGCCCTGCCCCGATGCGCGCGGCTGCCGTTCATGGCCCAGCAGCCGCTGCATCACCTGCACCGGGACGAGGCCATCGCTGTCCTGATCCATCAGGCCGAAACGGCGCTCCATATAGGCGGTCATTTCGTCCCGCGTGATTCGCCCGTCACCATCGGCATCGGCCGCCCACGGGCCGCGGCCATCGCCGCCGGGCGTCTGCGCCATCAGCGGCAGCGGTGCGACAGCGAAGGAGACAGTCATCAGCCAGAGGGACAAGCGCATCGAAGATCCTGAAATCGAAGTCATACGCCCCTGTCCCATCCCCGCTTTGCCGCCATATGTCAGGATGAGACGGGTATGTTGCAGACCCCAACAAAATAATGTTGCAACATATCATCAAATGATGTTGTATCATTGCATCGACAATGGCGGTGGCGACAGACAAGCCCCGCATCGGCGAGAGGATGCGACATCACAGGAGGCGTCAAGATGCGACTGATGACTGTTGGACATGCAGGACAGGCGACGGGGTTGGATGGGCCATCGCGCTATGGCGCGGGGCGCAAATCGCCATTGGGGCTGGGCGGCACGGTGGCTGTCCATGCACTGTTGATCGGTGCGTTTCTGGTGATTCCCAAGGAAATCATCGAGCTGGCCGATCCGTACAGCCCGATCCAGACCGTCAATATCCCGATCGACCCGCCACCGCTGCCCGAACCGACGAGCGAAAAGACGCCCGATCGGCCGGTCAGCACCCTGCCCCAGCCGCAACAGCCCACCGCGCCGGACACCATCATTCCCCTGCCGACGGAGAATGGGACCATCACCGGTCGCCCCGAAAGCGGCCATGATCCGGTCGTGACGCCCTATGTCCCGCCGGTCGAACCGCCGCGCCAGCCCGTGATGACCGACGCGTCGATCGATCCGCGCGCCATGGGCGGGTTTCAGCCCGATTATCCCGGCACGATGATTCGTCAGGGGGCGGAAGGCACCGTCACCGTGCGCGTCACCATCAGCGCCGAAGGCCGCGTGACCGACATCGAGAAGGTTTCCGCCACCGACGACGCCTTCTGGATCGCGACCCAGCGCCATGCCCTGCGCAAATGGCGGTTCCGTGCCGCCACCCGCGACGGCGTGGCCATCACATCGACCAAGGTGTTGACGGTGCACTTCACCCTGACCGACCACTGAAACGCCCACCTATAAACCAGCCGGGGAAAGATGTGGCATGGACCATTTTGCATCTGCGCCCGCCCTGTCCTATAAGGGCAGCATGGCGATCTTTCCCCGTCCCGTTTCCCCCAAAAGCGCGCTTGGCGATTTCTGGGGCTATTTCAGGCAGCAGCGGCAGCATAAATGGCCGTTGCTGGGCCTTTCCGTCGCGCTGACATGGGTCATCGTGTGGACGTTCGTGATTGATGCGAATACCAATACCATGCCGACGCGCAACAAGATCATCTATGTGCAGAGCTGGGACGCGAACCGGTCCGACGCGGCGGTGATCCTGCAGCAGAAGATCGACTTTGCAAAGCGTGAGGCCGCGCTGCGCAAGGAACAGAAGAAGATGCAGAGCTGGGCCGATGCCTTCGGCATCGAATGGCGCGAGGAAGAAGCGCGCAACAGCGCCAGGCGCAAGGAAGCGGTCAAGGCGATCGACGCGCTGCTGGACGACCGGCTGGCAAAGGCGGAGGCCGCCCAGAAGAATGGGGGCCAGAAAAATGGTATGCAGGCCAGCGCGGCGGCATCCACCGCCGCAGCAGGAGCCGCCCGGCCCTGAGCAACGCATCGTCGCCACATTCTGAGCCTGCGCCGGGCGGTTCCGTGCCAGTCGAATCTGCGCCGGACGACTCCGTGCCAGACAGATCCGCCGATCGGCGCTATATGGCCGCGGCCATCGCCCTGTCGGGGCGCGGACGCGGCCTTTCCACCCCCAATCCCAATGTCGGCTGCATCATCGTGCGCGACGGCATGATCGTCGGGCGCGGCTGGACGCAGAAGGGCGGTCGCCCCCATGCCGAGGCGCAAGCGCTGGAACAGGCGATGGACAGGGCGGCGAGCGCGACCGCCTATGTCACGCTGGAGCCCTGTTTCCATCTGTCGCCACGCGGGCCGCGCTGCGCCGACCTGATGGCGCGCGCGGGCGTTCGCCGGATCGTCATTGCATTGCGCGATCCCGATCCGCGCACCGATGGGCAGGCCGCCCAATGGCTGCGCAAGCGCGGCATCACCGTCGACATGGGCCTGATGGCAGCGGAGGCCGCGCGCGCCATGGGCGGTTTCGTGCTGCGCCAGACACAGGGTCGGCCGCATGTGACGCTGAAACTGGGGCTGTCGCTGGACGGGCGCATCGCGCTGGCCGACGGATCGAGCCGGTGGATCACCGGACCGGAGGCGCGCGCCCATGCGCATGTGGAGCGCGCGCGGCACGACGCAATACTGGTCGGCGGCGGAACGCTGCGCGCCGATTCGCCGCGGCTGGATGTGCGATTGCCCGGCCTGACCGACCGGTCGCCGCGTCGCATCCTGCTGAGCCGGGGCGAAGCGCCCGAAGGCTGGTGCGTCATCGCCGCGCCGCAGGACATCGCCACGCTGGACCGGGTCGATCATCTGCTGGTGGAAGGCGGCGCGGAAGCGGCGGCGGCTTTCCTGCGCGCGAGGCTGGTCGATCGGCTGATGCTGTACCGCGCGCCGATCATCATCGGATCGGGACTGGCCGGGATCGGCGACATCGGCCTTGCCGATCTGGCGGACGCGCATGGTCGCTGGCGGATGACCGACACGCGGCAGCTGGGCGCCGACCGGCTGGAGGTTTACGAAGCGGTACGGAGCGCCTAGATCATCGGCCAAAGGCTCACCCCCGTTTCGCGACCTCGATCGAAGCGAACGGATGTTCTCAGGATCTGCTTTCCATGTTCACCGGCATCATCACCGACATCGGCACCGTGCGGTCCGCAGAGCAGCGGGGCGACCTGCGGCTGATCATCGGATGCGGATATGAGATGGACGGCGTCGCCATCGGCGCGTCGATCGCCTGTTCGGGCGCCTGCCTGACGGTGGTGGAAAAGGGGGCGGACTGGTTCGCGGTCGACCTGTCGGCCGAAACCGTCACCCGCACCGCGCCGGGCCTGTGGAGCGAAGGCGGCCGCCTCAATCTGGAACGCGCGCTCAAGGTCGGTGACGAACTGGGCGGGCATATCGTCACCGGGCATGTCGATGGCATCGGCCATCTGGTGTCGGCGACGACCGAGGGCGATTCGACCCGGCTGGTCATCAGCGCGCCCGCCGCGCTGGCCGCCGCGCTGGCGGCCAAGGGGTCCATCACGCTGGACGGCATTTCGCTGACCGTGAACAGCGTGGAGGATCAGGCAGACGGCAGTGTCCATTTCGGCCTGAACATCATTCCCCATACCGCCGCCGCGACCACGCTGGACGCGCTGACGGACGGGCGCGCCTTCAATCTGGAAATCGATGTGCTCGCCCGCTATCTGGACCGGATGCAAGGCCTGCGAAACCGCTGACTAACGCCCAAAATGCAATGGCATGACAGTATATTGTGATTCTTCACTTGAAATAATCACACTGTAATGTGATATGGGCGGCATAGCCGACAGGGCAGGAGTCTTTTATCATGTCGTCCGCACTTCTCGATACGCTTCGCACGCTCGTCACCGACGGTGGCATGTCCCGTTCGGGCCTCGCCCGCGCCGCCGGTCTGCACGCCAATTCGCTCCGCAAGCTGGGCGAAAGCGACTGGAACCCAACCGCCGACACGCTGGGTAAGCTGGAAGCCTATCTGTTGAAGCGCGAGGGCGGCACCGCGCTCGCCAGCCCCGAAGAAATTATCAACGAAGCCCGTAATGGCCGTATGTTCATCTTGGTCGATGACGAAGATCGCGAAAATGAAGGCGATCTGGTCATCCCTGCGCAGATGGCAACACCCGACGCGATCAATTTCATGGCGACGCATGGCCGTGGCCTCATCTGTCTGGCGCTGACCAAGGATCGCGTCGACCAGCTGGGCCTTGACCTGATGAGCCGCAACAACGGCACGCGGCATGAAACCGCCTTCACCGTGTCGATCGAGGCGCGCGAGGGCGTGGACACCGGCATCAGCGCCGCCGACCGCGCGCGCACCGTGTCCGTCGCGATCGACGCGTCCAAGACCCGCGCCGACATCGTGACGCCGGGCCATGTCTTCCCGCTGATCGCCCGCGACGGCGGCGTGCTGGTCCGCACCGGCCATACCGAAGCGGCGGTCGACGTCGCGCGCCTTGCCGGCCTCAATCCGTCGGGCGTCATCTGCGAAGTGATGAAGTATGACGGCACGATGGCGCGACTGGACGACCTGATCGTCTTTGCCCAGAAGCACAAGATGAAGATCGGCACGATCCGCGACCTGATCGCCTATCGCCGCCGTCATGATCATATGGTCGAACGCCGCGCCGAAACCAGTTTCCACAGCCAGTGGGGCGGCGAATGGAAGGCGATCAGCTTCTACAACCGCGCGACCGAAAGCGAACAGCTGGTCCTGCAAAAGGGCCATGTGACCCCCGATCAGCCGACGCTGGTGCGCATGCACCAACTCTCGCTGCTGGACGATGTCTATGGCGCGCAGGGTCGACGTTCGGGCCTGCTGGCCAAATCCATGGAAATTATCGGACAGGAAGGATCGGGCCTGATCGTCATCCTGACCGACAATGACGACGGCGATTTCGTCAGCCGCTGCGTTCAGGCGCATGCCGGCACGACCCCGGCGGGCATGGACGAACTGCGCAATTATGGCGTCGGCGCGCAGCTGCTCGCCGAACTGGGCGTGCATGACATGATCCTGCTGTCCAACAGCCAGCACAGCCTGATCGCGCTTGACGGCTATGACCTGTCCGTGGTTGGGCAGCGTCCGATCGAGCTGTAAGGAACCCGTATCATGGCCAAATTCCTGATCGTCGAAGCCCGCTTCTACGACCATCTGAACGACCTGCTGATCGAAGGCGCGGCCGCCGCGCTGGAAGAAGCCGGTCATAAATATGATGTGGTGACGGTGCCGGGCGCGCTGGAAATCCCCGGTGCGATCGCGCTGGCGGCGGATAGCGGCCGTTATGACGGCTTCGTCGCCATCGGCGTGGTGATCCGCGGCTAAACCTATCATTTCGAAGTGGTGTCGAACGAAAGCGCCCGCGGCCTGATGGCGCTGAGCATGGACGCCATCGCCATCGGCAACGGCATCCTGACCGTCGAAAATGAGGCGCAGGCGCTGACCCGCGCCAAGCGGACCGAAAAGGACAAGGGCGGCGAAGCGGCCAAGGCAGCCATCGCCATGCTGGCGCTGCGCGACAAGTTCGGCGCCTGACCGCCATCGACGCCCAACCACTATCAACATGATGCCATGACGAAAGGGCGGTTCCCGCGTAGGGCCGCCCTTTTGCCGTCATCGACGGCTTTGACTTTAGGCGTTTCGCCCGCCACTCTTGCCCGCGACATGGCGACCGGACATATCGGCGCCCGATCCTGCGAGAGGCCGGAATGTTCCGAATATCCGCTGTTATGTTCGCCACGGCCCTTGCGATGCCAGCGCTTGGACAACCGACCGCCGTGGCCAGCCATCCGCGCGAGGCGGAGATATTGCGCGAATTCATCTACACCGACGCGCCCTATCCGCAGGCGCATGCGTCGACACTGGTGGAACTGACATCGGGCAGGCTGGCCGCCGCATGGTTTGGCGGTACGCATGAACGCAATCCCGATGTCGAAATATGGTTCGCCCGGCGCGGTCCTGCCGGATGGGAAAAGCCGCGGTCCGTGGCGACCGGCATTCAGCCATCCGGCCCGCGCCTGCCGACATGGAACCCGGTGCTGTTTCAGGACCCCGACGGCGCGCTTCAGCTATTCTACAAGGTTGGACCCAGCCCTTCGGCATGGTGGGGCATGGTCATCCGCTCCACCGACGATGGCCGGACATGGAGCAAGCCGCAGCGGCTGCCCGACGGCATATTGGGACCGATCAAGAACAAGCCGGTGCGCCTGCCCGATGGCGACTGGCTGTCGCCGTCCAGCACCGAACATCCGGGGAATGTCTGGCAACTGCATTTCGAGCGCAGCGGCGACCGGGGCAAAAGCTGGACCGCGACACCCCCGGTCGAATCCCCGGTGAAGCTGGACGCCATCCAGTCCAGCATCCTGTTTCACCGCGACGGATCGCTGGAGGCGGTGGCGCGCACGCGACAGGGCGCGCTGGCCATGACATGGTCAAAGGATCAGGGGCGCAGCTGGTCGCCGCTGGCCGCCATCGACCTGCCCAATCCCAATTCGGGGACCGACGCGGTAACATTGCAGGACGGGCGGCAACTGATCGTCTATAATCACAGCGGCCACCGGGCCAAACAGCCGGGCAAGGGGCCGCGCTGGCCGATCAACATCGGCCTGTCCGACGATGGCGTCCACTGGCGCAACGCCATGACGCTGGAAAGCGAGCCGCTGCCCAATGGCTATGCCTATCCCGCCGTCATCCAGACACGCGATGGGATGGTCCATATCAGCTACACCTACAACCGGGTGCGCATCCGTCATGTGGTGATCGACCCGAAGAAGTTGCGCTGACCGGCCATGACAAGGCCCTCCGGATCGGGTCCGGAGGGCCGTTACGCAATCGGGTCGAGCGTATCAGGCTACTGCCTGTTCCTGCGCCAGCGTCGGATAATCGGTATAGCCTTCCGCGCCCTGGCTGTAGAAAGTCGCCATGTTGCTGGCATTGACCGGCGCGCCTTCGCGCAGGCGATCAACCAGATCGGGATTGGCGAGCAGCGGGCGACCGAAGCTGATCGCATCGGCAAGTCCGCTGGCAAGATCCGCCTGCGCCCGGTCCAGATCATAATCGCTGTTGAGCACCAGAACGCCCTTATAATGCTGGCGGATCAGCGGAGACTGGCGCGGAACGTCGGTCGCGCCGAATGTGCCGTCCGGTCCCGGTTCGCGCAGTTCGAGCGACGCGATACCGATGCCGTCCAGCACCTGCGCGACATGGGCGAACAGGCTGGCGGGATCGCTGTCGTCCACGCCCTGCGAATCGCCATTGGGCGACAGGCGCACCGACACCCGGTCCGCACCGATGGCATCGGCCAGCGCCTGCGTCACTTCCCGCAGCAGGCGCACGCGATTTTCGATGCTGCCGCCATATTCGTCGGTGCGGAAATTGCTGTTGTCGCGCAGAAACTGGTCGATCAGATAGCCGTTGGCGGCGTGGACCTGCACCCCGTCGAATCCGGCGGCGATGGCATTGTGCGCGGCATGGACATAGTCGGCGATGATGCCGGGGATTTCCGCGATGTCCAGCGGCCGGGCCGTTTCATAGGGCTTCTTGCCTTCATAGGTGTGGACATGACCGGGGGCGGCGGTGGCGCTGGACGATACCGGCTGCTCACCCGTTACCGAACTGTGGACCGCACGCCCCATATGCCACAGCTGAACGATGATGCGCCCGCCCGCATCATGAACCGCCTGCGTCACCGGGCGCCATGCCGCGACCTGTTCGTCCGACCAGATGCCCGGCGCATAGGGCCAGCCCAGCCCCTGATGCGAAATGCCGGTGCCTTCGCTGATGATCAGGCCAGCGGAAGCGCGTTGCGCATAATATTCCGCCATCAGGGGCGTGGGCACATGGTCGCGGGTTGCGCGGCCACGGGTCAGCGGCGCCATCAGCACGCGACTGGACGCATCGATGGCGCCGATCTGGATCGAATCGAACAGGCTGGTCATGAAAAATCTTCCCTCACATCTGGTTGCAATTTGCAACGGGACTTGATGCGCAAAGCCAGCTAGGGAGCCGCCATGGCAAGTTCAACCCCTGTCGCCCATATCGGCATGCCCCGCATGGCTTTTCCAGCCCTGTTGCTGGCGAACCTGATATTGCCGCTTGGCCCGATATTCGTCCGCCTGTCTGATGTCGGGCCGGCGGCGGCGGCATTCTGGCGCCTGCTGATCGCCCTGCCCTTCCTGCTGCTGCTCGCCCGGCCCGGCCTGCGCCGCACGCCGCCGACGCGCGGCGAGTGGATCGCGCTGACATGGGCGGGGCTGGTGTTCGCGGCCGACCTTGCCGCATGGCATCTGGGCGTCATGCATACCAAAGTCGCCAACGCGACCATATTCGGCAATCTGAGCGGACTGTTCCTGCCCGCATGGGGCATGCTGGTGCTGCGCCAGAAGCCCACGGGGATGCAGGCCGCCGCGCTGATCATGGCCGGGGCAGGCGCGGCGGTCATGATGGGGGGCAGTTACGAACTGTCGATCCTGAACCTGAAAGGCGACCTGCTCTGCCTGTTGGCGGGGATTCTCTACACCGCCTATCTGCTGATCGTGCAGCGGGCGCGCGGGCGTCTGAACAGCTGGTCGGTGCTGGGCGTATCCAGTCTGGTCAGTGCGCCCGCTCTGTTGCTGTGTGCGCTGGCGCTGGGCGAACGGGTGATGCCGGGCGACTGGACGCCGCTGATCCTGCTCGCCCTGTCCAGCCAGCTGATCGGTCAGGGGCTGCTCACCTATGCCATCGGCTGGTTTTCGCCGCTGGTGCTGGGTGTCAGCCTGTTGCTGCAACCGGCCATCGCGGCGCTGCTGGGCTGGCTGTTGTTCGACGAATGGCTGAGCCTGCCCGACATGGTGGGGACGGCCGTCGTCGCCGCCGCTCTGGTGCTTGTGCGCCTGCCCGCACGGGCCTAGATAAAGGGTATGAGCGAAGCGACCGACGACCTGACCCTGGACGAAATCCGCGCCCTGCTGGCCCCGTTGCTGGCGCGCCATGCCGCGTTCGACGGCTGGCGGCGACAGGCGGTGTCGATGGCGGCGCAGGACAAGGGCGTGGACGCAGACATCGCCGCGCTCGCCTTTCCCGACGGGCCGATCGACATGATCGACGCCTGGTTCGCCAGCATCGACGCGCGCATGGTCGAAACCCTGCCGGCGGATTTCGTCGCCCTTTCCATCCGGCGCAAGGTCATCGCGCTCATCGAAGCGCGGCTGGCCCTGATCGCGCCCGACCGTGAGGCGCTGCGCCGGGCGATCGCGATCTTGGCGCTGCCGACCAATGCCGTGCGCGCGGGCAAGCTGGCATGGCGCGCCGCCGATGCGATGTGGCGCGCGGCGGGCGATACCGCCGCTGATTTCAACCATTATAGCAAGCGCACCACGCTGACCGCCGTCTACGCCTCTACCCTGCTGGTCTTCGTGGATGACGAAAGCGAGGGCCATGCCGACAGCCGCGCCTTCCTTGCCCGGCGCATCGACAATGTGATGCAGTTCGAAAAGGCGAAGGCGAAACTGAAGGGCGCGGGCGGCGGCGAACATCTCAGCCTGTCGCGCTTCATCGGGCGTCTGCGTTATCCGGCGATCTGATCCACCTATACCTTCGGGCAATGGCGCGGAAATGCGTTTTTGATGGCGTTAACGGATCGGTATTGATAGTGACTCGCAAAACATTGCCGAGAGTCCATCCCCCTTGCGCCTGACCGACCTGCCGTTACGCCAGCCTGCCTATGTCGACATGATCGACTGGTCCGCCATCAATGCATCGGAAGGTCAGCGCCTGCGGGAATTCGGCCTGTGCGAAGGCGCCAGCGTCGAAGCGCTCAACCGTGGACGGGTCTTCTTTTTCTTCGGCCACGGCCCGGTCGCCTGCCGCATCGGCCGCATGACCATCGCCATGCGTCGCAACCATGCCGCCGCGATCACGGTACGCACCGGACCGGACGGCATCGCGGCGGAGAAGACGGCATGAGCGGCCTTCCCCTGATCGCACTGGTCGGCAATCCCAATGCGGGCAAGAGCGCCTTGTTCAACGCGCTGACCGGCGCGCGGCAGAAACTGGGCAATTATCCCGGCGTCACCGTGGAGCGCAAGGCGGGGCGGCTGTCGCTGTCCGACGGACGGCCGATCGAACTGGTCGACCTGCCCGGCACATACAGCCTCGACCCCAACAGTCCCGATGAAAAGGTGACGCGCGATGTCGTGATGGGCAGCCAGTCGGGCGAAAAGCGGCCGGACGCGCTGGTCATCGTCGTCGATGCCGCCAATCTCGACAACCATCTGCATCTGACGCTGGAATTGCTGGCGCTGCGCCTGCCGACCATCGTTGCGCTCAACATGGTGGACCTTGCGACGCGGGACGGACTGGAACTGGACGCGGGCGTGCTGTCGCGCGAACTGGGCGTGCCGGTCGTGTCGACGGTGGCGGTGCGCAAGCGCGGCCTCGACCATCTGCGTACTGAGCTGGAAGGACTGCTGAACGGCGCGCCTGCCCCCTATCCTGCGACCGATGGCGCGATCGATGTGCCGCAGGATTTCGCCGCCGTGCGCAAGGAAGCAGGCCGCATCGCCCGCGCCGCCATCGTCCGCGAAACACCATCGCGCCGTCTGACGTCGGCCGTCGACCGGATTGCGCTGCATCCGGTTTCCGGCCTTGCCCTGCTGCTCGGCCTGTTGTTCATCATGTTCCAGGCGGTCTATGCCTGGTCCGAAGCGCCGATCGCGATGATCGAGGGGCTGGCCGAAGCCATCGCCAACACCGTGCGCGATGCCTTGCCGGATGGGATCGTCCGATCCTTCCTGGTCGACGGGGTGATCAATGGCGTCGGATCGGTGGTGGTGTTCCTGCCGCAGATTCTGATCCTCTTCTTCTTCATCCTGATGCTGGAAGCGACGGGCTATATGGTCCGCGCCGCCTATCTGATGGACGGGCTGATGGCAAAGGTCGGCCTGTCGGGCCGCGCCTTCATTCCGCTGCTCTCCTCCTTCGCCTGCGCGATTCCGGGGATCATGGCGACCCGCACCATCGCCGATCCCAAGGACCGCCTGACCACGATACTCATCGCGCCACTGATGACCTGTTCGGCACGATTGCCGGTCTATGCCGTCATCATCGGCGCGTTCATTCCGGCGCGCGACATCGGTTTCGGCATCGGCCTGCAGGGCTTCGTCCTCTTCTGCCTCTATGTGTCGGGGATCATCGGCGCGATGCTGGTGGCGCTGGTGCTGCGCATGACCGTGACGAAGGGCGCCAGCGGCGGTTTCCTGATGGAAATGCCGAAATATCAGTGGCCCCGCCCGCAGGACATATTGCTGGGCCTGTGGCAGCGCGCGATCATCTTCCTGAAACGCGCGGGCACGATCATCTTCACCTCCACCGTCATCCTGTGGCTGCTGCTCAGCTTCCCGCGCGTGCCCGACGGCAATCCGACCAGTCAGGTCGATCATTCCATCGCCGGGCGCATCGCCAGCGGCCTGAACGTCGTGCTGGAACCGATCGGCTTCAATCGCGACATATCGCTGGCGCTGATCCCCGCCATGGCGGCGCGCGAAGTCGCCGTGTCGGCGCTCGCCACCGTCTATTCGATCGATGCCGGCGATGACGAGGCGTTGCTGGAACGCAGCCTTGGCGACCGGTTGAAGGACCAGTGGCCGCTGCCGACCGCGCTCGCCTTCCTCGCCTGGTTCATATTCGCGCCCCAATGTATTTCGACCATCGCCGTCACCCGACGCGAAACCAACGGGTGGAAATGGCCGATGTTCATGGTTGGATACCTGTTCGTGCTCGCCTATGTCGCGGCGGGCATCACCTACTGGACCGCAACGGCAGCGGGACTATAAGGGCCGCTTCAAGAGTTTCGGAGGAATCATGGCAGGGTCTGTCAACAAGGTCATTCTGGTCGGCAATCTGGGCGCCGACCCGGAAGTGAAGAGCTTCCAGAATGGCGGCAAGGTATGCAACCTGCGTATCGCGACGTCCGAAAGTTGGAAGGATCGCATGACCGGGGAGCGCAAGGAGCGCACCGAATGGCACAGCGTCGCCATTTTTTCCGAAGGCCTAGTCGGCGTGGCCGAACGTTTCCTGCGCAAGGGGTCGAAAGTGTATATCGAAGGCCAGCTGCGCACCCGCAAATGGCAGGATCAGCAGGGTAACGACCGTTATACGACCGAAGTCGTGCTGCAGGGCCTGGGTTCGGTCCTGACCATGCTGGACGGTGCGCCCGGCGGCGGCGGTCAGGGCGGCGGCTTTGGCAGCGGCGGCGGTGGCCGGTCGCAACAGGGCGTCAGCGACTGGGGCGGCGGTTCGTCGGGCGGCTTCGATGGCGGCTATGACGATTATGCCGGCGGTCAGAGCGGTGGCTTTGGCGGCGGCTCATCGGGCAGCGGCTATGGTGGTGGCCGGTCGCAGGGGGGCAGCGGTTCGGGCCACGCGGGCAGCCCCAATTTCGATAATGACCTGGACGATGAAGTGCCGTTCTGATCGGCCCCATCGCCTGACCGATGATGAAATAGGGGCAGCCTTCCATGGAAGGCTGCCCCTATTTCCGATGATCGATTCAACCGTTCAGTCTGACAGGAATGATGCGTGAGACAGCCGCCGCCCGTCGGCGCATAAGCGGCGGATGAGCAGAATCGAACAGGCCATCGCCCTGCCCGTACGGCAGATCGTCCACCCCATGTCGCTTGCAACCGGCAGCGCCATTGCCCTGTCGGGGCTGGCGCTGCTGATCGTCAGGCTATGGTCTGCGTTCTGACGGTCGACGCCGTTTTGAGCATCATCCGATGAGATTGCACCGGATGATGCTCCAAGCGTCTTCTGTTTTGCGCATGATGCGAGCCGCCGGCTGATCCGGCCGACGTCATCATGCTTCAGCGCGCCAGTTCTTCCGTGGCGAAAGTGCGGATATGCGCGCCAAGGTCGGGCCGTTCCAGCGCCAGCGCCAGATTCGCCTCGATATAACCGGCTTTCGACCCGCAATCGAAACGACGCCCGTCGAAGGTCACGCCGTGGAAGGGCTGCTTGCCGATCATCGACGCCATGGCATCGGTCAGTTGAATTTCGCCGCCCGCACCCTTTTCCTGCGTTTCCAGGATCTTCATGACTTCCGGCTGCAGGATGTAACGGCCCGGCAGGATCAGGTTGGACGGCGCGGTGCCGAGCTTGGGCTTTTCGACCAGCCCCTTCACCTCCGTCAGGGCGCCGCTCCGCGCACCCGGATCGATCACGCCGTAACTGGGCGTCTGGTCCATCGGGATTTCCAGCGCGCAGACGAGATTGCCGCCGGTCTGCGCATAGGCGTCGACCATCTGCTTCATGCAGCCATGGCCCGGCGCGCCCTTCATGAATTCATCGGGCAGCAGGATGGCGAAGGGTTCATCACCAATGATGTCACGCGCAACCCAGATGGCATGGCCCAGGCCCAGCGGTTCCTGCTGACGCAGGAACACCGCATTGCCAGGGTCCAGCCGCGTGCCTTCCAGCGCCGACAGATCCTTGCCCCGTTCCCGCTGCGTCACTTCACATTCGAAGGCGATGTCGAAATAATCCTCGATCGCGCCCTTGCCGCGACCGGTGACGAAGATCATCTGCTCGATCCCCGCTTCGCGCGCTTCATCAACGGCATATTGGATCAGCGGCCGGTCCACCACCGGCAACAATTCCTTGGGCACTGCCTTCGTCGCGGGCAGAAAGCGGGTGCCGAGACCCGCCACAGGAAAGACGGCCTTACGGATAGGCTTATTCAAAGTCTTGGTCCCCTTTCGCTTGCGCGACCGGCCACTGGATTGCCGCAGTTGCGAAAAAGGTCAAGCGCCGCGTGCGGCGTTCAGACCGCAAGCAGACGATTGGCCACAACTTCCAGCGCCGCGATCTCACTCTCAAGATGCTCCAGCGCTATATGCTGCAAATTGTTCCGTCCGTCGCGACAGGTAAATCCGCCCGGTTCGGGCTGATGGAAACCCTGAATGATCAGCGCGCGAAACCGGTCGATCCGCTGCATATCGCGTTCGATCGATGCGATTTCGGTCAGCGCACTGGCATTGCGCCGGTCGCGCATGGCCACCATCGTGCGCAATTCGGTCATTAGCTTGGTCATGCTGGGCCGCGTGCGGGCGCCGACTGTCCGCACATCGCCCATCGCCTCCCGCAACTGCGTAATTTTCGCTTCCAGGCTCTGTTCCAGCATCGTCCACGCGCAGACCAGCCGACCCACGGCGCACAGCAACGCCGCATCTTCCGGCGCATAATCCGAAACCGCCTTCACACTCATGTCAGAAACCAATTGTAGACCCACGCCCCGCACTCCTTCTGCTTCCCGGTGTCAGGGCATGCGGAAAAAAAGGCCAGAGCAGGCGGGTCAGGCTCCCCGCAAGGGGGGCACGGACCGTCGGTTGCCGTGCAAAATCAACGGCGAATGGAGGCAGGCCAGCAATCTCAGGAACTTATTCAGAAATCGATGGCGATGCCCTTGCGTTCCCAATCGCCATAACGGACGGGGCTGAGTTCTTCATCATGGCGCGACGGCGCATCGATCGGGTCGCCCTGTGGCACGGGGGGGCTTTTGGAAAGATGGGCGGGCGGCTGCACATGCGCCGGACGCTTGCCGTTGAAGGTTCCCATGGACTGGCCTTTCGATTGCGAACGGGGTTGATCAACCCCATATTCATGGTCTGCGCGCTATCTGGGCCGCAAAGGAGACAAGTGCAAGTGAGCGGTATGAAGACGACCATGTTGCTGGCGGCGCTGACGGCGCTGTTCATGGCGCTGGGCTATACGCTGGGCGGCAGCGGCGGCGCGGTCATCGCGTTGCTGGTCGCGGCGGGCATGAACCTCTTCACCTTCTGGAACGCGGACAGGATCGTCCTGTCCATGCATGGCGCCCGCGAAGTCGATGCGCAGAGCGCGCCCGATTTCTACGATCTGGTGCGCGATCTGGCGCAGCGGGCCGCTCTGCCGATGCCGCGCGTCTATATCATCGATCAGGACGCGCCCAATGCCTTTGCCACAGGCCGCAACCCCGACAATGCCGCCGTCGCCGCCACCACCGGCCTGCTGTCGATGCTGAGCCGCGACGAAGTGGCGGGCGTGATGGCGCATGAACTGGGCCATGTGAAAAATCGCGACACGCTGATCATGACGATGGTCGCGACCATCGCGGGCGCGATTTCGATGCTGGCCAATTTCGGCCTGTTCTTTCGCAGCGGCGATCGGGAAGGCCATGGCAACATGATCGCCAGCCTGCTGGCGGTGATCGTCGCGCCCTTTGCCGCGATGATCGTGCAGATGGCGATCAGCCGCACGCGCGAATATGGCGCCGACCGCGCCGGGGCGGAAATCAGCGGCAATCCCCACGCCCTTGCATCCGCCCTGTCTAAGATCGCGGGACAGGCACAGCGCATCCCCAATCCTGTGGCGGAACGCAATCCGGCCGCGGCGCAGCTGTATATCGTGCCCACCCATGTCAGCGAACTGTTTTCCACCCACCCCGCGACCGAGAAGCGCATCGCCGCCCTGCAGGATATGGCGGCGGAAATGGGCGCACCTACCATAGGCAGGATGACGGAAAGGCCGCGCGCATCGGCCCTGTCACCCGTTGCCGCCGCCCCGACTGCAACACCGCCTGCGACACCAACCGCGGCGCAGCCACGCCGCCGCAGCGCGCTCGACCCGCATGGGCGCTGATGCCAGTCGATGAGATTGGAGAGGTCGTCATCGATGCGACCGGCGTGGTGCTGCGCCACGCCGGAGGACTGGTCGTCGACTTGACCGTCGATCATATCTTTTCCCGCCACACAGCCCGCTTCTTTCACGGCATAGGCCGTCGCATGATCGCCATCGCCACGCTGGGCGGAAAGCGCATCCCTTCCTCGCTGCGCACCGTGCCAAGGGGTAGCCATGCCCGCCCCCCCGGTCGGACTGGCTGGCATTGTGGACCGGCGTGACATGCTGGATCGCGCTGTTTCTGACGATCGGCTTTGGCGTCTCCCATTATCTTTAGGGCCTGCTGAGGTCGGCCGGAACGGTCGACGGCTCGGATCATGCGGAACTCAGGAGGCAATAAGGGCATCGCTCGATTCCATCTGATCACACTATGCTCTGCGGACGAAAGGGCGTAGGGGCCGCTCATGTCCCGCCCCCAAAATCGCCGCTCCAGCAATCGCCCCGCCGCGCCCCGCGCCGACGATGTTCCCGGTTTCCCCGCCCGCCGCGCCGCGCTGAAGCTGCTGGACGCCGTATTGCGCCGCGGCGATCCGCTCGAACTGGCGCTGCATGGCGCGGCACAGGGCCTGCCCCCCGCAGACCGCGCGCTGGTGCATGCCATCGCCGCCGAAGCGCTGCGCCACCTGCCCGATCTGGACGCGCTGATCGACGGTGCGACCAGGCAGCCGCTGCCCGATGATGCCAAGGCGCGCATGGTGCTACGCATTGCGCTGGTTCAGACGCTGGCGCTCGACACGCCGCCCCATGCCGCCATCGCGACCGCGCTGCCGCTGGTCGATGGCGGGCCGCGCAAGCTGGTCCATGGCGTGTTCGGCACGGTCACGCGCAGCGAACCGTCATTGCCATCGCCCCCGACCCTGCCCGCCGATGTCGCCGAACGCTGGGCCGGGCAATGGGGCGACGCCATGCCCGTGGCCGCCGCCCATGCCTATGGCCAGCGCCCGCCGGTGGACGTCAGCCTGCGCGACGCGGCGCAGACGGCGACATGGGCGGAGGCGCTGAACGGCGCATCCTTCGCGCCGGGCCATGTCCGCCTGCCCGATGGCGCGTCCATCACCGATCTGCCGGGCTTTGCGGAAGGCGGCTGGTGGGTGCAGGACATCGCCGCATCCTGCGCCGCGCGCCTGCTGGGCGCGGGGAATGGCCGCCATGTGCTGGACCTGTGCGCCGCGCCGGGGGGCAAGACGATGCAACTGGCCGCCGCGGGGTGGCGCGTGACCGCCATCGACCAGTCGAAAAAGCGGCTGGAGCGGCTAACCGACAATCTGGCCCGCACCGCCCTGTCCGCCGACATCGTGCAGGCGGACCTGCGCCAGTGGCAGCCCGAAGGACCGGTCGACGCGATCCTGCTCGACGCGCCCTGCACCGCGACCGGCATCTATCGCCGCCATCCCGACGTCCTGCATCGCATCGGACCGCGCCAGATTGCGGAACTGGCCGAATTGCAGGGCGAACTGCTGGCGCGCGCCGCCGGGTGGCTGAAACCTGGCGGACAGATCGTCTATGCCACCTGTTCGCTGGAACGGGCGGAGGGGGAGGATCAGATCACTCGCTTCCTTGCCGATCATCCCGACTTCGCACTCGCCCCCGCGCGGCCGGACGAACTGCCCCGGGCCATGGCGCCCGCGCCGCAGGGCTGGCTGCGCACCCTGCCCGACATGCTGGCGGACCGGGGCGGCACGGACAGCTTTTTCATCGCGCGGCTTGTCAGAAGGGCAAACTAACCCTTAACCACACTCGGCGTAGAAGGGCCTTTCCTGTTCAGGAGCCGGTGCGTGCGTCCGATCGAGCCATTACCACTCAACCATAGCTGGCCGCTATATGACCTGCGCCAACATCTGGCGCCGGTGCTGCTCGATTCCACCATCGCCCATAATGACGCCGCGCTGGCTGAGCGGGGGCTGGGCCTGTGGCATTGCGATCTGGCGGACAACGCGCTCAGCTGGACGGCGGGGGTGTACGACCTGTTCGGGCTGGAACGCGACAGCATCGTGCCGCGCGCACTGTCCGTATCGCTTTACGCCCCGGATTCGCGGGAAGCGATGGAGCGGCTGCGCGCCTATGCCATCCGTCACCGGCGCGGATTCACGCTGGACGTCGACATTCATCAGGCCGACGGCATGGGACAGTGCGCGATGCGGCTGATCGCCGCGCCGATACTAAACGATGACGGGGTGGTCGTGGGGCTGCACGGCGTGAAGCAGCTTTTACCCAAAGGATCGGCCGCATCCCATCGGCTGGACCCGACGATTTTCGTCATGCTTTAAAACGGCTTGCGCGAACGGCCGGAAACAATCGCGACTCGCCTGAAAATCCCCGTTGCCCTTGCCCCCGACGGCGATTAAGGCCGACGGTTAATGACCCGTTCCATTCTGATATCCCCATCCATCCTGTCCGCCGACTTTGCTCGTCTGGGCGAGGAAGTCCGCGCCATCGACGAAGCCGGTTGCGACTGGGTGCATATCGACGTGATGGACGGCCATTTCGTGCCCAACATCACCATCGGCCCCAATGTGGTGAAGGCGTTGCGCCCGCACACGAAGAAGATATTCGACGTCCACCTGATGATTTCGCCGGTGGACCAGTATCTGGACGCCTTTGCCGCCGCCGGATCGGACATCATCACCGTCCATCCCGAAGCGGGTCCGCACATCCACCGCACCGTCCAGCATATCAAGTCGCTGGGCGTGAAGGCGGGCGTGGTGCTGAACCCCGGCACGCCGGCCAAGATGCTTGATTATCTGATGGACGATGTCGACCTGATCCTGGTGATGAGCGTCAATCCCGGTTTCGGCGGGCAGAGCTTCATCGAAAATCAGCTGCGCAAGATCGAGGCGATCCGCAAGATGATCGACAAGAGCGGCCGCGACATTCACCTGCAGGTCGATGGCGGCATCGATTTCAATACCGCGCCAAAGGCGATCGCGGCGGGCGCCGACGTGCTGGTGGCGGGCACCGCGACCTTCCGCGGCGGGCCTGACGCCTATGCCGACAATATCCGGAAGCTGCGGGGCGGGTGAGCGAACCCCGGCGCCTCCCCCCCCGTTCGACGCAGGACTTCGCCCCGCAAGCAGGCGATGACAGCATAGAACAGGGCAAGCGGCTCATCCGCGTCGCGGATGACAAGGGGTTGTCGCTGGCGCAGAAAATCGCCAATCAATTCTACCTGCTCAGCTGGAAGACGCCGATCCACGGCCGCAAGCTGAAGGGCAAATATCCGCTGAAGCTGCTGGCCGTGCCGGATGACGCCATTCCGGGCGACCGGCGCGCGGGTGCGGCGATCCGCACCGGATATTTCCTGATGCGCGGGCAGAAACTGCCCATCGACACGCTGGATTTCACCCGCCTGTCGATCGGCCAGAGCTTCGCCGACTATCTGCACAGCTTTCGCTGGCTGCGCGACCTTGCCGGATCGGCATCGCGTGAACAGGGCGCGCCGATCGCCGAAAGCGTGATGCGCAAATGGCTGTCCGCCCATCATGAAACGCCCAGCGAACCGGCATGGCGCGCCGACAATGCGGGCTGGCGCCTGCTGTTCTGGACCGCCCATGCGCCATTGATCCTGTCATCGAGCGACCTTGTCTATCGATCGCTGGTGCTCAACTGCATCGCGCGCACCGCCCGCCATCTGGACCGCAGCGCGGACAAGGCGCCGATGGGGCTGCCGCGCCTGGTGGCATGGTGCGGCATCGTCGCGGCGTCGCTGCTGATCCCCGGCGGGGGACCGCGCAAGCTGTTCGGCGAAGCGGGCCTGAAACGCGCCATCGACACCGGATTCCACGCCGATGGTGGCATCGTGTCGCGATCCCCGCTGGCGCAGACCGAAGCGGTGATGCTGCTGTCCATGTTGCGCGCCGTTTATGATGTGCGCCGCGAAACGCCGCCAGCCTGCCTGATCGACGGCCTGACCCGCGCGGTCCCCGCGCTGCTGGGCCTGACCCATGGCGACGGCGGCCTTGGCAGCTGGCAGGGCGCAGGCGCGATCGCCCCCGATATGGTCGCCGCCGTGATCGAGGCGAGCCGCGTGCGCACCCGCCCGCTGCGGCAGGCGCGCGACTGGGGCTATCAACGGCTGGCGGCTGGCGCGACCGTGCTTCAGATCGACGCCGCCCCGCCGCCGGTCGCCCGTCTGGCCGAAGCAGGCTGCGCCTCCACCGGCGCGATAGAGATTAGCGACGGGCCGCTGCGCCTGATCGTCAATTGCGGCGGCGCTGCGCTGGAGGGCGCATGGATTCCCCGCGATCTGGCGCAGGGGCTGCGCACGACGGCTGCCCACAGCACGCTGGTGCTGAACGACAGCAATTCGACGGCGCTGCTGCCCGACGGGACGCTGGGCAAGGGCGTGACCGAAGTCGAACTGAACCGGCAGGAACTGGACAATGGCAGCCGGCTGGACCTGTCCCATGACGGCTATGTCCGGCGCATGGGCTATGTCCACCGTCGCCTGCTGCTGATGAGCGGCGATGGCAAGGAAATCCGGGGCGAGGATATGCTGACCCCCGCCGAACGCCGTCGAAAGCCATCGAAACAGCCGGTGCAGCTGCGTTTCCATCTGGCGCCCGGCGTCGAACCGACGCTGACCGCCGACAATATGGGCGCCTTGCTGCGCATCGACCTTGGCCCGCTCTGGCAATTCCGCGCGGGCGCTGGCCTGCTGACCGTAGAGGACAGCCTGTGGGTCGATGGCGACGGCCGCCCGCATCCGACCCGTCAGCTGGTCGTGACGGCCGAAGCCCTGCCGGGCGGATCGAATATCGGCTGGATCTTCAAACGCGTCGGATGACGGCCTGTCCACGGACCACGCCTTCATGACGCATCCTGATCTGTCCTACACCGCGCATCCCTGATCTATTCTGTCCGATGCCGCCCACGTTACGCCCCTTCCCCCCACACACACGCCGGACGCTGTCGCGCCGGTGGCGCGTTTGTGTTGCGCTCTGTCGCGCAGGGGTCGCGCGCATGACGCGTCACCGGCGCGCATAGGACGCATCGCTGTCGCCTTTGCGGCGCAACAGGCGTCAAAATGCCCGTCAGACCCCCACGACGGTGTGAACTTCGACCTGTCGCGCCACTGTCGCGCCATTATAGCTTACGGGGCTGTATTTTTTTCTCGTCTGCGCCTAAGGGACCGGCGCAAAGTCGCCCTGCCTTTTGCCCCAGAGAAAGCTCTTTCCCATGAACGACGTCACCATCAAACGCGCCCTGTTGTCCGTGTCCGACAAATCGGGACTGATCGAACTGGGGCAGGCGCTGGGCAAACATGGCGTCGAACTGGTGTCCACCGGCGGCACGGCGAAAGCGCTGCGCGAAGCGGGCCTTGCGGTGAAGGATATTTCCGACCTGACCGGCTTCCCCGAAATGATGGACGGCCGCGTCAAGACGCTGCATCCCAAGGTGCATGGCGGCCTGCTCGCCGTGCGGGGCAATGCCGAACATGTGGCATCGATGGACGAACATGAAATCGGCGCGATCGATCTGGTGGTCGTCAACCTCTACCCCTTCGCCGCGACCGTGGCCAAGGGTGCGGACCGTGAAGAGATCATCGAGAATATCGACATTGGCGGCCCGTCCATGGTCCGTTCGGCCGCGAAGAACCACGAAAGCGTCGCGATCGTCACCGACCCGGCCGACTATGCCCGCCTGATCGCCGAAATGGGGGAAAAAAGCGGCGCGACCAGCTATGATTTCCGCCGGATGCTGGCCGCCAAGGCTTACGCCGCCACCGCCGCTTATGACTCGATGATCGCCAGTTGGTTCGCCTTCGCCGATCAGGGCGTGATGTTCCCCGAAACGCTGGCCGTGTCGAGCAAGCTGGGCGCTACGCTGCGCTATGGCGAAAACCCGCACCAGTCGGCCGCGCTCTACCTGCCTGTCGGTCCTTCCGCCAAGGGCATCGCCCAGGCGGAACAGATTCAGGGCAAGGAACTGAGCTACAATAATTATAACGACGCCGACGCCGCGCTGGAGCTGGTCAGCGAATTTCGCGACGGCCCGCCGACCGTGGTGATCGTGAAGCACGCCAATCCGTGCGGCGTCGCCACCGGCGAAACCCTGATCGAGGCCTATGAAGCCGCGCTCGCCTGCGACAGCGTGTCGGCGTTCGGCGGCATCATCGCGGTCAACCGCCCGCTCGACGGCCCGACCGCCGAAGCGATCAGCGGCATCTTCACCGAAGTCGTCGCCGCGCCCGACGCCGATGATGAGGCCAAGGCGATCTTTGCCAAGAAGAAGAATCTGCGCCTGCTGCTGACCGGCGACCTGCCCGATCCGGCCCGCCCCGGCCTGCAGATCAAGAGTATTGCGGGCGGCCTGCTGGTCCAGAGCCGCGACAATGGCAAGGTGGATCGCGACGCGCTGAAGGTCGTGACGAAGCGCGCGCCGACCGATCAGGAACTCAAGGACTGCCTGTTCGCCTGGACCGTGGCCAAACATGTGAAGTCCAACGCCATCGTCTATGCCAGAGACGGCAGCACCGCGGGCGTGGGCGCGGGCCAGATGAATCGCCTCGAATCCGCGCGCATCGCAGCGTGGAAGGCCAAGGATGCCGCTGAAAAGGCGGGCTGGGCCACCCCGCGCACGATCGGTTCGGCGGTTGCATCCGACGCCTTCTTCCCCTTTGCCGACGGCCTGCTGGCGGCGGTGGAGGCTGGCGCCACGGCCGTGATCCAGCCGGGCGGCTCCATCCGTGACGATGAAGTGATTGCCGCAGCAGACGAAGCGGGCCTTGCCATGGTCTTCACCGGCATGCGCCACTTCCGCCACTGATCCATCATGCAGGTGCGAAGCCATCTTCGCACCTGCAAAATCGCAGAAAACCGCCAATTTTTGCGAACTGGCCTCTTTTCAACTCTGCCGGGCGCGCCTATTTATACAGGTGACCCTACTTCCGCGTCAGACGTGGGGCAGAAAATATAAATGTTCGACAGGAGAATAGGATGACCAAGAAGATGCTGGTGGCGATGGCCGCCACGATGGCCCTTGCACTGCCCGGCGTGGCAAGCGCCGGCAGCAACGACATGGATGTGGTGGTCGACGGCCATGCCGGCACAGAAACCCGCACCCTCGCCGTGTCGCTTGCCGATCTCAACCTTGCCAGCACCAACGGCATGCGCCGTGCCGATTCGCGGCTGGTCCGCGCGTCCAAGCAGGTATGCGGTTTTGTCAACGGTTCGGTCCTGCCCGTGACTGACGATTATCGCAACTGCTATGGCAGCGCGATCGAAGGTGCACGCAGCGACCTGACCAGCCTGGCCCAGCGCCAGAGCTGAACTGCCGCGCCTGGAAATGAAAGAGGCCGCTCTACAGCATGTAGGGCGGCCTCTTGTCATATGCGCAGCGCATCATGCTTACCGATGATTAACCACTCCTTAGAGGATTTCCTTCACTCCCGTTTCACGAGGGATTTTCCGGGGGATTGACCTGCCATGTCGCGTACCGATCATCATGTGGACGTTGCCATCATCGGCGCCGGTCCGGCGGGCCTGACCGCCGCCTATTTGCTGACCAAGCAGGGGCTGAGCGTCACGGTCATCGAAAAAGACCCGGTCTATGTCGGCGGCATCAGTCGGACGGTCGAACTGGACGGCTACCGATTCGACATTGGTGGCCACCGCTTCTTTTCCAAGTCGCAGCAGGTCGTCGATCTGTGGAATGAAATCCTGCCCGACGATTTCATCCAGCGCCCGCGCATGAGCCGCATCTATTATGAAGGCAAATATTACAGCTATCCGCTGCGCGCCTTCGAAGCCCTGTGGAATCTCGGCATCTGGCGTTCCACGCTCTGCATGGCGAGCTTCGCCAAGGCCCGGCTGTTCCCCAATCGCAATGTTCGTTCCTTTCAGGACTGGACCGTCAACGCATTCGGTCACAAGCTGTTCTCGATCTTTTTCAAAACCTATACGGAAAAGGTCTGGGGCATGCCCTGCAACGAAATGTCCGCCGACTGGGCGGCGCAGCGCATCAAGGGACTGTCGCTGTGGGGCGCGGTGGTCGATGGCCTGAAGCGCAGCCTTGGCCTCAACAGGAAGCCCAATGACGGCATGGCGACCAAGACGCTGCTGGAAACATTCCGCTATCCGCGCCTTGGCCCCGGCATGATGTGGGAAGCCGCCCGCGACAAGGTGATCGCCGGTGGTAATCAGGTATTGATGGCGCACAGCTTCAAGCGGCTGGAGGAAGACAAGGACAATACCCGCTGGCGGCTGGTGTCGCAGGGGCCGGATGGCGATGTCGTCATCAATGCCGCCCATGTGATTTCGTCTGCGCCGATGCGCGAACTGGCCGGACGCATCCACCCCCTGCCCGCTACGCTGCCGCAGGCGATGGACCTCAAATATCGCGACTTCCTGACCGTCGCGCTGATGGTGAAGGGGGACGACATCTTCCCTGACAACTGGATTTATATCCACGACAGCAAGGTACGGGTCGGCCGTATCCAGAATTTCCGCAGCTGGTCGCCCGAAATGGTGCCCGACCCTTCGCTTGCCTGTGTCGGCCTTGAATATTTCTGCTTCGAAGGCGATGGCCTGTGGTCTGCATCCGATGCCGACCTGATCGCGCTCGCTACCCGCGAGATGGGACAGCTGGGCCTGTGCAGGGCGGAGGATGTGGTCGGCGGCGCAGTCGTGCGGCAGGAAAAGGCCTATCCCGTCTATGACGATGATTATGCCGCCAATGTGCTGGCGATGCGCAGCGAACTGGAAGCACGTTACCCGAGGCTGCATCTGGTCGGCCGCAACGGCATGCACCGTTACAATAATCAGGACCATGCGATGATGACGGCGATGCTGACCGTGCGCAACATCGTGGCGGGCGCGCGCGTCCATGACGTGTGGCAGGTCAATGAAGATGCCGAATATCATGAAGCGGGCGAAGAAGGTCAGGATGCCGACGCGCAGGCCGCTCTGGCCAGCGTCCGCGCCGTGCCTTCGCGCCTGAAAGCAGCCTGACGCTGATGACAGGGGGCGTCGGCGCGCTGCTGATGCGGTTGATGTTCGCCCGCTATCTTTTGGCCAGCATCGCCGCGCTCAGCTGTGATTTCGCCATTTTCCTGGCGCTGGATCATGGCGGCGCTACACCGCTGATCGCTGCATCGGCAGGATATACAATCGGGCTGATCGTCCACTGGATCGTCAGCACCCGTTTCGTTTTCATCATGGATCATGGCCCGACCCATATTCAGCGTGTCGGTTTCATCATCACCGCCGGGGTCGGCATGGCCACGACCATGGCATTGGTCGGCGCATTGAGCGCAGCGGGCATGTCACCCGCCATCGCCAAGCTGCTGTCGGTGCCAGCGAGTTTCATCATCGTCTATGCCATTCGAAAATATGTCCTTTTCGCAAAGGCCTGAGGTGCCGCGCGCCGCATCGTGGGCATTGCTGCTATGGTTGGCATGCTGCGCCGCCATGTTGCTGTTGCTCCGGGCGGATCTTCCTATATTGGGCTTCCGCGATCCCGACGACGCCATGCGGTTGACGCAGGTTCGCGACTGGATTGGCGGGCAAGCTTTCTGGGACGTCAGCCAGCATCGCGTGAACCCGCCGCTGGGCGGCCCGATGCACTGGTCGCGCGTCGTCGACATGCCGGTTGCGCTGATCATCCTTATCCTGACGCCGCTGGTCGGCGCACCGACGGCAGATATTGCCGCCTGCTCGATCGCGCCCCTGATCTTGCTGGGCGGCCTGACCGTTGCGCTGTTCATCGCCGCGCGCCGGTTAATGGGGAATATGGGGGCGCTGACGACCGTCGCGCTGCTGGTCATCACGCCGAGCGTCTTTGTCCGGTTCCTCCCGTTGCGGATCGATCATCATGGCTGGCAAACCATGCTGGCCGGATTGGCGCTATGCGGCGCGATCGACCAGCGGCCGCTGCGTGGTGGGATCATCACCGCGCTGTCTGTCGCCCTATGGCTCCAGATTTCTGCCGAAGCGCTGCCTTATGCGGCGATTTTCGCGTCGATACTGGCGCTGCGCCATGTAATGGCGCGCGATCAGGCGCCACGGTTCATGGCCTATGTCGTGACCCTGGGCATGCTGGCCACAATTTTTCTGGCACTGTTGCGCGGTCCGCAGGCATTGGCGGCACGCTATTGCGATGCCCTGTCCTATGTCTACGTCTGGCCTCTGGTTGCCCTGTCGCTGACCACCGCCTGCTTCGGCTGGGTGATCGGGACGAAGACGGCGGCGCATCGCGCGCTGATCGCTGCACTGGGCGGCGCCGCCGCCATCGCAGCCTTTCTGCTGACCGGCGGATCGTGCCTGACCGGCGACCCCTTCGCATCGCTGGGACCGGTCGCATATCGACTATGGTATATGCAGGTTCTGGAAGGACGACCGATCTGGGAGCAGACCCTGTCGTTGCAAGGCATCATCCTGCTGCCGTCGCTTCTGGGACTGGGCGCCAGCTTTTTCGCCGCGCGGGAAGCCGTGGGCGAAGCGCGGATGCGGTGGTTGACGCTGACATTGCTGATCACAGGAGCGATACTGGTATCGATGATGGTCGTGCGCGCGCTGTCCGTCGCGCATATGCTGTCGCTGCCCGGTATTGGATGGCTGCTGATGCGGCTGATTGCCAAGGTGCAGGCGCAACACACCGCCCTGCTGCGCGTGGGTGGATCGGTGGGGCTGATATTATTGACACCTGCGGGCCTTTGCGCCGCCTGGGTCGCGCCGACGAGCGAGCCTGAACCAACCAAGGCAAATGTCGCCAATTGCCGGTCTGCCGCCGTTCTGGCGCCGCTCGACAGGCTGCCGGTCGCGACATTGTTCGCACCACTCGACATCGGTCCCGATATTCTCGCCAAGACGCGGCACAGCGTCATCGGCACCGCGCATCATCGCAACAGCATCGGCATTACGGCGGTGATTCAAGGTTTCGTGGATGCCCCCGATCAGGCCCGCAACGTGATATTGCGGACCCGCGCCTCCTATCTCATCACCTGCGACGGGCTGAATGAGGGCATATTATATGGCAAGGAAAATGGCCGTGGTCTGGCCGCCATGCTCGCCAAGGGATCGACGCCTGATTGGCTGGAGCCACTGCCGATAAAGGGGCCTTTGCATATCTGGCGGATCAGGCGGGATTGAAGCGCAGCGCAACCCCGTTCATGCAGTAACGCCTGCCGGTCGGGCGCGGCCCGTCATCGAAGACATGGCCCAGATGCCCGCCGCATCGCGCGCAATGTACCTCGGTCCGGATTTCGCCAAGGCCCAGGTCACGGCTGGTGCCGACGGATCTGGGAAGCGCGGCCCAGAAACTGGGCCAGCCGGTGCCGCTATCGAACTTGGTTTTTGAACTGAAGAGTTGCTGGTCGCAGCCAGCGCAGGAAAACAACCCGGCGCGATGCTCTTCGTTGAGAGGGCTGGAACCGGGAAACTCCGTCGCTTTTTGTCGCAGAACCTTGTAAGCCCATGGACTGAGGCGCTTTTTCCACTCTGCATCGCTGAGCGCAAAGGGGTAGGCAGCCTCCGCCCGTTGCGGCCAGACCTGCCACAGAGCCACAGCCATGATGCCGCCTGTGATGCCACCCAGAAAATGCCGTCGATCCATGGCAAGCGGCATAGCGGCTTCAGCCTGTCGCGGGCCTGAACAGACGTTTCCACCAGCGCCCACCCGATTGCATCACATGGCGGCGGAACAGCAGCACGCCCACCCGGATGATGAGCGCCACGAAACTCGCCTGCCACAACAACGCCACCAGATGCGGCCACAGCGTCGCATCCTGCGCCGCACGCGCGATCATGGCGAAGGGCGAACTGAAGGGAAAGATGCAGGCCGCGACTTCGGCTGGCGCCCCCATATGATCCACGGCATAGCTGGCAAAAAAGAAGATGAGCATCTGAGCCATGGTGATGGGCATGTTCAGCGTCTGCACTTCGCGGACGGTCGCCGCCTGTGCGCCTATGCCCAGGAACAGCGACCCCAGCAGCGTATAGGCCATCGCAAAATACAGCACCGACAGGATCAGGAACATCGGCCAGCCGATCGCCGGAGCCGGCAAAGATCCCCCGCCGCCGCCGTGAAGGACGGCGAATATGGCAAAGGCCGTACCGCCCCAGAATGCGATGCCGACGAAGCTCATCGCCAGCATCGCCATCAATTTGCCGAGGAAGATCGCGTCGACCGGTACGGCGGCGGCCAATATCTCGATGATCTTGTTCGTTTTTTCTTCCACCAGATTGGACAGGATCATGCCCGCCAACAAAATGGTGAGGAAGAACATCACCACCTGCGCGATGCGGCCGATCAACAGGCGGGCCTGTGCCTGCGCACCCCGGCTGTCCGCGACCTCATGCCGCTGCACGGTGACGAATTTGAGGCTGCGTTCGGCCAGCGCGGCGGTGGAAAGCAGGCCGATGTCACCTTGTAGCTTGTCCAGATCCTCGACCTTGCCCGTCAGCACGGGATGCGCCAGCGTGCCGGTAAGGATCGCCACCATATCCGAATCGGAACGGGTCAGCTGCACCTGAGGCGCCGGAGACATCGGCGCGGGTCGCAGGCGTGGCAGGCTCTGGTCGCCCATGCGGTGGGCCAGCAGATCATGCGCCCTTTCCAGCGCCGCCTGGTCGGCAGGCGACATGGCGACGCCCACGGTGGGACGCAGATCGGTGTTGGAAATCCGGTCGCCAAGCCCGCCGAACGCCATACCGATCAGGATCGGCAGCAACGGTCCCAGCAGGAACAGGATGAAGGTGCGCGACAGCACGACGGCGGTGAAATCGCGCCGGGCGATGACATAGGCGGATCGCCAGAGCTGCATCATGCCGGTTCCTCCCGCGCTTCATCCTGCATCTGTCGGGCGGCCGCTTCCCCGGCGATGGCGACAAAGGCATCGTGCAAGCCAGGACGTTCGATGGACAGGCTTTCGATCCCCGCCTGTCCGTCGACCAGCGCCCGCAACAGCGGCTCTATCCCCTCATCGGGCAGCGCGAAATGCCAGGCCCCATCCTGCACCACCGTGTCGGCGGGCAGCGAACGCCGCCATGCACCGTCGGTCACGCGGGTGCGCAGGCGCACCTGTGGACGCAGCCGGTCCCTCGCCTCCCCCGGCGTACCTTCGAAACGGATGCGTCCTCCCGCGACGATGGCGATCCGTTCGCACAACCGTTCGGCATGGGCGATGACATGGGTGGAAAACAGGATGGTGACGCCGCTGCGCGCCTGTTCACGGATCAGGGCCTCCAGCTTTTCCTGATTAATCGCGTCCAGCCCGGAAAAAGGTTCGTCCAGTACTATCAGCCGGGGTTGATGGACGATGGTGCCGAACAATTGCACCGTCTGCGCCATGCCTTTCGACAATTGACGGATCGGCTTGTCGATCGACGCCCCCATGCCGTGACCATCCAGCATCGCCCTGGCCCGTTCGCGCCCTTCCTTCAGCGGCAATCCGCGCAGCGCACCCATGAAGGCAATCGCTTCAAACGCCTTCATCGACTGATAGAGGCCCCGTTCTTCGGGCAGATAGCCGACCTGTCGCGCCATGCGCAGAGGCTGGGTTTCGCCCAGCAGCATGCGATGGCCTTCGTCCGGGTCGATGATGCCGAGCAACGTGCGCAACAGGGTCGTCTTCCCCGCGCCATTTGGCCCCAGCACGCCATAAATGGCCCCGGTCGGCACGGCGATGTCGATGCCATCGACCGCCCGGAAATGGCCGAAGGTCTTCACAAGCCCATGTCCCTCGACGGCATAGGCCGCTGTCGGAGTGGGCACTGGGCTGGCTGGTGATGCCGGGGTGTCGCCGATCATCCCGCTTTGATAGTGCGGACCCATGGCCGTGCAAACTGAAACCTTCCCGGCTGGCGATGCGGCGCGGAAACGCGGTCCCGTTTACGCTGATGCCCTTATTGCTTTTTCCGTATTCAGCGAGCCGTCGGCTGCTCCGATGCTCCGGCCCTATTTGGTTTGCAGCGCGGTGGCGCAGGCCGCAGGATCGACATCATTGCCCGCAGGCGTGCGCGCGTCGACATGGGTCACGACCGGCTCCTTGCCCCGCGCAGGTGCGTAGAGATAGGCGTCGAGCACGCAACGGCCGTTGGCGAACTGCAATTTGCGCACGGTGGTTTCGCGAATGTCGAGCCGGGGCTGACCGAACATCTGGGTCAGGCGCCTTGCGTCGGTGCCCAGCAACGGCCCCTGTTTCATGAAAGCACTGGCTGGCGGCCCCGGCGGTGGCGCGATGGGCCGGGCGGGCGGCACGACGCTGCCCGCGCCGCACGCCGCCAAAGGCAACGCAAGCAGGGACGTCAGAGCCGAACGGCCATAAAGGCCCCGAAAGAGAGACGTCATGGCTTGTTTTTCCGTCCGAGCAGCATGTGGACCGCCATAGCCGCGCTGAAGATCGGCGCAAGCAGGTTGGCGACGGGCACCATGAACAGAAGCGCCGAAACGAGGCCCATGAGCCACCGGCTGCTGCGCGATATGGGCGATGATGCGGGGTGGCGCGGTTCGACCATGTCGGCCATGTCGCGCCCCAGCAGATAGGCGTTGAGTATCAGGAACAACCCGATCGTGCCGACGCCCGTCACCAGCAGCAGAATATAAGCAGGCAAGGCGATCAGGTTCCAGCCGAGCGTGCGCACGACCGAGCGGGCGGCGAAGCGCAGGCTGCGCGCCCAGCCAACCGGCCGGGCGGTGACATGGGGATAATCGCGCCGCTCCACCGCCTCTATGATGTCGTCGGCGAACAGGCCCATGATTGCCATGGCCGTGGCGCGGAACAGCAGCCATCCGGCACCGATCATGACGATCGCGGTGACGCCCGCTTCGCCATAGCCGCCCCCGCCCCACCTCAAATGCAGGCGGGCGGCATGAAATCCAGCCCATGAAGCCGCCGCCATCCCCGCGAACAGCAGCAAAGTCAGCACAAGCGTCTTGACCAGCAGGCGCAACGCCGCGCCGTGGCAAATCGACGGAAAAGCACGCAGGGCGGCGATCAGAACCATATGCCTGCTATCCTCCTCGCCGATCGTGGCGTCAATCGCGGCCGTTGCATGACATGGGCAGGACCGGTAAAGGCCGTGAAATTTTATAACTTCCAAATCGCCGAAGGATATTGCGTGACCGTTTCCGCCCCCATTCTGGATGTCGTTGCGATCGGCAATGCCATCGTCGACGTGATCGCGCGCAGCGACGATGGCTTTCTGGCGCAGCACGCGCTGACCAAGGGCGGGATGCAGCTGATCGATGCCGATATGGCCGAAACCCTTTATGCCGACATGCCCCAGGCCAAGGAAATCAGCGGCGGATCGGCCGCCAATACGCTGGCCGGGCTGGCGGCGCTGGGCAAGAAATGCGGCTTTATCGGGCAGGTCAATGACGACCAGCTGGGCGCGGTGTTCGCTCATGACGTCCACGCGCTGGGCATTCGGTTCGATACGCCCGCGATGCAGGGCGATGTGCCGACCGCGCGCTGCCTGATCCTTGTCACGCCCGACGCGCAGCGGACCAGGAACACCTTCCTTGGCGCATCGCAGTTTCTGCCCGAAGCCGCGCTGGACCTGGAGATGATCCAGTCGGCGGGGATTCTCTATCTGGAAGGCTATCTGTGGGATCCGGCACAGCCGCGCGCGGCGATGCGGGCCGCCATCGACGCGGCGCGGGGCGCGGGACGCAAGGTTGCCTTTACCCTGTCCGACAATTTCGTGATCGACCGCCATCGCGCGGACTTCATCGACCTGATCGAACAGGGCCAGATCGACATCCTCTTTTCGAACGAGGGCGAAATCCAGTCGCTGGCGCAGGTCGACGATTTCGAAAAGGCGCTGGCCCGTTTCGCCGACAAGGTGTCGGTGTTGGTGTCGACACGCGGAGAAAAGGGCGCGGTCGCCATCGTCAATGGCGTCCGTCATGAAGCGCCCGCCGCGCCGGTGTCGCAGATCATCGACACGACTGGTGCGGGCGACCTGTTCGCCGCTGGTTTCCTGGCCGCGCATATCGACGGCCGCAGTGTTGAAGATTCGCTGGCGCTGGGCGCAGCGGCCGCGGCCGAAGTCATTTCGCACTGGGGCGCGCGCCCTGAAGACGATCTTGGCGTGATCCGCGACACATTGTTCGCCTGACATTCCTGCCAGCCATATTTCGCAAAAAGGCCCGATCCTTCGTCAGGATCGGGCCTTTTTCATGATGCCTTCTTGCGGAACAGGGTGCGGTCTTCCGGGCCAAAGCCCCAGCGCCAGATGACGATGCCGTAAACCCCCAATATCGCCCAGACGCCGACGACCAGTTCTACCCATTCCAGACGGGGCGGCAGGGCCACGAAACCCGCCCCCACGATACAGGCGATGCCCGCCGCGCTCAGCAGCGGCCAGCGCCATGCGTTGATCGGCGCATCCAGAAGGGTCGAGAGCAGGCGCGCCTTCACAAAGGCGCCCACGCCCAGCGCCAGACAGAGCGCCAGAGCGGGCGCGGCGGCGATCCACATCACCGGCAGATCCAGTCTGCGCGCGATCAGAACGAGGGCGAAGCTGAATGCCGCTTGCAGGCCGATCATGACGAGCGAGATCATCAGGTTGCGATGGCGCGCAATATACACAAGCGCCGATTCGCTGACGACGGCGGTGGCCGCAACCACTTCGGCCAGCAGCAGGAATGCAAGGGCGCCAGTGCCGCCGACGAAATGCGGCCCGACAAGGCCCATCACCGCTTCGCCCGGAATGCCGAGCGCCAGCGCGATGCCGGTCTGCGCCGCGATGATCCAGAAACCGACCTGGCTGACCTGTTTAGCGATGACGCCCAGATTATTTTCAGCAAGGTTACGGGTGATGACCGGGCCAAGAATGGGGTCGAAGCTGGTCTTCAGCTTCTGCGGCAGGGATGCGACCTGCTGGGCAACATAGTAGATCCCGATCACCGCCGGGCTGACGAACAGGCCCAATATCGCCATGTCCAGCCTGCGCGATCCCCATTCCACACCGTCCGCCGCCGCCAGCGGCAGGTTGCGCCGGGCAAGCCGCCACAAGCGGCCGAAGTCGGGCCGCCAGCCAGCGGGCACGCCATAATGGCGCGCCATGGGGATGATCGACGCGATGAGCGCGGCGATCATCGACACGGCATAGGACAGGATCAGGCCGTCGCGGGTCGAATAAAAGGCGAAGGCAAAGGCGCCGATGCTGATCGTCCAGGGTTCGATGATGGATCGCGCCCGAACCGTCGCGCCGACATCGAAGCGGTAGGCGCAGGCCGCCAATGCGACGTCCGATCCCGCCACCGCGATCACGACCAGCGCGAGCAACCGGTCGAGGCCGTTGATGACGCTGTTGGGAAACATCGCCTGCGGAAAGGCGATGAGCAGGCCCGCGCCCACCAGTGATGCGGTGAGCGTCACGACCATGGCGTCGGTCACGACATGGGTATGGGGCCGTTCGGTCTGACTGAGCGCGCCTGCAAGGCCGCGTTTCAGGCCCAGCGTCGCGATCTGGGCCACGAACTCCACCACCAGCACCGCATAGGCGAACCGGCCCAGCGCTTCGGCGCCATAGACACGCCCGGCGATGAACAGGAACGGCAGACGCGCCGCCAGACGCAGCAGAAAACCGAACACGTTCGTTCGCCCGCCCTTGGCCAGAGCGGCGATGTCATCCTGATCCTTGGCAGGGGATGCCTCTGTCGCCAAATTACCCTGAACCTCTTGCGTCATATGATTTCTATTTCTGTTGTAGGCGCAATGCCGGGGCAGCGCGACGGCTTATTCGGGGCGCAGCGGCCGGGCGAGCAGCGCGTCGATAACATCCGTCAGCGGCGCCGCATCGGTCAGTAGCGCACAGACCGCCTCCACCACCGGCATTTCGACGCCTGCGGCGCGGGCCGCATCGCGCAGCACCGGCGCGGTATGCGCGCCTTCAGCAACGGTGCGGCGGTTGGACAGGAGGTCAGCGGCGCTGGCGCCCTCCCCCAGCCCCTTGCCCAGCGAGAAGTTGCGCGAATTGGTGGAAGAACAGGTGAGGACCAGATCGCCCAGGCCCGAAAGACCGCCCAATGTTTCCGCCCGTGCGCCGCGCGCCAGGCCAAAACGCGTCATTTCCGCAAATCCGCGACTGATGAGCGAGGCACGGGCGTTGAGGCCAAGGCCCGCCCCGTCCGACACGCCGCATGCAATGGCCAGAACATTCTTTACCGCACCGCCGATTTCCGCACCGATCACGTCGTCGGACAGATAGGGGCGGAAGGACGGACGGGCGATGCGCGCGGCAAGGCGCTGGCCAAGGTCGCGGTCTTCGCAGGCGAGGGTGATGGCGGTCGGCAGCCCCTTTGCCACCTCATGCGCGAAGGTCGGCCCGGACAGGACGGCGATGGGCGACGTCGGTTGAGCCTGCGCAGCCACTTCCGACATTAGCAGGCTGGTGCCTGCCTCTATCCCCTTGGAACACAGGACGAGCGGAACGCCTGCGGGCGCCCGCGCCACGACGCTGCGCAGATGCTGGGCGGGGCTGACGACCAGCAGCATGTCGCACGCGCCAAGGTCAGCCATGTCGCCGGTCGCACGGATCGATGGCGCTAGCGGGATATTGGCAAGGTAGAGCGGATTTTCATGCGTGGTGTTGATCGCGTCGATCACATCGCCTTCCAGCGCCCACAACGTCACATCCTGCCCATCGCTGGCCAGCAATTGCGCCAAGGCCGTGCCCCAGGCGCCCGCACCGATGACTCCCGCCTTCATGCTTTCACTCCTGCTCCACGTGCCTTTTCCGCAGCTGGGTCGAGCGGCCAGCGCGGCCGTGCCGGGATCGTCAGATCGTCGACTAGGCCCACGGCGTAACGTTCCGCCCCCGCCCATGCGATCATCGCCGCATTGTCGGTGCATAGCCACAGCGGCGGCGCGACGAAGGGCAGGTCATGGTCGGCCGCTAGCGATTGAAGCGCGGTGCGGATCGGCTGATTGGCGGCGACCCCGCCCGCCACGACGAGTGCGGTCACGCCTTTACTCTGCCCCAGCGCCTTGCGCGTGCGGTCCACCAGACAGTCGATCACCGCCTGCTGAAAGGAGGCGGCGATGTCCGACATCGCATATTGGCCGGACTGTGCGGCGCGCATGACCGCGCTTTTGAGACCAGCGAAGGAGAAATGCGGTTCGGCCGTACCGACCAGCGGGCGCGGCAGGGGCACCGCCTTCGGATTGCCCGTCGCCGCCGCTTTTTCCACCAGCGGACCACCGGGATAGCCAAGGCCCAGCAGCTTGGCGGTCTTGTCAAAGGCTTCGCCTGCCGCATCGTCGATGGTGGTGGCAAGGCGGACATAATCGCCCGGCCCCTTCACATGCAGCAACTGGCAATGCCCGCCCGATACCAACAGCAGCAGATAGGGGAATTGCAATGTCGGATCGGCAAGGCGCGGCGAAAGCGCATGCCCTTCCAAATGGTTGACGGCCACCAGCGGCTTGCCCGCCGCATGGGCCAGCGCCTTGCCGGTGACGAGGCCGACCATCACGCCACCGATCAGGCCTGGCCCGGCGGTGGCCGCGATGACATCGACATCGGCCAGCGTCATCTTGGCATCGGCCAGCGCCGCTTCGACCAGCGGCGCCAATGCCTCCACATGCGCACGCGCCGCGATTTCCGGGACGACGCCGCCATAGGGGCGATGCGCCTCTTCCTGTGTGGCGAGTCGATGCGCCAATATCCGGCCATCGGCCGTCACAAGCGCCGCCGCGGTTTCGTCGCAGCTTGATTCCAGGCCAAGGATGATGGTCATTGCCGCTTCCATCTAATGCCCGTGGCCATTAGAGCAAGCCGCATATGCTTTTCACCGATCGACCGTTGCGCCTCGGCACCAGAGGATCGCCACTCGCGCTGGCCCAGGCCCGCATGACCGCCCGCGCCCTTTGCGACGCCCATGGCTGGACCGCCGACGCCATCACCATCGTTACCGTACAGACCAGCGGCGACCGGATACAGGATCGGGCGCTGGCGGACATAGGCGGCAAGGCGCTGTGGACCAAGGAACTGGACCGGGCGCTGATGACGGGCGAGATCGATTTTGCGGTGCATAGCATGAAGGATGTGGAGACGGTGCGGCCCGATGCAATCCGTATCGTGGCCATGCTGCCCCGCGCCGATGTGCGCGACCGGTTGGTGGGCGCGGCCGATTTTTCCGCGCTGCCCGCCAACCCCATTATCGGCACCAGCTCGCCGCGCCGCGCGGCGCAGGTGAAACGGCTTCGCCCCGATGCCACCATCACCCTGTTTCGCGGCAATGTCGCCACGCGGCTGGCTAAGCTGGCGGCGGGAGAGGTGCATGCGACATTGCTGGCGGCGGCTGGACTGGACAGGCTGGATCAGCGCGACGTCGGCGTGACCATATCGATCGACACCATGCTGCCCGCACCATCGCAGGGCGCCGTCGGGATAGAGGCGCTAGGCGACAATCAGGCCATCGTCGCCGCATTGGCGGCGATCAACGATGGAGACACAAGCGACGCGGTACTGGCCGAGCGCGCCGTGCTGAAAGGACTGGGCGGCACATGCCATTCCCCGATTGCGGCACTGGCAAGGGTGGAAGGCGACGGACTATACCTGATTGCAGAGATCATCAGTCCGGATGGACAGGAAACGGTTCGGGAAGAGGCACGCCTGTCTCGCAGCGACAGGATTGCGGCGGAAGCGATCGGACAGGCGCTGCTCGACCGCGCCAGCCCGGCATTGCGCGCCCTGTTCGAAGCGTGACGCGGATCCTGATCCTGCGGCCCGAACCGGCGGCAGGCAGGACGGCTGCCAGAGCGACGGCTCTGGGCATGGAGGTGCGGCGCCATCCCCTCTTCGCACCCCATGCCATCGACTGGACGCCGCCGCCGGCCGCGACCTTCGATGCCCTGTTGCTGACCAGCGCCAATGGCGCGCGGCTGGCCGGACCGGCGCTGGCCGATTATCGCAGCCTGCCGACTTACGCCGTGGGTCCGGCCACCGCGCAGGCGCTGGCAGCGGCGAGATTTGACGCCGTCATCGCGGGCGACGGCGACGGCAGCGCCATCGCCGCCCGGATCGCGGCGGACGGCCATCGCCATGTGCTGCATCTGGCGGGCACGACCGTCGCCCCCATGGAAGCCGGGTCCGCCGCCATCACCCGGATTGCGGTCTATAGCATGGCCGCCCTTCCCCCCGATCCCGCGCTGATCGAGGATGCCGTGCCGGGCAGCATCCTTGCGGTCCATTCGTCCCGCGCCGGGGAACGGCTAGCCCAACAGATTCCCGAACCGATGCGCGCGACGCTGCATGTCGTTGCGATCAGCGCAGCGGCGCTCACCGCCTGTGGCGATGGCTGGGCCAGCGTTCAGGCGGCCGTGACGCCCACCGATGACGATATGCTGGCCCTCGCCCTCCGATTGTGCGAATGACTTGCGCGATGGATAATGAAAGGGTCGGCATGCGCGTAGAGGATGGGCTTGTCGGTGCGAGCGAAACGCCCGCGCCGCCGCGTCGCCGCATTGTCCTGCCCCTGCTGATCCTGACGTTGCTGGCCTTTGCTCTGGGCGTTGCCATCACGGTATGGGCCTGGCCGCAGATTCAGCGCCGCTGGGGCGATCCGCAACCGCGCACCAACCCGCAAATGCCGGTGCAGGGCCTGATCACCGAAACGAACAATGGCGTGACCGTGCGCCCATTGGCGGACGATGCCGCACAGGTGCTGGATACGCGGGTCGTCCAGCTGGAGGAACGGCTCAACCGCATTACCGTGGAGGCGCAGGCGGCATCGGGCAATGCCGCGCGGGCCGAAGGATTGCTGGTCGCCTTTGCCGCGCGCCGCGCGCTCGATAACGGAACGCCGCTCGGCTATATCGAAGGGCAGCTGCGCCTTCGCTTCGGACAGGCGCAGCCCCGTGCCGTCGCGGCCATCATCAACGCCGCGCGCGAACCCATCACGCTGGCCGACCTGCGCGGTGGCCTGATGGACGTTGCGGGTCAGGTGACGACCCCGTCCGCCAGCGCGGGATGGTGGGATGCGCTGGAACATGAAGCGCGCGAACTCATCACCATCCGCCGCGCGTCTACCCCCTCCCCACGTCCTCAGGTCGCCATGGAACGGGCGCTGCGCTTCATCGACGGTGGCCGGGTCGCCCCGGCGCTGGCAGAAGTGGAGCGGATGCCGGGCAGGACCGCCGCCGACCGGTGGATGCAATATGCCCGCCGCTATCTGGAGGCGCGGCGCGCGCTCGACCTCATCGAAACGGCAGCCATATTGGAACCGCGCCAGTTGCACGGCACCGAAGGCGTTGCCGTCAGCCAGACGTCTCCACTGGCGCCCTGACATTATACGAACCACCGGTGTCACAAACGACGAACCGTTGATCCACTGAGGCGAAACCGATAGACGCTGACCGCGTTGGTCACGATAATGTCATCTTTTCCCGTCTTCAAAATCGAGGCGGCGTTCAGGGATTTCATCGTCGTGCCGCCTTATGCTCAAGCTGTCAGTAGTTTCTGGAAGGATCGCCTTGCGCCCGGTCCGCGCGCGGCACAGCTGCCGCCGCTGCAACAGCTTCTGGGCAATCTGAGCGTACCGTTCGATCTGTCGCGCACCCGGTCGCAAGCCGCCCTGCTGGCCAGCCGGATGAAAGGTGACGGCCGGTCGGTGCTGTTGATCCCCGGCCTGATGGCATCGGAACAGCGGATGGGATGGATGCGCGATATATTGAACGCCGCGGGCTATGACGCGCATGACTGGGGGATGGGCCGCAATTTCGGGCCGAAGCCCGACAGCCTGAGCAGGATCGACCAGCGGGTCGATGCCATCCGCCAGCATAGCGGCGCGCCCGTCACGTTGGTGGGCTGGAGCCTTGGCGGCCTCTACGCCCGCGAATATGCCAAATTTGCCGGCAGCAAGGTCGGCGGCGTGGTGACGATGGGCACGCCCTTTTCCGGCGACCCGCGTGCCAACCATGCATGGCGCCTGTATCAGCTGGTTTCGGGGTTTCCTGTCGATCGTCCGCCCTTCCCCTGCACACGTGAGGAAAAGCCACCGGTGCCCACCGTCGCCCTGTGGTCGCAGCGTGACGGCGTGATCCTGCCAGAATGCGCCAAGGGCCGCGCGGGCGAGCGCGACAAGGCGATCGAGGTCGATTGCACCCATATGGGCTTTGCTGCCTCACCAGAAGGCATTGCAGCCGTGGGCAAGGCGCTGGAAGCGATCCAGCGCCAGTAATTACGGGCGCCAGCAATCCCGACGTCAATAATCCGGACGCCGGTCCTTATCAGGCGCCACCGGCCAGACGCGCCAGCGCTTCTTCCCGGCCGATCAGCGGCAGCAACTGCCCCATATCCGGCCCATGATCCAGCCCCGTCAGCGCGCGCCTGAGCGGCTGGAACAGCGCCTTGCCCTTTCGCCCCGTCTCTTCCTTCAAGGCCCCGGTCAGCGTCCGCCAGATGTCCGCATCGAAAGAAGCGTCCGAGAGGATGCGATGCGCAGCGGTCAGGAAATCGCGGTCTTCATCGGCGACAGCGGGCGCATCAATCGGCCCGGTGACGATGGCCCACCAGTCCGCCGCGCCCGCAACCGTTTCCAGATTCGGGCGGATGGCGTCCCATGCGACGGCGTCCACGCCCTGCGGCAGGCGATCGGCCACCGCGTCGAAGGGCAGGATATGTACGATCTTCTGATTGAGCGTCGCCAGTTCGCCTTCATCAAAACGCGCAGGCGCACGACCGAAATGGGCAAAATCGAAAGTTTCGATCAGCGGCGCCATGTCCGCAAATGGCTCGATGGGCTGCGAACTGCCGAGGCGGGCGAGCAGCGATGCGATGGCGGCCGGTTCCAGCCCGATCTCGCGGAAATGCGCGACGCCGATCGACCCCAGACGCTTGGACAGTTTGCCCTCGCTGCCGGTCAGCAGCGCTTCATGCGCGAAAGCGGGCAGCGATGCGCCAAGGGCGGTGAACATCTGGATCTGCGTCGCGGTGTTGGACACATGATCCTCACCCCGCAGAACATGGGTCACCCCCATGTTGATGTCGTCGATAACCGATGGCAACATATAGAGCCAAGAACCGTCGGCGCGGCGGATCACCGGGTCGGACAGCAGCTTCGCATCGAAACGCTGTTCGCCACGGATCAGGTCGGTCCACATGATCGGCTGGTCATGATCCAGCCTGAAACGCCAGTGGGGCGTGCGCCCTTCGGCCTCATAGGCCGCAATCTGATCGGGCGTCAGCGACAGGGCGGCGCGGTCATAGACCGGCGGCAGACCGCGCCCCAGCAGCACCTTGCGCCGCAGGTCCAGTTCCTGACTGGTTTCATAGGCAGGATAGACATGGCCCGACGCCTTCAGCGCCTCGAACCGCGCTTCATACAGGGCGAAACGGTCGGACTGCTTTTCCTCGCCATCCCAGTGGAGACCGAGCCATTGCAGGTCCGCCCTGATCCCGTCCGCATATTCGGCGCGCGACCGTTCGATGTCGGTATCGTCCAGGCGCAGCAGGAACCGGCCACCGGACTTGCGCGCCCACAGCCAGTTGTGAAGCGCAGCGCGGATGTTGCCGACATGAAGATGGCCGGTCGGCGACGGGGCGAAGCGGGTGATGACGGTCATGATACTCTTTGCCCGGCTTATATCGTGCGGAAGCCGTTGGTGATCGGATAGCGGCGGTCGCGACCGAAATTGCGGATGCCCAGCTTCACGCCCGGCGGCGACTGGCGGCGCTTATATTCAGCAATGTAGAGCAGGCGCTCGATCCGGGCGACCGTCTCCTTCTCGAACCCCCGTTCGACCAGCTTGTCGACCGACAATTCCTCCTCAACCAGGCCGTAGAGGATGGGGTCCAGAATTTCATAGGGTGGCAGGCTGTCGTCGTCGCGCTGATTGTCGCGCAATTCGGCGCTGGGCGGCTTGGTGATGACGCGTTCGGGCATCACGGGGCCAGCCGGGCCAAAGCCTTCGCCCAGCGACGGGACATTGTCGTTGCGCCAGCGGCAAAGGTCGAACACCGTCGTCTTGTACGCATCCTTCAGCACCGAATAACCGCCCGCCATGTCGCCATAGATGGTGGCGTAGCCGACCGACATCTCGCTCTTGTTGCCGGTCGTCAGCAACATATGGCCGAATTTGTTGGACAGGCCCATCAGGGTTATGCCGCGAATGCGGGACTGGATATTTTCTTCGGCCAGGTCGCGCCCGCGCCCTTCGAAGGTGGGCGCCAGCATGGCATCGAATGCCGCGACAGCCGGTTCGATGGGGATGATGTCGTAACGCACGCCAAGCAGCCGCGCACATTCGACCGCATCGTCCAGACTGTCCTGCGAGGTGAAGCGCGACGGCATCATCACGCACCACACCCGGCCCGCGCCCAGCGCATCGACCGCGACGGCGGCGGACAGCGCGGAATCGATGCCGCCCGACAGGCCCAGCACCACGCCGGGGAAGCGATTGCGGTTCACATAGTCGCGCAGGCCCAGCACCATCGCATTATAGATGTCGGCCGGATGCGGATCGAGCGCGTGCTGCTCACCGGGCAGGCAGATCCACCGGCCCTCCCATTTTTCCCATGTCGTGATCGTCAGCGCTTCTTCCCAGTCGGGCATCTGATGCGCGATGGAGAGGTCGCCGTTCATCACGAAGGATGCACCGTCGAACACCAGTTCGTCCTGCCCGCCCACGCGGTTCAGATAAACGAGCGGCAGGCCGGTTTCGCGGACGCGAGTGCCCGCCACGGCATTCAGCCGACGGTCGTCCTTGTCCACTTCATAGGGGCTGCCATTGGGGCTGATCAGGATTTCCGTGCCCTCGCTGCGCAGATGCGCCGTGACGAAGGGGAACCATATGTCCTCGCAGATCGGCACGCCGATCTTCACGCCGCGAAAATCGATCGGCGCAGGCAGCGGGCCGGGCGCGAACAGCCGCTTTTCGTCGAACGTGCCGTAATTGGGCAGTTCGCGCTTCTGCCGGATCGCCGTGACGGCGCCATTGTCGATCAGCGCGACGACGTTGAACAGCACGCCCTGCGACGCGACCACCGTGCCCACCAACATGGCCGGCCCGCCATCGGCGCTTTCCTGCGCCAGCCGGTCCAGCTGATAATTGGCCTGATCGACCAGAGCGGGCTTGAGCACCAGATCTTCGGGGGGATAGCCGATCAGTTGCAGTTCGGGATAAACGATCAGGTCCGCGCCCTTCGCCCGCGCGCGCCATTCCAGCATGGCGTCGGCATTGGCCTTGAGGTCGCCCACGGACTGGGTCATCTGCGCAAGCGCGATCACGAGTTTATCGGTCATAGGGCGGGCCCTAGAGTATTTTTCGCCCCAACGAAAATGCTCTGTTTTTCGATGCCGCATTTTTGAGCAGGATGCCCGCTTAACGGCGCGCCGCGCGCATTTCGTCGCAAGGCGCAAAAGCGCCTTTCCACATGCGCCACGCGCCGCTAAAGGGGCCGCGTTTCGCGCATCGTCACCAATTCGTCATGTCATTTTCCACGGGGGGTTTTCGCCATGAAACTCATGACCGGCAATTCGAACAAGCCGCTTGCGGCCGCCATCGCCGATTATATCGGCATCCCTCTGACCGACGCCAGCGTCCGTCGCTTCGCCGACGAAGAAGTTTTCGTGGAAATTCATGAGAATGTCCGCGGCGAAGACGTGTTCGTCATTCAGTCGACGGCCTATCCGACCAACGACAATCTGATGGAATTGCTGATCATGATCGACGCGCTGAAACGCGCATCGGCCAAGCGAATCACCGCCGTCGTCCCCTATTTCGGCTATGCCCGTCAGGATCGGAAGCCCGGCCCGCGCACCCCGATCAGCGCCAAGCTGGTCGCCAACCTGATCACCACGGCGGGCGCCGACCGCGTCCTGTCGGTCGATCTGCACGCAGGCCAGATTCAGGGCTTTTTCGACATCCCGACCGATAACCTGTTCGGCGCGCCGGTCATGTCGGCCGATATTCAGGCCCGTTTCGGCGACAAGAACATCATGGTCGTGTCGCCCGACGTCGGCGGCGTGGTGCGCGCCCGTGCGCTGGCCAAGCGGCTCGACAACGCGCCGCTCGCCATCGTCGACAAGCGCCGCGAACGCGCCGGTGAATCCGAAGTCATGAACATCATCGGCGATGTGTCGGGCCGTTTCTGCATCCTGATCGACGACATCGTCGATTCCGCAGGTACGCTGTGCAACGCCGCCGGTGCACTCAAGGCGGCGGGCGCGGAAGACGTCATCGCCTATGTCAGCCATGGCGTGCTGTCGGGCGGCGCCGTCGCCCGCGTGGAAGCGTCCGAACTGCTCGAACTGGTCATCACCGACTCGATTCAGGGCACCGATGCCGTGGTCAACGCTCAGCGCATCCGCCATCTGCCCATCGCCCCGCTGCTGGGCGAAGCGATCAAGCGCATCGCCGACGAAAGCTCGGTTTCCAGCCTGTTCGACTGAATTTGGCTACGCCGCTGGGAACAACACCAGCGGCGTCGCACAAAGCAGGATCAGCGCCACGACGATGCGCTGGCCCCGCGATATGCCAAGCGGCTTGCCACGCCAGATCATGGGACAAGCCAGAACCGCCAGACCGATCACCAGATTGGACAACAGCAACGAACCGCCGATCGGCATGTCCTGCCGCAGCGCGAGTCCCGCGAACAGAGCAGCGAAGCTCAATATCCAGCCCAATATTGCCATTGACGCGTCCCTTCCGATCAAAAGCTAGAACGACGGGGTTGCCGAAGGCTTAACCGGCCCACGGATCGTAGCTGCCAAAGCTCCAGACATTGCCTTCCGGGTCGAGCGCGGTGTAGCCACGCCCCGGATAGCCCGGATTGTCATGCGGTTCATCCACGACGACCGCGCCTTCATTGCGGGCGTGGAGGCAATGCGCATCGGGATCGGGCACCATGATGTAGACGCAGGCAGTAATCCCGCCCAGATCGCGCGCCGTGGACCAGGTATAGAGCGACTCCTGCTCCATATCCTTGACGCTGCCCAGCATGACCATGCCATTTTCCAGCACCAGTTGCGCATGATGGATGATCGCCGGATCGGCATCGTCAGGATAGACGGCATGGCGTTCGAAACCGAAAGCGGCGCACAGGAAATCGATGGCGGCAGGCGCATCGGCATAGCGCAGACACGGGATGACAGGCGCACCGGGCATCTTCCCCTCCTTGTTCAGGACGCCATATAGTCTAGCCTAAAGTCGGCGCAGTCGCTAGGCGAAGGACATGACGACCCGCGACGATCTGGCCCTTGCCAACCGCCTTGCCGACGCCGCTGGCGCCGCCATCCGCCCCTTTTTCCGCGCCCGCTACGATATGGAGATCAAGGCGGACAAGTCCCCGGTGACGGAGGCCGACCGCGCTGCCGAAGCCGCCATCCGCGCGATACTGGAAAAGGAACGGCCCGATGACGGCATCATCGGCGAAGAATATGGATCGGTGCGCACCGATGCGGATCGGGTGTGGATACTCGATCCGATCGATGGGACGCGCAGCTTCATCGCCGGGCGGCCGATATTCGGCACGCTGATCGCACTGACCCAGGGAGGATGGCCAACCATCGGCATCATCGACCAGCCGATTGCGCAGGAACGCTGGACGGGCATGAGCGGGCAGCCGACCACCTTTAACGGCAAGCCTGTGCGCACGCGGGCCTGTAAGGCGCTGGAGGGGGCAGGCATTGCCACCACCAGCCCGCATCTCTTCGCGGAGGGCGACGTCCCCCATTATATGGCGCTGGTCGCCGCCGTATCGGGCGGATCGCCGCGTCAGGGGCCGGTCTATGGCGGGGACTGCTATAATTACGGGCTGCTGTCATCCGGCTTTCTGGACATCGTCATCGAATCCGGTTTGCAAAGCTATGACTTCGCCGCGCTGGTGCCGGTGGTGGAGGGTGCGGGCGGCCTGATGTGCGACTGGAATGGCGAACCGCTGACCGCCGACAGCGAAGGCCATGTGCTGGCGCTGGGCGATCCGGCACGGTTGGAAGATGTGCTGGAGGCGATCCATGGCGCCAGCGAGCATCATGGGCATGACCATCATCATTGATCGGCGCGCCGAATCGCTTGCCTTTTCTTGCGCGGACCACTAAGGGCCGCCCTTCGCGATATTCGGAAAGACCGCCCGGCTAACTAGGGCTGCCGTGGCTGTCTGTAATCGTCGCGCCAAACAAGGAGACGAAAATGCCCAAGATGAAGACCAAGAGCGGTGTGAAGAAGCGCTTCAAGTTCACCGCCACCGGCAAGGTGAAGCACGGCGTCGCTGGCAAGCGTCACCGCCTGATCAGCCACAACGCCAAGTATATCCGTCAGAACCGCGGCACGTCCGTCCTGTCGGATTCCGATGTTGCCCATGTGCGCCTGTGGGCGCCCTACGGCCTGAAGTAAGGAG
>NZ_JBMDWL010000066.1:0-12934 GCF_048594625.1 Sphingobium sp.
CATGAGGTGTCGGGCCATCGTGACCTCTCCATAGGTAAACTAAGTGCTCCTGCTTTCGCAGGAGCACTAGGTAGAAAGGATGGAGCGGGCGGTAATTCCACCCACCGCCCGCTCCAAACAGCTTAGTTCAGTTCCAGCACCACGACCGACTTGGCCGGGAGCGTGACGGTCAGCGTGCCGCCGCTGACCTGCGCGCCGGTGAAGGCGACAGGCTTGACGGTTTCGGGCGCGTCGAACGTGTTGTGGGAATTGATCGCCGATGCTGTCAGCACGCGGCCGGTGACGGTCGCGGCATTGAGGCCATCCAGCTTCACCGTCACGGTATTGGGCTGATTGGGGTCAAGGTTCGACAGGCCGACATGGACCTTGCCATCCTTGCCCCGAACGGCGGAGCCGCTGACGGCGGGCATGGTATACTGATCCTTGGCATACCAGGGGGTCTGGATGTCGATCGGCAGCACCGTTGCATCCTGCCACGGCTTGTACATTTCGAAGACATGATAGGTGGGCGTCAGCACCATCTTCTTACCTTCGGTCAGGATCATCGCCTGAAGCACGTTCACCATCTGCGCGATGGCGGTCATGCGCACGCGATCGGCATGTTTGGCGAAGATGTCGAGGTGGATCGACGCGATCAGGGCGTCGCGCAGCGTATTCTGCTGACGCAGAAAGCCGGGATGGGTGCCTTCGTCCTGCGCATACCAGCTGCCCCATTCGTCGACCGCCAGGAAGACGCGCTTCTTGGGATCGTACTTGTCCATGATGGCGCTGTGCTTGGTGATCAGCTCATCCATCTTGCGCGCGCCATTCAGCGCGTCGGCCCAGCCATTTTCATCGAAATTGACCGGGTGCGCCTTGGGCGGCCATCCGCCCTGGGGCAGGGTATAATAATGCAGCGACAGGCCGTCGAGTTTGTCGCCCGCGAGGCGCATCATGGTTTCGGTCCAGTTATAATCGTCCACATTGGCGCCAGCCGCGATCTTCATGATCCGGGTGCCTGCGGGCGCCTTCACGAAAGTGGCGTAGCGACGGGTTTCGTCCGCCGCGAATTCGGCGCGCATATTGCCGCCGCAGCCCCACAGTTCGTTGCCGATGCCGAAATAGGGAACCGCCCAAGGTTCCTTATGGCCATTCTTCGCGCGTTCGTCGGCGAGGCTGCCGGCGGGCGAGGTCATATATTCGACCCATTCGGCCATTTCCTGCGGCGTGCCGTTGCCCACATTGCCCGCAACATAGGCCTGCGCCCCGACCTGACGGATCAGTTCGAAAAATTCATGGGTGCCCACGCTGTTGGGTTCGGTCACGCCACCCCAATGGGTGTTGATCTTGACCGGGCGCTTGGCCTTTGGTCCCACGCCTTCGCGCCAGTGATATTCGTCAGCGAAGCAGCCGCCGGGCCAGCGGATGATTGGCACCGACAGATTTTTCAGCGCCGAAATCACGTCGTTGCGGAAACCGTTGGTATTGGGGATCGACTTGTCATTGCCGACCCACAGGCCGCCATAGATGCCGTTGCCCAGATGTTCGGCGAACTGGGTGAAGATCGCCTTGTCATAGACCGGGCCGGGCGTGTCGGCGTGGATGGTCGCGGTCGTCGGCTTGCCATTGGTGTCGGCGAGCGCGCCCGTCGTGGACAGCGCGCTGGCGCTCAGCAGCAGCGCAGCGGAAGCACGGCGCAAGAACTTCATCATATTCCTCTCCCTGTTGGAATGTTCAGTCGTGAAAGGCGGTGGTTATTTCGCGGGTGCCGCGCAGGAAAGCGTCGGCAACAAGGCGCAGCGGGCTGGTGTCAACGTCCGAACGGCCGCCCCGGATCAGCGTGGCGAACCGGGCATAAAGGCCCGCATATTCGACATCCTCACCATGGTCGGTGCCGCTGGGCAGGGTCAGGACCGCGCCGCCATGGCTGAGCTTGAGCGTCCCCGCATCGGTTTCGACGATGATGTCCCAGCTTTGCGGGCCGGTCTGCCGCCAGTCGAGATCCATATGGATCGGCGCGCCCGCCGTGTCGCGGAAGGCAAGGTCGGCGGCGATCGGCGCGGCGCGGTTTTCGGGCAGCACCAGTGTCGCGTCCTTCAGGAAGAAGGGGCGCGGCAGTATATGGGTGACGATGGACAGGGCGTTGATGCCCGGATCGAACACGCCAAGGCCGCCGGGCTGCCAGATCCATGCCTGACCCGGATGCCACACACGGACATCCTCCCGCCAGACGATCGACACCTTGTCGATCCGCCGTTCGGCCAGCCACGCCCGCGCCGGGGCGACCCCGGCGGCGAAGCGGCTGTGCCATGCGGCGAACAGGCTGACGCCGACCTTGTCGGCCTGTGCCTTCAACGCGTCCACTTCCGCCAGAGTCGCGCCGGGCGGCTTTTCGAGGAAGAGGTGGATGCCCTTTTTCAGGGCCTGCGTCGCAAGGTCGTAGCGGACCTGCGGCGGGGTGCACAGCGCAATGGCGTCCACCGCCGGACCCTGGGCGAGCAAGTCGTCCAGGCTGGCATGATGCGGTACCCCGACAAGGCCCGCATCATGCGGGCTGACGGTGGCGGCCAGGCTGAAGGCGCTGTTGCCCAGTATCGCGGGCACATGCTGATCGCGGGCGATCTTGCCTATGCCCACGATCGCGATGCGGATCGGGTCCATGTGCCTGACGTTCAGAGCTGCTGGACGGCGACCTGAACGGGGGCAGCGCGCTTGAGCGGGTTGCGCACCGGCAGGGTGAAGGGCGCGGCGATGATTTCGAACACGTCATCTTCCTGCGGCACGATGCCGTCGCTGAACGACAGGGTCGCGGTACCGAAGAAATGGACATGCACGTCGCCCGCGCGGCGGAACAGATCATATTTGAAATGATGATGTTCCAGATTCGCGAAGCTGTGCGACATATTGCCTTCACCCGACAGGAACGGCTTTTCCCAGATGGTTTCGCCATTGCGGATGATGCGGCTGGCGCCTTCGATATGTTCGGGTGGGGTGCCGACCAGCAGTTCGGGGCCAAGCGCGGCCTGACGCAGTTTCGAGTGGGCGAGCCACAGATAATTGTGGCGTTCGGTCACATGGTCGCTGAACTCGTTGGCGAGCGCGAGGCCGATGCGATAGGGGGTGCCGTCTTCGCCGATGATGTAGATGCCAGCCAGTTCGGGTTCTTCGCCGCCATCCTTGGCAAAGGCGGGCATGGTGAGCGCGTCGTTCGGGCCGACCAGCTGCGACCCGTCGCCCTTGTAGAACCATTCGGGCTGCTGGCCGACTTGCCCGGCGGCAGGCTTGCCGCCTTCCAGGCCTTCCAGGAACATGCGCATCGAATCGGTCTGCTTTTCGACGGCGGCCGCTTCGCGGTGCATCTTGTCGCGGCCTTCGGCGGAGCCGAGATGGGTGAGGCCGGTGCCGGTCAGCTGGACATGCGCGCCATCTTCATGATCAATGGGGGCGAGCAGGCGGTTCGCGGCAAATTCGGCGGCGATGTCGACGGCGTCGCCCGTGCCAGCGGCCGCCACGGCGGCGGCGAGATCAATGCCCTGCGCGATGGCATGCAGCGCCAGTGCGCGGATGGTGGTGAAACCCGGCACGATATGAGCCGCATCGCCCTGCGCGGCGATGACCGACCGTTCACCGCTGTCCGAACGATGCTGCAACAGGCGCAATGTCATTGAAAACTCTCCTCCCGCGCGCCCGACCGGGCGCCACTTCCATAGCAAGCGATAGCCGCCGTCCGCCCGAAATCGCCCGGAAGGACGCGGCGGCAGCGGTGAATCCGATAATTACTCCGACATATTACAGGAAGATGGTAATGGCAATCCTTGTATTATAGGGATGGATGTGCCTGATTGGGGGAAAGGCGAGAGGAGCGCGAATGGTGAAGGAAAATCCGTCTTTGCAAGGGGACGAGACGGACAATGGCAACGGCGCCAAGGCGGTGCGCGGACCGGGGCGGCGTTTGCACGGCGCGATCGCGCATAAGCTGGGCATGGCGATCTTGTCCGGCCAATATCAGCCGGGCGATACCCTGTCCGGTGAAGTGGCCTTTGCCGAGGAACTGGAGGTTTCGCGCAGCGCCTATCGCGAGGCGATACAGGTGCTGACGGCCAAGGGGCTGGTGGAAAGTCGACCCAAGGCGGGGACACGGGTGTTGCCGCGCAACCGGTGGAACCTGCTGGACCCCGAAGTGCTGGCATGGGCCTTTGCCGGAGAACCCGACGTGCAGTTCGTGCGCGACCTGTTCGAACTGCGCGCCATCGTCGAGCCTGCCGCCGCGCGGCTGGCGGCACAGCGGCGCGACAAGGAAGATCTGCGCATCATGAAGGATGCGCTGGCGGCGATGCGGCGCCATACGCTGGCGACCGAAGCGGGGCGGGCGGCGGATCGCGATTTCCACAACGCCATCCTGCATGCGACCCGCAACGACGCGTTGTTGACGCTGACGGCAAGCATCGGCGCGGCGGTCAACTGGACCACCCAGTTCAAGCAGCGCGCCCGCGCCCTGCCGCGCAACCCCATTCCCGACCATGTGCGCGTCTATGACGCGATTGCGGCGGGCGATGCGCAGGCGGCGGCAGAGGCGATGGGGGTACTGGTCGATCTGGCGCTGGAGGATACGGCCAGCGCGATGAAGGGATAGATCAGGGAAGGATAGATCAGGTCAGCACATTATGGGTCGGCTCGATGGGCGGCGGCAGATCCGATTCGCCCAGAGCCGACAGCATTTCCCGTTCCACCATGCGGGTCATGGCGTCGATCGACAGGTCGTTGGGCTCAAGGCCGAAGGGTTCCTCCAACTGATCGCCCAGCGCATCGAGGCCGAAGAAGGTGTAGCTGACCAGAAGGGCCGGCAGTAGCGTCCACCAGCCGAGCGTCCCCGCCAGCGCAAAGGGCAAAGCGAGGCAGAAGATCATCGCCGTGCGATGCAGCAGCAGCGAATAGGTGAAGGGCAGGGGCGTGAGGAGGATGCGTTCGCACCCGGCCTGAACCTGCGACAGCAGGTGCAGCTGTTCCTCCAGCAGGCTGTGATGGATGGGGCCGATCCGACCGTCGCGCATCAGATGCAGGCAATGACGGCCCAGATGCTGGAGCAGGGCGTCGGTCGGGTTGACGGCGTCCAGCCAGGGGCCGTCAAATCCATGGGCGGCAATGGTACCCCGTTCGTCCGTGCGGCGCAACCGGGCGGCAAGGCCCGCGGTAAAGGCCGACAGGCCGGTCAGCAGCAGGCGGCGATCCGCTTCATCCAGGATCGCGGCGCGCCGGGTGAAGGACCGGCAGGCGATGATCAGCGATCCCCATAATTTGCGCCCTTCCCACCAGCGGTCGTAACAGGCGTTGTTGCGAAAACTCATGAAGATCGACAGCGCGATGCCGATCAGCGTGAAGGGGATGGCGCTGATCTGCGAAAAAATGCCCGGATGCGCGTGCGCGGTCAGGACGGCGGCCACGCCGAGCAGTGCGATCACCAGCAACCGCCCCTTGATGCGCGGCAGGACGGAGCCGCGTACGGTGAAGGCGATGTCGATCAGGCTGGGGCGCGGGCGGACGATCATGCGGCGTGATTCTCTGCCCGTTCGCCATAGATATAGGCGGTGAGGCCCGACCGCAGTGTCACTTCGCGGCGGACATAATCGACTTCATAGGCATCGGCGCTGGCGATGTCCTGCGCGGTCAGACGGAACAGCAGGCCTTCCACCGCGTCCGCCGGATCGTCGCTGGGCTGGACCATCGGGTGCCAGCGCGTGCCGCTTTTGGCGATGACGTCGGGGTCGGTGATTTCGATCATGCGGCTGGCAAAGCCGGGCAGCGCGTCCGGCGTCCCTTCCACCCGTCGCCCGAACAGCGCCATCTGCACATCGGCCTGACGCAGCGTGCCGTAGGAAAAGAGGAGAATATCGGCCATGGTTCTGCCTTGAAGCGTCGGGATTGCGGGGCAGATAGGGCTCTGCGTCGTCCGTGGGAAGGGTGCTGGACAAAATGCGCCAAAGCAGAAGGGGCCGGAGCGACATGCGCCCCGGCCCCTTTCCATGCTGCCGGTTCGCGGTCGACGCTTAGGCGTCGATCTGCTGATCGGGCAGGGCGTTGGTCGTCTTCGATCCCCAAAGGGCGTAGAAGAGAACGTAGAGTTCGCAGGCCGCAGTCAGCAGGAAGCTGGTCTGCAGACCATAATGGTCCGCCAGCCAGCCCTGCACCACCACCAGCGCGCCGCCCGCGATGGCCATGATCAGCAGGCCCGATCCTTCCTCGGTCAGCGGGCCAAGGCCCTTGATGCCGAGGGTAAAGATGGTCGGGAACATGATCGAATGGAACAGGCCGACCAGGATCAGCGACCACATGGCGACCGGGCCGGTGGTGAAGACCGTGACGAGCATGACGATGAAAGCGCCGATCGAGAAGGCGGCGAGGACATGGCCCGCATCGAACTTCTGCATGATCGCCGAACCCGCGAAACGGCCGACCATCATCCCGCCCCACAACAGGGTCAGGTAATTGCCCGCCTGTTCGTGGGTCAGGTTGGCGATATTGGGCTGGCTGACGAAGTTGATGAACAGGTTGGCGACGCCGATTTCCGCGATCAGATAGATAAAGATCGCGGGGATGCCGAACACCAGATTGCGATGGTTCCACAGCGAATGCTTCTTGCGCTCTTCCTTGTTGTGGCGCTGCGTCGCGTTGCCCATGGCGGGCAGCGGGAAGCGGGCGATCACCACCGCCAGCACCGCCAGCACGACGGCGACCAGCACATAGGGCAGGACCACCGACTGCGCGTCGGCCAGGCGTTCGGCCTGCGTCAGGACGACTTCGCCCTGCGCCGTGCCGCCCTTCGACCGGCCGAGAATCAGGTAGGCGCCGAACATCGGGGCCAGCATGGTGCCCATCGAGTTCATCGCCTGCACCAGATTGAGGCGCGAGGAGGCGGTTTCGGGCTTGCCCACGACCGCGACATAGGGGTTGGCCGCAACCTGCAGCAGGGTGATGCCGCTGGCGATGACGAACAGCATGACCAAGGTCACGCCATAGGAGGGGATGGATGCCGCCACCGTCATGCCCAGCGCGCCCGCCGCCATGATGAGCAGGCCGATGACCATCGATTTCTGGTATCCGACCCGCTCGATCAGCTTCGCCGACGGGATCGATGCGAAGAAATAGGCGATGAACCACACCGATTCGATCAGCGTCGTCTGGGTGTAGCTGAGGTCGAACACGCTGCGCAGATGGGGCAGCAGCGTGTTGTTGATGACGGTGATGAAGCCCCACATGAAGAAGAGGCTGGCAAGCAGCGCGAGCGCGGGGCCGTAGCGCGTGCCGGGATTATAGGTCGCGGTTGCCCCCGCGCCTGAGGAAATCGGTCCTGCCATTCATCCTTCTCCAGTGCAGTTCCAGTAGCGTGTCGCCCGATCAAGGGTTGCCTACGCTTATTTTGTCGGAGTATATCCCCCTCAACCGCCCGTCAATGGGCGTAGCGTTACCGGGAGGAAGTCCATGCGAAAGGTCGTCGATATGAAAACAGCGTTGTCTTACGCACTGATTCTGGGCCTTACAAGCGGGACGGCCTTGTCGGCCGCAATCCTCGCAAGCGGGACCGCGGTTGCCGCCGAAGCGACCCGCGCACCGGCAGGCACCGCCAATGGCGAAGCGGTCGAAACCATCACGCTGAAAAACGGCGCGGGTGTGTCGGCAAAAATCCTGACCTATGGCGCGACGCTTCAGTCGCTGTCCGGCCCGGACAAGTCGGGCAAGGTCGCGGACGTGCTGCTCGGCTATGACGACCTCAAGGGCTATGTCGATTTTCCGAACTTCTTCGGCGTCACCGTGGGCCGCTATGCCAATCGCATCGCGGGCGGCAAGTTCAGCATCGATGGCAAGGCCTATCAGCTGCCGCTCAATGACAAGGTCAATTCGCTGCATGGCGGCAGCAAGGGTTTTGACAAGCAGGTGTGGAAGGTCGTGTCGGTCAAGAGCGGGCCGAAGGCGAGCCTGGTGCTGGGCCTGACCAGCCCCGATGGCGATTCGGGCTATCCCGGCAAGCTGGACGTGACCGTCACCTATACGCTGGACGAAGCGGGCAACCTGGGCATCGCGTTCGATGCGAAGACCGACAAGCCGACCATCGTCAACATGACGAACCATGCGATCTTCAATCTTCAGGGCGAAGGATCGCCCGATGGCGCGATGGGGCATAAGCTGACCATCCCCGCCAAGGCCTATACCCCGGTCGACGCCAATCTGATCCCGTCGGGCGAACTGAAGCCGGTCGAAGGCAGCGTGTTCGATTTCCGCAACGGTCGCCGCGTGGCCGACGGCATTCGCGACGGTCGCGATCCGCAGATCATCGCCGGTCGCGGTTACGATCACAACTGGGCGCTGGACAAGGGGCTGACGAAGGTGCCGGGGCTGGCCGCGCGTCTGGAAGACCCGGTGTCGGGCCGCGTTCTGGAAGTGCTGACCACCGAACCGGGCGTGCAATTCTATACCGGCAATTTCCTCGACGGCACCTTCATCGGCAAGCAGAGCCATGTCTATCGCATGGGAGACGGCATCGCGCTGGAACCGCAGAAGTTCCCGGATTCGCCTAACAAGCCGAACTTCGTGTCGGCCCGCGTCGATCCGGGCAAGCCTTACCATCATGAAATGGTCTATCGCCTGTCGGTGGCCCGTTAAGATGGCGCAATGGCGCAAGATCGACCGTGATGTCGCGGACGTGCTGGGCGAAGGTACGCTCTGGTCCGCGCGCGACAATGCGGTTTACTGGGTGGACATCCTGACCCCCGCGCTCAACCGGCTGTCGCTGGATGGCGGAGCGGTCGAACGCTGGGCGATGCCGGAACCGCTGGGCTGGGTCGCGGAGCGCGAGGCGGGCGGCTTTATCGGCGGGTTCCAGAGCGGCTTTGCCGAAATCAGCCTCGACCCGCTGACCATCACGCCGTTCGGCGACCCCGAACCGCATTTCCCCGGCAACCGGATGAATGACGGCAAGGCGGATGCGCAGGGCCATATCTGGTGCGGCACCATGGACATGAGCGAGGAGCATGATCGCGGCGCGCTCTATCGTCTGGCGCCCGATCGCAGCTGGAGCGTGATCGACAGCGATTATCGCGTGCCCAACGGCCCCGCCTTCTCGCCCTGCGGTCAGTGGCTCTATCATAGCGATACGGCCAAGCAGCAGATGTACCGGTTCCGCCGCACCGAAACGGGCGCGGGGGAACGGGAGCCGTTCATCCGCTTTGGCGCGGAAGATGGCTATCCCGACGGCATGACCGTGGACGCGGAAGGGCATATCTGGGTCGCCCATTGGGGCGGCAGCCGGATCAGCCGCTTCACGCCCGAAGGCAAGCTCGACCGCGCCATCGCCCTGCCTGCGCGGCAGGTAACCAACATCACCTTCGCCGGGCCGAACCTGGACCGCATGTTCGTCAGCAGCGCGACCGTAGGGCTGGAGGATGCCACCGAATATGATGGCGGCTTCTTTGAGGTGGACTGTGACGTGCGGGGATTGCCGACAAACCTTTACGCGGGCTGAAACATCGGTTCTCCGGCCAAGGAGGCGTGCAGGGGGCGTGGTCGATTCATGACGACCGCGCCCTTTTCCTATCTACCACCCAAAGGCGGTTGCGTGATGGAACCGAATCGCCTATTGGGACGGGACAACGTTGTCATGCCTCTCCAAAGCCCGGCAATGTTGCGATCCCGAACGGTCCGCTGGCGAACTGCACGCGTCATGACCGTTCGGGGCGACTTTTCGCCTACATCGATGGAATAGCCTGGTCGGGGGCGATCAGCTTTTCCGGCGCAGGCGCCGGAAAAGCGACAGGCCCAGAAAGCCGCCGCCCACCACCGCGGCGATCGCGCCGCCCGCGGACGCCAGCGCCCATGCGCCCGCCGCCAGCAGACCCGTCAGAAAATCGACGATGATGAGCGTCAGGTGGATCATAAAGGGATCAAGACGGCGTTACTGCCCAAGTTCCCTGGCTTCCTGATATTTCAGTTCCAGAAAACGGTTCTGCGTCGCCAGCTTGTCCAGATCGCCGCTGGCCAGATTCTCGCTCATCCGGCCGATTTCGGCATCGATGACGGACAGCCCCTCAATCAGTTGCTTTTCCGGCACGCGGCCATTGCGTTCTTCGCGGCGCAGCGGCGCGGGAATGGATTGATAGCCGGTCACCAGTTCGGGCAGATGGTCGGCCAGCAGGCGACGGATTTCCTGCGCGGCCGGTTCCTGATCGTTCAGTCGTTCCAGCTGGGGGCTGAGCATTTCCAGCTTCACGCCGATGCTGTCGACCAGCGTCACGGCGGGCGCGGGCAGGGCCTTTCGCTGATTTTCCAGCCAGATTTCGGTCTTGAGCGGCAGGGCGGTGAGTTCCGTCTGGGCAAGCGCTTCGGTCCTGACCTGACCCTGCGCTGGCATCATCGCGATCATCACGACGCACAGGATGGCGATGCCCAGCGCGATCATCACGCCGGTTGTGCCCAGCGGCACGACGAAGCCACTGACCATGCTGGCCAGAAAGACCGCCAGCACCGCCCAGAAGGCATATTTCACCTTGCGCATCAGTCCGGCATTGCGCCGCTGGCGTGCGCGGGACGACAAGCTTTGTCCCCGTTCGCTGTGGCGGCGCAGAACGGCTTCGGCATCGGCCAGCACGCGGTCGGAACGGCTCATGGCACCAACCTTCGTTCGTTTCGAGCGGAGTCGAGAAACGGCATCGCGGCGCCAGACGCTTCTCGACACGCTTGAAGCGAACGGATGTGGGTGACGAACATTCTCACCCCTCGATCGCGCTCAGCAGCGGATTGTCGGCGCGCACTTCCTTGGCGGCCTGCGCCTGACCTTCGGCGCGGGCGATATAGCCTTTCGACTTTTCGACCTCGCCCGACAGGGTATTGACCGTGGTCTTCATATTTTCCAGCGCCTTCAGTTTGAAGGCGTCGATATTATCCATCGTGTCATAGATATTCTGGAAGGCGCGCTGGAGCGTTTCGATGGGGATCGTGCTGGACGCCGCCTGCTCGTGAATCTGGGCGGTCTGGCTTTTCAGCAGTTCGCCGGTGCGGTCGATCATGTTGGCGGTGGTGGTGTTCAGCGCGCTGATCTGTTCCAGCACCAGCCGCTGCCCGACCAGCGCCTGCGCCACCGTCACCGCCGTGCGCAGCGCCGCCACGGTCGTGGTGCTGGCGCGGTCCACGCCCTTCACCAGTTCGACATTATTCTTCTTGACCAGATCGAGCGCCAGATAGCCCTGCACCGTCACCGCCATCTGCGTCAGCAGATCCTGCGTGCGCTGGCGAATGTAGAAGAGCGCGCTTTCGCGGATCGCCTTCGCCTTGGCCGGATCGGACGAATCCAGTTCCAGCGCCTTGGATTCGAGGCGTGCGTCCATCGTCTTGCTGATATGGATCATCTGTTCCAGACGACCCATGGTGGCCCACATATTCTGCCGCTCGACATCGATGGCGGCATTGTCCTTGATCAGGACGTCCTTGCCGCTGGCCAGCGACCCCAGGATCGAATTGATATGGCCCTGCGCGCTTTTATAGCCGTCGAAATAGTCGCGCATCCTGTTGCCGAAGGGGATGATGCCGAACAGCTTCTTGGGCGCCAGCAGGTTGCCGCGCTTGCCCGGATCAAGGTCTTCGACCGTGCGACGCAGTTCGGCGAGATCCGCGCCGACCTTCGTATCGCTGTCCATCGCGCGCACCGGGCGGTCGAGGAAGCGGTTGCTATGGCCCGCCGCCTCCGCAATTTCCTTGCGGCCCATATTGGTCAGCTGATCGACGCGCGCGCCAAATTCGGGCGAATTGGCGTCCTGCGCCACGAGGTCCGCGACGAAGGCATCGACCTTCTCGTCCAGCTTCGACTTCTTCTCATCCTCTATGGGGACAAGGCCCGCCGCCTTTTCGGGCGCGACCGCGGGCACCGGATCGGGCGGCGTCAGGTTCAGCGTATCGGCGGTCGCAGTCGTGGTGGGCGCGGTGCTGGCCATGTGATCTCCCAAAGGACTTTCGCACTGACTGTCATATGTGACTATAACAGTGGCGGTTCAATGGCGATTATGGCCCGGCCCCGCGCCCGATGCAATCAGCGCGCGCCTTCCGCGTAATAACGTTCCATGTCGAGCCGCATCTGGTGCAGCGCCTGCGGGTTGAGGTAAATCATGTGCCCGGCCGGATAATATTTGAACTGAAGGTTCGGGCGCAGCTGGGGTTCCAGCATCATGTGCTTGAGGTCACGCTCGGTCGAGAAGAAGGGTGTCGCCATGTCGTACCAGCCGTTCAGCGACAGCACGCGCAGATGCGGGTTGGTGCGCATCGCGGCGCTGAGGTCGGCGGTGACGTCCGCGACATTCTGACGCCCGCCTTCGGGCGACACATGGCTCCAGTCCCATTTGAAGTCGCCGCCCTCGCGCGCGCTCAGGCGATAGCTGAGATCGGTCTTATAGCCGATCTTGTTCGTCACCTGATCGAGGAAGCTGCCGACATAGAGGCCCGTAATCCCGGTGCTGGACGGATCATATTCCGGCTCTTCGCCCGCCGCGTCCGCGTCCACGCCCTTGTACCGGCTGTCGAACCGCCCCAGCGTCGCATGATCGTCGCGCAGCAATTCCTTGCGGAAGCGCGACAGGCTGACACGCAGGTTCGCGCGCTTGAGGTAATCGACCGACAGGCCGGTGAAGCGGCTCATCTGCTGGGCGACGGCGTCCTCTTCCTGGGCGCTGATGTCCTGCCCCTTCAGCAGCGCGGCGGCATAGGGGCCGATCGCGAACTGGCGCGCTTCCTCGACGAACGCCTCGACCGTCGCGGGCTTGTTCTGCACCTTGTCGTGGAACCAGGCGGTCGCCGCCATCGATGGGAGATTGGTGACGTAGCCGAGCTCGTTGCCCGGCGTGTCGGCGGCCTGGCTGAAGTCGAGGATCGAGGAGATCAGGATGATCCCGTTGATCGCGACGTCGGTGTACGATCCCTC
>NZ_JBMDWL010000067.1:0-19045 GCF_048594625.1 Sphingobium sp.
CGCTCCAGTTCCTTCAGCTGCTCCGCATTTTCCGCCGTCGCGCCGACATAGAGGGCATGGTCGCACCACATGCGATGATGCGCGCGCTTCAGCTTGTCATGCACGCGCTCCGCCGTATCGGTATTGGGATTGGTATTGGGCATTTCGAAGACGGCGGTGATGCCGCCCAGCACGGCCGCGCGGCTGCCCGATTCGAGGTCTTCCTTATGCTCCAGCCCCGGTTCGCGGAAATGGACCTGACTGTCGATGCAGCCGGGCAGGACGTCCAGGCCGGTGCAGTCGATCACCTCCCCCGCATCGCCCAGCGACGTACCGATCGCCACGATCTTTCCCCCGCTCACGCCGACATCCACGCTTTCCGCGCCGCCCGGCGTATGGACGGTGCCGTTCTTGAGGATCATGTCGAAAGTCTGGGTCATGACGATATTCCTATATTCCGTTCGCGAAGGACGGCTTGGCTAAGTCGTGCTGCCGTCCTACCTAAAGCCGATGACCGGCACCACCCTAACCGACCGCGCCATCCTGAGAATTTCAGGTGAAGAGGCGAAATCCTTCCTTCAGGGCCTGTTGACCCGCGACGTCATGACGCTGACGCAAGGCGCGCCGCGATGGACCGCGCTGCTGACGCCGCAGGGCAAGGCGTTGTTCGATTTCATCCTGTGGGCAGCCCGAAACCCTGAAGGCGGCGAAGACGTCCTGATTGATTGCGAAGCGAGCCAGGCCGACGCGCTGGCGAAGCGGCTGACCATTTACCGCCTGCGTCGCAAGGTAGTTATCGCACGGGAGGAAGGATTGGCCGTGCATTGGGCGCTGACGGCCGATGGCAAGCCATCCGACCCGCGCCTTGCTGCGCTCGGCCACCGCTGGCTCGCTCCCGCAACCGACGGCGACGCATCCGCCGCCTTTCGCGCCCATCGCCTGTCGCTGGGCGTGTTCGAGGGCGCGGGCGAACTGGGGCAGGATCAGACGCTGTGGCTGGAAACCAATGCGGAGGAACTAGACGGCGTCGATTATGACAAGGGATGCTATGTGGGGCAGGAAAACACCGCCCGCATGCATTATCGCAACAAGGTGAACCGCCGCCTTGTCGCCGTTCCTCTGGCGCAGGCGGATGAGAAGCGCCAGCGCGCCGCCCTGCCTGATCTTGGCCTGTCGATCGAACTGCACCGGGTGGAGAATATCGATACGGCCACCCTGCCCGCATGGCTGGCCAGCGCGATAGAGGCGCAGGCGGCGGAATGAAGCCATCCGCCTTTTATAAAACCTCCGCTTCGGGGGAAGTCGGGAAAGCTGCGCGTGGCACTTCTCGACAGGTTCGAACCGAACGGCGTTTGGGCGTGGTTTTCGCTGCGCTTCTTGCATTGATCGCAGTGCCCGCCGCCGCCGACACGCCATGGACGCTGGTCAAAACCTATCCCCATGATGCGAGCGCCTTTACCGAGGGCCTCTTCTACCTCGACGGCGTGCTGTATGAGAGCACCGGGCTGGAAGGGCAGTCCGAAATCCGCAAAGTGGCGCTGAAAACGGGCAAGGTCATCCAGCGCCGGGTGATCGATCCGCCCTATTTCGGTGAAGGCATCGTCAACTGGAAGGATCGGCTGGTCAGCCTGACATGGCGGCACCGCAAGGGTTTCGTCTTCAACCTCCATGATTTTTCGCCTGTTGCCGATTTTCGATATGAAGGCGAAGGCTGGGGCATGACGCAGGACGGGCGCAGCCTGATCATGAGCGACGGCAGCGCGCAGCTGCGCTTCATCGACCCCGACAGCCTGCGCGAACAGCGCCGGATTACCGTGACATGGAATGGGCGCGCCGTGGACCGGCTGAACGAACTGGAATATGTGAAGGGCGAGGTGTGGGCCAATATCTGGTACGACAGCCGGATCGCCCGGATCGACCCGGCAACCGGCGCGGTGAAGGACTGGATCGAGATCGCGCCGCTGCGCAAGGCGGCAGGCGTAAACGACAGCGAAGCAGTGGCCAACGGCATCGCCTATGATGCGGCGAAGGACCGGGTGTTCATCACGGGCAAGAACTGGCCGAAGCTGTTTGAAATCAGCGTCAGAACAGGAAATTAGAGCATGGTCCGACTTGGTTGAACCGGGTCATGCTCTGAAAGTCTTTTTTTCGCATTTTGCGATCCGTGGTCCGTTCCAGATGGCTCCTAAATGCACTAGCCGCGCGGGTCGCCACCGTGCAGCTTTGCCCACAGGGCGGCGGTTCCCGCTTCCTGCGCGCGGGTGGTGAACTGGGCCGCGACCAGCCATCCCTTGATCGGGCGCAGCGGCAGAACCGCCGTCAGGATCAGCACCGGTATGCCGACCGCCAGATGCACCCACAGGCCCGGCCGGGCGATGATTTCCAGCATTACGATGAAAACGACGCCCGGCACGCAGGCGAATAGCTGCACGAAAACGGCCGGACCGTCGGCCGGATCGGCAAAGCTGTAGTCGAGACCGCAGACTTTGCAATGATCGCGCACGGTCAGGAACCCGGTGAAGATATGCCCTTCGCCGCAACGTGGGCAAAGACCGCGAACGCCGGTTTCATGCGCCGGGCGCTTGGGCCATGCCCGGCCGCTGTCGTCGATCCAGTGGGTTTCGCTCTTCTGTTCCATATATACTCCCGCGATGATGCCCATGTCGCGTTGCCGGCGCATTTTTCAATTGCGCCTTTTGTCCTACCCCCGCTTCCTTGCCCAAAGGCTGGCGTTTGTCCGCGCAAGGCGCTATCGGGCGCGCCAATCCTCTTTTCGATTTTGTAAGGCAGTCAAATGGGTTTTCGTTGCGGTATCGTCGGCCTCCCCAATGTGGGCAAGTCCACCCTGTTCAACGCGCTGACCGAAACGCAGGCGGCGCAGGCGGCCAATTACCCCTTTTGCACCATCGAGCCCAATGAAGGCCGGGTCGCCGTGCCCGACGAACGGCTTCAGACCATCGCAAAGATCGGCGGCAGCGCGAAGATCATCGAAACGCAGCTCAGCTTCGTGGATATTGCGGGCCTCGTCCGGGGCGCGTCGAAGGGCGAAGGGCTGGGCAACCAGTTCCTGGCCAATATTCGCGAAACCGACGCCATCGTTCATGTGCTGCGCTGCTTCGAAGATGGCGACATCACCCATGTGGAGGGCAAGGTCGATCCGATCGCCGACGCGGAAACGGTCGAAACCGAACTGATGCTGGCCGACCTGGAAAGCCTGGAAAAGCGCGTTCCCAACCTCGCCAAAAAGGCCGCGCAGGGCGACAAGGAGGCAAAGGCCGCCGCATCCGTGCTGGGGCAGGCGCTGGACCTGCTGCGCGACGGCAAGCCCGCGCGCCTGACCGTGCCGAAGGATGTCGAGGAAGAACGCCTGTTCGCGCAGGCTCAGTTGCTGACCAGCAAGCCCGTCCTTTACGTCTGCAATGTCGAGGAAGAAAGCGCGTCGACCGGCAACGCCCATTCGGCCCGCGTGTTCGAAAAGGCGGCGGCGGAAAATGCCAAGGCCGTGATCGTATCCGCCGCGATCGAGGCGGAACTGATCACCATGCCGATCGAGGAACGCGCCGAATATCTCGAAGCGCTGGGCCTGACCGAAGCGGGTCTGGCCCGCATCATCCGCGCGGGTTACGAGCTGCTGGGCCTCATCACCTTCTTCACCGTGGGGCCCAAGGAAGCGCGCGCCTGGACGGTTGCCAAGGGCAGCAAGGCGCCGCAGGCCGCGGGCGCGATCCATACCGATTTCGAAAAGGGCTTCATCCGCGCCGAAACCATGGCCTATGCCGACTATGTCCAGTTCAACGGCGAAGCGGGCGCCAAGGAAGCGGGCAAATGGCGGTCGGAAGGCAAGGATTATGTGACGCAGGACGGCGACATCATGCTGTTCCGCTTCAACGTCTGATCTCGTCGTGGCGCTGCGGATCGGCCAGATGCCTGCCCAGCGCAAGGCGGCCTTTCCGCCCAGCGTCGATGCGAACACCCGGCTGCTGATATTAGGCAGCCTGCCGGGTGACGCATCGATCAGGCAGGGCGAATATTATGCCCATCGCGGCAACGCCTTCTGGTCGCTGATCGGCGACGTGCTGGACGAAGATCTGCGCAGCGCACCATATGCCGTGCGCCTGAAGAGGCTTAAGGCGCGCCATGTCGGTCTGTGGGACGTCATCGAAAGCGCCGAACGCCCCGGCAGCTTGGACAGCAGCATCCGGGGCGCGGAACTGCGCGATCTGGGACTATTCGTGGGCAGGCTGCCCGCGCTGCGCGCCGTCGCATTCAATGGCAGGACGGCGGCAGTCCATGGACGGCAGCAACTGGGCGACCGGTCCGGCATCGCCCTAGTCGATCTGCCCTCCTCCAGCGGCGCCTATGCCAGCCTGTCGCGGGAGGCCAAGCGGCATATATGGATGACGCTGCGCGATTATTTGGCGTGAAACGTCACTTTACCGTCATGGCATCGCTGCTAAGCGAGTCCGCATTCCATAATAGTCGATAGAGTCGCCATGCTGTACCGTTCGCTTGCCCCTGCCCTGTTCCTGTTCGGTGCACTGGGCGCCTGCACCACCACGCAGACGCAAAGGCCCGCACCGTCCGCACAGGCGGAGCAGCGCGCACCCGTCACCATATTGGTGTCGATAGACGGGTTCCGCGCCGATTATCTGAAACGCGGGGTGACGCCCAATCTGGCTGCGCTGGCGAGTAGCGGGATAGAGGCGCCGATGCGTCCGTCCTTCCCCACAAAGACATTCCCCAATCACTGGGCGATCGTGACGGGCGACCGCCCCGACCGCAACGGCATCGTCGCCAACAATATGGAAGACGACAGCCGCCCGGACGAAAAATTCACGATGGCGAGCGACGATCCCTTTTGGTGGAATGATGCGGAGCCGATCTGGGTCACGGCCGAAAAGGCGGCCGTGCGCACCGCGACGATGTTCTGGCCCGGCTCCAATGTGCCGTGGGGCGGCACGCAGGACAAGGAATGGCCCCATGACATTCATGGCGGCACGCGCCCCAGCGACTGGGCACAGTTCAACCAGCAGATCGGCGGCACGCAGCGCGTCAACATGGTGCTGGACGTCCTGCGCCGCCCCGCCGCGATCCGTCCGGTCTTCGTCACGCTCTATTTCGATACCGTCGATACGGCGGGTCACATCCATGGACCGGACGCCGCGGAAACTACGGCCGCACTGACGGAGGTCGATACCCATATCGGCGAACTGGTCGCCGGGCTGAAAGCAATGGGCCAGACCGCCAATATCGTGGTCGTCGCCGATCATGGCATGGCCGCCCGTTCGGCCGATCGCGTCGTTGCACTGGACAAGGTGGCGAACCCTGCCGACTATCGCATCGTCGAAAGCGGTCCCTATGCCAGCATCGCCGCCGTACCGGGGCATGAAAAGGCGCTGGAGGCGGCCCTGTTCAAGGCCACGCCGCACATGCAATGCTGGCGCAAGAGCGAGATTCCGGCGCGCTTTCATTACGGTACGCATCGCCGGATTCCGCCCTATTTCTGCCTGGGCGAAACCGGATGGGAAATTCAGCCGACGACGCCCAAGGGCAAGATCAGCGGTGGCAACCATGGCTGGGACGACCGCGCGCCGGAAATGCAGGCCCTGTTCATCGCCAACGGCCCGGCCTTTACCACGGGTGTGGCTGCACCGTCGGATTTCGCCAATGTGGACATCTATCCGCTGATCGCGCGCCTGATCGGCGTGACGCCGCGTCCTTCGGATGGCGACCCCGCCGCGCTGTCCCGCCTGATCAGACCCTGACATTGACGTAAACGGAAAGTCGTTTTAAGCCATCATCCATCAGAACAGGAGACGGATGATGGCGGACGACATAGTCTATTTCGAGGATCTGGCGATCGGCGACAGCTTCGATTTCGGACCGCTGACGCTGTCGCGCGAAGACAGCATCGCCTTCGCCGCCGAATTTGATCCGCAGCCCTTTCACCTGTCCGACGAAGCGGCCGGGACCACGCATTTCGGCACCATTTCCGCCAGCGGATGGCATACGACCGCGCTGTTCATGAAGATGTTCGTCGCCGAAATGCAGAAAAATCCGGGCCGTCAGGCCGCCAGTCTGGGCGCAATGGGCGTGGACGAACTACGATGGCTGCGCCCGGTGCGCCCCGGCGACACGCTGCGCGGCACCAACGAGGTGATCGACAAGAAGGTATCGCAGAGCCGCCCCGAAATGGGCATCGTCCGCAACAAGGTGACGATCTTCAATCAGCAGGATCAGCCGGTGATGACCATGATCCCCATCGCCATGTGGCGGACGCGGCCACCAGCGGCATAGTGGCTCTGCCCCGAAGCCGCGTTCCTGCCTAGGCACGATGGCGTCGTAAAGGGGAATGAGCCGTGCCGGAAACCGATCATCTGATCGCCTTTTCACTGATCTCGCTTGGCATGGTGCTGACACCGGGGCCAAACATGATCTACCTGATCTCCCGCTCCATATCGCAGGGGCGGCGCGCGGGCATGATCTCCCTGCTGGGCGTAGCATGCGGTTTTCTGTTTTATATGGTGGCTGCCGCCTTCGGCATCACGGCTCTGCTGATGGCAGTACCATTCGCCTATGACGCGCTGCGCATCGGGGGCGCGCTTTACCTGTTATGGCTGGCGTGGAACGCGGTGCGGTCGGGCGGACGATCGCCATTTCATATCCGCAGCCTGCCGCAGGATTCGCCCAGACGCCTGTTTACCATGGGACTGGTGACCAATCTGCTCAATCCCAAGGTCGCCATGATATATCTGTCGCTGCTGCCGCAATTCGTCGATCCGACGCAGGGCCATATTCTGGGCCAATCGCTGATATTGGGCTTTGCGCAGATCAGCATCAGCCTGTCGGTCAACGCGCTGATCGCCTGCATGGCGGGATCGATCGCCGGTTTTCTGGACGCAAGGCCCCTGTGGCTGACCGTGCAACGCTGGTTCATGGGCACGGTGCTTGGCGGGCTGGCGATCCGGATGGCGGTGGAGCGATAGGCTATTTCCGCCCGAACAGCTTCTCGATGTCGCCATGGCCCAGCTTCACCCAGGTCGGGCGGCCATGGTTGCACTGGCCCGATCGCGGCGTCACCTCCATTTCGCGTAATAGCGCGTTCATTTCCGCAACGCTCAACACCCGCCCAGCCCTCACCGATCCGTGGCAGGCCATGGTCGCCGCGACAAGATCGAGCCTTTCCTTCAGCGAAAGCGCACTGTCATAGGCGGCGAGGTCATCGGCAAGGTCGGTCACCAGTCCCTGCACATCCGACTGCCCCAACATTGCGGGGACGGAGCGGACCAGCATGGCGGACGGACCGAACCGCTCCAGATCGAGGCCGAATTCCCTGAGTTCGGCGATCCGCGCTTCCAGCCGGTCGCAGGCGGTTTCCTCCATCTCCACGACTTCGGGTAACAGCAACGCCTGACTGGCGACGCCCTGCCCCTCCATCGCGCGGCGCATGCGTTCCAGCGTCAGCCGTTCATGCGCGGCATGCTGATCGACGATCACCAGACCGTCCTCCGCCTCCGCCACGATATAGGTGCGCGCTACCTGCCCTCGCGCTACGCCCAGAGGGAAGCTGGTCCCTTCCGGCGCTGGCGCGGCGGCGGGTTCGGCGCGGGCCTGTGGCGGTGGGGTAATGAAGGACGGACGGCGATCCGCGAAACCAGCCGAAGCGCCGGTATGCCCCAGCGGGTTGTAGCTGACGGTGGCGGCTTCGAAGATCGGCATCGCGCCGATCGGCGTGGGCGATATGGGTTCGGGCTTCCATGCCGAAAGGCCCGCCGGATCGGCACGCTGAACGGCCCGAAACCCTTCTGCATCAAGCGCGCGGCGCAAGCCCGACACGATCATCCCGCGGATCAGGGCAGGATCACGGAACCGCACTTCCGTCTTGGCCGGGTGGACGTTGACGTCCACTTCCAGCGGCGGAACATCAAGGAACAGCGCGACGACGGGATGCCTGTCGCGCGCCAGCATGTCGGCATAGGCGCCGCGCAGCGCGCCGATCAGCAGCCGGTCGCGGACTGGCCGCCCGTTGACGAACAGATACTGATGATCGCCCACCCCCCGATTATAGGTCGGCAGGGATGCTACGCCGGATAGCTGGACGCCTTCGCGTTCCAGGCTGACGATCACATGATTGTCGGCCAGCGCCCGGTCAGTGAGCGCTGCGACCCGCTCTTCCCGCGCTTCACCACTCTGCACGCCAAGCACGCGCCGCCCGTCATGTTCGACCGAGAAAGCGACCGAGGGATGTGCCATTGCAAGACGGCGGACAATGTCGAGGCAGGCGGCATATTCGGCCTTTGGCGAACGCAGGAATTTGCGCCGCGCGGGCACCTTGCCAAACAACTGCTCCACCGTGACGCGGGTGCCGGGCGGCAGCGCGGCCGGACCTTCGGCCGCCAGCTGCCCATTGTCGACCGTGCGGTTCCATCCATCCTGCCCGCGCGGGCGGCTGTCGATGGACAGGCGCGCTACGCTGGCGATGGAGGGTAATGCTTCACCACGAAAACCCAAAGTCGCAACATTTTCAATCGCATCGTCAGGCATTTTGGATGTGGCGTGCCGCTCCAGCGCCAGCGCCATGTCGGCCGAATCCATGCCGCATCCATCGTCGCTGACCTCTATCCGGTCCAAGCCGCCATTGGACAGGCGAATGGCGACGCGAGTCGCGCTCGCATCCAAAGCGTTTTCGACGATCTCTTTCAGCGCGCTGGCGGGTCTTTCGACCACTTCACCGGCAGCGATACGATTGACCAGATGTTCGGGCAGACGGCGTATTGACATTGATTAGTGACTAGCCCAAGCGAGCGCTTTCCGCGAGCCGCGATCCTGATTTTTTTGCCCTGCAAAGTGCACGAAAGAAAAGGTTAACGGCCAGAGCAGAAACAGCTTTCCGACCGATCCCCTTGTGCGTCGCTGGGGACGGGCGGGCGAAACAGGATAAGGCATGTCGATCTTCTCGCGTCTCTTGAAATTCTCCTCGCAGGATATGGCTATCGACCTCGGCACCGCCAACACGGTGGTCTATGTACGCGGTCGCGGCATCGTCCTTAACGAACCGTCGGTCGTTGCGGTCGAGACGCTGAATGGCGTCAAGAGGGTGAAGGCCGTCGGCGTCGACGCCAAGCTGATGATGGGCAAAACGCCGGATTCGATCGAAGCCATCCGTCCTCTGCGCGACGGCGTGATTGCCGACATCGATGTCGCCGAACAGATGATCAAGCATTTCATCACCAAGGTGCATGGCGGCAAGCACAGCCCCTGGCGCGCGCCTGAAATCGTGATCTGCGTACCCAGCGGTTCGACCAGCGTCGAACGCCGCGCCATTCGCGACGCCGCCAGCAATGCCGGCGCCAGCCAGGTCTTCCTGATCGAGGAACCGAGGGCGGCCGCGATCGGCGCCGACATGCCGGTGACCGAACCGATCGGTTCGATGGTGGTCGACATCGGCGGCGGCACGACCGAAGTCGCCGTGCTGTCGCTGCGCGGCCTTGCCTACACCACGTCGGTGCGCGTCGGCGGCGACAAGATGGACGAAGCCATCGTGTCGTTCGTGCGCCGCCACCACAACCTCCTGATCGGTGAAGCAACGGCCGAACGGATCAAGAAGCAGTTCGGCGTTGCCCAGCCGCCCGAAGACGGCGTGGGAGAAACCATCCACATCAAGGGTCGTGACCTGGTGAATGGCGTGCCCAAGGAAATCAGCATCAATCAGGGCCAAATTGCGGATGCGCTGGCCGAACCCATCAGCACGATCGTCGAAGGCGTGCGGATCGCGCTGGAAAACACCGCGCCCGAACTTGCGGCCGACATTGTCGATCAGGGCATCGTCCTGACCGGCGGCGGCGCGTTGCTGAAGGGGCTGGACGATGAGCTGCGCGATGAAACCGGTCTGCCCGTCACCATCGCGGAAGATCCGCTGACCTGTGTCGCCATCGGCACCGGCCGCGCCATGGAAGACCCCATTTTCCGGGGTGTGCTGCAAACCGCCTGATCGGGAAGGACGATTAGATGGCGCGGCCAACCAGCCGACGCCCCGGTATCAACCGGAAGGCGCAATATAGCCTGTTCGCCAGCTATGTCGTGGCGGTAGCAGGCGCGACGATCGGCCTGTTGCTGGTGGTGGTCGCCATTTTCGACCCCACCGGCTTTGCCGCCATCCGCATCGCCACGTCCGAAGCCAGTCGACCGGCATCCAGCGCGATGAAGGGCATGGTCAGCGGGGTGGCGTCGATCGATGAAGTGCTGGCCGCCTATTGGCGCGCCGGTTCGCAGAATGTCGCCCTGCGCCGTCAGGTGGAAGCCGACCGTAACCGCATCATCGAAGCCAAGGGCGTCGCTCAGGAAAATATCCGCCTTAAAAAACTGCTGAAACTGGTTGATGCCGACAGCAGCGAGGTTTTGGCGGCACGCCTGATCGCTTCTTCGGCCAGCAGCGCGCGGCGCTTTGCCCGGCTCAACGCCGGTCGATGGCAGGGGGTTCGCCCCGGCATGCCGGTGCGCGCGCCCGAAGGCCTGATCGGCCGCATCCACATCACGACGCCCAACAGTTCAGACGTGCTGTTGCTGACCGACACCAGCAACATCGTGCCGGTGCGTCGTGCAAACGACAATATTCCGGCCATCTCCACGGGCCTTGGGGACGGGTCGGTTGAAATTCGCGCGCTGACGGCAGGGCGCAACCCCTTCAAACCCGGCGACCTGTTGGTGACGTCCGGGATCGGCGGCGTTTATCAACCCAACATACCTGTCGCCGTCGTCGTTCGCGCGCAGGGTGAAATCGCCTATGCCGTGCCGCTGGCCAACCCGGCCCGCGTCGATGCGGTCGTTGTGGAGCGGGCTTTCGAAGACGCTGTAACCCGTGCCGATCCGGCGGCAGCCGCGTCCATGGATGCGCCCGCCGCGAGCAACGCCGCGCAACGATGATCGACCCGCATCTCTATCATGTTCCCCGGCTGGGGCGGCACCCATCCCGCCTCCGGCTGGCGGGAACGCCGGTCATTACGGTGATGTTCGGGTCTTTTCTGACCAGCCTGCCGGTCATTGCGCAGTCGCCGGTCATGCCCCCCTTCGGCCTGCTGCTGATGCTGTCATGGCGATTGCTGCGCCCTGATTTGTGGCGCGCATGGATCGGACTGCCGCTGGGCCTGTTCGACGATGTCATGAGCGGACAGCCGGTCGGGTCGGCCATGTTCCTGTGGACCGTCGCGCTGATCGGTATCGACGCGATCGAATATCGCATGGTCTGGCGCAGTTATCGGCAGGACTGGCTAATCGCGACGCTTGCCATTATCTTCTGCATTGCCGGTGGGTTATTCTTTGCGCGGATTACCGGTGGAGGTGAATTGGGGCTTGTGCTGGTCGTGCCGCAGATGGTCTGGACGATATTGCTGTTTCCGTTCGTCGTCCGTCAATGCGCGCGGATCGATCGCTGGCGCGTGATGGCATGAAGTTTCCGTTCCCCAAGCGCAAGATCGTTACCGAAGCCACGCAATCCTTCACCTTTACCCGCCGGGCAATGGTGGTCGGCGGGTTGCAGGGGACCATCGGCGCCGTCCTGATCGGACGCATGGCCTGGATCAGCGTAGTCCAGAACGACAAATATAGCCTGTTGTCGGAAAGCAACCGCGTCAACATGACGCTGATCCCGCCGCGTCGTGGCTGGATCATCGACCGGAACGGGCGACCGCTAGCCAATAACCGCACCGATTTTCGCGTCGACCTGATCCCCCAGCGCGTCGTCGATGCGGAGGCGACCATCGCGCAACTGGCCCAGTTGCTGAAGCTGGAAGCGGACGAGGTCGATCGCATCCGCGAGGAAATGAAGAAATCGGCCGGGTTCCGTCCCGTGCAGGTCGCCGACAAGCTGACCTATGACCAATATGCCGCCATCAGCGTGCGTTTGCCCGACATGCCCGGCGTAGCACCGAGTCAGGGCTTTTCGCGCCATTACCCCGCCGGGGCGACAGTGGGGCACCTGCTCGGCTATGTCGGGGCCGCGACGGCGGAGGATTACAAGAAGCGCCGTGAGCCGTTGCTGATCACGCCCGGCTTCAAACTGGGAAAGGATGGGCTTGAAAAAGCGTTCGATCGGCATCTGACCGGGAAGCCCGGCGCCAAGCGGGTTGAGGTGACGGCGCGTGGCAAGATCGTGCAGGAACTGACCACCCGTTCCGATACGCCGGGGCGAACGATAAAGCTGACGATTGATGCGGGGCTTCAGGAATATGCCGGGCGGCGACTGGCGACGCAGAGCGGGTCCGTGGTCGTTATCGATTGCCATAATGGCGATGTGCTGGCGCTGGCGTCGATGCCAAGCTTCGATCCCAACAGTTTTTCCGATGGCATCAGCCATCTGGAATATGAGATGTTGTCGAAGGACGACCATGTCCCGTTGCGCAACAAGACGTTGCAGGGGCTGTATCCACCCGGATCGACGGTCAAGCCAATGGTGGCGCTGGCTTTGCTGGAAGCTGGCATTTCCCCTTTCGAAACCGTCAGTTGCGGCGGGGCCATTCGGGTGGGCAATACATTGTTCCACTGTCACAAGCGGCGCGGCCATGGCCCGCTCAACATGCGCGGCGCGATTGCGCAAAGCTGCGACATCTATTTCTATCAGATGGCGCAGCGGATCGGCATGGACCGGATCGCCAGCATGGCCCGGCGCGTCGGCATGGGGCAGAAATTCGATCTGCCCTTCCCCAGCCAAAGCTATGGCACCGTGCCCGACCCGGCATGGAAAGAACGCAAATATGACCAGAAATGGCAGGTTTACGACACCGTAAACGCCACCATCGGCCAGGGCTATATGCTGATCAACCCGCTACAGATGGCGGTGATGGCCGCGCGCCTTGCGACCGGCAAGCAGTTGATGCCCAATTTCATTTTCGGCGCACCACGGCCCGAACCGGCGTCGGTCGGCGCGACGGACGACCATCTGGTCGTCATCCGTGACGCCATGAACGCGGTGGTGAATGGCGGCGGCACCGGCGGCGCGGCGCGCAGTTCCATTCCCGGCGTCATGATCGCCGGCAAAACCGGGACGGCACAGGTCCGGCGCATTACGATGGCGGAACGTGCCGGCGGCGTGCGCGGCAATGCGGGCCTGCCCTTCAAACTGCGCGACCATGCGCTGTTTCAGGGCTTTGCGCCGTTCGACAATCCGCGTTACGCCATCGCCTGCATCATCGAACATGGCGGCCATACCATCCGCAACGAAGACGCGCCGATGATCGCCAGCGATACGCTGTCCTATCTGTTCGACCCGGCCAAGGCGATGGAGAAGTTGGAGACGCTGGAAAAAGGCTGGGGCGGTACACCTGCCCAACGGCAGGCGCGCCAGATGGCGGCGTTCCGGCTCGCCAAAGCGATCGAAAAAGGCGAAGTGCCGCCACCTTCCGATAATGCTGCCAACGCAACGGAAAATGTAGCCGAGCCTGCGCCCCCAGCAAGTTCCCCGCATGCAGATGCCGAGGATGATGTGCCCCCGCCCCCCGGTTCCAATGTAACGGCCGCGCCATGAGCATCATCCCAAAACCCCTGACCGAATTTCCATGGCGCATATTGGCGCTGTTGCTGGCGATCGCCGGTTTTGGGACAATCGTTCTCTATAGCGCTGCTGGCGGGAGCATTTTTCCCTGGGCTGTCAATCAGGCGATACGCTTCTGTATCTTTTCCTGCATGGCGTTGACGCTCAGCCGCATCCCGATCGAGGTTTTCGCGCGGTTCGCCTTCCCAGCCTATGGCGCGGTGTTGGTTGCGCTGTTCCTCGTCGAACTGATCGGCGGCGTTGCGGGCGGCAGCCAGCGCTGGATCAATCTGGGCTTCATGCAGCTTCAGCCATCGGAATTCATGAAGCCGATAATCGTGCTCACCGTTGCGCGATTTTACGCCATGCTGCCGGTCGGTGAAATACGGCGCTGGAACGCGATCTGGCCTGCTTTGGTACTGATCGGGCTGCCATGGGCGCTGGTCCTGATCCAGCCCGACCTTGGCACTGCGACGATGATCGCTGCGGGCGGCGTGACCGTCATGTTTCTGGCCGGATTACCGCTGCGGCTGTTCATCGGCACAGGCCTGACCGGCGCCGCGCTGATCCCGATTGCCTTCAGCTTCCTGCATGACTATCAGAAAAATCGCGTGCTGATCTTCCTTGATCCGGAAAGCGATCCTCTGGGCGCCGGATACCATATCAGCCAGTCGAAGATTGCGATCGGTTCCGGCGGCCTGTGGGGCAAAGGGTTCTTGCAAGGGTCGCAAAGCCATCTGGACTATCTGCCCGAAGGTCATACCGATTTCGTCTTTGCCACCATGGCCGAAGAGTGGGGATTGCTGGGCGGCACGTTGATGATCCTGGCATTTCTGATGCTGTTCCGGTGGGGCATCCGGGTGTCGATGCGGACGCAGGATAAATTTGCACGACTGGTCGCGGCGGGGCTGACCACGACCATCTTCTTCTACGTTGCGATCAACCTGATGATGGTCATGGGTCTGGCGCCGGTGGTGGGCATTCCCCTGCCCTTCATGTCCTATGGCGGATCTTCGATGCTGACGGTGATGCTGTGCGTCGGCATCATCATGGCGATCGACCGTGCGGGCAAGCGGCGGGTCGGGACCGGGAATTGGCGCTGACCGGCCGCAACGGTAAAAATATCGCTTCGGAGTGATTTTCTGTTTGCAAAATAGCGGGCGACTGCTAACAGCCCGCCCACGCCGAAGCGCACAGACGCCGCGGCAGTGGACGCATAGCTCAGTTGGTAGAGCAGCTGACTCTTAATCAGCGGGTCCTAGGTTCGAGCCCTAGTGCGTCCACCATATTTTCCAATCGATGCCATGACAAAAGGCTGTCCGTCAGCCTGACAATTTGCGCGCGCGTTCGCGCCACGCCTCCGCCAGAACCGGCATTTCGGCAAGCGCCTTCACGGCATCAGGCTCCCGTTTGTGAGCGCCACCGATCAACAACTGAAAGACCCGCGCTATGCTCCAGTCGGGCAGCGGCCGGTCCAGCAAAATCATGTCCGTCCCGGCTTCCACTTCCCCTTCCTGCACGACGCGGAAGTAAAGGCCGCTCCGCGCGGTCTTGACGATCGTCGCCATGACATCCCGCGCGCCGAAGCGATGGTCGAGTTTCCAGCAGGGCTGTCGACCATGACTGACCACCACAACCGCACTACCCAGAGAGAAGCGATCGCCCAGGCAGATGCCCTCCTCCGTCAGGCCGCGCGACGCGATATTCTCTCCAAAGGCTCCCGGCGCGTCGAACAGCGGATGATCGCCCTTACGTTCCCGCCACCAGTCATAATGATCCTGAGGGTAGAGGTGGATCGCCTTGTCCCAGCCGCCATGATGGACGCGGTCGGCCACCATGTCGTTTTCAAACCCGTCCCAACCGACACGAACCGGTCCTGCCACGGGCCGTTTGGCAATCGCGCTATAATCATCGCCACGAAAAGGCAGCGGCTGTCCGACGAGCAGGGCATCGATGGTCATGGAAATAGCGGTCATTGTGCATCCATGACAGCTTTTCACCACCCGCGCGATGGCCGGTCGATGCATAATGGTATCTGGAGGAGATCCGTTATCCCGCAATCAGGCGGCGCTGAGTTCCGAGCGCAGCTTCAACACTTCGCCGCCATTATCGGACATGATGAGATAGGCGGGATCGCGCGGGGAACCGTTGCGTCGGATACGGGCACCTTCGATAACACGCTCCACATGGCGTTCGAACCGCTCCGCGATGCGCCCTCGGCCGACGCCCTGCCCCCAATTCCACTTGACCCGCGTCCCCTTACGGAATGTCTTGGTCATTGGGCATCCTCTCCTGTCCGGGCGCATGCCGCGTCGGCCGTTACTCGACATCAACATGGGCAAAATGCCCAAAGCGGCATAGGGTTCCTTGGGTTTTTGCCGATGTTGGGCTAAGGGGCGGTGATGAATGCTACCGGCCTGCGTGTCGCCCTGTTCAGCGGCAACTATAATTATGTGCGGGATGGCGCCAATCAGGCGCTCAACCGCTTCGTTTCCTATTTGTTGAAGCAGGGCGCGACCGTGCGCGTCTATTCGCCCACGACGAATACGCCCGCTTTCGAACCGGCGGGAGAGTTGGTCAGCACGCCATCATTCCCCGTACCGGGTCGCAAGGAATATCGCGTCCCCTATCGCATGTCGGCGCAGGTACGCCGTGATGTGGCGGCCTTCGCACCCAATATCGTCCATCTGTCCAGCCCCGATCCGTTGGGTCACAGGGCGCTCAGCTGGGCGCGGGCGCGCGGCCTGCCCACTGTCGCTTCCGTGCATACCCGGTTCGAAACCTATCCGCGCTATTATGGTCTGGCCTTTCTGGAGCCGGTGATCGAAGGCGTTTTGCGCCGCTTCTATCGCCGGTGCGATGCAATCGTCGCACCGTCCGAATCCATGGCGCAGCTATTGCGCGAGCAGCGCATGAACTATGATGTCGGCATATGGACGCGCGGCATCGACAAGGAGATTTTCAATCCCGGTCGTCGTGACCTGAACTGGCGGCGGTCGCTGGGCATCGTGGACGATGTGCCCGCCATCGGCTTTATCGGCAGGCTGGTGATGGAAAAAGGGTTGGACGTTTTTTCCGATACGATAGACCAGCTGACAGCGCGACAGGTGAAGCACAAGGTACTGGTGGTGGGCGAAGGCCCGGCGCGGGAATGGTTCCAGAACCGGTTGCCGGACGCCGCTTTTACCGGATTTCAGAAAGGTCCAGAACTGGGCCGCGCGGTCGCATCCATGGACATGCTGTTCAATCCATCAGTTACGGAAACCTTTGGCAACGTCACATTAGAAGCCATGGCGTGCGGACTGCCCACGGTTGCAGCGCGCGCCACAGGTAGCGAGAGCCTGGTGACGGAAGGCGTTACCGGACGATTGATCCGTCCGGGCGCGATCGGCGATTTCGCGGATGCGTTGCAGGCCTATTGCCTGGACGAAGGCGCACGCCAGTCGGCGGGTGCCGCCGCGCAGTTGCGGGCGGAACGCAATGGCTGGGATCAGGTCAATCAGGCGCTGGTCGATACCTATCTGCGCGTCATCCGGCAACGAGCGCAGGGTTTGGCACCACGGTCCAGCCCTGTTCCATAATTCCGCACATATCCTATATCGGATGCGATGACCGATCTGTTCGCTTCCGATGATTTTACTGTCGCCAATGCTGCAGCGGACAATGCGCCGCTGGCCGACCGGCTGCGCCCATGTACATTGGGCGAGGTCGTCGGACAGGAGCATCTGACAGGGCCTGAAGGCGCGATCGGGCGGATGGTCGCGGCGGGGCGGCTGTCATCCATCATCCTTTGGGGACCGCCCGGCACCGGCAAGACCACGACGGCCCGGTTGCTGGCAAGTGCGGTCGGCATGCGGTTCGCTCCCATATCTGCCGTCTTCTCCGGCGTGGCGGACCTTAAAAAGCTGTTCGCCAGCGCAAAGGATGCGGCGCGGCACGGCGATAAGACGCTTTTGTTCGTGGACGAAATCCATCGGTTCAATCGTGCGCAGCAGGATGGTTTCCTGCCGTTTGTCGAGGATGGCACCGTTACGCTGGTCGGCGCCACCACGGAGAATCCAAGTTTCGAGCTGAATGCGGCCTTGCTGTCGCGAGCGCAGGTGCTGATCCTGCGACGACTGGATGCAGGCGCGCTGGAGCAATTGCTGGAACGGGCAGAAGCGCTGGTTGGGCGGCCTATCCCCATCGATGCCCCGGCGCGCGAAGCACTGATCGCCAGCGCTGATGGTGACGGGCGCTTTCTGCTCAATCAGGTCGAAACGCTCTATTCGATCGATATTCCCACGCCGCTGGACCCAGCCAGCCTGTCCGCCCTGCTGCACCGCCGGGTGGCGGTGTATGACAAGGATCGAGAGGGGCATTACAACCTGATTTCCGCATTGCATAAGTCGCTGCGCGGATCAGACCCGCAAGCAGCGCTTTACTATCTGGCGCGGATGCTGACCGCTGGTGAGGAACCGCTCTATGTGCTGCGGCGACTGGTGCGTTTTGCGACCGAAGATATTGGCCTCGCCGATCCGCAGGCGGTCGTGCAATGTCTGGCGGCGAAGGATGCCTATGAATTTCTGGGGTCCCCCGAAGGCGAACTGGCGATCGTCCAGGCGTGCATTTACTGCGCCACCGCTCCCAAATCGAACGCCGGATACGCAGCGATGAAGGCATCGTTCAAATCGGCGCGCGATACCGGATCTCTGATGCCGCCAATGAACATCGTCAACGCGCCCACGAAGCTGATGAAGCAGGTTGGTTACGGCAAGGGCTATCAATATGACCATGATGCGGCGGATGGGTTTTCAGGCGCGAATTACTGGCCCGAAGAAATGACGCCCCAGACCTTCTACAGGCCGACCGATCGTGGTTTCGAGGCACGTATTGCCGAACGCATCGCCCATTGGGACCGCCTGCGCGCAGAACGTAGCGGCGCGTGACCGCACATTTTACGCGCTTTGCGGCGATCGACTGGTCAGGAGCAAAGGGTGTGCGGCATAAGGGCATCGCCGTCGCACTATGCGATGATGACGACCATGCTCCACGACTGACCCCCGCGCCCGGCGGACTATGGTCGCGACGGGCGGTGGCAGACTGGCTGATCGAAACGGCGGGACAAGCGCCGACGCTTTACGGATTTGATTTCAGCTTTGCGCCGCCGTTCGTGGCGCGTGGCGGTTACCTTCCGGGCGATGAAGTTCCGCAGGATGGGCCAGCCTTCTGGGCCTATGTCGATGCCGTCTGCGACGACGTCGATCTGGGCGCGGCGAGCCTGCTGGAGATTACCCATCGCCGCCATTTCTATTTCGGCAAGGCGGACGGCGTGAAGGCGAACTTCATGCATAATCGCGTCTGCGAGGCGCGTTACAACGCGGGCGGAGGCGGCAAGCCGTCAACCGTTTACGATGCAATCGGCGCGGCGCAGGTGGCAAAGGCCAGTTTTGCGGGGATGCGATTGCTCCACCTGCTTCGGGGGCGTCTGCCGATATGGCCGTTCGATACCCTGCATGCGGACAGCTCTGCCGTCGTGGAAATCTATACCAGCATTGCCGC
>NZ_JBMDWL010000068.1:0-8694 GCF_048594625.1 Sphingobium sp.
ACCTACGACAATCCGGGCGGCTGGCTCGACGGCAGGCCCGCCATCGTCTCGCGCAAAGTCGGCAAGGGCCGCATCACCTATCTCGGCGCATGGCTGGAGCCCGGTCCGATGCAGCAACTCGCCGACCATTTGCTGTCAGAGGCGAAGGTAGAGCCGATCGTCCCGAACGCGCATCCAGACCTCGAAATCAGCGAGCGCGCAGGCAAGGGCAAGCGCGTCCTGATCGTCATCAACCATGGCCATGAAGCGCGTCCGCTGACCCCGCCGACCGGCGCGAAACTGGCGCAGGGCCAATGGCAGAATGGCCAGATGGCCCCCCACGGCATCGCCCTGTTCGAACTGAAGTACGCGCCCCCAACCCGTCATCCCAGCGTAAGCTGGGATCTCAGGCCATGACGCGCCAGACCCACAACGACCCCAGCTTGCGCTGGGGTGACGACCGAATCTGTCCTACCCCTCACACCTTCGCTAACATCACCCCGGCTCTTTCCAACAGCTGACATCCCACCGACATAAAATGTCCAGCCCGCGTACATAAATGTCAAAATCAGCGGGAAATGTGCGAAGTTAAGCGTCAGAGCCTACCACGGCACCGACCGCGCCACCGCAATCCCGCGCACATCATTGGGCCATTTCCCGCTGACCGCGCAATAATGGTGGTACAGCGCGCCCTTGGCGTAGACGATCGATGGCTTGTGCGCATATTTCTCGTCCACCGATCCGGGCGCGCCATGGTCGACCAATATCTCGTCCACCTTGCGGAAATCGGTCAGCCCGTCCCCAACGGCCAGCAGGTCGCGGGCATAGCCATCGGTCGACAGCCCGAAATAGAACATCGCCCATTGCCCGCCATGGCGCAGCACCACCGGATCGCTGGCAAAGCGGTCATCCCACGAACCCTTCGCTCCATTGCGCAACAACGGACTGGCCGGATGCCGCACCCAATGTTTCAGGTCGGTGGATGTCGCGAGGCCTGTCTGCTCATGCCACGGCTCGCCCTTGGTCTTGGCATTGTAGAACAGATGATAGGTCCGCCCGACCTTCATGAGGTATGGCTTGTACAGCCCGCCTTCCTCCCACGGCGCGCCGCCATCGGGGAACAGAATCGGCGCAGTCTTCTCCCAGTGGATCAGGTCCTTGCTATAGGCCAGACCAATGACCGCCGGTCCCGCTTCATAGCCTGTGCTGGGATAGGCATGCCATGCGCAGACATAGCGCCCGTCCACCTTGATCAGCCGTCCCGGCGACATCAGGTCATTGTCGCGCAATATCGATGCGGTGGCGATATTATATCGCGTAATCGGATCATCGGGATCGCGGGCGAGGATAATCCCCTTGCGCCGCCAGTTGATCAGGTCGTCGGACTCCGCCAGCCCGGTCTGATAGCCCGTGCCGTCCCACCCGACATAGGTCATGCAGAACCGCCCCTCATGGGAAAAGACGAAGGGGCAATCGACCAGCTTTTCGTCGAACGTGCCTTTGACGCCCGATCCCGCCAGCACCAGCCTGGGATATTTATACGGCGTCCGAAACGGCGCTATCGGATCTTTGCCCCCAACCTTCGCCGCCGCGCCCTGCGCCGCCAGTCCGCCAAGGCCCAGCGCCGCAGCGCCGATGAATTGCCGCCGATCCACGATCCTGTCCCTCATTTCCCGCACGCCTTCTGTCCCAGCACGACCGGCAGAGCCGCCGCCGCCATCCGCGCATAGCCCGCATCATTGGGGTGCAGATGGTCGCCAATCTGGTCGCTCAACCGCATGACCTTTGGCTGTCCCGGCTCCTGCATGGCCGCATCGAAATCGATCACCGCGTCGAAGGATCGCCCATTGTCCCTGATCCAGCGATTGACGGTCTGCCGCCGTTCCTCGCCCGCCGCATCGGCATAGGCCGCCCCTTCATAGGGCAGCAACGTGCCGATAATGACCTTCAGCCCGCGCGCCTTCGCCCGCGCCAGCAACTGCCGGTACGCGCCGATGATCCGGTCCGCCGACACCTGCTGATATTGCAGTTCGGGCTGACGCACCTTGCCGATGTCGTTAATCCCTTCCAGCATCACCACATGGGTCGCCCCCGGCACTGACAGCACATCGCGGTCGAACCGCGCCAGCGCGTTGGGACCGCGCCCGTCATGCAACAGGCGATTGCCGCTGATCCCCGCATTGGCGATGGCCCAGCACCGCCCGGCCTTGTCCCCCGCCAGCAGTTTCGCCAACTGGTCGGGCCAGCTCATCCCCTTGCCCGGCGAAGCGCCTGCGCCCTCGGTAATGCTGTCTCCGAACGCCACCAGCACGGCGTGCCGATCCGCGTCCACCTCGACCGCGCTGACGATCCCGCCCGCCCGCACCCGGTGAGGGGCGGGCAATTCCTCCTGATCGGTCAGATCGCCCGGTCCCGCGACATCGACCATCTGCGCATGCGCCGCGACCTTCGCCTCACCGCTATAATGGACGCTGACCGCCAGCCTTTCGCCCGCCTGCACGGCAAAGGGCAGGGGGTCGCTCAACATCGGCGCCCGCGCCGGGACGATCACGCCCCGCTGCCCTGCAAAGGCCAGCCTGCGCAAACTCCCCGCCACGACTTTCCCGTCCGCATCGATCCGCACCACCGACACCCCGCCGATACTCAGCGGCGCATCACCCAGCTCGTTCGACAGCCGCAGCCGGATCGTCGCGCCTGTCGTGCCGACCCGCACCTCCTGCCGCACCGTTTCGTCCTGATAGGGGCGGCCCAGCGCATCCTTGATTGCGGGTTCATAGCCGATGGCCGGGGCGAACCACCCCGGCACCCAGTTTTCGGCCCGCGCCGTCCCCGCAAAAGCGCAGGACGCCAGCAGCAACAGCGCGATCCGCCGCATCAGATCGTCCAGCCGCCATCGATATTGTGGATCTGCCCGGTGGTATAGGTCGCGCCTGCCAGATAGACGACCAGATCGGCAATCTCCTCCGCCCGGCCCAGCCGTCCGATCGGCTGCCGCGCGACAAACGCCGCCCGCGTCGTTTCATAATCGCCCTGCGCCGCCAGCCGGGCGTTCAGCGACGGCGTATCCACCGTGCCGGGGCAGATGGCGTTGCACCGCACCCCCTGCGCCACATGGTCGGCCGCAACCGCCTTGGTCAGGCCAATGACCGCCGCCTTGGTCACGCCATAGACGAACCGGTTCGGCACGCCCTTCACGCTCGACGCCACCGACGCCATGTTGATGATCGCGCCGTCGCCCCGCGCGATCATGCCGGGCAGCACCGCGCGCACCATCCGCGTCATCGCCCTGACGTTCAGCGCATAGGCGAAATCCAGATCCTCGTCCGACGCTTCCAGCACGGTCCCGCCATGCACCACGCCCGCGCAGTTGAACAATATGTCCGCCCGCCCGGTCAGCGCCCCCGCCGCGTCGATCGCATCCCTGCTCAAAACGTCCAGCCGCGCGACCTCCACCTTGTCGCCCGCCAGATCGGCCAGCGCGCCTTCATCGATGTCGGTGGCGATCACATGCGCGCCCGCCTGCACCAGCGCCAGCACGGATGCGCGCCCGATGCCATGGGCGGCGGCGGTCACAAGGGCGGTCTTGCCCGAAAGGTCGATCACGTCTCTATTCTCCCTCGAGAGCAGTCATCGGCGTGCCGGGCTGCGCATTGGACTGGTAACAGGCTTCGACCAGCGCCATGGTGCGCCACGCATCCTCGACCTGGGTGGCCAGCCGCGCGTCTTCCCCGGCGGCATGGCGTTGCAGGTTCGCCATCGGTCCCACGAAGGCATCGGGGAACCATCTCCCCTCCAGCGGCACCTGTTCCCACGGCCCACCGGTGTTGGCGATCCACAATTCGTCCGGTTCGCCCGTCGGGTAATCGAGCAACAGGCCCAGCTTCACCATCGCTGCGCCTTTCGTGCCCTCGACGCGAAAGGCCGCGTCTTGAAACTGCCGCCCGAAATCATAATGATGGTTGATCGACAATGTGACCCGCAACATCGATCCATAATCCAGTATCGCGCTGGTTCGCGTGTCGGTCAGCGGACTGGACGGGTGACCATAGCTGCGCGCAAACACGCCGACGGGATCGCCCACCAGCGCCCGGATGGTGTCGAGATAATGGATCGAATGGGATACGATCTCGACCCGTGGATTATCGTTCAGGTGCGGAAACAGATGCCATGGCGTGACGAGGTTCAGATGCACCTCTATCTCCACCAGTTCGCCCAGGTCGCCGCGCGCGATGGCATCCGCCACCGCCAGCATCATCGGCGAATAGCGCAGCTGGAAATTCACGGCGGCGTTCAGCTTCCGGTCCCGGCACACCGCCCGGATCGCACGCGCTTCCTCCAGATTGAGGCCCATCGGTTTTTGCAACAACACGCTTGCCCCTTCGGGCAGGGCGGACAGGATTGCCCGGTGCGCAACCGGCGGCGCGGCGACATCGAACACCGCATCCTGCGTCGCCGCTTCCTCCAGCGACGCGAAGACCGTCGGAATATCCCACGCCTCCGCCAGAGCCGTTGCCGGCGCCACATCGGTGTCGAACAGCCCCGCGACTGCGAACCCGGCCTTGGCGTAGGCGGGCAGATGCGCGTCCTTCACGATCCCGCCTGCGCCGATGATGACGATGGGTCGGGGCGCGGACGGCATGGGCCAGCTTTGCCGCAGCGCGCTCATGCGATCGTCTCCGCCGCCGCCTGCGCCGCCGCCAGCAGGTCCGCCGTCGGCGCATCGCTCGTCATCGCCTTGCCCAGCATATCGTCCACCACATGGGAAATGGCGGCCAGATGCGGGGTCAGCGGCATTTCGCGCGCATGCTCATGCAACCAGTCGAGCCGATGATAATAGGGGATGGCGGCATTGATCTCCGGGTCGTTCCAGCTGGACCGGCGTACGCCGATGGCCCCTTCCGTGGTGGTCAGCCTGTCCATCGGCGCGCTCGCCAGATGGCGCAGGAAATCCCATGCCAGCGCCTTGTTCGGCGAACCCGCGCCGATCCCCAACACCCAGAAGACGTTCAGCGACACGCTGCGCCCGCCCGGCCCGGCGGGCAGCGGTGCGACATCCACCAACCCCCGCACCGTGCTGTCTTCCGCCGTGTCGGCATAGGCGGCAAAGCCGAACCAGTTGGCCATCATCGCCACCTTGCCCTGCGCGAACAGCATGCCCGACGCCACGCTGTCCAGCGCCCGCGCACCCGGTGCAACGGCTCCGGCATCCCCCGCCAGCGCCCGCAGATAATCCAGCGCCGCATGCGCTTGCGGCGACGTGAAATCCGGCCGTCCATCCCCCCCGAACGGCTCGCCGCCCCGCGACCAGATATGGATGCAGAAATCGTAAAAGCCGTTATGTCCATCCGGAAACTGCGCCAGCACCGTGCCGTACCGTTCCTCATCCGGCCGGTGCAACGCCCGCGCCGCCGCATGGAAATCCGCCCATGTCTGCGGCACGTCCAGCCCCGCCTGCGCCAGCAGATCCTTGCGATAGACCAGACATTCCGGTCCATCATGATAGGGCATGCCCCAATAACCCCCGGCAAAGCGCTGCATGCTCGTCAGCGAAGGGGACCAGGCTTCGGGAAAATCGGCAACGGGCGCCCGCGCCATATGCGGCGTCAGGTCTTCCAGCAGACCCTCCGCCTGCGCCTCCGCCAGCCAGTCCGTCGCCATGAAGGCAATGTCCCAGTCGCCTTTGGCCAGGCCCCGCTTGCCGATGATCGCCTCATGCAACGGGTTCAGGTCCATCGCTACCGGATCGATCTCCGCATCTACGCCGGTCACGGCGCAGAAATCGGCAAACTGCTTGACGATGGCGCTTTCGAACGGCCCGAACCGCCGCACCGCGACACGCAAAACCGGCTTGCTCATGCGGACACTCCCTTCGTCCGCCGCGCCCGTCCCGCGCCCACGGTATAGATGGCCGCCGCCGCGACCACGACGACGCCTTCGATCAGGCCCTGATAATTGGCCCCCAGATTGAGGATGTTGAACCCGTTGGTCAGCGTGAACAGCAACAGCGCGCCCACCACCGTCTTCACGACGCTGCCCGCGCCGCCGAACAGCGACGTGCCGCCCAAAATCGCTGCGGCGATCACCGTCAGCTCCGCTCCCTGCAGGGCGGTCGGGTTGATCGCGCCCAGACGACAGGCGAACAATATCCCGGCAAAGCCCGCCGCCACGCTCGACAGCACAAACGCCCCGATCCGATAGGCGTTGACGTTGATGCCCGACAGCCGTGCCGCCTCCGCATTGCCGCCCACGGCATAGACCCGCCGCCCGACGACGGTGAAGCGCAGCACGAAGCCGACCAGCGCGGTAAACAGCGCCAGATAGATGACGGGCGCGGCCAATGTGAAATCCCGCCCGGCAAAGGCCGCACAGCCGAACAGCACCACGCTGCCAACCGCCGAGCTCACCCGTCGTCGCGCGAGCGCATAACCCAGCAACGCCGCGCCGATCACCAGCAGCAGCCAGAAGGCCGAAACCCGCCCGCTTTCAAACGCCAGCATCTGCGTCAGCACCTCCGGCCGCTCGACCATCAGCGACCGCCCGTCGGTCAGGATCAGCACCAGCCCCCGCACCGCCGTCAACGTCCCCAGCGTCACGATAAACGCGTTGATGCCGACAAACTGCACGATGGCTCCGTTCAGCAGCCCGATCGCGCCCGCCGTGCATAGCGCCGCGACCGCAGCCGCTGGAAACCCGACCTGCCCCGCCAGCGCGATCAGCACGGCGGCGGCCAGCGCCGCGACCGACGCCACCGACAGGTCGAACGCGCCGGTGATCAGCATCACCGTCATGGCGACGCCCATGATCCCGACCAGCGACGCCTGATAGGCGATATTGCCCAGATTCTGCCCCGATATATAAGCGGGCAGCCCCCGGCTCGCCGCGATCCCCGCCAGCGCCGCGATCAGCAGCGCCAGCGCATAATAGACGCCCGCTTCGCGCAGGCTCAACAGGCGGCGCCAATCCTGCCCGCTCATGCCATCATCCCTTCAGAAAATGCTGCCCGGCTACCCCCGGCCGCCAATATCAGGTCGGTTTCGCTGATCGCGGCCGGATCGACCTGCGCCACCACGGCTCCGTCGCGCATCACCAATATGCGGTCGCAGATGGCGATCAGTTCCTCGAACTCGGACGACACCAGCAATACCGGCAGGCCATCGTCGGCCAATTGCCGGACCAGCCGCAAAATGTCCGTCCGCGCGCCGATGTCGATGCCTGCCGTCGGCTCGTCCAGCATCAGCAATCGGGTGCGATCCTTCAGCCATTTGGCGATCACCACCTTCTGTGCATTGCCGCCCGACAATTGGGTGGGCAGCGCATCGGGGCCGGGCGTCTTGATGGCCAGCCGCGCGATCGCCGCCTCCGCCTCCGCCCGCTCGCGCCCCGGCGCCTGCATCATCCCCAGATCGTCGCCCAGCGCGATATTGTCGGCCAGCGACAGCAACGGCACATAGCCCTGTTTCGCCCGATCCTCCGGCACCAGCGCGATCCCGGCCATCACCGCCTCGTCGGTCCGCCTCTGCACCGGCACGCCGTTCAGGAATATGTCACCCTGCGCTGCGCCATCCGCCCCGAAAATCGCATGCAGCAATTCGCTGCGCCCCGATCCCAGCAGGCCCGCTATGCCGACAATCTCGCCCGCCCGCACGCTCAGGTCGGTCGGCGCAAGGGTAGGCGACGCCAGCCCCTGCACATCCAGCACCATATCGCCAAATGCCCGCACCCGTCCGTCGCGATGCAGCGCCGCCACCGACCGTCCGGCAATGGCATCGGCAATGTCGGTTTCGTTGAGGTCCGCCGTCCGCGCATCCAGCACCGCCCGCCCGTCGCGCAACACGGTGACAGTATCGGTCAGCGCCATGATCTCATCGATGAAATGCGAAATGAACAGGACCGTCCGTCCCTCCGCCTTCAATCGCCGGATCGTCGCATAGACATTGTCGCGCTCATCCCCGGCCAGCGAAGCGGTCGGTTCGTCCATGATGATCAGCTGCGCGTCGGCGGCGATGGCGGCGGCGATGGCGATCATCTGCCGCTTGCCGATGGGCAGATCCTGCACCAGCGCGTCGGCGGCAAAGGGATCGCCCATATCGGCCAGCGCCGCCAGCACTTTCGCCTGCATCGCCCGGTCGCCGCGCCACATCCCGCCCCGGTCCAGCAGCATATTCTCCATTGCCGACAGGGTGGGGACCAACGGCACATGCTGATAGATCGTCGCGATCCCCGTCGCCTTTGGCGCGGCAGGTCCGCTCCAGCGGCGATCCTCCCCCCGCCATATGATCCGCCCGCCGCTCGGCGGCATGGCGCCTGCCAATATCTTGATCAGCGTCGATTTGCCCGCGCCATTGGCGCCCAGCAAGCCATGTACCGTCCCCGGCATGACGGCCATGTCCACGCCCTTCAACGCCATGGTGCCGTTGGGGAAAGTCTTGGTCAGCCCCTGCAATGTCAGGACAGGCGTCATCACCACTGCCCCACGCACGCATCGACATTGGCCCGCGTCACGGCGGGGATGGGATAGGTCAGGAACCGCTCGCCCGCCTTATGTCCCTGCGCCGCGCGATGGAGCGCCTCGAACGCCAGAGCGCCCAGCGCTTCGGGCTTGAAGCAGACAGTTCCGTCCACCGCCCCCGCCTTGATCGACGCGATGGCCAGCCGCGATCCACCCACGCCCACCAGCCGTGCTTGCGATCCCGCCGCCCGCACCGCCCGCGCGCA
>NZ_JBMDWL010000069.1:0-19710 GCF_048594625.1 Sphingobium sp.
CAAAAAAAGGGCAGCCAGCGGCTGCCCTTTTGCTGTGCCAGCTATCGGGTCGATCTCAACGGATCGGCGAATCCGGCGACAGGCGCATGTCGAGATAATTGTCGACTGACTTCATCAGCTGGTCGAGTTCATGTTCGAAGAAATGGTTCGCGCCGCGAATTTCGTCATGATGGATGGTGATGCCCTTCTGCGTGCGCAGCTTGTCCACCAGCTTCTGCACGGCGCTGGCCGTCACCACTTCGTCCGACGTCCCCTGCACGATGATGCCCGAAGACGGGCAGGGCGCGAGGACGGAAAAGTCGTACATGTTGGCGGGCGGCGCGACCGAGATGAAGCCGCGGATTTCCGGGCGACGCATCAACAGCTGCATGCCGATCCACGCGCCGAAGGAAAAGCCCGCGATCCAGGTGGTCTGCGCTTCGGGATGGAAGCTCTGCACCCAGTCGAGCGCCGCTGCGGCGTCGCTCAGTTCGCCGATGCCATTGTCGAACGTGCCCTGGCTGCGGCCCACGCCCCGGAAATTGAAGCGCAGCACAGCAAAGCCCCGCTTCACGAAGGTCTTGTACAGCGCCTGCGTGATGCGGTCGTTCATCGTGCCGCCGCCCTGCGGATGCGGGTGCAGGATCATGGCGACCGGCGCGCGCGGGCGGGGCGGGGGGCTGAAACGGCCTTCGAGACGACCTTCGGGTCCGGGGAAAATGACGTCGGGCATGGCACCTGTTATGATTCTGGGCCGCCCTTTCGGAACGGCGGATGGGGGCCGGTGCGCAGGCATGATGCTTCATGCTGGCGCAACGCGGCAATCCGCCTATATAGATGCCGCCGCCATTTCCGCAATCAATGAGTAATGCCGCTTGGCCGCCACACGCCTTTATCTCGATCATGCCGCCACCACCCCCATGCTGCCACAGGCGCAGGCCGCGATGGTGGGGGCGATGGCCAGCTGGGCCAATCCATCCAGCCCCCATGCCGATGGCCGCGCCGCCCGCGCCACGCTGGAAGATGCGCGCAAACGCATCGCGGCGGCGCTGGGCTGGCACGGGTACGTCCTCTTCACCTCCGGCGCGAGCGAGGCCATCGCCATCGCCCTGACCCGCACGAAGGCGGGCCGGATCGTTACATCGCCGGTGGAACATGACGCCGTGCTGCGCGTGACGAAGGGGGCGGAACGGCTGGTGGTGGATGGCGGCGGGATCGTCCAGATGTCGGACCATCTGGCCGGGGCGATCATCGCCATACAGCATGTCAATAATGAGACCGGCGTGATCCAGCCGCTCGACCGGATCGATCGCGACGGCGCGATCCTGTTCGCCGACTGCGCCCAGAGCGCGGGCAAGCTGCCGTTGCCCGATGCGGATATGATCGCCATCAGCGCGCATAAATTTGGCGGGCCGCCGGGCATCGGCGCTCTGCTGATCCGCGACCTGACGCTGATCGAGCCGAGCGGCGGGCAGGAACAGGGCTATCGCGCGGGCACTGAAAATCTGCCTGCGATCCTCTCCATGGCGGCTGCGTTGGATGCACGGGAGGACTGGCTGCCGCGTGCCGCCGCCATGCGCGCGCGGCTGGACGCGGCGGTGGAGGCGGCGGGCGGCGTTATCGTCGCGCGGGATGCGCCGCGCCTGCCCGTTATCGCCAGTTACCGCATGCCCGGCCTGTCGGCCCGCGCCCAGCTGATCCAGTTCGACATGAAGGGGATGTCGGTGTCGGCGGGCAGCGCCTGTTCGTCCGGATCGCTCAAGACCAGCCATGTGCTGGGCGCGATGGGGTGGGACGACAGGGCGGCGTCGGAAGTCGTCCGGGTGAGCTTCGGCCCGCAGACCAGCGACAGCGAAGTGGACAGTTTCATCGCCGCATGGGTCGCCATGGCTGAGAAAGCAAAGAATTGATTTATCTGGATTATCAGGCGACGACGCCGCTCGCGCCAGAAGCGTTCGATGCCATGGTGCCGCTGCTGCGCGATCAGTTCGCCAATCCGCACAGCGCCCATCGCGCAGGCCGCCTTGCCGCCGCGCAGGTGGAGGTGGCGCGCGATGAAGTCGCACGATTGCTGCCATCGGGCGGGAAATTGATCTTCACATCGGGCGCGACCGAAGCGCTCAATATCGCGATACAGGGCGCGCCGCCCGGCGACATCGTGACCATCGCGACCGAACATGCCGCCGTGCTGGACACGGTGGAGGTGCTGGCCCGGTCCGGTCGCAGGGTCACGATATTGCCGGTCGATGCGGGCGGCATCGTCGATCTGGATGCCGCCGCGCGCGCCATCGTGCCGACTGTCTCACTCGTCGTCGCAATGCTGGTGAATAATGAGATCGGCGTGATCCAGCCGGTGGAGGCGCTGGCCGACCTGGCGCACCGGGCGGGCGCATTATTCCTGTGCGACGCGGTGCAGGGCTATGGCCGGGTGCCGATCCCCGCCAATGTCGATATGGTCGCGATCAGCGCGCATAAAATCCATGGGCCAAAGGGCGTGGGCGCGCTATGGCTGCGCGATGGGGTGCGGCCCGCGCCGCTGATCCATGGCGGGGGGCAGGAAGGCGGACTGCGGTCCGGCACCCTGCCGCCCGCGCTATGCGCCGGGTTCGGCATCGCGGCCAGACTGATGCGGGACCGCGCCGAAGAGGATCGCACCCATATTCACGGCCTGTCGCTGCTGGCCCGCACGCTCTTTTCCGACTGGACGCTCAACGGCGCTGCAACCCAGCGTTATCCCGGCAACCTTAACCTCCGCCGCGACGGGATCGACGGCGCGCGACTGTTGTCCCATTGCCGCAATGTTGCTTTTTCGCTCGGCAGCGCTTGCGCAAGCGGGTCCGGACGGCCTAGCCATGTGCTGCGCGCACTGGGCCTGACAGACGCACAGGCGCGCGGATCGGTGCGGATCGGCTTTGGCCGTTACACCACCGCGCAGGATTTGGAGAGGGCTGCAACGGAATTGAATGAGGCGGCAGCCGTACAAGCGGCGCCGTAAAAGGGAGCGCACGCAATCTATGACCAGGGTCACCTTCATCAGCGCCGATGGCGAACGACGGCAGGAGGTGGACGCGCCCGCTGGTGCGATATTGCTGGAAGTTGCGCAGGCGGCGGGCCAGCCGCTGGAGGGGACATGCGAAGGGCAGATGGCCTGTTCCACCTGTCATGTCATTGTGGACGCTGCCGATTTTCCGAAACTGCCCCGCGCAACCGAGGATGAAGAGGATATGCTGGACCTTGCCGCCGCCGCGACCCGCACCAGCCGCCTGGCGTGCCAGATCGTGCTGGATGGGACGCTGGACGGGCTGACCGTGCATATCCCCGGTGAATTCAACAATATGCAGGGCATGTGATTTCGACATGAAGCAACTGACCATCGCGTTCGCCGCCCCGTGTCTGCTGGCCGCGTCTCTGCTGGCCGCGCCGTCGCTGGCCGCCGACAAGAAGGCCCCGCCCAGGGAGCCGGTACCGACCGGCCGCCTCGATTCGCTGATGCCCGCCGCGCCGCGCTATCTGGTGCCGCAATCGGCGCTGGCGGATGCGCGCAATCCGGCGGAGATCGAAAAGGAAACCGGCGGGCGGCTGGGCGTCGCGCTGGTCGATAAATCGGGCGCGCTGCTGCTGGGCTTCAACCGGGACGAACGGTTCGCCATGTGCTCGACCTTCAAGGCGCCGCTGGCCGCTGCCGTGCTGATCGGCGCGGAAGGGGGCAAGTTCGGGCTGGAAGGGACCATCCCCTTCGGCAAGGACGATATTCTCGACTATGCGCCGGTGGTGAAGAAGAACCTGAAGCGCGGCCGCATGACCATGGCCGAACTGGCGCAGGCGGCGGTGGAGGTCAGCGACAACAGCGCCGCCAATCTGCTGCTGCCGATGCTGGGCGGGCCGGAGGGGCTGACCGCCTTCATCCGCGCCCATGGCGACAGCGTGACGCGGCTGGACCGCAACGAACCCGCGCTCAACGAAAATGCGGAAGGGGATGAGCGCGACACGACGTCGCCCGCTGCCATGGCCGGGCTGATGGGGCGGCTGTTCTTCAAGGATATGCAGGGCGACAGCGCGGATCGGCTGCGCACATGGTTCAACGCCAGCAGCACCGGCGACCACCGGATCAAGGCGGGCCTGCCCGAAGGATGGACGTCGGGCAGCAAGACCGGCACCTGCGGCACCGCCTATAATGACGTCGCGCTGGTGAAATCGCCTGCGGGGGACGAATATATTCTGGCCGTCTATCTGGACCGGCCGACCGTCGACGCGAAAAAGGCGGAGGCGGCGATTGCGGAAACCGCCAAAGCCGCGCTGGCCTTCGTCGCGAAGGCACAGAAGAGCGGGCTGGAGTAAGCATGGACTCCGTTCGCTTCGAGCGAAATCGAGAAGTCTTCGCCAGTCGTTTCTCGACAGGCTCGAAACGAACGGAGTTTGCGCAAGAGGCCTTGCCATCGTCGCGTCACTTCTGCATATGCCGCGCCGGGAGTCGGGCGGACGTGATCGTCGCGAACCGGGTCAGGTCCTGACGGAAGCAGCCACAGTGATTTCGTCACGGGTCGTTCCGGCTCCTACTTTTCAAACATCATCCAGCTTCGACAATGGCCGTCTGAACGGCTAGACGATGACCATGTCCGATTCCCAGCAGCCCTATCGCGTCCTTGCGCGCAAATATCGACCGCGCAGCTTTCGCGAACTGATTGGGCAGGACGCGATGGTCCAAACGCTGGGCAACGCCATCAAACGCGGCCGTCTGGCCCATGCTTTCCTGATGACCGGCGTGCGCGGGGTGGGGAAGACGTCCACCGCCCGCCTGATCGCCAAGGCGCTCAATTGCGTCGGTCCGGACGGCCAGGGCGGTCCCACCATCGATCCGTGCGGTGTATGCGAACCCTGCGTCGCCATTGCCGAGGGGCGGCATATCGACGTCGTGGAAATGGACGCCGCCAGCCATACCGGCGTGGACGACGTGCGCGAGATTATCGAGGCTGTGCGCTATGCCGCCGTGTCCGCGCGCTACAAGATCTACATCATCGACGAAGTGCACATGCTGTCCAAAAACGCCTTCAACGCGCTGTTGAAGACGCTGGAGGAGCCGCCCGCCCATGTGAAATTCCTGTTCGCGACGACCGAAGTGAACAAGGTGCCGGTGACGGTGCTGTCCCGTTGCCAGCGTTTCGACCTGCGCCGCATTCCCGCAGAATTGCTGGCCGCGCATTTCACCCATGTGGTGGAGGCGGAAAGCGTGGCGGCCGAACCCGATGCGCTGGCGCTGATCGCGCAGGCGGCCGAAGGATCGGCGCGCGATGGCCTGTCCATTCTCGATCAGGCGATCGCCCATGCGGAAATGGGGCCGGATGGGGAGGATGGCGGCGCGCCGATGGTCACCGCCGCGCAGGTGCGCGACATGCTGGGCCTGTCGGATCGCGGTTCCACACGGCGCCTGCTGGGCCTGCTGCTGGAGGGGGACACCGCCGCGCTGTTGGGCGCGGTGCGCGATCAATATGCGCTGGGCGTGGAGCCGCTGTCGCTGATGCGCGGTCTGATGGAACTGACCCACGCCGTGACGCTGGTCAAGGCCGGGCGCGACATCGCCAGCCCCGGTCAGTCGGCGGAGGAGCGGGAAGCGCTGGCCGACTGGGCATCGCAGCTTGGCTTTGCGCCGCTGCATCGCCTGTGGCAGCTGCTGGTGAAGGGGCATGATGAAGTGGCGGGCGCCGTCCTGCCCATCGAAAGCTGCGAAATGGCGCTGCTGCGCGTCATGCACGCCGCGACCATGCCGGACCCCGGCGAACTGGCGCGGTTGCTGCGTGAAGGTGGCGGAACCGGCGCCACGCTCGCGTCGCCGGGTGTTGGACAGGACGGTCCATCCGCCGAACCGTCGGCCATGTTGCCGCGCACGATGCAGGAACTGGTGGCGCTGATCGACAGGCAGAAGCCGTCTCTGGCGAATTTCCTGAACGATTGCGCGGCACTGGTGGCGCTCGACCCACCGGATCTGGCGGTACGGTTGACCCATGACTGGCCGCAGGGCGATTTCAAGCGTGACCTCACGCAGGCGCTCAACGCCGCAACGCCAGGCATGAAATGGACCGTGCGGCTGGAAGAAAGCGGCGGCGAAGCGACCCTGCACCAGCAGGAACAGGCCGAAAAGGCGGAAGCCCGCGCGGAAATATTGGAAACCCCGGTGGTCAAGGCGGCGATGGCCGCTTTCCCCGACGCGGTGTTGGTCGAACCCGACCAGCCCGAACGATGGAGTGCGTAAGATATGAAGGATTTGAACGACATATTGGGCATGGCGAGCCGTGTTCAGGAAGAATTGCAGCGTGCGCAGGACAATCTCGACAATCTGGAAGTCGAAGGCGCGGCTGGCGGCGGTCTGGTCAAGGTAAAGGCATCGGCCAAGGGGCGCATCCTTGGCGTGTCGATCGACGACAGCCTGCTTGCCCCGTCGGAAAAGCAGATGCTGGAAGACCTGATCACCGCGGCGGTCAACGATGCGCGCAAGAAGGCCGATGAAGTCAGCAATGCCGAAATGAGCAAGATGACCGCTGGCCTGCCGCTGCCCCCCGGCTTCAAGCTGCCTTTCTGATCGGGAAGGATTGCGCGAGCCCTTCCGCCTGTCCCGCCGCGTACATCGTGGCCGGGCGGGGAGGGGGGCTGTTGCCGCTACCGAAATGCGCGACGGCACATTTCACAAATGATGGATCATCATCTTTGGTTCATCGTTTCACCATTATGACATCGGCCGATTGATTGCCGCGACGGGCATCACCATAATGGCGATGAACCGTAGGAGAGGGCCGCTTCGCATCGGCCCCGGAGACTGAATGACTGTGCAATATCCCCTTCTGCCGCTGCGCGACATCGTCGTCTTCCCGCAGATGATCGTCCCGCTGTTCGTGGGCCGCGACAAGAGCGTCGCTGCGCTGGAAGCCGCGATGGAAGGATCGAAGGAAATTTTCCTCGTATCGCAGCTGGACCCTGCGGAGGATGATCCGGGCCGCGATTCGCTCTACGACACCGGCGTCATCGCCATCGTGCTGCAATTGCTGAAGCTGCCCGACGGCACCGTGCGCGTGCTGGTGGAGGGGAAGCATCGCGCCCAGCTCGATTCTATGGAAACGCGCGACAATTACCTGATCGCCAATGTCCATGATGTCGAGGAAATCGCCGCCGAAGGACCGGAAGCCGCCGCGCTGATGCGCTCGGTCGCCGAACAGTTCGAAAATTACGCGAAGCTCAACAAGAAGCTTCCCGCCGAAACCCCGGTGCAGTTGCGTGAGATCGAGGATGCCGGCCGCCTTGCCGACGCCGTGTCCGCCAACATCAACGTCAAGGTCTCCGACAAGCAGTCGCTGCTGGTCGAGGCCGATCCGGTCAAGCGCCTCGAAATGGTGTTCGCCTTCATGGAAGGCGAACTGGGCGTGCTGCAGGTCGAAAAGAAGATTCGCGGCCGCGTGAAGCGCCAGATGGAAAAGACCCAGCGCGAATATTATCTCAATGAACAGCTCAAGGCCATTCAGCGGGAGCTGGGCAATGGTGAGGGTGAGGAAGGTGACGAACTCGCCGAACTCACCGAAAAGATCGCCAAGACCAAGCTCAGCAAGGAAGCCCGCGCCAAGGCCACGGCGGAGCTGAAAAAGCTCAAGGGCATGCAGCCCATGTCGGCCGAAGCCACGGTGGTCCGCAACTATCTCGACGTTCTGCTCGGCCTGCCATGGGGCAAGAAGGGCAAGGTCAAGAATGACCTGAAAAAAGCGCAGGACATATTGGATCAGGACCATTTCGCACTGGAAAAGGTCAAGGACCGGATCATCGAATATCTGGCGGTTCAGGCGCGTACCAACAAGCTGAAAGGTCCGATCCTGTGCCTCGTCGGCCCGCCGGGCGTGGGCAAGACGTCGCTGGGCCGCAGCATCGCGAAGGCCACCGGCCGAGAATTCGTGCGCCAGTCGCTGGGCGGCGTGCGGGACGAGGCCGAAATTCGCGGTCACCGCCGCACCTATATCGGCTCGCTGCCGGGCAAGATCGTCACCAACCTGAAAAAGGCGGGCACGATGAACCCGCTGTTCCTGCTCGATGAAATCGACAAGCTGGGTCAGGATTTCCGGGGCGATCCGGCGTCCGCCCTGCTCGAAGTGCTGGACCCCGAACAGAACAGCAAGTTCCAGGATCATTATCTGGAAATCGACGTCGATCTTTCGGACATCATGTTCGTGACGACGGCTAACTCGCTGAATTTGCCGCAACCTCTGCTCGACCGCATGGAGATCATCCGGCTGGAAGGCTATACCGAGGATGAAAAGGTCGAAATCGCTCAGCGCCATCTGATCGCCAAGCAGATCGAGGCGCATGGTCTGAAGGATGGCGAGTTCGAAGTAACGGAAGAGGCGATCCGCGACCTCATCCGCTACTATACCCGTGAAGCGGGCGTCCGCACGCTGGAGCGCGAAGTCGCGCGTCTGGCGCGCAAGGCGCTGCGCAAAATCCTTGAAGGCGCTTATGAAAAGATCGTCATAACGCCCGACAATCTCGACGAATTTGCCGGTGTGCGCAAATTCCGCCATGGCGTTGGCGAGGAAGAGGATCAGATCGGCGCGGTGACGGGCCTTGCCTGGACCGAAGTCGGCGGCGAACTTCTGACCATCGAAGCGGTCACCGTGCCCGGCAAGGGCGCGATCAAGACGACCGGCAAGCTGGGCGAGGTCATGAACGAATCGGTGCAGGCCGCCTTCTCCTACGTAAAGGCGCGCTCGCCCGGCTATGGCATCAAGCCCAGCCTGTTCAACCGCAAGGACATCCACATCCACCTGCCCGAAGGTGCGGTGCCCAAGGATGGACCGTCGGCGGGCATCGGCATGGTGACCTGCATCGTGTCGACGCTGACCGGCATTCCGGTGCACAAGGATGTCGCGATGACCGGGGAAGTCACCCTGCGCGGGCGCGTCCTGCCCATCGGCGGCCTCAAGGAAAAGCTCCTCGCGGCGCTGCGCGGTGGTATCAAGACGGTGCTGATCCCGCAGGAAAATGAGAAAGACCTAGCGGAAATTCCGGCCAACATCCGTGAAGGTCTGGAAATCGTGCCGGTGTCCCACGTCGACGAAGTGCTGGCGCGCGCGCTGGCGTCGACGCCCGAAGCGATCGCCTGGACCGAGGAAGATGACCTGGCCGCGCAGCCGAGCAATCTGGCGGCGCGCGATGGGGATGCTGCATTGCGGCATTGATGGTCAGGGAAAGCGGCGGTTATCCGCAGGTTTTGGCGACGATGCGCGGGCTGGCGCAAAATTCGGCGCGCGCGGACGGATTTGTCGCTTTCCCTTTGACAGGCGTAGGATTCCGGGCCTTATTGCGCCCCCTACGCCGCGATTCCTAATACAACCAAACAGCACAAGGGGGTTCCCAAGGCATGAACAAGCAGGATCTTATCAGCGCAGTTGCTGAAAGCAGCGGCCTCAGCAAGAATGACGCGACCAAGGCGGTCGAAGGCGTGTTCGACGCCATCACCGGCGCGCTGAAGAAGGGCGACGAAGTGCGCCTGGTCGGTTTCGGCACTTTCTCGGTTTCGCAGCGCAAGGCTTCGACCGGCCGCAACCCGCGCACCGGCGAAACCATGACGATCAAGGCTTCGGCCCAGCCCAAGTTCAAGGCTGGCAAGGGCCTCAAGGATTCGGTCAACTAAAGGGCGCGGCGCCTGTAGCGATATGGGCGCCCACCATTTGACCGGATACCGGCATCGCGGCCGGAAGTTTTTTGGAGAGTAGAGCGACGACAGAGGGGGCACCCTTCGCGGCGCGGAACGCCGACAGGCGAAAGGGACGAAGGCGAAACGCGCCTTCGTCCCTTTCTTATGCGATGTGGATGGATGGGATGCCATTCCCTTCCCGCCTGCGGCAGGGGCAGCGAGACTTGCGCGCGCAGCGCGTTAGTCGCAGCGGGGTGGGCATTTGCAACGCTGCCCAGCCCCCTAACCCCCTCCCGGAATATGGTCGCGTGTTCGCGCATGCCAGCCATACCCTTCAACCTCTTCCTTTTCTCACGCCCAACTCTCGACCCCGTTAAGCGGGCCGGTTAGACAGGCCCCATGACGACGGGACGCACGGGCAGGGCCAAGGGGATCATTTCTGCGCTGACCTGCGCGCTGTTGCTGTCGGCTTGTGGCGGCGGTAATTTCCGTCCGGTGCGCGACACGCCCGTCAAGATCGGCCCGCCCTATAAGGTGCGCGGCACCATCTATGTTCCGGTCGCCGATCCGTCCTATGACATGCTGGGCTATGCCAGCTGGTACGGGTCGGAATCGGGCAACCGCACCGCCAATGGCGAACAGTTTCGCGCCAAATGGGTCACCGCCGCGCACGCCACCTTGCCGCTGCCCAGCTATGTCGAGGTGACGGCGATCAACACCGGCAAGACCATCCTTGTCCGCGTTAACGACCGTGGGCCTTTTGCCGGGCAGGGGCGGATCATCGACCTGTCGCGTGGCGCGGCCGATGAACTGGGCATCCGGGCGCAGGGTCACGCGCCGGTACGCGTGCGCTTCGTTGATCCGCCCGAAAAGGACAAGGCGCGCCTGCGCAAGGGCCAGCCCGCCAGCGGCCGTCCGCGCCTGTCGGACAGGGCGCTGGCCCGATTACGCGATCAGATGCGCGCTGCCGGCATGTAATCGCAGGAAAAATTCTGCATTGCATTTTGATTGCTTGACGACTGGGGATCGGCCGCATATGTGGCCCTTCTCTCAGGGGCACAGCCCCCGTGGCGATCGTAGCTCAGTTGGTTAGAGCGCCGGTTTGTGGTACCGGAGGTCGCGGGTTCGGATCCCGTCGATCGCCCCATTTTCGCTTATTTCCCCTGTCACAAGGGGCCTGTTCTACCACGGCACAGGCGCGCTTTTCGCCCGCGCGATACGCAAAAGCGGTTCCCACTTTTCACCGCGATGTTCTATAGCCCCGGCATGACCGATGCGCGCGACCGGGGGCTGACCCTCAACCCCAAATATGACGATAACGGCCTGATCACCGCCGTGGTGACCGACGCCGTCGATGGTGGCGTGCTGATGGTCGCACATATGAATGCGCAGGCGCTTGCGCTGACCGTCGAAACCGGCCTTGCCCATTTCTGGTCGCGCAGCCGCCAGTCGCTGTGGAAAAAGGGCGAAACGTCGGGTCATATGCTGGAAGTGCGCGACATCTGCATCGATTGCGATCAGGACGCCGTCTGGGTGAAGGCGGTGCCCGCTGGTCCCACCTGTCACACCGGCGCGCGGTCCTGCTTCTTTCGCCGGGTCGGGACGGACGGCCTGACGCCAGTCGACCCCGGCATCGATGCGGCGGGCTAGCGTCGCGCTGATCCTGATGCTGGCCGCGTGTCAGCGGGATCCGGCGGCGACGCAGGCCGTGCCGGATGGCGTCGGCGCGCCTGTATCGGGGCTTGAGCGCGCCGCAATCGCAAGCGGCGCCATCGTCGATGCGACGAAGACGTCGCCCGTGGGCCTGTACCGACGCAGTCATGAGGCTGGCCGTGACCTGCTATGCGTCATGCCCGGTGGCAAGGATGCGGCGTTCCGCTTCGGCCTGCAGGCCAATTTCGGTGAGGATCAGAGCTGCCGGGGGCAGGGGACGGCACGGCGCGCGGGCGACAAGCTGATCCTGCATTTCACGAGCGGCGACCGCTGCATCGTCGTCGCGCAATATGATGGCGATCAGGTGGCCTTGCCCGGCGTGGTCGACATGGCCTGCGCGGACCTGTGCGAAGGGCGTGGATCGCTGGAGGGGGTCAGCTTCCCCCGCACCGCCAGCGACGCCGTCAGCGCCCTGCGCGCGCGCGATGACGCCGGGAATGCGCTCTGCACGGGTTAATGCCCGATATAGCGGCCGGGCCGATGGTTCACCATCAAAACCGCATCCATCGCAATGGCGGACAGCACCGATAGCCAGAATTGCCCCGTCGTCAGCACCGGCAGCGACGCGATCAGGATCAAACTGTCGCAGATCAGCTGCGTGCGCCCGGCATTCCATCCGCGCGACCGCTGCAGGATCAGCGCGACGACACCCACGCCGCCCACGCCCGCGCCATGGCGGGCGATGGCCAATATGCCGAAACCGATGATCGACCCGCCGAACAGGGCGGCAAAGACCGGATTGACCTTCGCGATCTGCAACGCGGTCGGCATGGCGACGCCCACGCCCATGATCGCGACATTGGCGAACAGGGTTTTCAGGCCAAAGGCCAGCCCCATCGCCCGCCCCGCAAAAAGGAAGAAGGGGATGTTGATCAGGATGAACAGGACGGCGGGCGACCAAGGGATCAGATAGGATAGCAACAGCGCGATCCCCGCCATGCCGCCCGTCACCAGATTGGCCGCCTTCAGCAGCATCAGCCCCATGGCGATGAAGGCGCAACCGATGGCGATGGCATAGCCATCCTCGGCCAGGCTGTGCGGCCGTGCGGGGGGAAGGGTAGGAGGCGGTGCCATGGACGAAATCCGTAAAGCCAAGGAACGCCCGGCATCCTCCTGTTATATTATTGCGCCACCTTATAACGACATTGCGATCGGCTGCAAAGTGTCAGCCGTGCTGTCCTATCATATTTTCCGGAATGATGTCATTCGGCCGGGGCCAGCACAGCGCTGCCCGGCCGCCGGTCGATCGCGATGGCGGTCAGGAATATGGCAAGGCCGCCCAGCGCCAGTGCGCTGCCGATCCAGCCGGTCGATACCAGGCCATAGCCCGCCGCGATCGACAGCCCGCCCAGCCACGGACCCAGCGCATTGGCGAAATTGAATGCGCTGTGATGCAGCGCCGCCGCCAGCGTCTGCGCATCGCCCGCCACGTCCATCAGCCGCGCCTGAAGCGGCGTACCCAGGCCGCCGCCGATGCCGATCAGGAAGACGATGATGCTCAGCGTCCAGATATTGCCCGCCATCAGCGGGAACAGCGCCAGCGACGCCGCGCTCCACAGCAACACGCCGATGACCGTGCGGTTCTGCGCCCGGTCGGCCAGCCATGCGGCGACCAGATTGCCCAGCGTCAGTCCGATGCCGAATATGATCAGGATCAACGGCACATAGGTTTCGGACACATGGGTCACTTCGATCATGGTCGACGCGACATAGGTATAGACCGCGAACATGCCGCCAAACCCGATCGCGCCGGTCAGCAGCGTCAGCCATACCTGCACGCGGGTCAGCGCCGTCAGTTCGCGCATCGGGCTGGCCTTGGGGTCGCCCGCGTCGCGCGGTGCGTAGATGGCGACCAGTGTCACCGTCGCAACGGCGAGCGCCGTGACTACGAAGAATCCGGAACGCCAGCCCAGCACCTGACCCATCCAGTTGGCGACCGGCACGCCGATTACGGTGGCGACGGTCAGGCCCGACATGACCTGCGCGATCGCCAGCGTACGCTTTTCGATCGGCACCAGATTGGCGGCGACCAGCGCGGCGACGCCGAAATAGGCGCCGTGCGGCAGGCCAGACAGGAACCGGAACAGCAGCAGCCAGTGATAGCCGGGCGACAGTGCCGACAGGCCGTTGGCCAGCGCGAACATCGCCATCAGGCCGATCAGCAGCGTTCGGCGCGGCAGGCGCGCGCCGAACGCGGCGATCACCGGCGCGCCTGCCACGACGCCCAGCGCGTAGGCGCTGATGGCGTGCCCGGCGGTGCTGATGTCGATGTTCAGGTCGCGGGCGAAAAAGGGCAGCAGGCTCATCGACGCAAATTCGGTCGTGCCGATGGCGAAAGCGCCAACGGCAAGGGCGAACAGGACGAGCGCAGGATGCGCGGTCTGGGGACGAGTGCCCATAGCATGCTCCATGCTGCGTTGCAAAATAATACGGAAGTCACGCAAATGGGCCTGATGACGGCTTCGGTCAACCCCGCCCGTATATGAGATTTTTGCAGTTGCGACGTCGTGTTCTGCAATCAATTGCATTGGGCGCTTTGGGTCCGATCGGCTATAGCGCCCGCTTATGGCAAGGGATGGGCATCATGGCGGGCGCGGCGCCGCATTGGCTGGCGCGGGCGCGGTGCTGCTCTCGCTCAGTTCCATGAATTTGGGCGCGGCTTTTGCCAAGACGCTGTTTCCGCTGGTCGGCGCCTATGGCATCGCGGCGCTGCGGATCGATCTGGCGGCGATCCTGCTGCTGTTGTTCCGGCGGCCGTGGCGGCGACCGATCCCACGCGACATACGCTGGCCGCTGCTGGCCTATGGCGTGACGCTGGGGTTCATGAACCTGTTCATCTATCAAGCCTTTGCCCGCATTCCGCTGGGCATCGCCATGGCGATAGAGGTGACGGGGCCGCTGGCGATCGTGCTGTTCGGGTCGCGCCGACCCCGCGATTTCCTGTGGCTGGGCGCTGCGGTTGCGGGGCTTCTGCTTCTGCTCCCCCTCAAAAGCGACGCTGCGCTCGATCCGCTGGGCGTCGCCTTCGCCGTTGGGGCGGCTGCCTGCTGGGCGCTATATATCCTGACGGGGAAACGGATTTCCGGCGCATTGGGCGGCGATGCCGCCGCATGGGGCATGCTGGTCGCGGCGATATTGATGATGCCGGTCGGCCTTGCCCATGCGGGGGCGGCGCTGTTTTCGCCATGGGTGCTGATGGTGGGGCTGGCGATCGCGCTGCTGTCCAGTGCTTTCCCCTATTCGCTGGAGATGGAGGCGATGCGGTGGCTGCCCGCCCCGGTATTCGGCCTGATGCTGAGTTCCGCGCCCGCCGTTGGCGCGCTGGCGGGCTTCATCGTGCTGGGTGAGCGACTGACGCCGCTGCAATGGTTCGCGATCCTGTGCATCATGGCGGCGTCCGGCGGCAGCGCGCTCACCACCGGCAGGAACGCGGCGATAGAGGACGCCCCGCAATAAAGTCCGCAATAGCGCGGTATTTTCAGCCCACCTGCGCCCTGCTGACGTCCAGCATCTTGCCATCGGTAATGACGACGACGTCGCCCACCTTCGTCACGCCGAACAGTTTCTGCGCGAACGCCTTTGGCACGCCGATGCAGCCATGGGTGGCGCGGCCCCATTGCACGTCGCTGCCATGGATGAACACGCCGTCGCTGGTCAGCCGTTGGGCAAAGGGCATGGGCGCATTGTCATAGGTACGCGAATAATAGTCCGCGATTTTCTGCGTGATCGGGAATGCGCCCTTGGGGCTGGGCTTGTCGGTCGCGCCATACAGGATAACCGCCGCGCCGATTTCATAACCTGCGCGAAACACCGACAGCGTCTGCGCGCGCAGGTCCACCGTAACGACGACCGGGCCGGTCGCGGGCGCGCCCTTTTCGTCCCAGGCAAAATCGCCATGGCGGAACGGCCCGTCGATTTTCAGCACCCGCTTCACGCGCAGCGCATTGGGATCGACGGCCATGCCCTGATCGCTGCGCCGTTCGACCGGTTTCGCCGGGACGGGGGTGGCGGCAGGGGTGGGGGGCGAGACTGGAGCGGGATCAGCCGCTGCGACCGTTTCGGGCGCGGCGGGCGCGGTGATCGATCCGCCAAAGGATGGCCGGTCGATCGATGCGGCCACCACCAGCCCGGTGATGACGACCACGCCGCCAATCGCCAGCTTCGGCCCGAAGCGTTTCAGAAAATTCGCCATATTCGCCCCGATGCCTCCATTCGCGCGCAGGATAGCCGCAAAAGGTTAGAGCATGATGAAGTCGGCTGGAACAGCCGACGGCTCGCATCATGCGACCAACGAAAGACGGTCCTTGCATGATGAAGTCGGCTGGAACAGCCGACGGCTCGCATCATGCGACCAATAAAAGACCGTCCTTGCATGATGAAGTCGGCTGGAGCAGCCGACGGCCATGTCAGGGCAGGGCGGGCAGCCGGGGCGGCATCCGATCCGCTGGACCGGAGACGCCCCGGCCGGATCAGCCTGCGCGCGCGACTTCCGCCGCGGCAATGGCGGTCAGGTTCAGGATGCCGCGCGACGTGACGCCGGGCGTCAGCACATGAATCGGCTTGGTCAGACCCATCAGCATCGGTCCCACGGTGGGCGAACTGGACGATGCGGCCAGCGCCGTCAGCGTGATGTTGGCGGCGTCCAGGTTCGGCATCACCAGCAGGTTCGCCGGTCCTTCGAACCGCGAATCGGGGATCAGGCGTTCACGCAGCGACTGGCTGAGCGCCGCGTCGGCATGCATTTCGCCATCGACCGCCAGGTCGGGCGCAGCTTCGCGCACCAGCTTCAGCGCCTTGCGCATCTTGCCCGCGCTGTCGGTATGCGACGCGCCGAAATTGGAGTGGGACAGCAACGCCACGCGCGGCGTCAGGCCGAAATGCTTGAGTTCGGCCGACGCCGCCAGCGTCATTTCCGCAATCTGTTCGGGCGACGGGTTGGGCACCATATGGGTGTCGGTGATGAACAGCGCGCCCGCGTCCAGGATCAGGCCCGACAGCGCATAGACGCGGCTATGTTCGCAATCCCGGTCGATGATGCGCAGCACATGTTCGACCTGCCCCCAATATTCGGATCGGCCGCCGACCAGCGCGGCATCGACCCGTCCGGTGCGCAGCAGCATGGCGGCGGTCACGGTCGGGCGGCGATAGACATGGCGCAGGATTTCATCGGCCGGCACGCCCCGGCGCGATGCGACCGCGCGATAGGCTTCGACCAGTTCGCCCATCACCAGATGATCGGTTTCCGGATCGATCAGCTCGACATCCTTGTCGAGGTCGAGGTTGAGGCCAAGGTCGGGCAGCTTCTGCTCCAGAATGCGGCGACGACCGACCAGTGTCGGGCGGACGATCCCTTCGTCCAGCGCGTCGCGCACGGCGCGCAGCACGCGCTCGTCTTCGCCTTCGCCATAGGCGATGCGGGTCTGGCTGCCACGCGCGGCTTCGAACACCGGCAGCATCAGCTGGCCCGAACGGGTGTTCTGGTGCGTCAGGCTGCGCTTATATTCGTCGAGGTCCAGCGTCTTCTTGGCGACGCCGCTGTCCATCGCCGCTCGCGCGACGGCGACCGCGATTTCGCCAATCAGGCGCGGGTCGAACGGCGTCGGGATGATATAGTCCGCGCCGAATACCAGCTTGCGCCCGCCATAGGCCTGCGCCACGCTGTCATGCGCGGGCATGCGGGCGAGGCTGGCGATGGCGTCGGCCGCCGCGACCTTCATCGCTTCGTTGATCTGCGTCGCGCCCACGTCCAGCGCGCCGCGGAAGATATAGGGGAAGCACAGGACGTTATTGACCTGATTGGGATAGTCCGACCGGCCCGTCGCGATGATCGCGTCGGGGCGCACTTCGCGCGCGGCTTCGGGGCGGATTTCCGGCTCCGGATTGGCGAGCGCGAAGATCAGTGGATTGGGCGCCATCAGCGGCAGCCATTCGGGCTTCAGCACGCCCGGCGCCGACAACCCTAAGAACAGGTTCGCGCCCGGCAGGACGTCGGGCAGGGTGCGCGCATTGGTGTTGCGGGCATAGCGCGCCATGTTGGGCAACATGCCTTCGCGACCCGAATGGATGACGCCGTCCTTGTCGGTCATCGTCACATTTTCGATCGGCAGGCCCATCGACACCAACAGGTCGACGCAGGCCAGCGCAGCCGCGCCCGCGCCCGATGTCACCAGCTTCGCGTCGGCCAGCGTCTTGCCCTGCAGCACCAGCGCATTGCGCACGGCGGCGGCCACGACGATGGCGGTGCCATGCTGATCGTCATGGAAGACCGGAATGTTCATCCGTTCCTTCAGGCGAGCCTCGATCTCGAAACATTCGGGCGCCTTGATGTCTTCCAGGTTGATGCCGCCAAATGTCGGCTCCAGCAGGGCGACGGCTTCCACGAACTTGTCGGTGTCGGTGGTGTCGACTTCGATGTCGAACACATCGATGTCGGCGAATTTCTTGAAGAGGACGGCCTTGCCTTCCATCACCGGCTTGGACGCCAGCGCGCCGATCGCGCCCAGGCCCAGCACGGCGGTGCCGTTGGAAATGACGGCGACCAGATTGCCGCGCGCGGTATAGTCCATCGCCTTGTCGGGATCGGCGGCGATCTCGACACACGGGGCGGCGACGCCCGGCGAATAGGCCAGCGCAAGGTCGCGCTGGTTCACCATGCGCTTGGTCGGCTCTATGCGGAGCTTACCAGGCTGGGGAAAGCGGTGATAGTCTAGGGCGGCGCGGCGGGTGTTATCGTCCATGGGCGCGGCCTTAGAGCGTCGGTTCCGCTAGGGCAAGCCAGTCCGTTCCCACGGCGGGGTCGGGACATAAAGTGTAACAAGAAAATCGACGAAGGCGGTGATGGCGGCGGGCGGATGGGGCTGGGGCAGCTGTACCGCGAACAGGCCGACGTCCGCCGATCCTTCATGGCTCGCCAATATTTGCTGCACCTCGCCGCGCTCCAATGCTGCGCTGATGTCCCACAGCGATCGCAGCGCAATACCCCCGCCCGCCAGCGTCAGCTCGCGCACCAGTTCGCTGCTGTTGGTGCGCACATGGCTGCGCCCTTCCACCTTCACCGGTCCCTTCGGCCCGATCAGTCGCCAGGGCATCTGCCCATCGGCGGCGATCAGGCGATGATCGCTCAGGTCCGCGATCTTTTGCGGCACCCCATGCTGCGCCAGATAGGCAGGCGCGGCGCACAATATCCGGCGGTTGGTCGCCAGCCTTCGCGCGATCAGGCCCGGCCCCGGATCGGCGGTGATGCGGATGGCGATGTCCGCCCCGCTTTCGATCAGGTCGGCGAAATCGTCCGACAGGTCGATGCGCAGCTCCACCTTGGGGTGCGCATCCATGAAGCGATGCAGATAGGGGGCAAGGTGCATCCGGCCAAAGGATGTCGGCGCGGTGATGCGCAGTGGGCCGGACGGGGTGGCGGATGTGCCCGACACGCGCCGCTCCGCTTCATCCAGCGCCGCCAATATACCGCGCAGGTCGGCATGCAGCCGTTCCCCCGCCGGGGTCAGGGCCAGCCGCCGCGTGGTACGATGCAGCAATCGCGCGCCCAGCCGCTCCTCCAGCCGCGCCAGCCGTTTGGACATCATCGCAGGCGAAATCAGCAGCCGCCGCCCGGCCGCCGCCAGCCCGCCTTCATCCACGACGGTCACGAACAGTTCATGGTCGGGGTCCATCATATTCGTTCACCAGAAGAATGACTGTGTTCGCATAATAGCGTCTAAACGGCATAATGGAAAATCTTTATGATGGGCGCATCATAAAGGAGTGGACTGACATGACCGACCGCAGCATCGACGCAATGACGGACAGGGCAGGGCTTCAGGTCGCGCAACTGCTGGCCGACTTCATCGAGGATCGCGCCTTGCCCGGAACGGGCATCAGCGCCGACGCCTTCTGGGCCGGTACGGCGGACATCTTCGCCCGCTTCACGCCCGACAACGCCGCCCTGCTGCGCAAGCGTGACGCGCTTCAGACCCAGATCGACAGCTGGCATGAACAGCGCCGTGGCCAGCCGCATGATGCCGCCGCCTATCAGGCGTTCCTGCGCGACATCGGCTATCTGGTCCCCGAACCTGCGCCATTCACTATCGGCAGCGATCATGTCGATAATGAAGTCGCGCGCCTCGCCGGGCCGCAGCTGGTCGTGCCGATCCTCAACGCCCGCTTCCTGCTGAACGCCGCCAATGCGCGCTGGGGCAGCCTGTATGACGCGCTCTACGGCACCGATGCAATCCCCGGCGCCGCGGCGGGGAAGGGCTATGACGCCGCCCGCGGCGCGCGGGTCATCGCATGGGCCAAGGCATTTCTGGACGATGCGATCCCGCTGGCGACCGGCAGCTGGGCCGATCTGACGAGCA
>NZ_JBMDWL010000007.1:0-97071 GCF_048594625.1 Sphingobium sp.
CAATGCCTTGTCGACGCATATGGACGGCGGAACGGTGAACTGGCCATTGCCGTCCTGATGGAGGCCCCCGATCAGGCTTTGCCCATATTGCAGCGACTGGACCGGAACTTCGCACCGATATTGGAAGCGGTGCAATTATGGGCTGCGCAACCCGTGGGCGTTCGATGGCATAGGACGGATCGTGCCGCAACCCGGACGCAGATCGCGCATCTTCTGACCCCTTATCTGACGAGGTTGCAGACAGATGAAGGTCAATCCTTTGGATGGTCGCTGCTGTCCGCGCCGGGTGGCGACCGACCAGCGGTCAGGCGGATCGACGATATTTTCCTGAGCGATCGGCATTTCGCTGCATTTCTCAACGTCCTTGGCCCCTATCTTCACGACGATGATGGGAAGGTGGATGGAGAGGTTCCCCGTACCCTTCCCTGTGCGGCGATCGTCAGACACCCGGTTCTGTTGCAGGCGACAGGCGCCCTGTTCGGGTCCACGATGGACAATTTCATTCTGGGCAATGATTGCGAACAGACATTGCCAGCCCTCCCAGCGCTGACCCGCCTGGATGCCGACATCCTTCATGGCTGGCCGGAATGCGATGGCACGATCCGATTTTCCGCCTATCGCTCCTATGCCTATGCGCTGGATCTGGCCCGGCTGGGGATCAGGCCTGATCCGTCGAATATCGGGGTGACCAGTGTCGATGGCGTCAGTGCCGCGACGATTGCGGCCGCCCGTACCGAATTGGCGCAATTTTATGCGGCGCATCTGGGCAAGGCATCCGCGCAGGCGGGCGCGATGGCGGCGGAAGCCGTCGGCGCGGTCCTGTCTGTGGCCCATGGTTGTGGCACCTGAGCGAAACCCATTGCCTCAGGGTGATAAGTGACCGCAATGGCGCATCTATCGCGATTTTCCGCCCTTATTCCGCGGCATGGCAGCGATGCTGCACATGACAGTTCCGTTCACGCGGTATGACGGCCACCTGACCTCTCTCAAAGAGCAAAACTAAAATATTCATTCCCTTATCGCTTGACGCATGGACCGGTCATTATTAAAACCATCATTGCAATTCGTAAAAGCTCCTATGAAGGGGATTTCGAAGGGGAGGATTCATGCAGCAATTTCGTCGCTATTCCGCGTTGATGGTTGGCGCGGCCGTCATCGCCATTTCAGGGCCGTCGCTGGCGCAGGATACTGGCCCCGCCGAAACCGCGACCGTAGGCTTGGCCGACATCGTGGTAACGGCGCAGAAGCGCGCCACCAATATTCAGGACACGCCCATTGCGATGCGCGCTTTCGATAGCGACGCGGTGCTGAAGGCAGGGGTCAGCGACGTTAACGGTCTGTCCCAGCTGGCGCCGGATCTGGGCATCACCAACGACACCCAATATACCAAGATCACCGTTCGGGGCATTTCCAGCCAGGATCATAGCGAAACGGCCGATCCGGCGCTGACCATCAATATCGACGGCGAATATATCAACCGTCCGATAGCGCTGAACGCCAGCTTCTTCGATCTGGAACGGATCGAAGTGCTGCGCGGCCCGCAGGGTACGCTATATGGGCGCAACGCGACCGCTGGTGCGCTCAATATCGTGGCGGCCAAGCCTAAGCTGGGCGAATTTTCCGGCTATGCGACGGGAAGCTACGGCAATTATGATGCGATCAGCGCGGAAGCGGCGGTCAATGTACCGCTGGGCGAGAAGGTCGCGTTGCGTGCCAGCGGCATGCACAATGAACATGACGGCTATTTCAACAATGGCCCGGCCGGTCGCGGCAGCGCAGGCAATACCGATGCCGCGCGACTATCTTTCTATGCCGAACCGGTCGAAGGCGTGCGCGCCTATGTCGCGGGCGAATATGTCGATGTGAATACGACCGGCATCGCGCAATATGGCATCGTGGTCGCCAATAATGGCGTACTGGCCGATCCGCGCTATGCGGGCGGCATCGTCGATGTGATCCCGTCCACGCCGCAGCTGGAAGGTGGCGGCGTTCCGCTCAACCTCGATTTCAATCCGCCCAAAAAATCATTCCCGCTGGGCGATCTGGGTTTCACCCGGATCAAGCAATATGCGGTTCGTGGCCGATTGGACGTGGATGTCGGGTCGATCGGTACGCTGAGCTATATCGGCGGCTATCGCGAAGTGGAATCGGATGTCAGCCAGCCGCTGAACGGGTTCGTCCCCACCACCTTCATACAGAATTATTCGAAGGATTCGCAGACGCAAAGCCACGAAGTCCGTTTGTCGGGTGGCGACAAGGGCGGCATCATCTATCAGGTCGGCGCGTTCTATTTCTATGAAAACCAGCAGATGGCGCAGGGGCTGTTCCTGCCGCTGGCGGCCGGTGGCAGCTATCTCAACTATTTCTATCGCCCCTATGTGAAGAACCAGTCGATCGCCGGTTTCGCGCAGGCGACCGTGCCGTTGATCGAAGACAAGCTGACCGTGACCGGCGGCATCCGTTATACCAAGGACAAGAAGAAGGGCCTGTACGTCAACTATGGTCCCCAGTTCGGTCGCGGTCCCAACCCGCCGCCGATCGACGACACCACCCGTCCCGGTCGCGTCGAATTCGAACCGCCCCGCCTGAACGAGGGACAGGCGACCTGGACGCTCGGCTTCGATTATACGCCAAGCCGCGATCACCTGCTCTACGGAAAGGTCAGCACCGGGTACAAGGCGGGCGGTTTCGACAATGTCGGCGCGTTCGGCGCTGAAAAGCTGACCGCTTATGAACTGGGTTCCAAGAACAGCTTTGCCAATCGCACGGTGCAGTTCAACGTCGCCGGTTTCTATTATGACTATAAGGACCAGCAGATCCCGGTGTTTCTCGACACCAATATCGGCAATCAGGTCGTCAATGCCGGTAAATCGCGCGTATGGGGCATCGAAACCGATACCACCATCTTGCTGTCGCCCAATGATCGCTTCACCGCGACCGTCAATTATCTGAATGCGAAACTGACGGCGTTCAAGACGTCATTGCTGGGTCTGACCGGTCCGATTTATGATAGCGACCCGTCGACGCCGGGAATCCAGCCGTTCGACCTGAGTGGCAATCGCCCGGTCCAGTCGCCCAAATGGGTGATCGCGCTTGGCTATGACCATGATTTCCACATTGGCGACCACAAGATTACCGCCGGTGTCTTTACCCGCTTCAAGTCGGACTATTATCTCCAGCCGTTCAACGCCGCGGCCGAACGTCAGGAAGCCTATACCCAGACCGACCTGACGCTGGAATATAGCGCGCTGGGCGACCGGTTCAGCCTGCAGGCCTATGTCCGCAATCTGGAGGATTATCAGCCCTATGGTTTCGTCAACTATGTGAATGCGGGCGGCACCACGCTGATCAACTATGTCTATGGTACGCCGCGCACCTATGGCGTGCGTGGCACCTTCCGCTTCTGATCGAAGCGGCATAGGATGACCTGATTGACAGAGGCGGTTCCGGCTAGGCCGGCGGAACCGCCGCTTCTCCTTCGACCGGACCCAGTCCCTGCATGCAGGGACGACCAAGGGAGAAGAGCATGTTTCCGTCCGCCTGCATCGAATGGCTGTTCAAGGACGATGCCCCCGATTTCGCCGACCGTATCCGTGCCGCCAGCGCGGCGGGCCTGAACGCTGTCGAATTTCATTTATGGGATGACAAGCCGATCGACGATATTCGCGCGGCGCTGGATGAAACCGGCGTTACGCTGACCAGCTTTTGCGTCGGCCCGCGGCGCAGTCTGGTCGACCCGGCGCAGCATGAGGAATTTCTGGCCGCGGTAAAGGCTACGCTGGCGGTCGCTCAGACGCTGGGTCGCCCGCCTCTCGTCATCGCATCGGGTTTTACGCGGGACGGCGTCAGCCTGGACGAGCAGCGCGCGGAGGCGGTGAAGGCCCTGAAGCAGGCCGCCGCGCTGGCCGAAGAAGCGGGCGTCATATTGGTGCTGGAACCGCTCAACACCATCGTGTCGCATCCGGGCATGTTCCTGTCGAGCACCACGCTCGCCCTCGACATCATCGACGAAGTCGACAGCCCCAATCTGCGGCTGTTGTACGATGTGTTCCATTCAAACGTCATGGGCGAGGATATGGAGCAGGTGCTGAACGGCCGCATCCATCTGGTCCAGCATGTCCAGTTTGCCGACAATCCGGGGCGCAACGAACCGGGCACCGGGACGATCGATTGGCGGGACACCGTATCGAAATTGCGGGCGCTGGGTTATGATGGCGGGGTCGGGCTGGAATATCAGCCGACCATGCCCACCATCCAGTCGATCGCCAGCGTCCGCGCGACAACGGGCCTGTAAAGATCGGAAAAACGACATCAGGGCCGGCCGCAACCGGCCCTGAATGACATGAGGCCTTAAAACATAAGGGCCGTGATGGTGAGGAAAACGCAATGACGACTGTGGTTGCAAGTCAGGCAATGCGGGACGGGCCAGCCGTGGCCCCGGACAAAAGCGACAATCTGAAGCCCTGGGAAAAGATCAGCTATGGCCTTGGCGATTTCGCCTGCGGCCTCAGCTGGAATGCGGTCGGGGCTTTTCTTCTCTATTTCTACACGAATGTCGCATTGTTACCTGCGGCTGCGGTCGGCACCCTTTTCCTTCTGTCGCGCCTGTTCGACGCGGGCGTCGACCTGGGTGTCGGATTGCTGGTCGATCGGACCCGGTCGCGCTGGGGCCGTACGCGGCCCTATTTTCTGTTTACCGCCCTGCCCTTTTCCATCCTGCTGGTGCTGACATTCACCACCATCGATGCGTCGGCGGGGGCGAAGCTGGCCTATGCCTATGTCACTTTCTCGCTGCTTGGCATTCTCTACAGCTTTCTGGCGGTGCCCTTTTCCGCGCTGATGCCGATGATGACGACCGATCATGGCAACCGGATGCAGCTGGGCAGCGCGCGCGCGATCGGAACGTCGATTTCCGTCATATTGGCGACCGCGGCCACCATGCCGCTGGTCGGTGTGCTGGGCGGGGGCAATGAACGCACCGGCTTCGCACGGGTCGCGCTGGTTTTTGCAGGATTGACGCTGGCGGCGCTGCTGAACCTGTTCTTCAGTTGCAGGGAACGGCATCATGATGAGGCGCCCCGCAGCGACGCCATCTGGCCGCAGGTCGGCGCGATGGTGCGCAACCGGGCCTGGCTGGTTACCTTTCTTTTCTGCACGCTCAATTTCCTGCGTTTCGGCTGCGTGATTTCCGTCACCGCCTTTTTCGCTATCGAGGTGATGAAGGCGCCATGGATGATCGGCATCCTGCTGCCCGCCGTATCCGGCACATTGCTGCTCGGCGCCTTCGTCGCGCCGATGCTGTTCAAACGCACGGGCATTCGCAAAGGCTGCATCGGTGCGCTGGCCATCGCCATCCTGCTGCATGCCGTCCTGCCGTGGATAGAGGTGCAGCATGCGCTGTTCCTGACCGTTTTTCTGATCGCGGCTATTCTGATCAGCCTGACGATGACGGCCATTTTCACGATGGCGGCCGATGCGGTCGATTATCATGAATGGATTTTCGGCGTGCGCAATGAAGGCTTGCTGTCGTCGGGCATCAGCCTGTCGACGAAGATCGGCATGGCAGTGGGCACCGCGATCATCGCCTATGTGCTGGGCATGGCGGGATATGATCCCAAGTCCGTCACCGACGGCGCGCGCGCCGCGATCCGATGGTCCTATTATGGCTGGCCCATCGCGATCATGATCGTGCAGATCGCGATCATCGCCTTCTGGCCGATGGACGGGCTGCATGATCGCATTCGCCGGGACATTGCCGGCAAATGATTTGAGGGAAAGGGAGGGAGCGCTGCACCGGGCAGCGTCCCCGATCAGAACATGGGGTGCGCGTTGCGGGAATTTTGCGGCATCGGCTGAAACATGTCCCAATGTTCGACGATCATGCCATCGTGAAAGCGGAAAATTTCCACGATCGCAGCGCCCCGGTCATTCGCCGACAATTGGCCGCGATAATGAACCGCCGCCAGATTGCCGTCGACCAGAATGCGCTGCACATCGAAGCGCGCCCCCGGCGCAGAACGCAGTCCCCTGATCACGGCAACGGCCTGATCCCGTCCCTGCCCCATCCGGCTGTTATGCTGAATAAGATCCGGCGCGACGAAGCGACGATAAGCGCCATCCACATCGCCCCTGTCGAACAGCATCTTGATGAAGCCCGAGAAAGCGACACGGTTCTGGGCCGTCATGTCTTTCCCGGCCGGACCGGCGGACGCCATGGCCAGAGGATCGCTGCCCGGTTCGATCGGTTGCAGCACATCCCAATGTTCCGCGACCTTCCCATCCTTCAGCCGATAGAGATCGGCGACAGCCGCACCGGGCGTACCGGGCTTTCCCTGTCCGAAAAGATGCACCAGAGCCAGGTCGCCGTCGATCAGCAGATGCGTCACCTCGAACCGGGAATCGGGCCGGGCGAACATCGCTCCCAGCGCCTCCACGGCGGCTTTCGGTCCGTCGGGCAACCCCGGATTATGTTGGATATAGTCGGGCGCGACAAAGGCGGCGAAGGCGACGGCCACATCGCGCTTGCCGTAGAAGCGATCGACAAAGCTGGTGACGATCGAGCGATTGTCCACGGACTTCGCCAACAGGACCGGCGCTGTGCTGGCCAACGCCAGACTGGCGAGGAGGGCGAGGCGTTTCACAGCGCCCCTTCCTTCATCAGCGACACCGCATGGTCGCAGGCCCGCGCCGTCAGCGCCATATAGGTGAGCGACGGGTTCTGGCAGGCGGACGAGCTCATCTGCGCGCCGTCGGTGACGAACAGATTGGCGACGTCGTGCGACTGGCTCCAGCGGTTGAGAACGGATGTCGCGGGATCATGCCCCATGCGCGCGCCGCCCATTTCATGGATGGCTGACCCGCCGATGCCGGGTTGATCGAACCCCATGATGACATGACCGCCCGCAGATTCCATCATCGCGGCGGCTTCCTTCTTCGCGTCGGCCAGCGCCCGCTTTTCATTGTCGCCATGTTCGAAATGAATGTTGAGCATCGGCAGCCCCTGCGGGTCCAGCTTTACCGGGTCGAGCGTCAGGCGATTGGTGACGCGCGGCAGGCTTTCGGCGAAGCCGACGAACACCATGCGCCACCCGCCGACCTTTCTGGTTTGTTCCTTATAGGCCTTGCCGATCCCGGCGGATCGCTTTGCCGCCGTCCACCCGCTCTGCAAGGCCCCGCCCTGAAAACTATAGCCCCGCGTAAAGTCGCCATCCTGTCGATCCAGATTGCGGAATCGCGGGATGACCACGCCAGTCGGGCGATTACCAAAGGTCGTGCGATCTTCAAAACCGGGCATGATGGCCATGGTCGACAGGGTGGAGGCATGATCCATGACATGGGTGCCCAGCACGCCGCTGCTGTTGGCAAGGCCGTTCGGAAAGACATCCGACCGTGAGCGCAGCAGGATGTGCACGCTGTTGAACGCGCTGGCGTTGAGGAAGATCATGCGCGCGCCATGCCGACTGCGCGCGCCGGTTTTCACATTGATGACGCGCACACCGGTCGCCTTTTTCGTGGCGGAATCATAATCGACGGCTTCAACCAGGGAATCGGCGATGACGGTCAGTCGCCCGGTCGCCTGCGCTGCGGGCAAGGTGGAGCTTTGCGTACTGAAATAGGCGCCATAGGAACAGCCGCGTGCGCAGATGGAGCGATATTGGCATGGCGCGCGCCCTTCCTTGGGCGCGGTCAGGTTCGCCGTTCGCCCGACGGTGAGGCAACGGTCTGGCCAGCGTTTGGCGATGGCGGCGCGGACATGCTGTTCCACCACGTTGAGGGCCATCGGCGGCAGGAATTTCCCGTCGGGTAGAGACGCAAGCCCCTCGGCCGCGCCGGACACGCCGATGAAATCTTCCACATAATCATACCAGGGCGCTATGTCGGCGTAGCGGATTGGCCAGTCGGTGCCATAACCATCCGCCTTGTTCGCGCCGAAATCATAGTCCGACCATCGATAGCTTTGTCGACCCCAGGTCAGCGACCGCCCGCCCATCTGATAGCTGCGCCACCAGTTGAACTGGGTGCCATCCGCCACGGCATAGGGATTGTCTTTGTCGTTGACGAAATGATTCTGGGTAAATTCCGTGAAATGGCGGTTGAGCCGTTGAACGGCATATTCGTCAGCATATAGTTTGGCATCGCCTTCGCCGCGAAACTCCATGTCCCATGGGGCCTTGGTTTCGGTTGCATAGTCTGTGCCATGTTCGATCATGCGTCCCCGCTCGATCATCAGCACCTTCAGGCCTTTTTCGGTCAGTTCCTTTGCAGCCCACCCGCCGGTAATGCCGGAACCCACCACGATCGCGTCAAAATCCATGTTCATCCGAAATCCACCGCTGTCCAGTCGCTCGACCAGGAGCGGTTATTGGAGGCCAAGGGCAGGTCCGGATCCCAGCGGCCCGGCACCAGTTCATATTGCAGTTCGCGGCTCGCCCCGACTTCGGACGTATAATAGCCGGTCAGGATCAGCGCCTTGATCTTCTTCCACGGATGATCCTTCTGATCCCCGCCAAAGGCCGCCGCGTCATAGGATTCCAATATGGCGAATTGCCGGTCGGGCGGCAGGTCGAGGAAGCTGGCACCGGCCTGTCGATCAAGCTGTTTTCCAACGTCTTCCAGAAGGGGCAGGCCGCCATGGTCGTTGCCCATGTTCACGCGGCCGGCGCTTTGGGGGGCGGTGTCGTCCAGCCCGTGGCGCAGCGCCAGTGCGACGAAGGCAGGAACGCCGACAGCCAGTGCGCCGGGCGTATCCGTTACCGGAATGACGAGGTCGCTAAGCCGTGCGAGAAGCAGCTTTTCGGCGGGCGTCGCGCCGCTATCCTCTCCCGCCCTCACCATGTTCCAGGCGTGAAGCGGAAATCCGACCATCGCGCCGAGAAGGACAGCGCTGCCCAGCAGTTGGCGACGGTCGACGCCACCTGTTTCCGATCCGACACCGGGCGATGATTGCGGGCTATCCCGACCCTGTCCCATATCCTCTCCTTGCGATTCCCTGCGTTCATTATAGGAACTATAATTCTATTTATTGCACAGGCGATGGGGTCGCTTCAAGCGATGTCTTCACGCCTTGCCGCTGCGATCACCCCTGATTTGCAGTTGACGCGGAATGGCGAGCGCCAGAAGGGCGACAGTCGCCAGTGCAAGGGAGACGGCAATGGCGGCCATGGTGAAGGCGTGGATCGCATCCTGCGCGTCGCCGCTACGTTCCGGGGCGATGATGAAGAATAATGTGCCGATACCGGCCGCTCCCATTGCCGACCCCAGTTGCTGCGTGGCTTTCAACGTGCCCGATGCGGATCCTGCATGGCCGACATCCACTTCCGACAGAGTGCATGGTGGCAGGGGGCCGCCGACCAGTCCCATCCCCAACCCCATGATCAGCAGCGGAATCGCGATCAGCCATGGCGCGACAGCCATCATGCCGGGCGCATGGAACAGGCCGACCAGCATCGCAAGGCCAGCGACCATCAACGCCGCGCCCCAGGTGACGATGATCGGTCCAAAGCGCGGCAGCGCCTTGCGCGACAGCATGCCGATGGCAAAGGATGCGCCAAAGGCATAGGGGACATGCGCCAGGCCCACCTGCGCCGCGGTAAAATGCAGGCCGCGCTGCATGGCGAGCGTCAGCACGAACAACAGTCCCCCAGTGCCGATCTGGAACACCAATGTCGTGAGCAGCCCGAAGGAAAAGCCCTGCATATGGAACAGGTCTGGCACGATCAGCGCCGATCCGTCCCGTGCCATGCGTGCACGGCTGTGTCGGGCCAGCATATAGGCGATCGGCAGGCTGTACCCCATCATCGCAAAGCCCCATAGCGGCCAGCCATAGTCACGCCCCTGAATCAGAGGAAAGATGAGCGTCAACAACATCAGCATGACCAACAGCGTGCCTATCATGTCGAGGCGCGGGCGATGGGTTGAGCGCCCGTCAGGCAATATCCGCGCCGCCATGAACAAGGCGATGATCCCGATCGGCAGGTTGATCAGGAATATGGGCCGCCACCCCAGTCCGAACATGTTGGCGTTCAGGATCAGGCCGCCGATGACCGGTCCCAGCACAGCGGCAAGTCCACCCAATATGCCGAACAGGCCCAGCGCAGCCATGCGTTCATGCGGCGGATACATGATCTGGGTCAGCGACATGACCTGCGGCAGCATGATGGCGGCCGCTGCGCCCTGCAACAGCCGTGCGCCCACCAGCTGGAAGGGGTTTTGCGCCAGTCCGCATAGCAGGGATGTCAGCGTAAATCCGGCTACGCCGATCAGGAAGGCGCGGCGATAGCCGAAAATATCGCCCATTCGTCCGCCACTGATCAACAGCAGTGAAAATATGGTGGAATAGCCAGCGACCATCCACTGCACTTCCGCATCGCTTGCACCCAGTTGCGCCTGCAATGTCGGCACCGCGACATTGATGATCGTCATGTCGATCAGGTCCAGCACCATCGCCGTCGCCACGATGGCCAGCGCCATGCTGCGTTGCGCGCGGGTCAGCAGCGCGGCAGATGCGATGGCGCTTGCTCCAGCAGGCCCGCCCTCTCCAGCCATATTTTTCATTTCATGCCCCGGTGACCCGCAAGGGATGCGAGTCTTATATAGAACTAATATTCTAGTAATTGAATATCCAAAATCCGGGATCGGTCAAGCGCGGCGATCGCCATGTGACGAAAGTTACTCGACAACCAGAATTTTTGTTCTAATAAATTCCATCGCGGCACCAGTTCGCCGCACGAATCGGTAAGATCATTCCTTCACTTCGCCTGCCGACCATGATCTGCGGGGCCATGGATGGCGCCCGGACCCGGAGCGGCATGTGCCGACAGCCTGCATTCTAAATCACAACGACAAGAGAGGAAAATGCGATGAAGCTCGTCACGCTTGCCGCCATGACCGCCACGCTTGCGCTGGCCCTGCCCGCGACCGCGCAGGTCATCGTGAATATCAAATATCGCCCGCCCGAAACGGTCCAACGCGTCGGCATTCCCGTCGATCCGGCTGAAAAGCGGGTGAAGGTGCTGATCATCAGCGGTCAGAACAGTTATGAACATGACTGGACCGGGGTGAACAACATGCTGCGCACGATGATGCAGGATACGGGCCGGTTCGATGTCCGCATTACGGAGGATTTCGACCATGGCGACCTGGCGACGCTGAAAAATTACGATGTCGTGCTGCTCAATTATTCCAGCCGCTGGAATTATTCCGACCAGACCGAACATCGCTGGTCAAAACAGGCCGAACAGGCATTATTCGATTATGTGAAGCAGGGAGGAGGGCTTGTCGCCTATCATTCCTCCTTCACGTTCGGGCAGAACTGGCCCGAATATCAGGCTCTGATCGGCGCGGTGATGGAGCCGGGGTCCAGTCGCCGCTCGCCGCCCGGAGCGTTCCCCGTGCATATCGTCGACCGGTCGCACCCGATCACTGCAGGGATGCGCGAATATGTGTGGACCTATAATGACGACATGTACACCAACATGCGCATGGACCCGACCGCGAAAATCCATGTGCTGGCGACCGCACATGACAGCGCGGCCAGCTACGATCCCAAGCTGGCCGGGCATAAATATCCAGCGTCCGCCTATACGCCTGAAAAGCTGAAGGCGATGAAGGGCATGGATGCCGATCATCCGCAGGTGTGGACTGCCGATTATGGCAAGGGGCGCGTATTTTCCATGACGTTGGGCCACGATGAAGTGTCGCTGCATTTCGCGGGTCTGCAATCGTTGATCCTGCGCGGCACCGAATGGGCCGCCACGGGCAAGGTCACGCTACCCGTTCCCGAAGAAGCCAAAGATTATCCGACGAAATAACGCCAATGTCTCCGGCCATCGGCGGACCGCCGGAGACAGGGATATTCCGGATTGCGGCCTGTCGATCCACCGGTTGACAGGCCGCCTCGCAATCAATAGACGAATACCAGTTCTAATTAGAGATGGCCCATGAGTCGTCCGGTAAAGAGGAGCCAAGGCGCGGTGCGTTCACTGACAGATTTTTTCCGACGTCTGTCGTTGATCCCGCAGGGGATCACCATTGTCGTGGCCGGTTTTCTGCCGATATTTGCGATCGTTTCGATGTTCCCGGCGATCCCGGCGATCATCGATCATTTCGCGGGTGATCCCGACGCCCGGTGGAAAGTGCCGATGATGGTGTCTGCGCCGGGCCTGACCATTGCGTTGCTGGCGCCCTTTGCGGGCTTTTTCGTCGATCGGTTCGGTCGGCGGCCCCTGCTGATCGGTGCGACTTTGCTCTATGGCATTGTCGGCACGGCGCCCTTCTTCCTCGACAGCCTGAATGCGCTGATCGCCTGTCGCCTGTTGCTGGGCGTGGCGGAGGCCGCGATCCTGACCATCGTCAATACGTTGATAGCGGATTACTGGGACGATCGCGGGCGCAAGGACTGGCTGTTTCTTCAGGGCATTTGCGGGCCTTTCTTCGCGTCGGGCGTCATCCTGCTGTCGGGGGCGGCGTCTGCGGTGCGATGGAATGGCATTTTCATGGTCTATGCCGTCGCCTTCCCGATCTTCATCGCCATGCTACTGTGGCTTTTCGAGCCGCGGCGCGCCGACGGCGCGACCATTGCGGACATAGCGCGGAATGAACAGGCACAGCGCACCCCCTTCCCGGTTGCATCCGTCGCGCTGATCGGCGGCGTGACGCTGGTTGCCTCCGCGCTCTATTATGTCTTCATCATCAGCGGCTCGCTCGCCTGGCGGGAGGTCGGCGTCATGGACCCGGCGCGTATCGGCCAGTTGACCGCCATCCCCAGCCTGTTCGTTATGCTGGGCGCGCTGATCTTTCGCCTGATGGGGGGCAAAGCCCATGCGTTGCAACTGGCGACTTTCTTCCTGCTGCTGGGTGTTGGCCTTGCCGGTATCGGCATCGCTCCTGATTGGCGATGGCTGGTCGCGGCGCTGATCGTGCAGCAGACAGGCGCAGGCATGGCCGTTCCCACCGTCATTGCATGGGCGCAGACCCACCTGCCCTTCGAACATCGCGGCCGCGGCATGGGCGTGTGGACCGCCTGCTTCTTCTTTGGCCAGTTTTCCAGTCCATGGCTGGTGCATCAGGCCGAAACCATTGTCGGAACCATGCAGGGCGCTTTCCTTGCAGCGGGTCTGGTAGGCATCATCGCCGCCATCGTCATCGGTCTGGCGCGGTCACCGCGCGCAGTCCCTTCTATCGCTCCTGCGGAGTAAATCATGACAAGCGACATTAAACGGGGCGTCAGCCTTTATAGTTTCCAGCACGAAACCTTTCAGGGGAAGATGAGCCTGGAGGATTGTTTCAAAACCTGTGCCGACATGGGCGCGCTCGGCATCGAAATCATCGGCGAGCAGACCTTCTGGGGCTGGCCCGAAGCCAGCGTCGACGAAGCAAAGATCGACGAATGGCACGGCCTGATCGCAAAATATGATGCCGTCGCCGTCAGCCACGACTTCATGCTGGATTACAAGCGCTACAAGGGCCGCATAATGCCTTTCGAAGAGCAGGTCGCCAGCGTGAAGAAGGACATCGATTTCGGTGCGCGTCTGGGCATGAAATATATTCGTGCCCTTGTATCGATCGCGCCCGAAGTGCTGGTCGCCGCCGCGCCCTATGCCGAAGAAAAGAATATCAAAATCCTGATCGAAGTGCATGCCCCGCTGCATTTCGATCATCCCTGGATTATCCGCCATGCCGAAGCCTTTGAAAAGTCGGGATCGGACGCGCTGGGTTTCCTGCCCGACATGGGCATGTTCCTGTTCAAATTTCCGCCGGTGTGGAAGGAGCGCTTCATTCGCAACGGGGTGCCGCAGAAAATCGCCGATTATATCGAAACGGCCTATGAAGACCGGGTTCTGAGCGAATATGTCATTCTGAACGTGCGGGAAATGGGCGGCGAAGGCCCGGCGCTGGGCATGGCCGAAACGCTGCGCCACAACGCCGCGTTTGAACCGAAGCGAATGCTCGATTTCATGCACCGCATCCACAATATTCACGGCAAATTCTACCAGATGGACGAAAGTCTGGTCGAACCGTCCATCCCCTATGACGAAATCGTCAAGGTGCTGAAGCAGGGCGGTTACAAGGGCTATATCTGTTCCGAATATGAAGGGAACCGGTGGATCGAGGACGCGCATGAAGTCGATTCCGTCGAACAGGTCCGTCGCCAGCAGGAAATGCTGAAATCGCTGATCGGCGAACCCACCCCTTCCGCCCTCGCCGCCTAAGGAGCCGCAAGATGTTCGACAAGATGATGCTGTGCGACGAAGGTTTCGAAAATGTCGTCGAAGACGGGGAAGTCATCGGCTTCTCGCTGTTCGCCCGCCTGCCCTATTATCGCGGCCTTGGCCTTTCGATGATTGAGGACATCGGCCTTTCCATCGATGGCGAGCCGGTGGCGCGCGAAGACGTCCGATTTTCGGTACGTGGTCGCAGCTGGACGCTGGATGAAATGGAAAGCGTGTATGACGATCGCTGGAATTTCGGCGAAAAAGCAAAGGTCACGGTGCTGCGCGCAGGGGGCTTGACGCCGGGCGCGCACAAGGTGGACATCGCCGTGCGGATGCGCGTGTCCTATCTGCCCTTCGTCCCCACGACGAAAACCGGCCGCGAACTGCAACTCGCCGCCTGACAGACAGGAGGGCATGGCGGCGCGACCTGTCGCCATGCCCATTTTCATCCGGAAAGACCGACGCCGTCATGTCGATTGGGCAGGAAATCTGGATCGCGCCCGCCGCCGTCCAGTTACAGGAAAGCGGCCCCGACTGGCTGGGCGTGGTAGACGATATGGACTGGTCGAACGGACGCGGATTTCACCGCGGTTTTCGGTCCAGCTTCCGGGTTCAGCCGGAGCGCAAGGTCTGGTTCCATTTCCCGTTTCAACTGCCCGCAGGCGGCATTGTGGATCAGGTGTCGCTGCTCTGGGAAACGGAGGAGGGCGCGCAGATCAGCTGGGTGTGCGTCCATCATGGCGGCATGCACCGTCAGCATCTGTGCGAACCCAATATTGCGCTGACGGGCGTACCCGAACCCTTTGATCCCCCTACATTGTGGCGGCAATATTATCCGCCGTCGGATCGGTTGCGCACCGACCTGCCGGTCGAACCGGCCATCGCGACGCGGTTCGGATTTCAGCTATGCGTGCAGGTCGATGGTCCGGGCGTCATCCGCTTCTATGGCGCCGGCTTGCGATACAGCGAGTGAGACAATCATCCGCTTTACGCGCCTGACCCCGGTCAGCGCGCGGGCGCGCGCAGGAAAGCGGCGCACATGATCGCCAGATCTTCCGTCAATTCGTCCCAATTGCCCTGATTGGCCGCTTCGGGCGAAGACCCCAGGCCGAGGAACCGCGCCAGCGTGTAATAGATCATGCGGAAAGCGTTGCCGACCAGGCGGGCATGGTCCGGCCGCCCGAATTCGTCGGCATATCGCAACATCTGCGCTTCGGCTTCGCGCGTCAGATTTTCCGCCGAACTGCGCCCCAGCGACGAGATGGATTCGTCGTAAATGGCACGGAACATGATGGGGCGCAGCACCGGGCTGTAGCGTTTGAGCAGTTCGGCATAGGATTCGACGAACAGCCGGGCAAATTCGTCCAGACCCGTCGCCTTTTCACCGATGCCTTTCATCATCGCGTCCTGTTCTTCGCCGATCTGCGTCAGCACGCGGCCATGGACCGCGCGGATCAGATCATCCTTGCTGTCGAAGCGCAGATAGATGGAGCCGATCGACACCTTCCCCGCCTTGGCCACTTCGGTCAGCGTGAAATCATCGTTGCCGCGCTTCACCATCAGCTTTTCGGCGGCGGTCAGCATCCGCTCATAGGAGGCGCGGCTGCGCCCCTGCTGCGGCACGCGACTGGCCTCCGCGGGACCAGAAATAGAATCATTCTTCGACTTCGTAGTTGACACTGGCGGCATAATGACCCTATCGGTAATGAGAACACTGGTTCTAATTGATTTCCATTCTGACGGCTTTGGCCGCCAATGTAAACAAGTCGTCATATCAGCGCCAAAGGCGCGCCGCTGGAGGGGATAATGCGCTTTTCTGTATTTCTGAACGCCCGGTCGATGGCCCCGGAAGAAGACCGCCAACTGATCCGCGATCTGACCGGACATGCCACGCGCGCGTCGGAACTGGGCTTTGACGCGATCTTCCTGCCCGACCATCATTTCAACGGCTATATGCCGGTGGCGTCGGACAGTTTCATGTTCGCGTCCTATCTGGCGGCGAAGTTGCCCGACATGCATTTCGGTTTTTCGGTCGTGTCTGTGCCGCTGCATCACCCAGTGCGGTTCGTCGAGCGTATCAACATCCTCGACCAGCTGACCGACGGCAAGCTGCTGGTCGGCGTCGGCAGCGGCACCACGCCGGAAGAAATGATCGGCTTTGGCGTCAATTACAAGGAAGCGGGGGCGGTTTCGGAAAACAACCTCTCCATCGCCGAACAGCTGTGGGCCAAGCGGATGGAAGACCCGGCGGTCGAAATCGACAATGGCCCGCACAAGGGGCGCGTGCTTCAGCGGATCGCCCCGGCGCAATATAGCCCCCGTCATGCCCGCTTGATGCCCGTCGCGATGAAGGAAAGCAGCGCCCGTCGCGCCGCCGAAAATGGCTGGCCCGCCTTCATTCCCGCGTTCACCCCGCCCCAGATCGGCGGGACGGAACCGATGAAGCATGTCGCCAAATATTTCGGCGTCTATCGCCAGATGCTGGATGAAGCAGGCCATTCGCAGGAAGCGATCGCCCGCGCGCTCGAATGGACCACCCATACCTATCAGGTTGTCCATATCGCCGAAACGGACGAGCAGGCCCGCGAGGAGCTGGACGTCATCCTGCGGTCCTATCAGAATGCCATCGAACGCGAGGCCGCGTTCAACGCCCGCGCAGAGGCGGATTCCGCCAACAAGAAAACCGACCGGACGCCCAATGCGCTGACGGAGGACTGGATCGGGACATGGTGCCTTTATGGTTCGCCCGAAACGGTGATCGAACATCTCAAGCCCTATGAAGAGCTGGGCATCGGCAACATCCTGTGCGGCACCACGACCGGCCCGTTGACGCAGGAGCGCCTGCGACTGGGCGATCAGACGCTGCGCCTGTTATCGGAAAAGGTAATGCCCGCATTCAAGGTGTCCGAACCCGCCGAATGACTTTGCACGCGAGCGCGGTCCGCCAGAAGGCCGCGCCGTTTTTTGAAGGAGTGTGACATGTCCGGTCTTATCACGGCCCGGCCCAAGCGGATCGTCGGCCTTGGCGGCACCTTTCGTCAGGCGTCGTCCAGCGAGCGGATCGTCCGCGCGATATTGGCGCAATGCGCGGCACTGGGGGCGGAAACGATCATGTTCGATGGCCCGGCATTGGCTCGCCTGCCCCATTTCAACCCGGAACAGCCCGATCGCACCAGGGATGAAAGCGCACTGGTCGATGCGATCCGGACGTGCGACGGCATCGTGATCGGCAGTCCGGGCTATCATGGCGGATATTCGGGGCTGGTGAAAAACGCGATCGACCTCCTGGAGGATCTGCGCGCCGACACCCGCGTCTATTTTGACGGTCGCCCGGTCGGGCTGGTCGTGACGGCGGCGGGGTGGCAGGCGTGCGGCACGACGCTATCTGCGCTGCGGGATGTGGTTCACGCGATGCGTGGCTGGCCAACGCCCGTCGGCGTTACGATCAACAGCGTCGAACAGCGCCCCTTCGCACCCGACGGGACGATCGGCGACGATGGCATCGCTCGCGCCATCCGCGCTCAGGCGCAGCAGATCATGTCTTTCGCGACGGAGGCGGTGGCGTGACCGATGCGCTGACACTGGAACAGAAGCTGGCGATGAGCGCGGGCGCGACCATGTGGACGACGGTGGCCTATGCCGACGCAGGCATAGCGTCGCTCGCCATGGCGGACGGCCCGATGGGCATCGCCAGTGGCCGGGTGGACGAACGCGACATCGCGTTGCTGACCCCGTGCCCGACGGCGCTGGGCGCCAGCTGGGACGTCGAACTGAACCAGCGCGTGGGCGCGCTGGTCGGTGGCGAAGCGATCCGCATGGGCGTGGACATGGTGCTGGCGCCCAACATCAACCTTGCCCGCAGTCCGCTCGCCGGGCGCGCCTTTGAATATTTTTCCGAAGAGCCCCTGCTCGCGGGCATATTGGGCGCGGCTTGGGCCACCGGCCTGCAAATGACCGGCACGGCGTCGGTGGCGAAACATCTGGTATGCAACGACAGCGAGACCGATCGCGACCGCATGAATGCGGTGGTCGACGAACGGACGTTGCGTGAAGTCTATCTGTTGCCGTTCGAACTGTGCGCGCAGGCGGGCGTCGGCGGCATGCTGACCGCCTATAATCGGTTGAACGGACAATGGTGCGCCGAACATCATCATGTCATCACCAGCATCGTGAAAGGGGAATGGAATTTCCCCGGCGTGATGATGAGCGACTGGTTCGGCACCCATTCCACCGTCGCGACATTCAGCGCCGGTCTGGATCTGGAAATGCCCGGCCCTGCCCGCTTTCTGGGCAGCAAGGCGCAGGATGCACTGACGCAGGGGCAGATCAGCGCGGACCGGGTGAATGATGCCGCGTCACGCGTGGCCCGCGCCGCCGCCCGGTTCAAGGGGAACAAGCATCCGCTGATCACCGGCGCTGCGGCGGATGATCTGCTGGTGGAGGCGGCGACGGCGGGATTTGTCCTGTTGCGTAATGAAGACAATCTGCTGCCCCTGACGCCCGGTCGGGACAGGCATATCGCGATCATCGGCCCCAATGCCGCCGCCCCCTGTTATCAGGGCGGCACTTTCGCCAAGATCGCCGTTGCGCCCGATGCCGCCCGCCCGCTGGACGCGATCATCGCGCGGTTCGGCGATCATTGCCGGATCGATTATGAACCGGGCGTCGACCCGCAACCGCGCCTGCCCGCCATGCCGGTTTCCCCGGCACGTGATCTGGGTGACGGATGCGCGCAGGGCATGACCGTCGATTATTATGATGGGCAGGATGGCGATGCGCGCCTGATCGCCAGCGAAACGCGCGATACCAACAATCTGGTCTGGTTCGCGGGCGTGCATGATGATGTCGCAACGCTGGGTCGGGCCGCGCGGATCGTGGCGCGCGGGACATTCCATGCGGAGCAGGACGGGGACCATCTCTTCTATCTGGGCGCGACAGGCCCGGTCGTCATGCGGATAGATGGCCGCGACATCGTGGCGCAGGTCGAACCGATCCCTTCGTCCGATGTGATGGGCAAGCTGAAAAGCGGCGATGCGCGCAGCGTCGCCGTGCCGCTGAAAGCAGGGCAAAGCGTCGCGATCGAGGTGGATTTTGCCTATGATCCCGCGCGGGTCCATGGCCTGTGGTACGGCATTCGCCGCCCCGACACGCCAGAAGCCATGTTGCAGCGCGCTGTTGAACTGGCGGCGCGGGCCGATGCCGTTATCCTGATCGTGGGTGAAACATCCGACGCCAGCGTGGAAAGCAAGGATCGCAGCCACACCCGTCTGGCCGACGAACAGATTGCGCTGATCGACGCCGTCACCGCCGCCAATCGCCGCACGGCGATCATCGCCAATGTCGGCCATGCCTTCGATACCGGCTGGGAAGACAAGGCGGCTGCGCTGATGATCGCCTGGTATCCGGGGGAAGGGTTCGGGCAGGCGATCGCGCAGGTTCTGGCCGGCGACCGGGAACCGGGTGGCCGCATGCCGGTATCGATTGCCCGGAAGGATGAAGATTATCCTGCCCTTTCCCTGATGCCCGATGTGCAGAGCGACCTCGCCTATGCGGAGGGGCGGCGGCTGGGTTATCGGGGCATGGACGATCCGCGTCATACGCTGGGCGCGGGGTTCGGCTATGCCGACATCGCTTTGCAGGCGGCGCGGATCATGGACGATCCGGGCGATGTCCTGCGCATCGCCATCACCGTTGAAAATCGGTCGGGCCGCGCGGGTAGCGATGTCGTTCAGGTGTATCGCCGTGAACCGGAACTGGCGCTTGCCGGTTTTGCCAAGCTGCATCTGGCGCCGGGCGAAAGCCGGGACGCCATCATCGAAATCCCCCGGCGGCGGCTGCAATATTGGCGCGACGGATGGCGCGACATTGCCGCGCCGCGCCTGTTCGTCGGCCGGTCGGCCGCCGACGTCGCCTTTGACCTTTCCCTTCCCGTTTCGGAGCCCATCGCATGAGCCGCGTCACAGAAATCCGTTATGTCGGCTATGCCGTCCCCGATCTGGAGGTCGAGCGCGCCTTTTACGCCGATCAGTGGAAGCTGGTCGAAGTGGGTGAGAAGGACGGCATGATCCATTTCGCCGCCGATGGCGGGGATGATGCCTATGCCGTGCGTTTGCGGGCAGCGGCCGAAAAGCGCGTGGATGTCATCGCATTGGCGGCTGACAGCCGCGGCGATGTGGACGCCCTGCACGACAGGGTCGTCGCGTCGGGTTGCCGCATCATCTTTGCTCCGCGGGAACTCAGCACTCTGGGCGGCGGCTATGGCTTTCGTTTCTTTTCGCCCGATGGCCTGAGCTTCGAGATTTCGAGCGACGTTGCCATCCGCACGCCGCGCGACATCGCCCAGTGGGAAGGCGTGCCGCAGCGGATCAGTCATATCGTGCTGCATTCCCCCGATCATCAGGCGCTGGTGCAATGGTTCTGCGATGTGCTGGGCTTCAGGGTGTCCGACTGGCTGGGCGATTTCATGTGCTTCCTGCGCTGCAACGGGGCGCACCACCGTATCGCCATCCTGCCCGGACCGCCCTGCCTCAACCATGTCGCCTATGACATGGTGAGCGTCGACGACATGATGGTGGGCATCAACCGGCTGAAGCAGCAGGGTACCGATATTCGCTGGGGGCCGGGGCGCCATACGGCGGGCAACAACACGTTCAGCTATTTCACCACGCCCGCTGGTTTTGCCGTCGAATATACGTCCGAACTGGAATATGTGGATTTTGAAACGCATGCGCACAAGGTGCATATTCCCGGCCCCAAAGTGATGGACCAATGGGGCATTGGCGTTGGTGGCCCGCAAACCATGCCGCATCCCGAACCCGACAAGGGCCTGTTCCAGGCCGCCGATGTTTGAGGGAGAGGGATGAAGCCATGGCGCTGTTCGAATATTTCCCCAACTATATCTGGAACCTGTCCGTCGCCATCGCGATGGAAAGCGGCGCGCAGCTTGGCGAGATTATCGACATGTGCAGGCCGATCCGCGACGCGGCCGATAGCGGCGCGGATGCCGGTACGCCGATGTTCATGAAGGCATGGGCGGCCACCGGCGACAAGCTGTTGGAGTTGGCGTCCGAAGATGTCGCGAAGGGACGCAATTTCTCCGCTTCCAACAAGCTGGAGCGCGCTTCGCTCTATCTGATCACGGCCGAACGGATGCAGGGGCATGGTGCACCGGGACGCGAAGCGACCTATGCCAAAGCCCGCGAGGCGTTCGATCGTTCGACTGCGCTCGGCCGGATCAACCGGGAGCGGGTCGATATTCCGCTGGCATCGGGCACCATGCCTGCGCTGTTTACCCGCGCGTCCGGTCCCGGCCGCAAGCCTGTCGTGGTCTTCTGCAACGGCCTCGATAGCTGCAAGGAACTGCTTTACTGGACTCGCCTGCCCCAGGAGCTGGCGCGGCGCGGCATTTCGACCCTGTGCGTCGACCAGCCGGGATCGGGCGAGGCATTGCGCCTTCAGAACCTGCCCGTCGATCCGCACAGCGAAAACTGGGCGAGCAAGGCGGTCGACTGGCTGGAACAGCAGCCCGAAGTCGATGCAGGCGCCATTGGCATGACCGGCATTTCCCTGGGCGGCCATTTCGCACCGCGCGCCGTCGCCTACGAACCCCGCTTTGCCAGCGGCGCAGTATGGGGCGCGAACCATAACTGGCGGGAGGTGCAGGACAAGCGCATGGCGCACGAAGGCGAAAACCCCGTCCCCCATTATTGGGCGCATGTCCACTGGGCCTTCGGCGCGAAGGATCAGGCGGATTTCCTTTCCAGATCGGAAGCGATGAACCTCAACGGCCATATGGATGGCATCACGGTGCCCTTCCTTGTCACCCATGGCGCCAATGATCGTCAGATCAGCGTCGATTATGCCGACGACCTCTATGACCAGCTGATCCATTCGCCCCGGCGCGAAAAGGTTATCTTCACGTCGCGCGAAGGCGGGGTGGAACATGTCGGTGCGGATAATATGGCCTATGGCCGCGATCTGATCGCCGACTGGTTTGCCGAAACGCTGGGCGGACAGGTCGCATGACCCGCCGCTTCATCGATCTGTCGATCACGCTGGAAAATGACGTGGTGTCCGATCCGCCCTTCATGCGGCCCAAGATCACCTATGAGACGCATCAGGACACGGTGAAGGAGTTGCAGCATTTCTTCCCCGGCGTGACGGCGGAGCAGACACCGGGTGGCGAAGGTTTCGCGGCGGCGGAATGGGTGACGCTGACCACGCATAACGGTACGCATCTGGATGCGCCCTATCATTTTTCGCCCACCATGGACGGCGGCGCGCGGGCCATCACCATCGATGAGGTTCCGCTCGACTGGTGTTTCCGACCCGGCGTGAAGCTGGACTTTCGCCATTTCGACGATGGCTATGTCGTGACGGCCGCCGATGTCGAGGCGGAACTGATGCGAATAGGCCATGATCTTGCGCCGCTGGACATCGTGCTGGTGAATACGGCGGCGGGCAAGGCGCTGGGACGGCCGGATTTCGTCAATGTGGGGTGCGGCATGGGCTATGAAGCGACGATGTACCTCACCACGCGCGGCGTGCGGGTGACGGGGACCGACGCCTGGAGCTGGGACGCGCCGTTCAGCTATACGGCGCAGCGGGTCGAGGAAACCGGCGATACGTCGCTTATCTGGGAAGGGCATAAGGCCGGGCGGGACATCGGCTATTGTCACCTTGAAAAACTGCATAATCTGGAAAGCCTGCCCGGCAACGGTTTCACCGTCAGTTGCTTCCCCCACAAGATCAAGGGTGCGTCGGCAGGCTGGACCCGCGCCGTCGCCATTATCGAGGATTGATCGATGCGCCTGGCCACTCTGTCGGACGGTACGCGCGACGGCATGTTGGTCGCCATATCCCGCGATGCGCGGCGTTGCCTGCCCGCAACCGGTATCGCCGCGCATCTTCAGCAGGCAATAGAGGAATGGCCGACGATGGAGCGCCGTTTGCGTTCACTCTCGCGGTTGCTGGAGGAAGGCGGCGGCGAGCCGCTGGATCATGACCGGCTGCTGGCGCCCTTGCCGCGTGCCTGGCAATGGCTGGACGGGTCCGCATTCCCCCAGCATGGCGAACTGATGCAGAAGGCGTTCAACCTGCCGCCGATCGAAACCGACCGGCCTTTGATGTATCAGGGACTGTCCGACCATTTTCTGCCCGGACATGCCGACGTGCCGCTTCCCAGTGAAGCCGACGGCATCGATTTCGAAGGCGAATATGGCGTCATCGTCGATGCGGTGCCGATGGGGACGCCCGCCGACAAGGCACTGGATCATGTGAAGCTGATCCTGCTGATCAACGACTGGTCGTTGCGCGCAATCGCGCCCGTCGAAATGAAAACCGGTTTCGGGTGGGTGCAGGCCAAGCCTGCCTGTTCTGTGGCCCCATTTGCCGTAACGCCTGACGAATTGGGCGACGCGTGGCAGGACGGCCGCGTTCACCTGCCCCTGGAAGTGACGCTCAACGGCCAGTGGTTCGGCAATCCCCATGGCGGTGAAATGCAGTTCGGTTTCCATGATCTGATCGCCCATGCCGCCCGTACGCGCGATCTGGTCGCCGGGACGATCATCGGGTCGGGTACGGTGTCCAACGTCCATTATTCCAGCGTCGGTTCCTGCTGTCTGTCAGAGCGTCGCGCCATAGAGATGATCGCCACGGGGGCAGCATCGACACCCTTTCTGGCTTTTGGCGACAGGGTTCGCATGGATGCGGGCGACGGCGTTTTCGGCACAATCGATCAGCATGTAGTCGCCAACATTACCGACCGTTGAACGGCTGCGGATCATCAACGGCGGGAATGCGCTGATCCCGCTCTGGCGACGGGCGCTGGGGACCGAAGCTGACCGCTAATGCAATTGACTTGCATCGCGATGCTCGGTTACCGGGCCTCATGACCCGGACCCCTGCCATAGATCGGCGCCCTATGCGCAATGGTTGGCGTTATCGCGTCAATATCGCCATACGGACGCTGGCCGGTAGTGTGGGCGCCTATGGCGTGGCAGCGCTGGCGGCCATGGCGTTGAGCCGGACTTTGCCCATGCCGCGTGTAGAGGCCGTGACGATCGCGACATTGATCGCCTATGTGGTCGCGCCGGGGGTCACCATCTGGGCTTTTCTGGCGCGTGGGCCATGGCTGGCCCTGATGGCCGTCGTCATCGTCGCATTGCTCCTGGGCGGCGTGGGCTGGATTGCGGGACCGCCGGCATGAAGGGCGGCAATGCCATGCTACGCGATGGCGCACGTCAGGCGATGGCGTGGCTGCACGGATGGACCGGGCTGTTGCTCGGCCATGTTCTTTTCATCATCTGCCTTGCCGGGACGCTGAGCGTTTTCAAGCCGGAAATCAGCCGATGGATGCGGCCGGAGATCAGCGGACAGGCAGATCCGGTTCGCGCGATTACGGCCGCAACCAACTGGCTGACGGCCAATACGACAGGATCGACCGGCTGGTATCTGACGGCCCCCGATGGCCGATCCAATGTGGTGGAGGCAAGCTATGACAGTGACGGGGCCTATGTCAGCCATGCGCTCGACCCACTGAGCGGCGCGCCGGTCGCCCGCGACACATTGGGCGGCGAATTTTTCTATCGCCTGCATTTCGAACTGCAATTGCCCTATCCGTGGGGGCGGCTGCTGGCGTCGCTGGCTGCGATGCTGATGCTGGTGGCGATCGTCACCGGGATCATCGCGCATAAACGCTTTTTCAAGGACATCTTCACTTTTCGCCCGGCCAAGGGGCAAAGATCCTGGCTGGATGCGCATAATGCGCTGGGTGTTCTGTCGCTGCCCTTCCACATCATGATCACCTTTACCGGGCTGCTGACGCTGGCTTCGCTCAACATGCCCTGGGGGATTGGCGCAGCCTATGGCGACAATGTGATGGCTCTCTATACGGATCTGACGCCCGGCGCGGTCAGCCGCGTGGCGAGCGGCGACAAGGTGCCGCTGGCTCCGATTGCGCCCATGCTGGCACAGGCGCAGCGCCATTTCGGCGGCGCGCCCATTGGGCGGGTCTATGTCTTCAATCCGGGGGACAAGGCCGCGGTTGTGACGGTCTATCCCGTCGAGACCGGCGGCATTGGTTATCTGCCTGCGGAAATCAGCTTCGATGGCGCGACCGGGCAGGTGCTAAAGGCCTGGACCGAGGCGCGCCCGGCTATCCGGACCTATCAGACCATCTATGGCCTTCACATGGCGCATTTCGCGCCTGCGCTGACGAGCTGGCTGTATTTCATCGGGGGCGCGATGCTGACGCTGGCCATCGCCAGCGGGATGATCCTGTGGATCGTGAAGCGACGGGAACGCATGCCATCGTCCATCGGCAATAGCCTGCTTGAACGGCTGAATGTCGGCGGCCTGATGGGCGTGCCGATCGGCATGGCGGCATTTCTGGTCGCAAACCGGCTGCTGCCGATCGGCATCGCCGCGCGCGCGCAGAGCGAGGTTACCGTGGCCCTGTGGAGCGCGGGCGTTGCACTCCTGCTGGGCATCATATTGCCGCCCCGACGCGGTTGGCCTGTGCTGCTGGCTCTGTTGGCATTGTTCTGTGCCCTTGCCCTTCTTTCGGGGCCAGTATGGCGGCCCGACGCCGTGCTGATGACGGGCAATATCATGCTGCTCGTAGCGGCATGCGCGGCGGCCATGCTGGCCGTGTGCCAAATCCGCCGTCCTGGCGCTCCGCTGTCCATGGTGCGCCGCCGGGTGGTGGCGACATGATGGTGACGGTCGGGCTTCTCTACCTTGCCCTGTTTGCGCTTGCGGCCCGGATGCAGCGACATCGGCCGATATTGTTGGGTGGGTGGCAGTGTCGCCCCTTCGTCGCGCATCTGGAACTGGCAGGCTGGACGATGTTCGGCCTGTCGTTGATCAGCCTGCTATTATGGCAGGACGCAGGCATGGCCCTGGTTGCGTGGGTCGGGCTGTTGCCGTTGCTGGCGGGCATCTTGCTGCTTGGAATGACCTATCGCCCGATGGTGGCGCGTGCAGGCGTGCCGACCGCTATGATATGCATGCTCGCCGGGCTTGTTCTTTAGGCCTTCATGTCGATGGTGGCGATCAGGCCGCCATCCTCCGCGTTGCGCAGTCGCACCGCCGCTTCGAAACTCATGGCCAGCGAACGGGTGATGGTAAGGCCGATGCCGGTGCCATTGCGTCCGCCCGGCTGGCTGCTGGGGCCGCGGGTAAAGGGTTCGAACATCTGATCCAGCTGTTCTTCGGGGATGCCGGAGCCATGGTCGCGCACATGGATCATCAATCGCCCGTTGTTGCGCGCGCAGCTGATGTCAGCGCTGCCCCCATATTTGACGGCATTGTCCACCAGATTGGCAATGCAGCGTGTCAGCGCATTGGGTTTTACCCGCACCGTCCCGCCGCAGCCGGTAGAAAAACGCACCGGCGCGCCCAGTTCCTCTGCATCCTCCGCCATGCTGGTCAGCAGGGAATCGATGTCGAGCGAGGACCATTCCTCCCGCGTTTCTATGCTGCTGGCGAGGTCCAGTCCTTCGCGCACCAGTGTCTGCATCGCCTGATGATCCTGAAGCAGGCGCGCGCGCAGCTCCTCATTTTCCACCAGTTCCAGCCGGAGCCTCAGACGGGTCAATGGCGTCTGAAGGTCGTGGCTGATCGCGGCCAGCAACTGGGTCCGTTCGGCAAAACCCGCCCGTGCCCGTCGCTGCATCAGGTTGAAGGTGGACAGGGCGGCGCGCACTTCTTCAGGTCCGCGTTCGGGTATTTCTTCCGGGTCGAGCGACAGGGAAAAGGCTTCTGCCGCCTGCTCCAGCCGTCGTAACGGCTTGGATACGATCCGGGCCACCAGAATGGCCAGCCCCGCCGATGCGGCGATGATGACGATCAGATATAGCGGGTTGGACACCGCGCTGCGCGGGCGAGCGATGCGCGGGAAGGTGAGCGCCATCGATCGCCGTTGCCCATGCGCATCCGTCAGGCGCACGATCCAGCAATCGGGGCGCGGCGCCCCGATCAGGCCGGCGGCCTTTTCCTCCTTGTCCGAATGCTGCGGAAAACAGAGCCCTATGGGCACCTGCCCCGCTTCCGGCAGGCTGGACGTGCCCAGCCGGTCGGTGAGCATCGCCTCCAGCGTCGCGTCCTGTTCCGTTAACGCGATTCCGTCCGGCGGGACATAGGCGCCCATGATGCGCCGGGCCTCCAGCATGGGTTCGATACGGGCCGGGTCATGCCGCAACCGGTCCATGATGTCGGTGGCGCTGGCGACCACGCGTTGACGGCGTGCGCGTTCGAAATCATGGCGACGGGTCTGTTCCGCGACCAGCAGCGCGACGATTGCGGCGACCGACATGCCAAGGGTCAGGATCAGGAATATCTGCCCTGCCATCGACCGGAAAAAGGCGCGGGCGCGCCCTATCGCCTTTGCGATCATGAATGGTCCACCGTGCAGGCGAGCACATAGCCTTCGCCACGCACCGTCAGGATGAGGTCTTCGCCACCTGGCAAGGTTGAGAGTTTCTGGCGCAGGCGGCTGATCTGCAAATCGATCGACCGGTCGAATGCTGCGGTGGCGCGGCGTTCGGGCAGCAAAGTCTCACGGTCCAGCACGACATTGGGTTCGTCGATGAAACGGCTGAGCAGGCGATATTCGGCCGACGACAGCATTACCAGCCGATCGTCCGGTGCGACCAGTCGCCGCTGGACCAGATCGACCCGCCATGGACCGATATGTGCATAGCGCGTCGCGATACCGGTCCGTGGCGTCGCGCCATTACGTGCGCGCTTCAACAGGTTACGGATGCGTACCAGCAGTTCGCGTGGCTCGAACGGCTTGGTCAGATAATCGTCGGCCCCCAGTTCCAGTCCCAATACCCGATCGATCGCGCTGCCCCGCGCCGTCACCATGATGATCTGTACGTCCGATCCCTCCGCCCGCAATTCGCGGCACAGCATCAATCCGTCGCCATCGGGCAGATTGAGGTCCAGAACGATCAGGTCCACGACCTCTTCGCGCAGCGTCTGCCGCAGTTCGGAAAGGCTGGACGCACCCAGAAGCCTGTAATTTTCCTGCCGCAGCTGTCCCACGATCAGATCGCGAATGTCCGCGTCGTCATCGACGACCAGCACGGTGGCGGGGCGGAAGGATGCAGCATCGGCCATGCTATGTCCTAACGCGCGATCACGCAAAAGTCTGCGCTTCTTCGCGCCTGATACAGGCTGATACAAAGCGATACCAATTTTTGCGCTGTCGCGACCTGCCGTCGCAATCGGAAAATAAGTCACTCTACCATGTGACAGGCAAAGCCGCGATGAGGGCATGGTCGGCTTTCTTCCCCCTGAGTGCCGACACAAACGGAGTCCTTGCGATGCCTGACCCGGCCTTTCAGGCTGGAGAAATGGGGCGGCAGGCCGGACCGACAGCGTGCGCCCCTTTACCCTCCCCCGCGTACGCCAGGCCCGGTTATCCCGTCGCTCCACAGGGCATCGCAAGGACCATCCCGACCCGTCGTTCAGGATCAGCGCCTTATCATGTTCACGTCCCGCCCATTACCCCATATACCGCTTCTGTCCGTGGTCCTGTGTCTGTCACTGGCGGCATGCGGGGACCAGAAGCCACCCAAGAAGGGACCGGTGGAGGTCGGCGTCGTCACATTGGGCGCGCAGGATACGACGGTGTCGAGCGAATTGCCGGGGCGTACAGTGTCCACGATGATGTCGGAAGTCCGGCCACAGGTGGCGGGCCTGATCCAGAAGCGATTCTTTACCGAAGGCGCGATGGTGACCGCGGGTCAGCCGCTCTATCAGATCGATCAGCGTCTCTACCGCGCGTCGCGTGACGAAGCGGAGGCGAGCCTGGCCAGTGCGCAGGCTACGCTGGTCGCGGCGCAGGCGCGGGCGAAGCGCTATGGCAGTCTGGGGGATTCCGAAGCGGTCAGCGCCCAAGATCGCGACGATGTGATCGCCACCGCGCGGCAGGCGCAGGCGTCGGTGCAGCAGGCCCGCGCCAGTCTTCAGACCAGCAACGTCAACCTGCAATTCACGCTGGTGCGCGCGCCGATCAGCGGACGCATTGGCCGCACCCTGTTCACGCCGGGGGCGCTGGTGACCGCCAGTCAGGCCGATCCGCTGACCACCATCCAGCAGCTGGACCCCATCTATGTCGATGTGACGCAGTCCAGCACGCAGATATTGGCGCTGCGCCGATCGCTGGCGGCGGGCAAGACGCTGCCTGCCAGCGCGGCCATTCGGCTGAAACTGGATGATGGCACCGATTATTCGCAGGAAGGGCGTATCGAATTTGCCGAACCGATCGTGGATGTGAACAGCGGTACGGTGACGCTGCGTGCGCGTTTCCCCAATCCCGACGGCATGTTGATGCCGGGCATGTTCGTGCGTGTCGTCGCGCCGCAATCGGTGGTGCCCGGCGCCATCCTCGCCCCGCAGCAGGGCATCAGCCGCGACCCCAAGGGGAATGCAACGGCGCTGGTCGTGGCCAGCGGTAACAAGGTAGAGCGCAGGATCGTTACCGCCGGACAGGCGATTGGCGACAAATGGCTGATCACCGCCGGGCTTAAGGCTGGCGACCGCCTGATCGTGGAGGGCACCGACAAAGTGAAGCCCGACGATGTGGTAAAGCCCGTCGCCATCACGGCCGCGAAGTAGGAGTTAAGTCCTTGCTGAGCCGCTATTTCATCGAACGACCGATTTTCGCCTGGGTCATCGCCATCGGCATCATGCTGGCGGGGCTGGGCGCGATGTTCAGCCTGCCCATTGCCCAATATCCCGACATCGCCCCGCCCGGCGTCGGCGTCAGCGCAACCTATCCCGGCGCGTCCGCCGAAACGGTGGAAACCAGCGTCACGCAGGTGCTGGAACAGCAGCTGACCGGCATCGACGGGTTGATGTATTTTTCATCATCGTCGACGGCGACGGGGCAATCGCGCATCACCGTGACCTTTCAGAAGGGCACCGATCCCGACACCGCGCAGGTGCAGGTGCAGAACCGGGTGCAGCAGGCTCTGAACCGCCTGCCCAATCAGGTGCAGCAACAGGGCATTTCCGTCACCAAGCAGCAGACCGACTTCCTGATGTTGGTCGGCCTGTATGACGAAACGGATACGGCGACGCAGGCGGACATTGCCGACTTTCTGGTAAATAATTTTCAGGATCCGATCGCCCGTACCGAAGGGATCGGGGCGACGCAGGTATTCGGGTCGCAATATGCGATGCGCATCTGGCTGGACCCCTATAAGCTGGCCGCTGTCCGCCTGATGCCGTCGGATGTCCGCACGGCGATCACCGCGCAGAATGTCGAAATTTCGGCGGGGCAGATCGGTGCCGATCCAGCGCCTGTGGGGCAGCAGATCAACGCGACCGTCACGGCGCGCGCACGGCTCCAGACGCCGGAGCAGTTCCGCAACATCATCGTCAAGACGCAGAGCGACGGGTCGATCGTGCATCTGTCCGATGTCGCGCGTGTTGAACTGGGCAATGAAAGCTACACCACCGCAGCGCGGCTGAACGGCCACCCGGCGTCGGGCGTTGCCCTGCAACTGGCGCCGGGCGCCGACGCGCTCAAGACCGCCGAACTGGTGAAGGCGAAAGTCGCCGAACTGTCCGACCGCCTGCCCCATGGTTACAAGGTGGTCTACCCCCGCGACACCACGCCCTTCATCAAATTGTCGGTCGATGAAGTCATCAAGACACTGCTGGAAGCCGTTGCGCTGGTCGTCGTGGTGATGTTCGTGTTTCTGCAAAGCTGGCGGGCGACCCTGATCCCCGCCATTGCGGTGCCGGTGGTGTTGCTCGGCACGTTCGGCATCCTTGCTTTGTTCGGTTATTCGATCAACACGCTGACATTGTTCGGCATGGTGCTGTCCATCGGCCTGCTGGTCGACGACGCCATCGTCGTGGTCGAAAATGTCGAACGCATCATGGAAGATGAAGGTCTTTCTCCCCGCGATGCGACGATCAAGTCGATGGGCGAAATTGGCAGCGCGCTGGTTGGCATCGCACTGGTGCTGTCGGCGGTGCTGTTGCCGATGGCCTTTTTCGGTGGATCGACCGGCGTCATCTATCGGCAATTTTCGATCACCATCGTGTCGTCAATGCTGTTGTCTGTGGTCGTGGCGCTGATCCTGTCCCCGGCCCTGTGCGCCACCATCCTGAAGCCGATCAGCCATGAAAGCCGCAACAGCGGCTGGGCGGGCAAGTTCAACCGCTGGTTCGAACGCATGACCGGTGGCTATGTCCGCCGCACGGAACAGATGCTGGGCCGCCGCCTGCTATTCTGGAGCGTCTATGTGGTGTTCATCGGGCTTCTGGTGCTTGTTTTCGTGCGCCTCCCCTCCAGTTTCCTGCCGGTCGAGGATCAGGGGCAGGTGATGGTACAGGCCACTTTGCCGGCCGGTGCCAAGTCCACCCGTACGGCTGCCGTCATCGATCAGGTGCAGAATTATTTCCTGAACGATGAAAGGGATAATGTCGCCTTCGCCTTCATCATGACCGGTTTCAGTTTTCAGGGTCAGGGCGAAAATGTCGGGCAGGGTTTCATCAACCTTGCCCCATGGGATGATCGTAAAGGCGCGGCGAACAATGCATCGTCCATCGCCGCCCGTGCGACCAAGCAGCTCGCCGCGATCCGCGATGCCCGCGTACTGGGCATGACGCCGCCTGCCATCCGTGGCCTTGGCCAGTCGAACGGTTTCACCTTCGAACTGCTCAATAACGGCAGCCTGAGCCGCGAACGCTTTCTGGAACTACGCAACCAGTTGATCGATGCGGCATCGAAAGACCCGCTGCTGGCCGGGGTGCGGGCTGCTTCGCTGGAGGATACACCACAGTTGAAGGTCGACATCGACAATGAGAAACTGGCCGTCCTTGGCCTGACCCAGAGCGACGTCGACAATGTGCTGAGTTCCGCATGGGGCAGCATCTACATCAATGACTTTGTCGATCGCGGTCGTGTGAAGCGCGTTTTTATGCAGGCGGATGCCGCCTATCGGGCATTGCCGACCGACATCGACAACTGGATGGTGCGTTCCAGCAGCACCGGGCAGATGGTGCCTTTCTCCGCCTTTGCCACCACCCACTGGACGATGGGGCCGAGCACGGTTGCGCGCTTCAACGGCTTGTCCTCCTTCGAAATTCAGGGGCAGGCTGGCGCGGGCGCCAGTTCGGGCGAAGCGATGGACCGGATGGTCGAATTGCAGCGGCAGCTGCCGCCGGGCACCAGCTATGCGTGGAGCGGGCTGTCCTATCAGGAGCAGCTGTCGGGCGGTCAGGCGCCGTTGCTCTATGGCCTGTCGGTTTTGGTCGTGTTCCTGTGCCTCGCCGCGCTCTATGAAAGCTGGTCGATCCCGCTGGCGGTTCTGCTCGTTATACCATTGGGCCTGATCGGCGCCGTGCTGGCCGTGTGGGCGCGGGGTCTTGAAAACAACATCTTCTTTCAGGTCGGGTTGCTCACCGCCATGGGTCTTGCCGCGAAAAATGCGATCCTGATCGTCGAATTTGCCGAACTGGCGCATAAACAGGGCAAGGATGCGCTGTCAGCGGCGCTGGAGGCCGCACGTCTGCGCTTCCGTCCGATCCTGATGACGTCGCTGGCGTTCATCGCGGGCGTCATTCCGCTGGCGATCGCGACTGGCGCTGGCGCGCAGAGCCGCGTTGCCATCGGCACGGCGGTGGTCGGCGGCATGACGACGGCGACGGTGCTGGCGATCTTCTATGTGCCGCTCTTCTTCGTCACCATCGCCCGCCTGTTCGGGAACGATCGTCCGAAAGCTGCACCGACAAGGCCCCATGACGACGCGGGAGTACCGGCATGACGCGCTCACTCCTTCCGACGGCTTCCCTGCTGATGCTGGCCGGTTGCAATATGGCGCCGACCTATGTCCGCCCGGCCGCGCCCGTGCCTGCAACGCTGCCAACTGGGGAGGCCTATGCGTCCCCGGCGATGACGGCCAAGGCTGGGCTGCCATGGACGGAACTGGTCGCAGATGCGGGATTGCGCACGGTCATAGAGCGGGCGCTGGACAATAATCGCGATCTGCGTGCGGCCATCGCCAATGTTCAGTCGGCAAGGGCGCAATATCGGGTGCAGCGCGCAACGCAGCTGCCGACGATAACGGCGGATGCAGCCGCCGGTTTCAGTCGCCAGAATGACATGCGCCAGAATAATTACAGCGCGGACCTTGGCTTCAGCGCGTTTGAAATCGACCTGTTCGGGCGACTGCGCAATCTGACGGAATCGGCGCTGGAAACCTATCTGGCGACGGAGGAAGGGGCGCGATCGACACGGATCAGCCTGATTGCCGAAACCGCCAGCGCCTATGTCACATTGGCGGCGGATCAGGCATTGCTGGACCTGTCGCGGCAGACGGAGGCAAGCGCGCGGCGCACATTGGCGCTGACGCAATCGCTCAATAGCGCCGGTCTGGCGGGCAAGCTGGACGTGCATCAGGCCGAAACGCTGGTGGAACAGGCTGCGTCGGATGTCGCCGCCAATGTCACGCAGGTGGCGCAGGATCGCAATGCTCTCAACCTTCTGGTCGGCGCGCCGGTGGAAGATGCGTTGTTACCGGTATCGCTCGACAGCCTGATAGCGGGCGTGGCCAAGGTTCCGGCAGGTCTTTCGTCCGACATATTGCTGCAACGCCCCGACGTGCTGCAGGCCGAACATCAGCTGAAGGCCGCCAATGCGGACATCGGCGCGGCGCGCGCGGCAATGTTCCCCCGGATCAGCCTGACCTCGGCCATCGGGGTGGCGAGTTCCGCTCTGTCCTCGCTGTTCAAGCGGGATGCCTTTGCCTGGTCGGTCAGTCCGTCCGCCAGCCTGCCGATCTTTGGCGGCCCCAATCGCGGCAATCTCGATTACAGCAAGGCGCAGCGCGACCTGTACGTCGCCCAATATGAGAAAGCGGTGCAGACGGCTTTTCGTGAAGTCGCGGACGGACTCGCTCGCGAAGGCACGATCGACGCACAGCAGGCCGCCCAACGACGGCTCGTCACCGCCAGTCAGCGCGCCTACGACCTTGCCGATCAGCGTTATCGTGCGGGGATCGACACGTTCCTCAACGCGCTGACGAGCCAGCGTTCGCTGTACAATGCGCGTCAGTCGGCCATCGCGACGGATCTGGCCATGGTCAGCAATCGCGTGCTGCTTTATCGCGTGATCGGCGCCGATCAGTAAGGCGCCGGTCAAAGGCAAGCACGCATCTTCTCCTGCGCTGCGGATATGCTATGATATGCGCATAAAAAGGGAGAGGAACCATGCTGATTCTGGCACGGTGTCTGGATTGGTTCTGCCAATTATTTGCGTCAGGCGCGCAGGATGAAGTGCGCCTCAACCAGCTTATATCCCGGTGCGGCGCACGACATCATCGTCGGCATTGAACTATTGTGTCAGCGGCGTTCGGACGACGCGATGCGTCTGGCGGTCGATAGCGTCTGCTTGACGAAGAGGATGAGCAATATGGCGCTGACGATGCCCACGAACAGGTCGAAGCCCGATACGGCCCCGAACCAGCCCGGCGCATAGCCCAGCAGCATCATGGCGATGGTCAGTCCGATCAGCAGCAGCCGCAATTCGGTAGGACCAGCGGACAGATAGGATAGCTTGAATTCGCCCAGAACCCGCGCCGACAGATAGGCGTGAATGGACAAGAGCAGATAACCCGCCAGCGCCACCAGCGCGACGTCCATCCGGATATAGGGGCTGGCCCCCATGCCCGCCAGAATGAGCAGGGTGGCAAGGCCGTCGCAGCTATGATCGATGAAATAGCCGTAGGATGGCCGTTCTATGCGGCGATAGCGTGCCAGGCTGCCGTCCATGGAATCGCCGAACCACTGAATCACATAACCTGCAATCGCCAGCCACAACCAATCGACGCCCCAGTTGCTGCCGGCATAGCCCATGAAGATGGCAAGCGCGCCGACCATGCCGATCCCGGTCAATATATCGGGGCTGATCCAGGGCGGCATGTGTGCGCACAGCCAGTTGAGCAGGCGCCGTTCCGCTACGGCAAGCATATTTTGCTGGATGCGGGCAATGGGTGGGGCCGATTGGCCGGATGGTAATGACATGGCGCTTTATAAAGGAAAGATGACAATTACACAATCTTCCTTGCGATGAGGCGGGAAAAGCCATTGTCAGGGCGGGGCCGTAGCGGCCAAAGACCGCGCCTGTCGAAACATTACGCTGCGGAGGATGATATGAGTGCGGACAAGTCTTCGTCGATGATCCGCGACATCGTCACGCGCATGGAACAGCGCCCTGCCAATCCGGTCCGTCGCGCCCGGATATTGGTGGAACAGGAAGTGCCGCCAGCTCGCCGTGGGCCCGGATGGGACCGGCACTGGCGCGAACTGGAAGCGTATCTGGACGATGGCATAGACTGGCATATGCCGCAGGGTCTGGACGACCGGCCTGAAGAAGCGGACGATAAAAAAAGGGCCAGTCCGAAGACCAGCCCGTGAAGTTTTTAGGAGAGGATGCCTGAAAGGCCCGTTACTTGTGTACCGAATGGTTATCCCTCGCAAGTGCGAAAGGATTTTACGCGGTTGCAAAAAATGCATCTTCCTCGTTCCGTAACGTAAAAATTACAATGCGGTGGATGACAAACGACTGCCGTTCTGATCCGTGGGCGCAAATGCTTCCTACAGTGAATGTGAAAACCAATATTTCGTCCCTTTCCATCGGCCCTTCACTCTCGTCACGGAAACATGTTGACCGGTGGCCGGATTTGCCGTCTCTTTAAGTCAGACAAATGGGGAGGGTTCATGCGGGGACTCCGGTTCGCGAAGAAGGTTGGCACGGCACTGTGTATCGCAACGGCGTCCATGCTATGGAGTTCAGCCGGTGTTGCCGCCGCCACCAATGCTCCCGGCGCGGAAATCATCGTAGACACGGTTGCCGCTGGCCCGACCATCGATCCCAATATCTATGGTCAATTTGTCGAACATCTGGGCCGGGGCGTTTATGAAGGCATCTGGGTAGGACCGCAGTCGCCCATCCCCAACGTCCGCGGTATTCGCAGCGATGTGGTCGCGGCGTTGCGACAGGTGGAGGTGCCCGTCATCCGCTGGCCGGGCGGCTGTTTTGCGGACGGCTATCATTGGCGCGATGGCATCGGCCCGGCGGCGGATCGCCCGGCCGGGATCAACGCCGCATGGGACAAATCGCGTGAAACCAATGGTTTTGGCACGCATGAATATATGGATTTTCTGGATCAGATCGGCGCCAGCGCTTTCGTATCGGTCAATGTCGGGTCGGGCAGTGTACGCGAAGCCGATGACTGGATGCGCTATATGACCGCTCCGGCCGACAGCCAGCCGGGCAAGGAGCGCGCCGTCAACGGGCATCCCGCCCCATGGACCGTGCCGTTCATCGGGGTTGGCAATGAAAGCTGGGGATGCGGCGGCAATATGACTGCCGATACCTATGCCGCTGCGTTTCGCCATTATGCCGCCTTCCTGCGCAGCTATTCGGGCGATCGGGCCAAGCTGATCGCGGTCGGCGCCGATAGCGATGATTATGAATGGACCGAAAAGGTCATGGCACAGGCCATGGCATGGCGGCCCAATCCCACGCCGCTCGCCTACACCACCGATCGGCCATTGATGTGGGGGCTTTCGCTCCATTTCTACAGTTTTGCGGGCAATGACTGGCGCAACAAGGGGCGCAATGTCGGTTTCGGTGCGAAGGAATGGGCGTCGGCGCTGGCGCGCGTTCATCTGACGGACGACCTCATCCGTCGCCATTCTGCGATCATGGATCGCTATGACCCCAAAAAGCAGATCGCGCTGGCGGTCGATGAATGGGGCGCATGGTTCGACAGCGAGAAGGATGCCCCGTCCCAGCTCTATCTGGAAAGCACGCTGCGCGACGCCGTCATTGCGGGCATGAGCCTCAATATCTTCAACAATCATGCGGACCGGGTCCGCATGGCCAATATCGCCCAGATGGTGAATGTCATCCAGTCGTTGGTCCTGACCGATGGCGCCAAAATGGTGGTGACGCCGACCTGGCATGTGTTCGAAATGTATAAAGTGCACCAGAAGGCCACCTTGATCCCTGCAACGGTGCAATCGCCCGATTATGTGGAGGATATGATCCGATTGCCCGGCATCAACGTTTCGGCTTCTAAAGACGCGGCCGGGCTGCTCCATCTAAGCATCGTCAATCTGGACCCTGTGAACGCACGACCTGTGAAGATCGCTCTGAAGGGCGGCAACTGGCGCAAGGCGACGGCCAAGTCGTTGACGGCGGCAAAGGTCGATACCCGCATTCGGTTCGAGGGGGGCGACCCGTTCGTCCCCGCTGCTCTGCCCACGCGCCTGTCGACCGGTCAGGTTGAACTGACATTACCGTCCAAGTCGGTCACGCTGGTCGAAATCGCGCCATAGGTCGGGAACCGATTCAGTCGCCCTCCTGCGCCGGGTGGCCCCCTCCCCGTTTTTAGAGCATCGTCCGATGAGATTGAATCGGATGGTACTCTCATCGTCTTTTGTTTTCCGCATAATGCGACCCGCCGGCTGTTCCAGCCGACGGCATTATGTTCTAGCTATGTTGTTCGCGCCGCCACCTTAATGATGGAAAAAGCGATGACCCTCTACAAGACTTCGACCGATCTCCCATGGTGGAAAGGCGCGGTTCTCTATCAAATCTATCCGCGCAGCTTTCAGGACAGCAATGGCGATGGCATCGGTGATCTGAACGGCATCACTCAACGGCTGGATCATGTGGCGAAGCTAGGCGTAGATGCGATCTGGATTTCGCCCTTCTTTACCTCGCCGATGCGGGACTTTGGTTATGACATCGCCGATTATTGCGATGTCGATCCGATTTTCGGAACGCTTGCCGATTTCGACGCGCTGATCGCACGCGCCCATGCTCTGGGCATCAAGGTCACGATCGATCAGGTCTATGCCCACACGTCCGACCTGCATGACTGGTTCACGCAAAGCCGTGCCAGCCGCACCGGGGACAAGGCGGACTGGTTCGTCTGGGTCGATCCCAGGGAAGACGGCACGCCGCCCAATAACTGGCAATCCGTGTTCGGCGGCCCGGCATGGACATGGGATGGACGCCGCCGCCAATATTATATGCATCAGTTTCTGAGCAGCCAGCCGCAGCTCAACGTCCATAATCCTGCGGTACAGGATGCCTTACTGGATGCGACGCGCTTCTGGCTGGATCGGGGCGTGGATGGTTTCCGTCTCGACGCGCTCAATCATGCGATGCACGACCCCCTGTTGCGCGACAATCCGCCTGCGCCAGACAATGGCAGGCCGCGTACCCGGTCCTTCGACTATCAGGTCCGCCAATATAGCCAGTCGCATCCCGGCGTTGTGGATTTCATCAGACGTATTCGAAAGCTTTGCGACGAATATGGCGCCATCTTCACCGTGGCGGAAGTCGGCGGCGACCTGTCCGAAAAGGAGATGAAGGCCTATACGGCGGGCGAAGATCATCTCAACAGCGCCTATGGCTTCAATTTTCTTTATGCCGATCGACTGACACCGGCGCTGGTTGCCGAAACGGTGGACCGCTGGCCGGACGAACCCGGTTTGGGCTGGCCCAGCTGGGCATTTGAAAATCATGACGCCCCCCGCGCCCTGTCCCGCTGGTGCGCGCCGGACGATCGGCCCGCTTATGGCCGCATGAAGGCGATGTTGCTGGTGGCGCTGCGGGGCAACGCCATCCTGTATCAGGGTGAAGAGCTGGGCATTACCCAGGTCGATATTCCCTTCGAACGGTTGCAGGATCCTGAAGCGATCGCCAACTGGCCTTTGACGCTGTCGCGCGACGGCGCGCGTACGCCGCTGCCATGGACGGTGGACGCGGCCCAAGCGGGTTTCTCCGAAGTCGAACCATGGTTGCCGGTGGGGGACGACAATATGGCGTGCGCCGTCGATGCGCAGGAAGCGGATGCGGCCTCGCTGCTTCACCATACGCGCGCGATGCTGGCCCTGCGCAAGGCGAACCCTGCGCTCCGTCATGGCGATCTGACCATGTTGATGGCGGACGATCAACGCCTGCTTTTCCGCCGACGGGCCGATGGTCAGTCGCTGCTGTGCCTGTTCAATCTGTCGGACAGGGCGGCAAGCTGGCCGGAAGACATCGCGCCGACGAACGGGATATTGAGCGCCGTCAACGGGGCGGCGCCGGGCGTCCTGCCACCCTATGGCGCGATGGTGATAGAGGAATAGTTTCGGCTATTAGCCTGATGGAAATGGATGCCGGGCCAGCATCCCCTTTCCTCAACGCGCGGCCATGCGGATGGCGCCATCCAGACGGATGACCTCGCCATTCAACATGGGATTACAGACGATGCTTTCGACCAGCTGCGCATATTCGGCGGGGCGTCCCAGGCGACTGGGATGCGGCACCATGGCGCCCAGCGCATCCTGCACATGCTGAGGGAAGCCTTCCACCATTGGCGTCAGGAAAATGCCCGGCGCGATCGTCATCACACGGATCTGATGGCTCGCCAGATCGCGTGCGATGGGCAGGGTCATGCCCACGACGCCGCCCTTGGATGCGGCATAGGCCGCCTGCCCCATCTGCCCGTCATAGGCCGCCACCGATGCGGTGTTGACGATGACGCCCCGTTCGCCGTCAACCGCATCCAACGCGGCGAGCCGCGCGGAAAATTGGGCGATCATGTTGAAGCTGCCGATCAAGTTGATAGTCACCGTCCTTGCGAACATGTCGAGAGGGTGGGGCAAATTCTCTTTCCCTACCGTCTTGGCGGCAGGCGCGATCCCGGCGCAGTTGACGAGAATGCGTGCGACGCCGTGCGCCTGCTCTGCCGTTTCCAGCCCGGCCGCCACGCTGTTTTCATCGGCAACGTCGACCGCCACATAGATGCCGCCCAATGCCTGCGCGGTGGCACGCCCGGCGTCTTCATTCAGGTCGAAAATCGCGACCTTCGCCCCCTGCGCCGTCAGCATTTCCGCCGTTGCCTTACCCAGACCCGAAGCGCCGCCGGTCACGATCGCGGCTACATCCCTGATATGCATGATATTTCGTCCTTCAGACCAGTTCGATCGCCATGGCCGTTGCTTCGCCACCGCCGATGCACAGACTTGCTATGCCCCGTTTCAGACCCCGCGTTTCAAGCGCCGCGATCAGAGTGGCCAATATGCGCGCGCCCGACGCGCCAATGGGATGGCCCAGCGCGGTCGCCCCGCCATTCACGTTGATCCTGTCGTCGGCAATGCCGAGCTCCTTCGCAGCAATCATGGCGACCACGGCAAAGGCTTCATTCACTTCGAACAGGTCGACATCGTCGATCGACCAGCCCGCTTTTTCCATTACCTTGCGCATGGCAGGCACCGGCGCGGTGGTGAATTTCGCCGGTTCATGGGCATGGGCGGCGGTTGCAACGACTCTGGCCACGATGTTCAGCCCCATTTTCTCGGCCACGCTGGCGCGCGTCATGACCAGCGCCGCCGCACCGTCGGATATGGAGGAGGCGTTGGCCGCGGTGATCGTGCCATCTTTGGCAAAGGCTGGCTTCAGCGCCGGAATCTTGTCCGGTCGCGCCTTGCCCGGTTGTTCGTCGGTATCGATGATCGTGTCGCCGCCGCGCCCCCGCACCGTTACAGGCGTGATTTCGCGTGCGAAGGCCCCGTCGCCGATCGCCGCATTGGCGCGGGCGAGCGAACGGAGCGCATAGGCATCCTGCTCCTCCCGCGTGAACTGATAATCCCGTACCGCTTCCTCGGCGAACAGGCCCATGGCCTTGCCGGGTTCATAGGCATCCTCCAGCCCGTCCATCATCATGGTATCGATGATGCGATCATGCCCGATACGGGCGCCGTTGCGATGTTTGGGAAGGGCATAGGGCGCGTTGGTCATGCTTTCCATGCCGCCGGCAACGACCACATCGGCCGTGCCCGCCATCAGCGTTTCATGCGCCATGATCGCCGCCTGCATGCCCGATCCGCACATCTTGTTGACGGTGGTCGCCTGCGTATTGAGGCCAAGGCCAGCGCTCAGAGCCGCCTGCCGCGCGGGTGCCTGCCCCAGTCCCGCGGGCAGAACGCAGCCCATATAGATGCGATCGACGGCATCGTTGGCGACGCCTGCGCGTTCCACCGCCGCCTTCACGGCGGCCGCGCCCAGTTCCGTGGCTTTCAGCGGCGACAATATGCCCTGAAATCCGCCCATCGGCGTGCGGGCGTAGCCGGCGATGATGACCGGATCATCCTGCATGATTAAATTCTCCTGCTCTTATAGGTTGCGCGCGATGACCATGCGCTGGATGTCCGACGTGCCCTCGTAAATCTGGCAGACCCTGACATCGCGATAGATTTTGGCGACCCCATATTCCTCCAGATAGCCATAGCCACCCAGCGTCTGCATCGCGCCGGACACGATCGCTTCGGCCGCTTCCGATGCGAACAGCTTTGCCATGGACGCTTCGGCGAGGCAGGGCGCGCCGCTATCTTTCGTCCGTGCGGCATGCAGGACGAGCTGCCGCGCCGCCTCCAGCCGGGTGGCAAGGTCGGCCAGGCGAAATCCTACGGCCTGATGATCGATGATCGCCTTGCCAAAGCTGCGGCGATCCTTCGCGTAATCGATCGCTATGTCCAGCGCCGCCCGTGCCATGCCGACGCATTGGGCGGCTATGCCGATACGTCCTGCCTCCAGATTGGCGAGCGCGATGCGGTATCCCTGCCCCGGCTGCCCGATCAACAGGTCATCCTCGACAAACATGTCGTCGAACCGCAGGGCGCAGGTGTCGGACGCGCCCTGCCCCATTTTATGTTCGACCTTGTCGACGCCATAGCCGGGTCGATCGGTCGGCACGATGAACGCCGACAGCCCCTTTTTACCCGCGTCGCTATCCGTAACGGCGATGATCATCACCAGCCCGGCGATCCTGCCAGACGTAATGAACTGCTTGCTGCCGGTGATGCGCCAGCCGCCATCGACCTTGACCGCGCGGGTCCGCAATGCGGATGCGTCCGACCCGGCGTCGGCCTCAGTCAGCGCAAACGCGCCGATAGTGCGTCCGCCGATCAGGTCTGGCAGGAAGCGGGCCTTTTGCCTTTCGTTTCCATCCTTGAGCAGGCCGGACACAAGGATGGAGTTCTGGATCGACAGGATAGTGGACAGCGCGCCGTCGGCCGCGGCGATTTCCATCAGTGCAAGGGCGTAGGAAACGGAGTCTGCACCCGCCCCGCCATGACTTTCCGGCGCCATCATGCCCCATAGACCAAGCTGCGCCATGTCGCCGAACAGAGCCGCAGGATAGCCGCCTTCCGCCTCGAAACGCGCGCTGTGCGGACGAATTTCCGCCTGCGCAAAGGCGCGCACAGTGTCGCGGATCGCGCGCTGAATCTCGCTCGGCATATATCCTCTCAATTTTCTATACTGCCGAGTATATTGATTATCGATGAGTTTCTTGTCAACGTTTGGCGGCAAGGAGAAGGAATTGCCTAAAGCCGCCGCCATTGACCGGAAACTGCCCTCACCCTTCCGCACCAAGGCGGAACGGGCACAGGATCGGGCAGACAAGTGGGAAGCGGTATTGCTGGCTGCGGTGCGGATGTTCAACGCCCGCGGCTATCATGCGGCCTCGCTGGACGACGTCGCCGCCAGCCTCGGCATCAGCAAGCCGACCATCTATCATTATCTGGGCAATAAGGAGCAGGTGCTGATTGAATGCGTCAATCGCGGCCTGTCCCTGCTGCAGGAAGCGGCGGACAGGGCCGAAGGATTGCCGGGCAACGGGCTGGACAGGCTGCGCGCGTTTCTTTGCCTTTATGCACAGATTAACATGGATGATTTCGGCCGCTGCGTGATCCGCACCAGTGACGAGATATTGTCGATGGACAGCGCCACGCAGTTCCGGGCGCGCAAGCGGGACATCGACAATGTCGTGCGCCGCATGATCGAACAGGGCATTGCCGACGGTTCGATGGCGCCCGTCGATCCGCGCTTCGCCTCCTTCGTGCTTGCCGGTGCGCTCAACTGGCCCGCGCGCTGGCATGATCCCGACGGGCCGATGACGCCGGAACAGATTGCCGGACAACTGGTCGACATATTGCTGTCGGGCCTGGCCCCGCGATCCTGACCGGTCGATCCGTCAGGTGGAGGAACGTCCTTCCCTGATCTGCACTGGATAATGGCGTTGCGCGGCATGATCGCGGGGCGCGTATTTTTGTACGAATTGAACATATTCGACCGGCGTTCATAATCCTGTCATTGCGCAATTCTATCGATCAGACAGAGCGATATTCTCGGCTTTGTACCGGCATCAACCAATCGTAAAACCAGTGCACGGAAGAAGACAGGAGAAGAGAGATGGACGCCAAGACGACCGGGGATCATGCAGGCTGCCCAATGAAGGATGCCGACGCGCGGCGCACCTTGCTCGGCCGCACCAATCGCGACTGGTGGCCCAATCAGCTGTCGCTCGACATTCTTCAGCAAAATGGCCTTTCGGGTAATCCGCTGGACAAGGATTTCGATTATGCGGCGGCGTTCAGGACGATCGACTACGACGCGCTGAAGGCGGATCTGACCGCGCTCATGACGGATAGCCAGCCGTGGTGGCCCGCCGATTATGGCCATTATGGCCCCTTTTTCATCCGCATGGCATGGCACAGCGCAGGCACCTATCGCACGGGCGATGGGCGCGGCGGGTCGTCGTCGGGTTCGCAGCGCTTCGCGCCGCTCAACAGCTGGCCGGACAATGGCAATCTGGACAAGGCGCGCCGTCTGCTGTGGCCGATCAAGCAGAAATATGGGCAGAAGCTGAGCTGGGCCGACCTGATGATTCTGGCCGGGAATGTCGCGATCGAATCCATGGGTGGACCCATATTCGGTTTCGGCGGCGGGCGCGTGGATGTGTTCGAACCGGAAAAGGATATTTACTGGGGCACCGAAGAAAATTGGGTCGGCGACGAAGCCAATGAAACCCGTATCCAGCCCGAAAAGGACATGGCGCTGGAAAGCCCGCTGGCGGCGATCCAGATGGGCCTGATCTACGTCAATCCCGAAGGGCCGGGCGGCAACCCCGATGCGCTTCAGTCCGGGCGCGACATTCGCGAGACATTCGCCCGCATGGGCATGAATGACGAGGAAACGGTGGCGCTGACGGCTGGTGGCCACACTTTTGGCAAGGCGCATGGCGCGGGCGACGCATCGCTGGTCGGCGCGGAACCCGAAGGCGCGGACATCGCGCAGCAGGGCCTTGGCTGGCAGAGCGGTCATGAAAGCGGCATGGGCGACCATACCATCACCAGCGGGATCGAAGGCGCATGGACGCCGACCCCGATCAGCTGGGACATGACCTATTTCGACATGCTGCTGGATCATGAATATGAACTGGTGCGCAGCCCGGCAGGCGCCAAGCAATGGCAGCCGGTCGGCAATCCGGAAGAGACGCTGGCGCCCAAGGCGCATACGCCGGGTGTGAAGGTGCCCACCATGATGACCACCGCCGACATGGCGATGAAGGTCGATCCTGCCTATCGCGCGATCATGGAAAAGTTCCGGGCTGACCCGGCCTATTTCGCCGATGCCTTTGCCCGAGCATGGTTCAAGCTGTGCCATCGCGACATGGGGCCGAAAGCCCGCTACATCGGCCCGGAAGTCCCGGCCGAAGACCTGATCTGGCAGGATCCGATCCCCGTCCCGGTGCATGGTCCGCTCGACGCGGCGGCCATCGCTTTGCTGAAGGGCAGGATCGCGGCATCGGGCCTGTCCATTGCCGATCTCGTGAAGACCGCATGGGCATCGGCCGTGACCTATCGCGGGTCCGATCATCGCGGCGGTGCCAATGGTGGCCGTCTGCGCCTGGCGCCGCAAAAGGACTGGGACGTCAACGAACCGGCCGAACTGGCGCGGGTGCTGGCGGTCTATGAAGCCATTGCGGCGGAGACCGGCAATGTGTCGATCGCCGACCTGATCGTTCTGGCTGGCAATGTCGGCATCGAACAGGCGGCGAAGGCAGCCGGGCATGATGTCACCATGCCCTTCACGCCGGGGCGCAGCGACGCGTCGCAGGATGATACCGATGTCGAAGGCTTTGCCGTATTGGAACCGAAGGCCGACGGCTTCCGCAATTATCTCCAGACGCGCTTCAACGTGCCGACGGAGGAATTGCTGGTCGACCGGGCGCAGTTGCTGGGCCTGTCCGCACCGGAAATGACGGTTCTGGTCGGGGGGCTTCGCGTTCTGGGCGCAAATCATGGCGGGTCCGAACATGGCGTTCTGACCGATCGTGTCGGACAGCTGACCAACGACTTCTTCGTCAACCTGCTCGATATGGGTACGGCGTGGAAGCAGGTGGACGACAGCAGCGACGAAACATTCGTAGGCACGGATCGCGCCAGCGGTGAACAGAAGTGGCTGGCGACCCGGACCGACCTTGCCTTCGGCTCGAATTCCCAGTTGCGCGCCCTGACCGAAGTCTATGCCTCTGCCGATGCCGGGGACAAGTTCGTCCGCGATTTCGTGGCGGCCTGGACCAAGGTGATGAATGCCGATCGTTTCGATGTGAAGGCAGCATAAAGAGACAGCGAAAAAGACAGTGCGCAGCGCTTTTGCAGCGTTGCGCACTATTCTATTTTATAGAATGGTTTGATAGATTTTATCCATCTGATCAGGAAAGCTGGTCGGCGCTACAAGCATCTTCAACAGGGCGGCGCCATCCCGGCGATCTTCCGCCCCGCACAGGAGATGTGACGATGATCGAACTGCGCCCCTTCGACAGCCTCGGCGGCGACAATCATGGCTGGCTGGACGCCAAGCATCATTTTTCCTTCGCTGGCTATCATGATCCGGCGCGCATGCACTGGGGCAATCTGCGCGTCTGGAACGACGACACCATCGCGCCGCATACCGGTTTTCCGCCCCACCCCCACCGCGACATGGAAATCATCACCTATGTCCGCGAAGGCGCGATCACCCATGAAGACAGTCTGGGCAACAAGGGCCGGACCGAAGCGGGTGATGTACAGGTGATGAGCGCGGGCACGGGCATCCGCCATTCGGAATATAACCGGGAAGATATTGTAACGAAGATCTTCCAGATCTGGATCATCCCCACCCGCCAGGGCGAAGCGCCCAGCTGGGGCGCCCGTCCCTTCCCAAGGGGTGAACGGTCCGGCCAGTTCGTGACGCTGGCATCGGGTTATGAAAATGACAATGACGCCCTGCCCATCCGGACGGACGCGCGGATCGTCGCCGCCACGTTGAAAGCGGGCGAAAGCGCCGACTATCCGATCGGCAGCGATCGCAAGGCCTATCTGGTCCCCGCCACCGGCGCGATCCAGATCGACGATGTCCGCGCCAATGCGCGCGACGGCGTCGCCATCCGCGATGTCGATGTCATTCGCGTCACCGCGATCGAGGACAGCGAAATCGTGCTGGTCGACGCCGCCTGATCAGGCGGCAACCGGTGCCATGGCCATCACGGTGGCCATGGCGCCTTTGCGTTCGAGGCTGTCCAGATGGCCGGTGAGCATGTCGGCAAAGGCGCTATCGTCCCGCAAGGAAGCAGGCACGATCGCTTCGCAGTCGAGGATGGTCCTGACCCTGCCAGCCGCATCCGTCTGCGTCGCCAGCAATTGCGCCAGCCGGTCGGCCAGCGGATCGTCCACGACATGGGACACGCCATGATCGTTGACGCCCGCCTGCCACCGGATCCACGCCGCCACACCCAGCGACAGCGCATCGACGCCCTGCCCTGCGGCGCGGCGATGGGCGATGGTGGCGAGCAGGCGCTGCGGCAGTTTCTGCGATCCGTCCATCGCGATCTGATGCGTGCGATGCATCAGCGCGCCATTGTCGAAGCGCGCCATCAATTCACGGCGATAGTGGGCGACATTCAGTTCGGCAGGCGGCGACAGGGTTGTTTCCGCTTCATCCCACAGCCGTTCGACAAAGGCGCGCATGGGCGCGTGCTCCAGAACTTCATGCACATGGGCGATCCCCGCAAGGCCGCCCAGATAGGCGATGGCGCTATGCGCGCCGTTGAGCAGGCGCAGTTTCGCCTCCTCCCATGGCGCGACGGCGGCGGTGATCTGAACGCCGGGGCCAAAGTCGGGGCGCGGACCGCAGAAGCGATCCTCAATCACCCATTGGGTGAACGGCTCGGTCTTGACCAGCGCGTCGTCGGTCAGGCCATGGTCGCTGGCGAAGGCCGCGACATCATCGGCCGTCGTGGCGGGCACGATGCGGTCGACCATGGTTTCGGGGAATGCCCCTTTCCGTGCGATCCATTCGGCCAGTGCGGGGTCATGCCGCTGCGCCAGCGCGATCACCGCGCTGCGTAGGCGATGCCCGTTGCTGGGCAGATTGTCGCAGGAAATGGCGGTAAAGGGCGCCATGCCCCTTGCCCGCCTGATGGCCAGCGCCGCCACCAGAAAGCCGGGCGCGGTGACCGGCGCATCAAGGCTGGCAATATCGGCCGCCAGTTGCGGATCATCGGTCAGCAGCGCGCCGCTGGCAGGATCGAGCTTATAGCCCTTTTCCGTTACCGTCATCGTAACGATATGGGTGTCGGCATCGGCCAGCATGGCCACGACCGCCGCCGGATCTTCGGGCGCGACCTTTACGTCCAGCACAGCGCCGATGGTGCGTATGGCGACATCCGAACCATCGCGCACCAGTATGTGATAGAGGCCATTTTGCGGCATCATCTGGTCGCGCACGCCGGGCGAGCGCAACGATACGGCGCGGATGCCCCAACGCAGATCGCCCGCCGACAGGGCATCGTCGAACATCACCGCCTGATGCGCCCGATGAAAGGCGCCGATGCCCAGATGCACGACGCCGGGCTTCACCTGCGCCCGGTCATAGGATGGACGCGCGACGGCGGCAGGCAGGGCATCCAGCGTGGCGGACGACAGGCGCGGCAAGGGGCGGGACATGGATAATTCCTGTGGGATTTCGGTCAAAGGGTAACGCCGCGTTTCCAGATGGCGATGTCGCGTTCGTCATTCACTTCGTTGCGTGCCGGTTCGCCCGATGCGATGGCGCAGATGCGCGCCATCAGCGCGTCGGTCGCGGCATCCAGCCCATCGTCCAGCACCTGCGCCGCGTCGAAATCGATCCAGCCGGGCTTGCGCCGGGCGAGGTCGTGATTGGTGGCCAGCTTCAGCGTGGGAATGGGGCTGCCCAGCGGCGTGCCGCGGCCGGTGGAAAAGAGCGTCATCGTCGCCCCAGCGGCGGCGAGTGCGGTCGTCGATACCGCGTCATTGCCCGGCGCCTCCAGCAAGGTCAGCCCCGGACGGCGCAGCGTTTCGCCATAGGCCAGCACATCGGTGACGGTGGCATGTCCGCCCTTCTGCACCGCGCCCAGCGATTTTTCCTCCAGCGTGGTGATGCCGCCCGCGACATTGCCGGGGCTGGGATTTTCCGAAATCGGTTCGCCATGGTCGATGAAATAGCGTTTGAAACGATTGACCAGCGCGACCAGTGCATCGAACACCGGTTCGTCGGTCGCGCGTTGCATCAATAGCCGTTCGGCGCCGAAGATTTCGGGAATTTCGGTCAGGATCGCCTGCCCGCCTGCCTGCGTCACGACATCGGCGGCGCGACCGATCAGCGGGTTGGCGGTGATGCCGCTCAGCCCGTCCGACCCGCCGCATTTCAGGCCAAGGCGCAGCGCACCGATGTCTACCGTTTCGCGCCGGTCCTGCGATGCGATGGCGACCAGTTCGTCGATCGCCTGCGCCGCCGCTTCATATTCGTCCGCGCTGATCTGTGCGCCGACGCTGCGGATGCGGTCGCGGCGTTGGGCCGGAATACGCTCCAGCAGCCTGGACAGCTGGTTTTCCTCACACCCCAACCCGATGATGAGCACGCCGCCGGCGTTGGGATTGGCCGCCAGCGCCGCCAGCACCCGCGCGGTGCCGTCCAGATCGTCGCCCAGCTGAGAGCAGCCCAGCGGGTGTGGAAAGGCCAGCACATTGTCGGCCTGTCCGGCATGACGATGCGCCGCCTGTTTTGCGATCCGTTCGGCGGTGCGCGCGACGCAGCCTACGGTCGGGATCACCCAGATTTCGTTGCGGGTGCCAACGCTGCCGTCGACACGGCGATAGCCCTGAAACTGCCAGCGTTGATCGGCCTGTCCCGCAACGCCCGCCGCCATGGGTGCGAAACTATATGGCTCTTCCGCCTTCAAATTGGTGTGGAGGTTGTGGCTGTGGACATGGGCGCCAGCCGGAATCGCTTCGGTCGCGCTGCCGATCGGCCAGCCATAGCGGCGCACGGGATCGCCCGGCGATAAGGCATGCAACGCGATTTTATGCCCCCGCCCGATCGGTTCGGACAGGGTGATTTCCTGCCCCGCGACATCGATGGTTTCACCCGCTTCCAGCGCGCGCAGCGCCACGGCAACATTGTCCTGCGGCGCGATGCGGACGGCGTCCGGCAGGGCGTGAACAGGCTGATCCATTGTGTCTGACATCGTCTCCATTGCGCTTTCATAGCATTTGTGCCAACGCTGGCACAAGCCAAAAGGAGAAGATGCATGCAGCCGTTGATGCTGGACCCCAACCGCCTGTTCCCGGCCGATCCCGGTACGCGCGCCATCGCTTGCGCGCTGTATGACGGCGTTGCCGCGCTGCCCATCGTCAGCCCGCATGGCCATACTGACCCGGCATGGTTCGCCACCAATGCGGCTTGGGAGGATGCGACCACGCTGCTGCTGGCGCCCGACCATTATCTCTATCGCATGCTCTACAGTCAGGGCGTGAAGCTGGAGGCGCTGGGCGTGCCCGCCCATGGCGTGCCCGGCGATGCGGACCCGCGTGCGGCATGGCGCATCTTTGCCAGCAACCAGCATCTGTTCCGGGGCACGCCGTCGCGCATGTGGCTGGACCATGTCTTCGCCGAAGTCTTCGGTTTCGACGTCGCCCTGACTGCGGAAACGGCCGATCTTTATTTCGACCGGATCGGCGAACTGCTCGGCACTCCGGCCTTTCGCCCGCGCGCGCTGTTCGACCGGTTCAACATCGAACTGATCGCCACGACCGAAGGAGCGCATGAACGGCTCGACCATCATGATGCCATCCGCAAGTCGGGCTGGAACGGGCAGGTCGTGACCGCCTACCGCCCCGATGCGGTGGTCGATCCGGAACATGAGGATTTCCATGCCAGCATGGCCGCCTTCGCTGAACTGACGGGTGAGGATGTGATGACATGGCGCGGTTATCTGCGCGCCCATGCCAGACGGCGGCAGGATTTCATCGCCATGGGGGCAACCTCCACCGACCATGGGCATCAGAGCGCGCGCACGGCCAATCTGTCGGCCGCGGAGTCGGCCGCCCTGTTCGATCGCATCGTCGGATCGGACCGGACCGCGCAGGACGCCGAGATGTTCCGTGCGCAGATGCTGACCGAAATGGCGCGCTTGAGCCTGGACGACGGGCTGGTGATGCAGATCCATCCGGGGGCCTGCCGCAATCATAACAGCTGGCTGCATCAGCATTATGGGCGCGACAAGGGGGCGGATATTCCCGGCCGCACCGATTATGTCGGCGGGCTGAAACCCCTGCTCGACGCATTCGGCAATGAAGCGGACCTGTCGATCATCCTCTTCACGCTGGACGAAAGCACCTATGCCCGCGAACTGGCACCGCTGGCGGGCCATTATCCCTGCCTCAAACTGGGTCCGGCATGGTGGTTCCACGACAGTCCGGAAGGCATGATGCGTTTCCGCGAGATGACGACGGAGACGGCGGGTTTTTACAATACGGTAGGTTTCAACGACGACACCCGCGCTTTTCTGTCGATCCCGGCGCGACACGACGTCGCGCGGCGGGTCGATTGCGCATTTCTGGCGCGGCTCGTCGCCGAAGGGCGGCTGCGCGACTGGGAAGCGCAGGAACTGGCACAGGATTTGGCCTATAATCTGGTGCGCAAGGCGTATCGCCTGCCCGACGCGCCGCAGCGCCCGTTGGCGAGCGCCGCCTGACCGGCGAGCGGACGATTTGTCAGGACGGGCCGCCTCGCCTAAGAGAAGGCACGTCCTGACCTTTCCAGAAAGCCCCTATGCCCCAAAATGGACTCAGCTCCGGCGAACCGACCATCAACGATGTGGCGGCACTGGCGGGCGTGTCCATCCGCACCGTTTCGCGCGTTCTCAACCATTCGCCCAAGGTGAATGACGACACCCGGACCCGGATCCAGGATGCGATCGACCGGCTGAATTTCCGCCCCAGCCTGCGCGCCCGCGCGCTGGCAAAGGGGCGATCCTTCCTCATCGGTCTGGTGCATAATGATCGCAATGCTCTAGTGCTGGACAGCGTGCAACGCGGCATCGTGCGGGAAGCGACGCGCCGTGGTTATGAAGTGATCGGCCATAGCGTGCCCATGGGCGATCCCGGCGCTGCTGAAGATGTGCTGGGCTTTGCCCGGCGGGCGCGGGTCGACGGGCTGGTGGTGATGCCGCCGGTGTCCGACATGGCGGGATTGCCCGCCGCGCTGGCACGCGACCATGTGCCAGCCGTTGCGATTTCGGCGGTGCCCATAGAGGGCTATGGCGCCGTGCTGCTGTCGCAGGAACGGCAGGCGGCGGGTGATGTGGCGCGGCATCTGCTGGCGCTGGGCCATCGCCGGATCGCGATGATCACCGGGCCGCAGGACATGATTTCCGCCATCGAACGGCGCGACGGCTTTGTCGATGCGCTGGCCGATGCCGGGCTGGCCCCGGTGGCAGAGGCGGAAGGGGATTACAGCCTGGCGTCGGGCGTGCTGGCGGCGCAGGCCCTGCTGGCCGCCTCCCCCGCCCCGACCGCCATTTTTGCCGCCAACGACATCATGGCCGCAGGCGTGCTGAAGGTTGCGGCCGAACATGGCGTGGCCGTCCCCGCCGCGCTTTCGGTGGTGGGTTTCGACGGGAGCATATTGGCGGAGATGCTGACGCCGTCGCTCACCACCGTGTCCCGCCCCTTTGGCGACATGGCGGAAATGGCGACCCGCCAGCTGATCGCCATGATAGAGGGTCAGATGGTTGCGGGGCAGGCGCCGGCCGACATCGCCAGCCCGGCCCTGTCCCTGATCCCCGCGCAGTCCAGCGGCCCTTGCGCCGGTTTAGAGCGGTTTTCGATCTGATTGGATCAGATGACCGCTCTAAGTCTTTTGTTTCCCGCGATTTCTTAACCAGCGATCGGTTCCGATCGCTTGGAAATCGCTCTAGCGATAGCGGCCCATCGTCACCTTGATCCATACCGGATGGTCGATGATGTTGATGCCATAATCGGTCTGGTCCCCGTTCCAGATGCGGTCCATGACCCACAGGCCCTTGTCGAAATGGCCTTCCTCCACGCGCAGGATCATGCCGCCGGGCGCGCTGCCTTCCTTTGGTGCGAAGTTCAGCCGGACATGATCGCCGGTGAAGAGAAATTCATTGGCGGACAGTTGCGCTACCACGGTGCCGCCGGTCGCTTCGGTCGCCCAGGCTGGCAAATCCGCCTTAGGGAACCATTCGCGCTGACCAAACTGCCATTGGCCAAAGCTGGCCGTGATCGTCCAGTCGCCCATGGTCGTGCTGACCGGCGCGCCATCGTCGGGCTTGGCCGTGCCCCAGACCGGATGGTCGAAGGCGATCTTTGCCCATGGCGCGGCGGCCATCACCCGATATTTGGCGGCAAAGGCGTCCAGCGTGGCATCGTCGAAACGCTTCGCCCCCAGCGGATAGTTGTAATAGCCGGTGTCATCCATGCCAAAGGGTGAAAAGCCGATCGCCCCGCGCCCCATCGCGGCCCAGAAATAGCGGGCATATTCGGCGGCATTGCCGATTTCAGGCACCATCAGCGCATTGTCGGGCCGGGTGTAGAGATCGAGATGTTTGAAGACGTTGCGGCTCGCCCGGTCGTAAATGTCGGGCGCGGCGAAATCGATGGAGGGGGCCGCCGCCTTCCATATGTCGATGACGTCGCCCTGCGGCCCGCCGCTAGACAGCGCCATCGGATCGGGTTTGGCGAAGGGATCGCCCAGCGATGCGTTCACATACATGGGCAGCGGCTTGATCGCCTTGCCCGCATTGGCCAGCACTTCGATATAACGGGCGGTATGCCATGTGTTGAAGGCGCGATCGGCCTGATCGCCAAAGACGGTAGACCAGCTGCCGCCCGGCTTCTTCATCCGTTTCGTCAGCGCGGCCGGCACCGGCCCGTCGAACAGCTTCTGCGCCACCGCGCCATAATCACGCGGATTCTTGTAACTGCCGACTTCATTTTCCGGCTGCACCATGATGACCGTATTCTGCGCGTCATGATCGCGAATATAGGTCATGAGCTTCAGGAAAGCGCGCTTGTCCGCTTCCAAAGTCGCTGCGCCATGGGGCGACAATACGCCATGATCCTGCCCATCCTTCGTCTTCATCCGGGGGAAGCGGCGATTGTCCAGCTTCACCCAGTCGGGTGTGTAGGCAAGGCCGGTATTCTTCCATGCGCCGAACCACAGCAGCACGATCCGCTTGTCGTGACGGCGCGCTTCATCCAGCAGGGTCTGGACGAAGCTGAAATCATAGATGCCTTCCTTCGGCTCCAGCTGCTCCCACGCGATGGGCGCTTCCACCACATTGGCGCCGATCCGGTCCAGCACCGGCCACACCTTTGCCAGCGGTTCGGCATAATTGCTGCTGTTGTTCACCTGACCGCCCAGCATCAGGAAAGGCGCGCCATCGACGATCATCACATGACGACCGGCTTTGCTTTCGATATGCGGTACATCGCCCTGCGCCAGAGCGGGAACGCTGGCCAGCAGGCTGGCGGCGATCAAAGTCCGTTTGAAGATCATGTCCGGGCCTTTCAGGGCTGTTCGCTTAGGGAGAAGATGCGGTCGGCGACCGTCCATTTGGCCTGCGGGTCGGCCCATGGCAGGGGGCGTTGCACTCCGTTCATCTGCGCCTCCCACGCCTGCACCGTCGGGTCGGCGGCATCGGCCGCCGCTTTGGCGGCGGGATCGAAGCCGGGACCGGTCTCCATCAGCATGACCAGGCGATTGCCGGTGCGGTAAATGTCCATGGCAATGATGTCCGCCGCGCGAATGCTGGCGCCGATGGCGGGTGGCAGCGCGCCCGTCGCATGCCACGCCTCATATTGCGCGATCGCCTGCGCATCGTCGATCAGGTCGATCAGCAGGACATGCCGCATCAATTGACCCACCCGCCGTCGATCACATGGACGGCGCCGGTGGTGAAGGCCGCGTCATCGCTGGCGAGATAGAGGACCAGCGCGGCGATTTCCTCCGCCCGGCCCAGCCGTCCCATCGGCTGACGCGCGATGAAGGCCGCCTGCGCGGCGGCATAATCGCCGGTGTCGTGCAGCCGCTGTTGCAGCGATGGCGTATCGATGGTGCCGGGGCAGATGCAGTTGCAGCGAATGCCCTGACCCACGAAATCGGCGGCGACCGCCTTGGTCAGGCCGATCACGCCCGCCTTGCTGGCGCCATAGGCAAAACGGTTGGGAATGCCCTTCACCGAACTGGCGATGGAAGACATGTTGACGATGGCCCCCGCGCCCTTGTCGACCATGCCGGGCAGGAAGGCGCGGATGGTGTGGTACATGGCGGTCATGTTGAGCGACAGGGCGAAATCCCAGTCGTCCTGGCTGCATTCAAGGATATTGCCGGCATGGACCACGCCTGCAATGTTGGCGAGTATGTCGATGGGGCCAACCTCTGCCGCCAGCGCGTGCACGGCATCGCCATCCGTCGCATCGAGCATGCGCAGATCGCATCCTTCCAGCCCTTCAAGCGCCTGTACGTCCCGGTCGGTCGCGATGACCCGCGCGCCTTCCGCCACGAAACGCTGCGCCGTAGCCCGACCGATGCCTCGCGCCGCCGCGGTAATCAGCGCGACCTTGCCCTCCAGACGCCCGCTCATGCGTGCGCCCCCGTCCGGCTTTTCAAGGGCAGACATTCGGGGCCGATGGGATCGAAAGCCTTGTAGGTCAAAATAAACTCCTGATGGCCAAGGGATTCTGAAATGCTGCGTTCGCCCGCCGCAACGGCGAGCACCCGGTCGTAAATTTCGGTGCCGACCTGCTCCAGCGTGGCTTCACCTTCCAATATGCGGCCCGCATTGACGTCCATATCGGCGGCCAGACGGCGCCCGGTATCGGGATTGGCGCAAATCTTGATGACCGGCGAAATGGCCGATCCCACCACGGAGCCGCGCCCGGTGGTGAACAGCGTCAGATGCGCACCACAGGCGATCAGCTCGACGATTTCGGCGTTGTCGGAAATATTGGGAAAGCCGAAACGCGGTTCGCCATCGGGCACGACATCCAGCAGGTACAGGCCGCCAGCGGGCGGCACGTCGCCCGGCTTCAAAATACCATCAATGGTGGATGAACCGGACTTGCTATAGGCGCCCATCGACTTTTCTTCCTGCGTCGTCAGGCCGCCTTCGGCATTGCCCGGCGCGAAACTGCCAAAGCCCATGATCGTGTAATAACGTTCCGCCTTTTGCACGCACGCTTCGATAGCATCGGCCAGTTCGGGCGTGCGGGCGCGATCGGCCATGATCTTTTCGCAACCGACCAGCTCGCCCGTTTCTTCAAAGATGCAGGCCGCGCCGTCTGCCACCAGCTGGTCGAATGCGCGCCCCACCGCCGGATTGGCGGTGATGCCGCTGGTCCCGTCCGACCCGCCGCAGATCGTGCCGACTACCAGTTCGTCGACGCCCATCGGCACCCGTTGGACATCGGCGACGGCGGCGCGCACCCGTTCCACCGCTTCCAGCCCTGCGGCGATGGTGGCCGCCGTGCCGCCGACTTCCTGAATGACCAGCAGTTCTGCGGGACGTCCGCTTTCCCGCGTGACTGCCAACAGCCGTTCGCGGTTGAAGCTTTCGCAGCCCAGCGACACGATCACCAGACCGCCGACATTGGGATGGGTGGCGATCGCCTCCATCACCTTGGCGGCATAGGCATTGGGATAGCAGCCGGGAAAGCCGATCAGCTGGACATCGGGATCGTCCGCCTTGTCCACGATCCGACGGGCGACATGATGCGCGCATTCGACCAGATAGGCGACGGCCACGACGTTGCGAATGCCCTTTCGCCCATCCTGCCTCTGCCATGCGCGGATCATGGCTGCTTCTCCAGCGCGGTGCGCGTGTGGCTGCTGATATAGTCGCTCTTCATATTATGCATGTGCACCCATTCGCCGGCCATTGCCGCTGCTGTCATCGATCCGATCGGCGCGCCATATTTGATGATCTTTTCTCCGGGCGCGATCGGTTTGCGGGCCACTTTATGGCCGATGGGAATCGCCTGTCCCGCGGTGATGGTGCCATGGGATAGGGCCAGCATGTCGCCCGCCTCGATCGGCCGGACACAGATCAGGACATTGTCGTCGGGGTGCAGCAGGATCAGCCGCGCATCGCCCTGCAACATCGCCGGTTCCGCCTTTGCCTGCACGTCGTCCAGCATGGGCCATAGCGTGTCCGGCAGGTCCGCGGCCATTCGCACCATCGTATCGGTCACCTGATCGACGCCGACCAGCCCCGGAATAACGGCCGCCACCGCCGCATGGCGCAACGGGAATTGCAGCGCCGCAGCGGGCAGGAAAACACCTGTATCGGCGCATGTCTGCGCCAGTCGCTTTGCCCTGTCGATGATGTCGGCGCTCGGCGTCCTATAGTCGAAATGCAGCGGTCCGGTGAGGTCACGGGCCAATATGCCGCTATTATAGGGGCCCCCTACGATGACCTGCACGCCCAGCGTGGCGCACCGCTCCAGCAATGGTTCGGCGCTGCGGTCTAGCAGCGTGTAGCGGCCCGCCAGCAGGATCATGTCCAGCTCGACATGGTCGAGCAGTGCGTTGCAGATCGCGACTTCGTTGACGCCGATGCCGATTGCGCCGACCGCCCCCGCATCGCGCAGATCGCGCATCGCCCGGTATCCGCCACTCAGAAAGGCGCGCAGATGGTCTTCATGCGCGTCGCCATGGGTCATCCGCCCCAGATCATGCGCCAGCAACAGATCGATCCGTTCGCGCCTCAACCGCGCGCGGCTGCCGTCGAAGGATCGCAGCACCGCGTCATGTCCATAGTCGAAAACCGGGTCATAGGGATCGGCATCGACGAAGCCATGCCGTTCGCCCTGCGCCTGTGTCGGCACCAGAAGGCGACCGACCTTCGTGGAAATGACTGCCTCGCCCGCCATGTCGCGCGCCGCCAGCATGGCGCCCAGCCGCCGTTCCGCCAGCCCGAACCCATAATGGGGCGCGCTGTCATAATAGCGGATGCCCGCGTCCCATGCGGCGTTCAGCGTGGCCTGCGCCTCTTCATCGCCGACGACGCGGTAGAGATTGCCGATGGGCGCGGTGCCCATGCCCAGTTGCGGGATCATGCTTTCCCCCCTTTTGTCGCTGCAAAGGCGTAAAGCGCGACGATGGTGAAACAGAGCGCTGGCACCAGCATGGCCGCGCGGATCGCGCCGGACAGGTCGGACAACAGCCCCATCGCCATGGTCAGCACCGCCCCCCCGATGATCGCCATGACGATCATCGACGCCCCTGCCTTGGTCAGCGGGCCAAGGTCGCGCAGCGACAGGGCAAAGATGGTGGGGTACATGATGGACATGAAGAAGCTGGCCGCCACCAGGGCGATCAGGCCCGCCATGCCGCCCAGAACGGCGATCATCGACAGGGCGATATTGATGCCCGCGAACAGGGCCATCAATCGCGCGCCGTCGAACCGGGCGAGCAAGGCGGCCCCGATGAAGCGGCCGACCATGAACAGCGCCAGCGACAGGGTGAGGAGCCATGCCGCCTGTGTGGCGTCGATGTTCGGCGCGACCGCCTGCGCGTAACGGATCAGATAGCTCCAGATGCCGACCTGCGCGCCTACATAGAAAAACTGTGCGGCCACGCCCGCCAGATAGCGGGGGCGACGCAGCAGCGCGCCGTAGCCCGCGAACGGTGTGCCGGTCCCGCGAACGGCTTCCGTGGCGGCGCGCGGGAAACGGGTCAGGGCCAGCGCCGCCGCCCATCCCAGCACGACCAGCGCGATGACGGCATAGGGCAGGCGCACCGCCGCTGCCCCCGCAACGGCATTGGCATGGTGGTCGGACAGGATCAGCGTCGCGCCCAGCGCCACGCCGGTCATCGAACCCAAAGGATTGAACGCCTGCGCCAGATTGAGCCGCCGTGCTGCGCCGTCGGCCGGTCCCATCGTCGCGACCATCGGATTGGCGGCCGTTTCCAGAAAGGCGAGGCCGCTGGCGATCACGAAGAGCGCGACCAGAAAGAAAGCATAGCTCAGCTGGATCGATGCCGGCAGGAACAGCAACGCGCCGCCGCCGAACAGCAACAGCCCCAATATCACCGTTGCCTTATATCCCATCCGTTCGGCCACCAGAGCCGCCGGAATGGCGAAACAGAAATAGCCGAGGTAAAAGGCCGACTGCACCAGCCCCGACTGAAAATCCGTCAGCGAAAATACCTGCCGGAAATGGGCGATCAGCACATCGTTCAGGTTATTGGCGACGCCCCACAGGAAAAACAGCCCTATGGTCAGCGCCATGGCGATGCGACCACCACCGCCTTTTCCCGTCTCTTCTATCGACATCGGCCACCCTCTCCGTTTCCTGAAAGGCAGGCCGGCCCGTATCGGGTCCGGCCTGCTCAGGATGGGACGCTATAAACGCCCGCATGGCTTATCAATAGGTCAGGCGGGCGGTGATGCTGATGCGACGATCATTCAGCACCGACGACTGCGGCCGGCTCGGAATACCATAATAGGTGCGGTTTTCCGTGTCGGTCAGGTTCACGCCGTCGACGGTCAGGGCGAAATTCTCGTTCACCGTATAGGTCAGCGATGCGTCCACCTGTCCGCGGGCGGCGTTGAAGATCGGCAATTCGCCGCTGCCGTTGCCGCGCGTCGTCACGACATATTTGCTGCGCCAGTTATAGGCGACGCGGGCCGAGATCGGTCCCTTGTCATAGAAGCCCATCAGGTTGTAGCTGTATTTCGACAGCTTTTCCAAAGGCACGACCAGCGCATTGCCTTCATTGTCGGCCGCAGCGGGGCTTGGCGCCTTGCTGTCGACATAGGTGAAGTTGGCCTGCGCGCCAAAACCCGACAGCCAGCCCGGCAGGAAGTCGAAGAAGGTGTTGCCGCCCACTTCAAAACCCTTGATCTTGCCATTGTCGCCATTGAGCGGACGGCTGACCGACACGGTGAAGGGACCATTGCCGAAATCATAGGTTTCGTCCGTGGCGATATTGGCGATGAAACCATCCACCTTCTTGTAGAAACCGGCGGCATAGATCGACCCGGTGCGCGAGAAATACCATTCCAGCGAGGCGTCGAACTGGGTCGCTTCCAGCGGCTTGAGATACGGGTTACCCGACGAAGACGTGCGGATGCCGTTGCCCGGATTGAGTTCCACGATGTTGATGTTGGGGTTCAGCTGCGAGAAGTCGGGGCGGGTCAGACCCTTCGACGCGGCAAGGCGCAACTGCAACTGATCGGTGAAGCGGTAGCGCAGGTTGAGGCTGGGCAGCGCCTTGGTATAGCTGGAATTGACGCTGATCGGCACGTAGCTGATCGGGCCGTTGGCGGGCAGGCCGCCAACCGTGGTCTGCGGCGTCTGGACGCTGAAACCGTCGGTCGACACCTTCGTCTTCACCACGCGCACGCCGATATTGCCGTCCAGCGGGAAACCGGCATCGGCGAAGTCGAACTTGGCAAGGCCATAGGCGGTATAGGTCTTTTCACCCTGCCGGTTGCGGTCGCTGGGGACATAGCTGACGCCGTCCAGCAACGCCTGACGCTGCGACGCGTCGACATAGGGGGCCAGCGCCTGACGCGTGCCATCATAATCCAGCACGACGTTGCGATCGAAGAAGACCGCGCCCGCGGGCACGCCCTGGAACCCGCGATACAGGTCGCCGCGGAACTTGTGGACTTCGTACAGATCGTTGGCGAGCGCGCTGGTGCCATAATAGGCATAGGTGCTGCTGTCGGTCACCGCGGTACGATCGGTATAGCGGATGCCTGCCGACAGCGAACGCAGGATACCCGCGTCGAACCGATATTCCGCGTCCAGACGGCCCGCATATTCCTTACCCACCGAATGGTCGATATGGTCCAGATAACCACCGCCCAGCGGCGCGTAATTGGCGACGTCCGTCACCAGACCATTGCCGTTCGCGGGGTTGTTGTCGGGCAGGATGTCCATCGTGGGCACGCCATTGCCCACCACCTGCGTCAGGCGTTCGGCATTGGAATGCAGGATGACGATCGAACGCTGACCATCGGTGACGCCGCGAATATACTGGCCATCGGCGGTGACGGTCAGGTTGCTGGTCGGGTTCCACTTCAGGTTCAGCGAGAAGTCGTTGGTCACCGACTTGCGGCGTTCCAGACTGGTGTTGGAATCGATCGGGACATTGACGAAGGTGCCGCTGCGGAAATTACCGTCTTCGTCGAAGGTGAACGGTGCCGAATAATCCGGGGTGATCGGATTAGTGCCGGTATAGGCGAAGAAGCTGTAGTCGCCATATTGGAACTTATAGTCCGAACGGACATATTCGCCCGTCACCAGCAGCGTATCGGTCGGCTTCCACTGAACCGCGACATCGGCGCCGATGCGGCGGCGATCGCCCAGATACTGGCCGATGCCCACGCCATGGGGCAGATAGGTCGGCTTGCCCAGACGATTGAGGCCCTGCGCCGTCGCATAGTCGGTCGCATTATTGGGCGCGCCGTTGGCGCCGACCGACTGGTCGAGCAGGAAGAAAGGCTGGCTGCTGATCTGATCCTGACGGAAGGCGGTCTTCTGATAGGCGAGGTCGACCATGATGCCGATTTCGCCGATGCCCGTATCCCAACGGTCGGACAACAGCAGGTTCGCCTGCGGCTTCGACTTGCCGTACATGTCATAATAGTTGACGCTGGCGCTGGCCGATGCCTTGAACCCGTCGAAATCAAAGGGCTTGCGGGTGCGCAGGTTGATGAGGCCGCCGATGCCGCCTTCGATCAGGTCGGCCGACGGGTTCTTGTAGACATCGACGCCGGCCAGCAGTTCGGACGGCACGTCCTCCAGGCTCAGCGTGCGGCCACCATTGGCGGTGAATACGTCGCGGCCGTTGATTTCGGTGCGGACCTGGCTCAGACCACGGATCGCGACCGCGCTGCCTTCGCCATAGCTGCGTTCGATCTGGATGCCGGTGATGCGCTGCAACGCTTCGGCGACGTTGCGGTCGGGCAATTTGCCGATGTCTTCCGCAACGATGGAATCGACGATGACGTCGCTATTACGCTTGATCGCCTGCGCGCCCTGAAGGCTGGCGCGCACGCCGGTCACGACGATGTCGCCTTCATCGGCGGCGGCAGCGGTCTGCGGCGTCGTGGCATCCTGCGCATGGACGCTGCACCCCAGCACGATGCTGGCGATCGAAATGCCGGCCAGCAACGCGGCACGGCGCGGCGAAACAGTCTTCACAGTCATGAAACCCTTCCTCTCCCTGGCTCCTGATCGGAGCACTGATCGATTGGCGCCCGGATGTGCATGGGCGCCTATTCCCTCAATCGTCCCGCCACTCTTTGGGAGCGGTAACAAGACACCGCCCCATTACGCCTGCATTTCAAATTATGAAATATAAAAATTGATTTCATATTTGGATATTGGTTAGGAGGGTTGCAATGTTGCAACATGGCTCGATAGCGGTAACATCGGCATAAACAGGGGGAGGAAACTGCATGGCTGGCAAGACGCGCTATCAGGCGCCTGCTCTGACCAAGGGATTGGAAATCCTGGAACTTCTGGCTGCGGCCAGTGATCCGATCACCATGTCCGACATATCGAACGCGCTGGGCCGGTCGGTCAGCGAAATTTTCCGCATGCTTCAGGTTCTGGAGGAACATGGCTATATCGCCCGTGCGGAAGAAGGTTATCGCCTGACCAATCGTCTGTTCGCTCTGGGCATGAGCCAGCCGCCGATTCGCGACCTTGCCTCCACCGCTCTGCCGGCGATGCAGGATCTGGCCCGGCGTGCGGGCCAAAGCTGTCATCTGGCGGTCGCGTCGGGCGCGGAAATGGTCGTCATCATTGCGATCGAAGCGCCCGGCCTTTCCGGCTTTGCCGTGCGCGTCGGTTATCGTCGGCCGCTGCACCGGTCCAATTCGGGGCGCATCCTTCTCGCTTTCCAGCCAGCCGATGCGCGCGCCGCGATGCTGGGGGATATTCGCGCGACCGGCGACTCGCTGGACGATGCAGCGCTGATCGAAGAGCTGGACGCCACCGTCGCGGCCGGCGGCGCGGTGTCGCCCAGCCCTATGCTGACGGGCATTACCGATCTGTCCGCGCCGATATGCGTGGGCGGCGTTGCCCGCGCGGCATTGACCATGCCCTTCGTCGACGGCGCGGCCAATCTCGCCACGATGGACGCATGCGGCCATATGGTGCGGGAGGCCGCTGCGGCGATAGGCGGCGCCATGTCGCCGATCATGATAGCGATACCAAATGATGCCGGATCGACCGGTGGAGAGGACGAACAATGAGCTTTCCCCAGAACGGGCTGGACCGTCGCACCGCATTGATGGCGGCGGCAGGGCTTGCCGCCATGTCCGGCATCGCGCAGGCGCAGACCAGCGCCAGCGACGAAATCATCGACCTGTGGCCGGGCACGCCGCCCGGCGGCACCGGGGCGAAGATTACCCGCAGGATTGAGGATCAGTCGAAGGATCCGGCCAAGCCCGATCGCTGGGTCACCGGCATCGACCGTCCGGTTCTGGTCGTGCGCCGCCCCGCCCGCCCCAATGGCGCGGCGATGCTGGTGGTGCCGGGCGGCGGATATGGTTTTCTGTCCTATGACAATGAAGGCACCAGTCAGGCCGCATGGCTGAACGCGCGGGGCATCACCGCCTTCATCCTTCTCTATCGTCTGCCCGGTGAAGGCTGGTCCGGACGGCAGGATGTGCCGTTACAGGATGCCCAGCGCGCCATGCGCATCATTCGCGATCAATCTGTCCATTTCGCTGTCTCAAAGGACCGGATCGGCGTCATGGGCTTTTCGGCCGGGGGGCATCTGGCCGGATCGCTGGCGACGCGTCATGGCGAGAAAGTCTATACAGCGGTGGACGCCGCCGACCGGCAAAGCGCCAGGCCGGACATTGCAGCGCTGGTCTATCCCGTCGTCAGCCTCGACGCGCCCTTCACCCATGGCGGATCGCGCGACAATCTGCTGGGCAGCGGAGCGGACGTCGCCCTGCGCCGCGCCCGATCGGTGGAAATGCGGGTCAACGCGGAAACGCCGCCGGTCTTCCTGGTGCATGCCACCGACGACGGCCTGGTCCCCCCCGCCAACAGCATCGCCCTGTTTCAGGCGATGGAGGCCGCAAAGCGCCCCGTCGCCATGCATATTTTCGAAGATGGCGGCCATGGTTTCGGCACGCGCCTGCCCCGCACGATGCAGGCGTCGGCATGGCCGGACCTGCTGATGACCTTTGCCGCGCGGCACGGGCTGATCCCGGCATGAAATATCCGGCCAGCCTGATTCTGTGCCCGCTCATACTGGCCGCCATGTGCGGTTCGGCGATGGCTGATCCGGGCGATTATCAAAGCTCGCCGGAACGCCGGGTCGTCACGGAAAAGGATTGGGGGCCATGGCTCGGCCCGTTCCGTGCCAAGCTGGTGCCCAGCATGATGCAGGATTTTGGCGAACGCTATCTTTACGCCCCCGCCAATGCCGCCCTGCCCGCCCCGAAAGCGGGCGAACAGCGCGTCGTCTTCCTTGGCGACTCCATCACCGACCGCTGGAATCTGGCGGCCAGTTTCCCCGGCAAGCCCTACATCAACCGCGGCATCGGCAGTCAGGTGACGGCGCAGATGCTGCTGCGTTTCCATCAGGATGTGATCGCGCTCAAACCCCGCGCCGTCGTCATCCTTGCCGGAATCAACGATGTGCAGGGTTTCCTGCAACATGAAACGCCCCAGCAGATCGAAACCAACTGGGAAGCCATGGCCGATCTGGCCGACGCCCATCATATCGCGGTCGTGTTCGGCTCCATCCTGCCGGTCAATGATTATACCGATGCGGCAAAGGATGTGGTCAGGGAACGCAAGCCCGAACTGCTGGTCGAACTTAACGGCTGGTTGCGCGCCTTCTGCGCGAAGCGGGGTTATGGCTTTGCCGATTATCATGCCGCGATGGTCGATGCGAAGGGGCTGATGACCGCCGCCTATACGCGCGATGGCGTCCACCCGCTGGACAATGGCTATGCGGTGATGGCGCCGATCGCGCAACAGGCGATCGACCGGGCGTTGCACGGGAAATGACGAGAGGGAGGATGAACATGGTGCGCCTGACGGCTGTTCTATACGCGCTGGGTCTGGGCATGACGGGTCTGGCGGGGGCCGCCCATGCCGAAACCAAGGTGCCGGGCGATCCCCATGCGGACGATCCGGTCGGCATCGTCGCCGATCCCTGTCCCGCCCATCCCAAGCCGGACGGCGAAGCAGCGTGGAAGATGTGGAACCTCCACATGATGACCCGCGACTTCGGGCAGCTGTGCCGCTATGCCGCCGATAACCGGGCGCTGACGGGCAAGCCGGTCCGCGCCGTGTTCATGGGCGATTCCATAACCGACAACTGGATCAACATGGACCCCGCCATGTTCACCGGCGGTCTGGTCGATCGCGGCATCAGCGGTCAGACGACCGCGCAGATGCTGGTGCGGTTCCGTGCCGATGTGATCGCCCTGAAGCCGCAGGTCGTTCACATCATGGCGATGACCAACGATATTGCGGGCAATACGGGCGCGGCGACCATGGAAACCGTGCTGGGCAATATCCAGAGCATGGCCGAACTGGCGAATGCGCATGGCATAAAGGTCATCATCGCATCGGTCCCGCCCGCTGGCGTCTTCCCATGGAGCCCGGCCACGAAGCCGGTGCCGCAGATCGCGGCGATCAACACATGGCTGAAGGATTATGCGCGCAGCCGCGGCTTTACCTATGTCGATTATCACGCCGCCATGGCGCAGGCGGACGGCGCGATGAAGCCGGGCCTGTCGACCGATGGCGTGCATCCGACGAAGGAGGGCTATGCGATCATGGCGCCGCTCGCCCGGCAGGCCATCGACAAGGCGTTGATAGAAGCGAAATGACGATGCTGGGACGCCGTTCATTCCTGGCCGGGACTGCTGCCCTTGGCCTCGCCCGCGCGGCCCGCGCCGCCAGCCCGATGGGGGTTGCGACAGGCCCGGTGCAGGCCAGCTGGTCGTCGCTGGTGGCCAATTATCGCTATCCCGACTGGTTCCGCGATGCGAAGCTCGGCCTCTGGTCACACTGGGGGCCGCAATCGGTCCCGGCTCAGGGCGACTGGTATGGTCGCTTCATGTATATGCAGGGCCATCCGATGTACGAACATCATCTGAAAACCTATGGGCATCCGTCGGTTTCGGGGATGAAGGACATCCAGAATCTGTGGACCGGCGACAAATGGGAACCCGACGCCCTGATCGCCCGATACCAGAAGGCGGGCGCCAAATATTTCATGGCGCTGGCCTGCCATCACGACAATCTCGATTGTTATGACAGCCGCTATCATGCGTGGAACAGCCTGCGCGTCGGGCCGAAAAAGGATGTGGTGGGCATCTGGGAAAAGGCGGCGCGCAGCGCGGGCATGAAATTCGGCGTGTCCAACCATGCCGCCCATGCATGGCACTGGTATCAGCCCGCCTATGGCTATGACCCTGTCGGCGCGCGCAAGGGGGAACGGTACGACGCCTATCGCCTGCGCAAGGAAGACGGCAGGGGCCAGTGGTGGGACGGCCTTGATCCGAAAGAGCTGTATACTGGCGGTCATGCCGTGCTGCCCGACGGCATCGACACGATCGAGGCGATGGACAAATGGCACGACGCGAATAACGGCCAGTGGATCGAAACCGGGCCGAAGGACGATCCGGCCTATGTCACCCGCTGGCTGCTGCGCCAGACCGATCTGGTCGCGAAATATAAGCCCGACCTCGTCTATATGGACGATCATGAACTGCCTTTCGGCCCGGTAGGGCTGGAGGCCGCGGCGGATTATTATAACCGCTCCATCGACTGGCACGGCCAGATCGACGTGGTGCTGACCGGCAAGAAGCTTCAACCCCATGCCCGGTTCGGCATGGTGGAGGATGTGGAGCGCGGCTTTGCCGACCGGTTGTGGGACGAACCGTGGCAGACCGATACCTGCATCGGCGACTGGTTCTACAATGAAGCGCGCCTGCACGACAAAAGCTACAAGAGCGCGGAGGACGTCATCCAGCGTCTGGCCGATGTCGTGTCGAAGAACGGCAATCTGCTGCTGTCCATTCCGCAGCCCGGCGACGGATCGATCGACAGCGAGACGGAAAAGGTGCTGGACGGCATGGCCGGATGGATGACCCATGGCAGCGAGGCCATTTTCGGATCGCGGCCATGGCGCATCTATGGCGAAGGGCCGACCAAATTGATTGCGGGCATGCAGAATGAGGAGAAGGCCAAGCCCTTCACCGCGCAGGACATCCGCTTCACCACCAACAAGGGCGCGCTTTACGCGCTGTTCCTGGGCCGGGCGGCCGGATCTACGACTATAAGCTCACTGGCGCGCGGTCGCCACGACGGCCAGATCGAACGCGTAACTCTGCTCGGTGGCGGATCGCTTGCCTTCCGGCAGGACGGCGCTGGCCTGCATTTCGACATGCCGCGCGGCAGCAATTTCGTCCCCGTCGTCCGCATCGACGGCCGGGGGCTGGTATGAATCAGGAACGGGGAATGACAGTGATGAACGCAAGGGGCTTTAAGGCAAGAATGGCAGGGATCGCGCTTGGCGTTTCCTGCCTTGCGATGGCGGCGCCTGCGCTGGCCGAACCGATGGCGCTGCTTGACCGGCATGGCAGCCGCGTTGCGGTGGAACCCTATGCCCCCAATATCGTCCGCGTGACGATCGCGCTCGATCCGGTGCTGGCGTCGGCAGCGCCCGGCGAAGGACCGAATGCAAAAGCGGACGCGACCGGATGGACCCACCGCACCGACGCAAGCGGCGACATCTTCACCTCCTCCGCCCTCACGCTGACCATCGATGCCAAGGAATGGCCCAAGGCGCCGACCCAGATGCAGCGTTATTTCGCGCCATCGCTGCCGCCGGTCAGCCTGTCGGTAAAGGATGCCGGCGGCACCGTCCTCACCAAGATGACCGGATGGGAGATGGCCCCCGTTACGGTGAATGGCGAACAGACCTTCAAGATGGGCGCCAGCTTCGATTCCCCGGCCGACGAACATTATTATGGTCTGGGCCAGAATCAGGAAGGCCATATGGATCTGCGCGGCAAGCAGATCGATTGTTCGCACAGCTATGATGCGCCTGCGGGCGAAACCGTCTGCGTCCCCTTCATGGTCACGAACAAGGGCTATGGCATCGTCTGGGACAATCCGTCGCGCACGCTGATCCAGCCGGGCCTGCACAGCAGCACCCATTGGCAGAGCCAGGTCGGCGAACGCGTGTCCTTCTTCGTCATCACCGGCAAGACAACCGACGAGCTATATGCCGGTTACGCAAAACTGACCGGCGCGACGCCGCTGCCGCCCAAGGCGGGCTTTGGCCTCATTCAGAGCAAGGCGCGCTATGAAAGCCAGCAGGAACTGCTCGATATCGCCAAAGGCTATCGTCAACGCAACCTGCCGCTCGACATCATGGTGCTGGACTGGTTCTACTGGACCCGCATGGGGCAGCTGGACATCGACCGCACCTATTTCCCCGATCCCAAGGGGATGAACGACTCCCTCAAATCCATGGGCATGCATTCGATCATCAGCGTGTGGCCGCGTTTCGAACGGGAATCCCGCTATTTCGACATGCTGGCGACGAAGGGCTGGTTCCTGAAGGACAAGGACGGCAATCCCGTCGATGGCCTGCCGATGCGGTCCGACCGTGCGGGCGCGCTGATCGACAGCACCAACCCGGAAGCGCGTGAATGGTTCTGGGGCAAGCTGCGCGACAATATCGCGAGCCAGGGGTTCGACTGGTTCTGGCTGGACGAAACCGAGCCTGATCTGGTTCCCGACGGCTATTTCTATGCCAAGGGGTCGGGCGACCGTTACCATAATCTGTTCCCGCTGGTGCATACCACCGGCGTTGCCGAAGGGTCCGAACGCGACCGCCCCGGCTTCCGCAACATGATCCTCGCCCGCGCCGCCTATCTGGGTGCGCAGCGCAATGGCGGCCTGTTCTGGTCGTCGGACATCAAGTCGACATGGGAAGCGCTGGAACGGCAGGTGCCGACCGGTCTCAATTTCACCGCGTCGGGCATCGCCTATTGGGGCAGCGACATTGGCGGCTGGCAATGGCCCAAGGGACCGAAGGCGGAAAATCCGATCCTGATCGATCCCGCAGGCGCGACGGCGATGGGCGCGGACTATCCCGACTATCCCGAACTGTTCGTGCGCTGGTTCCAGTATAGCGTCTTCACCCCCACGCTGCGCATCCATGGCCAGCGTCCGGGCAGCGCGCTGTGGGAATATGGCAAGGCGGCCGAACCGATCCTGACCGACTGGCTGCGCCTGCGCTATACGCTGATGCCCTATATCTACGCGCTAGGCCGCCATACCTATGACACCGGCGCGCCGTTCATGCGTGGCCTGTTCATGGACTTCCCCAATGATTCCAAGGTGTCGGACATAGGCGACCAATATATGTTCGGTCCCGCCTTCCTCGTCGCGCCGGTGACGAAGCAGGGGCAGACGAAGCGGTCGGTCTATCTGCCTGCAGGCACCACATGGTATGATTACTGGACCAACCAGAAGTTCGAGGGTGGCCAGACGATCGAGGTGGACGCCCCGATCAGCCGCATCCCCCTGTTCGTGAAGGCCGGGTCCATCGTGCCGATGGGCGTGCAGGTCAAAAGCACGGCGGAAAAGCAGGCGCTGGAAAGCATCCGCGTCTATCCCGGCGCGGACGCCCGCTTCACCCTTTATGACGATGACGGCACCACCAACGCCTATCGCAAGGGCGGGATGAAGGCGGAACTCGTCTGGGACGACAAGACGAAATCGCTGACAAGCAAGACGAAACTGCCCACCGGTCAGGCGCTGACCGGGCTGGTGCAGATCGTCGGCCAATAAGGAGCAAATAGTATGACGGGTATCAATCGCCGTGAAATGGGGCTGGGCCTTGGCGCGGCCGCGCTGGGCGCTGGCCTTGCGGGCGGCACCGGCGCGCACGCGCAGACCGCCGCCACCGGCGCAGCATCGCAGGGCGCGCTGTCCTTCCCGCCCGATTTCCTGTGGGGCTGCGCCACCGCCGCTTACCAGATTGAAGGCGCAGCGAAGGAAGATGGTCGCGGGCAGACCAATTGGGACATATTCTCCCACACGCCGGGCAAGGTCGCCAATGGCGATACGGGCGATGTCGCCTGCGACAGCTATCACCGCTATAATGACGACATCGCCCTGCTGAAGGCGCTGGGCGTAAAAGCCTATCGCTTCTCCATCGCATGGTCGCGCATCTTCCCTGACGGCAAGGGAAAGCCGAACCAGAAGGGCGTGGATTATTATAACCGGCTGGTCGACGGCCTGCTGGCCGCTGGCATCACCCCGCATGTCACGCTGTTCCACTGGGATCTGCCCGCCGCCCTGCCCGGCGGCTGGCAGAACCGCGACACCGCCTATGCCTTTGCCGACTATGCGACCTATATGGCAAAGCGGCTGAACGACCGGGTGCAGCATTTCATGACGGTCAACGAACTGCGCTGCTTCACCGATCTCAGCTATATGACCGGGGGGAAAGCGCCGGGGCTGAAGCTGCCCATGGGCGAAGTGAACCAGATCCGCCATCATGGCGTGCTGGCCCATGGCCTTGGCGTACAGGCGCTGCGCGCCGCGACGAAGAGCGGGACGCAGATCGGCATTGCCGACAATCCCAACATCTACGTCCCCGCCATCGAAACGCCCGATCATATCGACGCGGTGAAGAAGGCGGTGCGCGAACAAAATGCCATGTTCCTGACCGCGATCATGGAGGGGCGGTATCTCGACAGCTATCTGACCGCGCAGGGCAAGGACGCGCCCAGGGTCAAGGATGGCGACATGAAGCTGATCGGCGCGCCGCTCGATTTCCTGTCGGTCAATGTCTACACCGGCAACACCGTCCGCGCCGATGCATCCGCCCCGTCGGGATACAAGATCCTGCCCCATCCGGGTCAGGCTCCGCGCATGCCGTCGCCATGGCTCTTCGTCACGCCGGAGGTTATCTATTGGGGCATGCGCGCCATCAGCGAGATGTGGAAGCCCAGGGGCCTCTATATCTCCGAAAATGGCTGCTCCGCCGACGACAAGGTGGCCGACGACGGCAAGGTCTATGACACCGATCGCGTCATGTATCTGCGCAACTATATGACCCATCTGCAACGGGCGACCCGCGAGGGTATTCCGGTGAAGGGCTATTTCGTATGGAGCCTGATGGACAATTTCGAATGGGAGGATGGCTATACCAAGCTGTTCGGCATCCACCATGTCGATTTCAAGACCCAGAAGCGCACGCCCAAACTGAGCGCCGACTGGTATCGCGAACTGGTCCGCACCAACAAGCTGGTGTGATCTGATACAAAAAAGGGGCGGCCCGTCGGGACCGCCCCTTTTTTGCGCCTATCGTCCGGCGCTGATTGCGATTGTCGTTTCGCTCAGCCCCTGCGCCTTTGCATGCAGGATGATCTTGCCGGGACGATCCGCCTTCACGATCGCCAGCGCCAGCCCGTTGAAGGCATCGCGGCTGTGCGACGGGAAAGCGGTCATGTCGGTCGGGTCGCCATTGTCGGTGGCGACGATCTGCCCCGGCCCCTCGATCGTGAAGTCGATCTTCTGCTTGGCGGCGGGGACGACATTGCCGTCCTTGTCCAATATCTTGAGCGTCACGAAGCTGACGTCGCGTCCGTCGCTGGCGATGGCCGCACGATCGGCGGTCAGCGACAGTTTCGCGGCATCACCCACGGTGTGGATCGTCTCGGTCGCCCAGGGCTGGCCGTTCTTCCAGGTGACGACCTTCACCTCGCCCGGTTCGTAGACGACATAGTCCCAGCGGAAGCGATATTCATAATCGCGCTTCTTGATCTTGCCCTGCGACTTGCCGTTGACGAACAGTTCACCCTCGTCCGCCGAAGAGAAGACATGGACCGGCGTGATCTGGCCCACCCGGTCCGGCCATGTCCAGTGCGGCAGGATATGCGCGAATTTCAGGTCCGGCCGCCAGCGCGCCTGATAGATCCAGAAACGATCCTTGGGAAAGCCCGCCAGATCGACGATGCCTGAATAGCTGCTGCGCGACGTATAATAGGGCGTGGGTTCGCCCAGATAGTCGAAGCCGGTCCAGACGAACTCGCCCGCGACATAGGGGTTCTGGTCGTCGGCCGCGAAGACGCGATCGGGCGACGATCCAAAATCCGACGCATGGAGTTCATAGGCCGACACCTGATGCGTGTCGGGATTGCCGCCCGACCATGGGCGCACCGGGCCGCTGATCGCGCCCGCGACCGGAAACATATATTCGCCCCGGCTGGACAGGGCCGACGCGCTTTCGGTCGACAGGATCACCTTGTCCGGGAATTTGGCGCGGAAATTGGGATATTGGCCAACGATGCCGCGAATGCCCGCGCCCTGATAGTTCAGGCTGATGACATCGACGGCGGTGGGCAGCAACATATCCGCCTTCGCAAAGTTCATCGCGCTGGTGGCGGGGCGCGTCGGATCTTCCTCATGCGAGATGGCGACCAGCTCGCGGCCGATCTTCGCGCCCGCTTCGCCGTCATATTGTTCGCCGACCTCATTGCCGATGCTCCACATGATGATGGAGGGGTGGTTGCGGTCGCGGCGCAGCATGGCGCGGGCGTCGGCCTCATGCCAATCGGGGAAGATCAGGTGAAAATCGTGCGGCGTCTTCTTCTTTTCCCAGCTGTCGAACACCTCGTCCATGACGAGGAAACCCATGCGGTCGGTCATCTCCAGCAATTCGGGCGCGGGCGGATTGTGGCTCATGCGCACGGCGTTGGTCCCCATGTCGCGCAGGATTTCCAGCTGCCGCTCCGCCGCGCGGGCATTGAACGCCGCGCCCAGCGCGCCAAGGTCATGATGATTGTTGACGCCGCGCAGAGGGATATGTTCGCCATTGACGAACACGCCCTTGTCGGGATCGAACCGGATGTCGCGCACACCGAAACGGGTTTCATATGTGTCGATCACCTTGCCACCCTGCCGCACGGTGGACAGCGCGGCATAGCGGTTGGGCTGTTGCGTGGGCGGCGGTCCCCACAGCCGCGGATTGGCTATGGTCGTGCTGCCGTTCAGCGTTGCCTTCTCACCCGGCGCGATGCTGGCGGACTGGCGGGCGATGGTGGCGACAGGGCGCCCGATGCGTTTTCCGTCGGCATCAAGGGCATAAAGCGCGGTCGAAACCTCCACCTGTGCCGGCTTGTCGTTGTCATTGTCGATCGTCAGGCTGAGGTCGACGCTCGCCTGTTCCTTGGCAACCTTGGGCGTACGCACGATGCTGCCCCACTGGCCGACATGCACCTTGTTCGCGGTGGTCAGATATATGTCGCGATACAGGCCACCGCCCGGATACCAGCGCGCCGACGCCGCCGGATTGTCGAGCCGGATCGCCAGCTGGTTCCTGCCGCCCGGCACGGCATAAGGAGTAAGGTCCAGCCGGAAGCTGTTATAGCCATAGGGCCAGCCGCCGACCAGCTTTCCGTTCAGCCACACCGTGGCATAGGACATCGCCCCTTCGACATCGAGGAAGAGCGACTTGCCCCTGGCATTTGCTGGGATGTCTAGCGACTTGCGATACCAGCCGATGCCCCAGCTGGGCAGGCGACCCATGCCGCCATAGGGGCCATCCTTGATGAACGGTCCCGCGATCGCCCAGTCATGGGGCAGGTCCACATGTGTCCAGCCGCTGTCGTCGAACCCGGCCTGCACATAGGATACATCGCCCCCCGGATTGCCCGCCGGGCGGACATGATGTTTCGTCGGGTCTTTTATGAAGGGATTGGCGTTCGGCAGAATCCAGGGCTTCAACACCTTCGCACCCGCATCGTCCACCTTGACGGCGGCATCAGGGCGGGCGTCGGCCAGCTTGCCGTCGCCCGTATCCTCGATGGGTGGGCGCACATCATAGCGCAGGTCGGTGGTCAGGCCCGCCGGATCGCCCTTTGTAAAGCGCCAGTCCTTGCTGATCGACACGCTGTCGGCCGCCATCGCCGGCAGGGCGAAGGCCATGGCGATTGCCGACATGCAGGTCATGGCAATCGACTGCCCCCGGACGTGTCGTCGATGCGACAACGAATTGGACAGTTGCGCCATATATTCTCTCCCCTATAACCTGCACATGGTAGCGTTATCATTACTCTGAGCGATAGAGGCTCTTTTGGCAAGCCATGAAGTAGGCGTGAAGACGTCTTTTAAAGTCAGGCCCCTAATTGATACGTCGGCCGTATCGGCGGCAACCATATGTCGCCGGGCACGGCCGGGGGCAGCGTCCCTGCCCCAGCACCACTCAGCAGCCCGTCGAAATAGGCGATGGTCTTCGTCAGTCCTTCGCGCAATCGCACGGTCGGTTCCCAGCCAAGGGTATCCCGCGCCCGACCGATGTCGGGACGGCGCTGACGCGGATCGTCTGCCGGCAAAGGCCGCATGATCAACGGTGATTGCGACCCGGTCAGCGCCACAATCATGTTTGCCAGTTCGATCATCGTGAACTCGTCGGGATTGCCGATGTTGATGGGGCCGGTCACCGCGTCTTCGCTGCCCATCAGCCGCATCAGTCCTTCGATCAGATCGTCGACATAGCAGAAGGATCGCGTCTGGAGGCCATCGCCATACAGGGTGATGGGCTGGCCCAGCAATGCCTGACAGATGAAGTTGGACACGACCCGCCCGTCCGCCGGGTCCATGCGCGGCCCATAGGTGTTGAAGATGCGCGCCACCTTGATCCGCACCCGCCCTTCGCGATGATAGTCGAAGAACAGGGTCTCCGCGCAGCGTTTGCCCTCATCGTAGCAGGCGCGCGGACCGATGGGGTTTACATGGCCCCAATATTCTTCGCGCTGCGGATGGATTTCGGGGTCGCCATAGACTTCGCTGGTCGATGCCTGCAGGATCTTCGCGCCGGTCCGCTTGGCCAGACCCAGCATGTTGATCGCGCCATGTACGCTGGTTTTCGTCGTCTGAACCGGATTGACGCTATATTGCACCGGCGAAGCGGGGCAGGCCAGATTATAGATTTCGTCCACCTCGACATAAAGGGGAAAGGTCACGTCGTGGCGCATATATTCGAAATTGGGCCGCCCCAGCAGTTGCACCAGATTGCTTTTCGATCCGGTGAACAGATTGTCGACGCATAGGACATCATGCCCCTGCGCCACCAATCGATCGCACAGATGCGATCCCAGAAATCCGGCGCCGCCGGTCACCAATATGCGTTTCACGCCCCGGTTCATCCTTACGGTCATGACTGTCGCTCCTTGCCCTGAAACTGAAAGATGCTGGCCGCCATCACGCCCAGATAACGGCGGCTGAACCGCGCCATGGCGCGATAGTCGCCGCCGGGCCGCAACAGGCCCATCAGGCTGAAGATCAGCCAGCGCATGGCGTAACCGGTGAAGAGAATGGCGTCATAGGCGATGCGCGCGACTGGCCCGCGCCCCTGCCGGAAGAAGAAACGCGGCCCCTTATAGACGCTGGCCAGCACATCCATGTCGGACTGCCGCGCGAAGCTGGCGCCATGATGATGGGTGATGGTCTGGTCGGCGGAATAAAGGACGCGCCAGCCTGCCTTCGCCACCCGGTGGCACAATTCCATATCCTCCCCGAACATGAAGAAGGCAGGGTGGAAGATGGTCGGGCCGACGGCAGCCCTGCGAAAGGTCAGCGAAGCGCCCGATACCCAGTCGATGGGGCGCATGCCGGGCGGATCGTCCGCCAGATAGACGGCGGATGGCGCCCAGCGGCGTGGCAGGACATGGTGGAGGAACAGGTAGTTCCAGGCCAGATTGCGCAATGTCGGGAAAGCGCCGCCCGATGCGCGCTGAAAACTGCCGTCGCTGTTGCGCAGCCGCGATCCGATGATGCCGATGCGGTCATCCGCCATGATCTGGGTCAGCATCGACGCGATCGCAGCAGGGTCCGGTACCGTGTCGGGATTGAGCAGCATGGCGAAGGACGCCTGCGTCATTGCATAACCCGCCTGGCATCCTTTGGCGAAGCCCAGATTAGTGCCGCTTTCGATCAGTCGCACCCATGGGAAATCGGCGCGGACCATCGCCGCGCTGTCGTCCGTCGACGCATTGTCCACGACGATGGTTTCGACCATGCCTGGTGCCAGGCCAGTGCTGGCCGCGACCGCCGTCAGGCAATCGGACAGAAGGTCGCGGACATTCCAGTTGACGATGATGATGGCGAGCGTCGGTTGGGTCATGACATCATGCTCCGGTACAGATCTGCATAGGCGGGACGCAGCGCCGCCCAGTCGAATGTCGTGCGTGCATGATCCCGCATCACGCGGCGCGCCCGTTCCGCCGGATCGCTGGCCATGCGCGCCAGCTGCGCTGTCAGCGCGCCGGGCGCGGTCATGTCGATCCAGCAATCCGGATTGGGCATCAGCCATCGAAAATGGGGTGCATCATGCAGGACGACCGGCAGGCCCGCCGCCGCCGCCTCCACGATGGCAAGGCCGAAGGCTTCGAACGTTGCGGCATGCGGCATGACGTCGGCCAGCGCGAACAGATCCGCCACCTCGTCCGACGCGACATGGGTGACGCGCACCCGATCGCCCAGCCGCGCGCGCGCATAGGACGGCAGGTCCGGGTCGCCATGGTCCAGGCTTCCGTCCAGCCATAACAGCGGATCGCCCTCTATCTGCGCGACCTCGTCGATCAGGTGATGGGTCCGTTTATGCCCGCGATTGAGCGCCGCGACCGACAGGAGGACGAAGCGATCGGGCGCTATGCCATGGCGCGCGCGCAGCGTGGCGCGATCCGCGCTGGCGATGAAGCGCCCCGACCGATAGCCGCAGGGAAGCAGCGCCATATGCGCCGGATCATGGCCATGGGCGACCGCATCGGCCAGCGTCGCCGCCGAAATCTGATGCAGCAGGTCGCATGGCGGATAATCGCGCGGCGGCATGGCGGTGCCTTCTGTATAAAGCAGGCGAAAGCGCAGCCCCAGCATGCGGCGCAGATGAAACAGCAGCCGCGCCAGCGGCGGGTCGATCACATGCACGATGTCATATCGTCCGCCGATCAGGTGCGGCAGCATCGCTATTGCAAAGGTCAGGCATTCGGCGTGCATCGGCGTCCGCCCCATCAGCCGGTGGATCGGCATCCATCCGATCGCCCGCCCGCCCCGCGACAGAAATGGCAGGATGATTTCATCCGACAGCCGTTCGCCGCCGCCCTTGAACAGCGTCATCGCAAATTCGCCGCGCATTTCGTCAAATAGGTCGCGGAACAGCCGCTCGAAGCCGCGCTGGACCAGACCCACGCCGGGGCAGGCGATGGCGATACGCGGCGTCATGCGATGCCCGCCTTCGTCAACCATGGCCGCTTCCCATGGAATAACAGGATGGCGGCCAGAATGATCGATGCGGCGATTGCCCCTCCGGCAAAGCTGCCTGCGACCGGGCTTTGCGCGATCAGGACGATGCTGGCTATCGCGCCGCCGACCATCAGAATGACCGGCCGCCAGTCGAGCATCAGGTCGGTCGACCTTTGCGCCACATGGCTGACCGCCACCGTTCCCAGCAGCAATTCGACCAGCAGGCACGCCCAGGCCGCGCCCATCACGCCCATGCCCGGCACCAGCAATATCAGCGCGGCGCATTGAACGGCCAGCGACGTCAGCGTCAGCATCATCGCCCTGCCCTGCCATCCGGCGATCATGATCAGCGGCGCCATGGCCATGGTGATGGCGCGGGCCAGCATGGTCCATGCCATCAGTTGCAACAACGGCGCACCCGTCACGAAATCCGGTCCCATCAACCCCATGACGAACTCTGCGCCGCCATGCAGGCCTGCAAATGCCGTCGCCGCCCATGCTGCGGACAGGTTCACAATGCCCTGCTGCGTTCGGGCGAAGGCATCGGGATCATGCCGCCAGTCGCGCGCCATCATGGGAAATGCGGCGCTCGCCATCGCCTGCACGGCGATCAGGACCGGCACGGTGAAACGCGCCGCCGCCGCGTAGAGCGCCACGGCGTGCATATCCATCAGGCTGGCAAGCAGGACAGGCGCCAGCGCATCATAAAGCAATACCATCAACCCTGCGCAGCCCAGCGGCACCGCCTGCCGCGCCAGATACAGTGGCGCATGCGGGCGCCGACTGCGCTTGCCGACCGGCCCGACCCAGCAGGCCATCAACATGGCCTGTGCCATGCGTCCGATGGCAAATGTGCCGATCATCACCCACAGCGGCGCCGATAGCAAGCATGCCAGCGCGAGTAGCGGCAGCATCAGCATGACCCCCGCCAGCTCCGCGCCGACATCCCGGTTCATGCGCAGCGCCAGTCGCAAAGCGGCGCGGGCGGGCTGCATCCATGCGGTGGCGATTATCGCAATGCCTGCCGTGCATCCCGCCCATATCATGTCCGGCGCCTGCCCGGTGGCCATCAACATCAGCGGCAACGCAAGCGCGACGACCGGTCCCTGGACCATCTTGATCCGGACCAACGCGGCGATCATGATCGTCCGTCGCCTCGGCCGTCGCGCCATGTCGCGCACGGCCATGTCGGTCTGTCCGAAATCGACCAGCCATTCGGCGATGCCGATCAGCGTCAGCATCAGGGCATAGGCGCCGAAATCCTGCACGCCCGCCAGCCGCGCGACGATCAGCGCCGCCGCCATGCGCAACGCCGACAGGGCGATCCGGCCGATGGCGACGCTGCCGCCATGATGCAGCAGGCGCGTCATGCGGGCTGTCCCACGTCATTGCGCTGACGCCAGCGACCGATCGCCACGATGATCGCCGCCATGATCCAGAACAGACGTGCGCCGGGCATCTGCCGCAGGAAAAAGCTGCCAAATCCGTCCAGCATATTGGCGCACAGTCCAGCGAGCGCCCCGGCGTTCATGGCGCTCAACATGGGATCGGCGCAACCGGCCGCATTGCGCCACGCCGTGCGCAGCAGACCCAGCAACAGCATCAGGAAACAGGCAAGGCCCAGCGTGCCCTGCTCCGCCCAGATCAGCAGGTAAATATCATGGACGACAGGCCAGTTCGCGCCGAAACTGCGGGTCAGCCCGTCCGTCCCGCCATGCATGGTGCGGCCGGGCAGGTGCAGGACGAAACTGTTGAGGCCCACCCCGGTCAAAGGATGATCGCGCACCATATCCCAGGCCAGTCCCATCCATTCCCAACGGAAATCGACCGCGCCCGGATCGCTTTGGGTGAAACGGCGCATGATGGAGGGGGCGACCGCAATGGCGGCGATCAGGGCGACACCCATCGCCACCACCACGCCTGCCATCGCCCTTTGCCGCGATCGGCGGTCGCGCAGCATCAAAATCATGACGATCGGGGCTGCCATCGCGAACGCCAGCCAGCCCGACCGCGACAAAGTGAGCAACAAGGCAGTCATCGCGATTGCCAGCACCATGGCAACCGGCATTTTCCAGCGCAGCGACCATCGTGTCATCAGCATGGCCAGCAGCATCGGCGCCAGCATGGCGATATAGCCCGCATAGATATTGGGATGGCCCAGCAGGCCGCCGATACGGAATGTCGCGCCGCCGTCCATATAGGTCGCGCGATTGGCATATTCGAGCGTGGTCATCGTCGCCTCGCCCAGAAGCTGCAGGCCAACGTCGCCCTTCCTGACATATTGGGCGATGCCGACCCCGGCCTGCACCAACAGCCCGCATATGAGCGACGCAAGCAGGTGCAGACATCGGCGCGTCCGTGCCAGTTCGTTGATCAGCAGCAGAAACAGCGCGAGCGATTTGGTCATCTGCACCGCCTCCATCATCGCAAGCTGACGATAGGGGCCGACGATCACATCGATCAGGCCCAGCAGGATCATCCCGACCCAGCACCAGACCATGGCTGGCATGCGTCCGCCAGCCGTGCCCGGCCGCCCGTCGCGCCACTGGAGCAGCGCCAGCGCCGACAGGAACAGGTCGACTGCTTCAATATTATAGGCGCCTGCGCCGCCCATATGCGGCATGGGGTGGAAATGCTTGGCGATCGCCAGCGGCGCCGTCAGCCCCACGCCCCAAAGGCAGGCAAGCCGCGGATTGCCGCTGGCCCATATGGCGCCCGTCATCCCCGCAACGCCGATGCCAGCCAGCATCATGCCGGGGAGGACCAGCGCCGCCGTCGCCACGCAGAATATCGCCACCCCGCCAGCAACGGCGAAGATCAGAAGCGAACGACCCGGTTCCGTGATCGCGCCATGCCCGGCGTCAGCTGTCATAGGAGCCACCCGTCGGCGCAGCCGTCAGCACCAGTTCTACTTCATCCATGCCGCTGGCGTGAAATGCATGGCGCGCGGCGCGCAGGGCGGCCATCGGCGAACGCCCCTCCTGTGCCAATATCCACAGCCTGTCCGCCAGTCTGGCGATCGTCATGTTGCGGCTGTCGGCCAGAATATCGCGCTGCTGAATGATGATGCGGTCGAAGCGATCGCCTAGAAAAGGCAAGATCGTTGCGATCCGTTCCGGGCGCGTCGCCGCCGGGTGCAGACCGGCACCCAGCAATATCATGTCGGGCCGCGCCAGCAGGTGCATGGCTTCCACCGCTGTCCATGGCTGGTCGGCCATGATGTCCGACAGTCCGGCTGTCCCCGCCGCGCCCAGCATCGCCCCGATGCCCTGATCGGTCAGTGTCGCGTCGATCAGCAGGATGCGACCGCCCCGTTCCTCCTGCACCATCGCCGCCAGCATCAGCATCGCGTCGTTGGCGGTCGCCATGTCGCAATGGCTGCTCAGGACGATGGTCCGCGCATCCCCGATGCGCCGTGCCAGATGGCGAAAGTCACGCGATGCCGGTGATGCTGACGCTTGTATGGTGCGGCTGGCCATCTGTCCGATGCGCCGCACATGGCCGGACAGGCGATTGCGTGGCGCTGCATGGTCCGGTTCCGGACTGACGTCGCCCATGGCCGGACGTTCGTTCACCCGTCGCCAGACGACCGCATGACCGCGCGGCACCCGCGTCCAGCGCGCGCCGGGCCGCCGAACCATGTCCAGCCCGCAATCGGCGCAACGCGAAAAGCCGATGCCGCCATTCCAGATAGCGGCCCGATCAGCCCGGTGATGGCCCAGCATGCACAGCATCGTCGCGATCGCCCCCTTTCCGACCGGCTGTCCGTCCAGATGCGGGCGGAACATCGAATCAAGTAATATTCATATGCATGATAATAAATAACGATAAATATACCGCAATATCTCCAAAATTACGTGTCGCAAAATGGCACAGTGAATATTTATACGGTTAATGATGCTTTTAATTAATTCGAATCTGCGATTTCAATTGGTAATGATTCGAGGATCGATGATCATTTAATACGTATTCTATGTATTTCATTGCTTATGAAATACGCGATTTGCGGGATTTTATCTGGTTTCATTATTGCGGGGCTAGTTCACGATGCTGAACCACCAGTGGGAAACGGATTTTCGGAAGAATGGCGCATTCCAGCAATTTGGGGCGCTGTTCGTGCGCCTGTGCCGTCTGATCGACACCATGTTGATCCTCCTGTGCCTGGCATTGTTCGGTGCCGGCCTGTCGCCCCGACCGATGATCATCGATGCCCTGCTGTGCGTGGCCGTGCTGGAACTGGTGGCGTCTTTCTTTCACCTCAGCCGGTCGTGGCGCATCGTGCGACTGCGCCATGAACTGGCCGATCTCGCGGCTTATTGGACCATCGGCTTTACAGGCATAGTGGCGCTGTTCGCTTTGCTGGGCGATCTGCCGCTGGCGCGCGCATCGCTATGGGCGCCCGCCGCCGCGCTTTGCTATGGCAGCGCGCTGGTCGCGGTCATGCTGTTTCGCGTTGCCGTGCGGATGGCGATGCGATTGTGGCGCAGCGCCGGTCATGACCAGCGCAATGCCGCCTTCATCGGCGCAACCGAAACGGCGCAGCGCCTTGGCGTCATATTCGCGCGTCAGCGCTGGATGGGCATCCGCTCGCTTGGCGTATTCGATGATCGCTGCCCGTCGGACGGCCGCACCGTGGAGCAGCCCGATCACCATTTCGGCGGCCCCGTGGATCGGCTTTACGAACTGGCGCGGTCGGGCGCGGTCAGCCGCATCTATGTGACATTACCGATGGCTGCGGAACAGCGGATCAAGACGATCCTCGACCGGTTCGGCGACACGACCGCATCGCTTTATTATTGCCCGCCGCTTTTCCGACTGGATCTGGTCGGCGCGCGCTGGGACGATGTCTATGGCCAGCCGGTCGTCAGCATCGTGGAATCCCCGTTCGAAGGGCATACTGCCTGGCTGAAGCGTGCGGAAGATGTTGCGCTGACGCTGATCGCGCTGCCACTGATCCTGCCGCTAGCGTTGCTGATCGCACTGGCGATCAGGGTCGATACGCGCGGTCCGGTCTTTTACCGGCAGACGCGCTATGGTCTGGACGGCAGGCCGTTTCGCATCTGGAAATTCCGGTCCATGTACGTCGCTGGCGATGACCATTTCGTCCAGGCGCGGCGCGGTGACAGCCGGGTGACGCGGGTCGGGGCGCTGTTGCGCCGGTCGTCGCTGGATGAACTGCCCCAATTCATCAATGTGGCGACCGGCACCATGTCGGTGATCGGGCCACGCCCACACCCGATCGCGCTGGACGACGCGTTTCGTCCGGTCATCCGGCGCTACGCCGTCCGACACAAGATCAAGCCCGGCATCACTGGACTGGCGCAGGTCAGCGGATGGCGCGGCGAAACCGACACGCAGGACAAGATGGAACAGCGCATCATGCATGACATCGACTATCTGCGCCGCTGGTCGCTGTGGCTGGACCTTCAGATATTGGCGCGCACGCTGGCGGTGCCGTTCGTGCAGAAGAATGCCTTCTGATGCGCGGTCTGGCTATCTTCCTTGCGCTGGGCGGTTGTATGCCGCCCGCGCCTGCGCCCGATCTGCCCAGCGTGATGCCGGGCTGGACCGTCAGCCGCGCCGCTCCAGTCATCATGGCGGGATCGCTGCGGCCACAGGCGCTGTGGAACGACCCCAGCCCCCTGCGCATGGATGATGGCTATGCGCTCTACATGACCAGCAGCACGGACGCGCCTTTCAAGCCCCCGGTCCTGCCATTCCGTGCGGTGTCGCGTGATGGAAAGCGCTGGGCATTGTCCCCCGCAAAGCCGTTGCTCACCGCGACGGATGGTCCCTATGCCAGCATCGAAACGCCCAGCGTGGCGCGCTTTGCCGGGCGTTACTGGATGGCCTTCACCGGCGTTTATGCAAAGCCCGGCCCGTCCCCCATGGCGATCGGCATGGCGGTGTCGCCGGACGGCATCGACTGGCGGATTGCGAACTGGACGCTGTTGCAGGCGACGGGCGGCGCCACCGACTGGAACGGCTATCTGGTCGGTGAGCCGGGGCTGGTGGTGCGCGGCGATGAACTGCTGCTCTATTTTTCCGCCGTCGGCGCACGGGTGCGGGGTGGCCCGCCGCTTCAGTCGATCGGCCTGATCCGATCGCGCGATGGCCAGCATTTCACCGCGCCGCAGCAGATATTGACGCAAGGCCCGCTCTATCCGCCGGAACAGGGCTATGCCGGTTATTCGTCCCCCGCCGCGCTGGCGGACGGCGGTGTCGTCGATCTCTTCTATTCGGTCGCCCATGTGCGCAAGGGGGCCGATCCCGAATGGCAACAGGTGGCGATCCACCATGCCCGATCCCGCGACAGCGTGCGCTTCATCGAAGATCCGGCGCCATTGCTGACCCGCGCCAGCGCATCATGGACGGATGGCGAAATCCTCGCGCCCGGTCCGCTGCGCGACGGCGGGCAGATCCGCCTTTGGTTTGGCGGCCATGTCGCCCGCGACCGGCTTGCCCCGCTCATCCGGCGCGACTTTTCCGGGCCGGAATTCGGCATCGGCATCGCCACCATTCCCATCGACCATTTCACCCAAACCACGATGAAGAAAGGAACCGACAGATGAAGGTCGTCATATTATGCGGCGGACAGGGCATCCGCGCCTTTCCCTTCACTACCTATCTGCCAAAACCAATGCTGCCATTGGGCGGCACCCCGGTTCTGGTCCATGTCATCAAGAATTTCATTCGACAGGGATTTCACGAATTCATTCTGGCCGCCGGATACCGGCAGGATGTTCTTCACGATTATTTCGAGGGCAAGGACATCGGCGCCAGCATCACGGTGGTCGATACCGGCGAGCATGCCGATACGGGCAGCCGGATAGGGCATTGCCGTCACCTCATCGACGGCCCGTTCATCGCCACCTATGGCGACGGCCTGTCCGATGTGCCGATGGCCGATGTCGTCGCCTTCCACCACCGCCACGACGCCCGGCTGACCATCACATCCGTCCCCATGTATTCGCAATATGGCGTGCTGTCGGTGGAAGGGAACGGCGCCATCGCCCGCTTCGCCGAAAAGCCGCTGATCGCCGATTATTGGGTCAATGCGGGCTTCATGGTGATGGACCCCGCCATTTTCGACGACTGGCATGGCGACAATCTGGAACGCGACATCATCCCGCCCCTGATCGCGCGGGGCGATGCCTTCACCTATCGCCATGACGGCTTCTTCAAATCCTTCGACAGCTATAAGGATGTGATCGAGGCGGACGAACTGCTGGCGGGCGGCACGCCACCGCCATGGATCGGCCGCCATCAGCCAGAGGAGCGCGCGGCATGAGCGGCTTCTGGAAAGGCAAAACCTGTCTCGTCACCGGCGCCACCGGATTTCTGGGCGGCAGCCTGGTCGCCGAACTGATCGCACAGGGCGCGGAGGTCGTCGCACTGGTCCGCGACATGGTGCCGCAATCGCGGTTTCAGGCCGAGGGGTTATCCAACCGGGCGAAGGTCGTGCGCGGTCCGCTGGAGGAATATGAGGTCATCGAACGCGCGCTCAACGAATATGCGGTCGATACCGTCTTTCATCTGGGCGCGCAGGCCATTGTCGGCGTGGCCAATCGCAATCCCATCTCCACCTTCGAAGCGAATATCAAGGGTACATGGGTGTTGCTGGAGGCGTGCCGCCGCGTGGGCACCGTCGAACGCATCGTCATCGCATCGTCCGACAAGGCCTATGGCGATCATACCACGCTGCCCTATCAGGAAGATTTCGCGCTTCAGGGGCGGCATCCCTATGATGTGTCGAAAAGCTGCGCCGATCTGATCGCGCTCAGCTACGCGCAGACCTATCGCCTGCCCATCGCGATCACGCGGTGCGGCAATCTGTTCGGGCCGGGCGACCTCAACAGCAATCGCATCGTGCCGGGCACCTGCCTTGCCGCCATCGATGGTACGCGGCCGGTCATCCGGTCCGATGGATCGCCCGTGCGCGACTATGTCTATGTCGAGGACATCGTGCAGGGCTATCTGCTGCTCGCCCAGCATATGGGCGACGACGGCGTGGTCGGTCGCGCCTTCAATTTCGGCACGGGGGAACCGGTCAGCGTGCTGGACCTGACCCGCCGAACGCTGGCCGCCGCCGGACGCACGGATCTGGAACCCGACATCCGCAACCATGCCCATGGCGAAATTCAGGCCCAATATCTGTCATCCAGCCTTGCCGCGCAAAAGCTGGGCTGGATGCCGGGCGCGGGCCTGGACGACCGGCTTGGCCAGACATTCCTCTGGTACAAGGCGCATCGCCATTTCTTCTGATCGCATCTTCGTGGGGCTGCCCACCTACAACCGCCCGCATTATGTGCGGCACGCGGTGGAAAGCCTGCGCGCCCAGAGCCTGCGCGATTTTCGCGTGGTGGTGAGTGACAATGCCTCCCCCGGCGATGTGGGCGAAACGGTGCGCGCCTATATCGACGGGCTGCGCGATCCCCGCTTCACCTTTGTACGGCAGACGGAAAATGGCGGCGAATATGGGCAAGGGCGCTATCTGTTCGCGGCGGCGGGGGATGCGGACTATTTCTGCATTCTCCATGACGATGATCTGCTGACGCCCCATTATCTGCAACGGGCGGTCGACGCGCTGGATGCCGCGCCGGACGCCGCCCTGTTCGTCGCCAATCCCTGGCTGTTCGACCATGACGGCGCGCCATCCGCCGAACGGACGCGCGACTATCTGCGCGATCATGGTAGGCGGGGGCGGCGCGCCGGTCCCTTCCCGATATTGGACCGGCATATGCAAAACGGCTTCACGCCCATTTCGGGCACGCTGTTCCGGATGCAGGCGCTGGGCCGGTCGGGCTTCGTCGATGCGGACTGCCATGGCAATTTCCCGTTCGAACTCAACATCTTCACGCGCCTTGGCGACATGGGCGCCACCGGATGGTTCGATCCTGAGCCGCTGCTGGGCTTTCGCTATCATGATGGTCAGCTGCGCAACACGCTGGACCTGATGCGCAATCCGCATGTGGTGGGGACGATGCTGCGCATATTGCAGCGCCGCCGTTATACCGGCGCGCCCGAACGTCGCCGCCGCATGATCGTTGCCCGCCTCTATCGCGCGCAGGCGGAAATGTCTCTGGCGCAGGGCGACCGGGATGCCGCCCGCCTCGCCGTGCAATGCGCCTGCGCGGCGAACCCGCTGTCGCCCCGCGCATGGCGGATGCGCGTGCGCCTGGCCCTCACCGGAGCATCGGCATGAACATTCCACCCCGCACCAGCCTGCTGACGGCGTTGCTGTTGCTGGTCCCGATCCTGCTGGGCGCCTGCTCGACCGGCATGACGGCGCCGCAGCGCATCGCGGCTGCGCCAGGCGTTATCCGGTCCACCGACCGTTATGAAAGCGCCTATCTGATCGGTCCCGGCGACCAGCTGGACATCATGGTCGATCGCATGCCCGAACTGTCGCGCAGCGCGACCGTGCGATCCGACGGCATGGTGACATTGCCCCGGTCCGGCGACATGCCGGTCGCGGGACTGACGCCCATGGCCGCGGCGCAGGTCGTGCGGCAGAAATTGCTGGCGCGCGTACGCGATCCTCAGGTCAGCATTGCGATCGCCAACCCCCGCGAACCGAAAATCTTTGTCGCGGGCGAAGTGAACCGGCCCGGCGCGGTCGCCCTGCGCGACGCGCCCACCGCCGCGCAGGCACTGATAATGGCCGGGGATGCGAACAAAAGCGCTGCGCTGTCCAACGTGGCGCTGATCCGGCTGGAGGATGACGGCCATATCGCCGCCCATATCCTGCATGGCGGCGGGCATGGACATGCGGGCATGTTGCTGACCCTGCAAAATGTGCCGCTGCGTCCTGGCGACCTGCTGGTGGTGCAGGAAAGCGGTGGCGCGCGCTTCGCCCGCTTCCTTCAGACCTATGTCAACGCGCCGCTGGGCGGCCTGACCCAGTTGATGGCCCCCTATGTCCAGCTTCGCCTGTTGCAGGAAATTGATCGATGACCGGCCCCATGACAGACATCGCTCCACATCGCCCGGACGCCGACAGTTTCGATCTTCGTCGCACGGCGCGCATCGTCGGCTTTGCCATTGCGGGTCATCGCCGCCTGATCCTCGCTATCACGGCGCTGACGCTGGCGCTGGTCGGCCTCTACATTCTCGTCTGGCCGCCGGTCTATTCGGCCAGCGTCACCCTGTCCGCGGTCGCCGATGACGACCGCCAGAGGGAGGGATTTTACGACGACTGGGCCGTGTTCCGCCGCAATGCACTGAAGGACGAAATGATCCTCGCCACCTCCGGCCCGGTGCTGAAACAAGTGATTGGCGACATGCGCCTGGGCTATGCCGATGTCTATCACCCGCCGCTGCGCTACCTCACATGGCTCTGGACGCAAAGCTGGCCCGGCCGGGCATGGCGATGGACGAAGGACAGCCTCTTCCCCCGCGCGCCATCCCCCTATGTGCCGACGCCGCAGGATGTGGAACGCGCCCGCACGCTGGACGATTTCCGCACCGGCGTGACCATGACCCAGATACCCGACAGCCATATCGCGCTGTTGACGGTGCGCGGCCCGTCCCACCGCGTGGCGGAGATCGCGGATCATGTGGCCGCCACCTATATCGCCCAGCGCCGCGCCCGTTTCGCCGCCGAAGCGCGACAGGCCCATGCCGCGTTGCAGGCGGAGGCGAACCGCGCCCATGCCGACCTGCGCCTGCTGGAAACGCGGATGGAGCGTTATTACACGCAAAACGACATGCTGCTGATGTTCGAAAAGGACAAGGTGGAGATCGGCCAGTTTTCGAGCCAGCAGGCGGAACTGGACGCAAAACGCACCGCCATTGCCGCCGCGCAGAGCGAACTTGCCACCGTTACCGGACAACTGGCGCGGGAACCGCAGGACATTCTGGCCGGTCGTCTCATTCAGGATAATCCCGTCGCCGCGCAGCTGAAGCAGGAACAGGCGAAGCTGGTCGCGGCCCGCGATGCGATGCTGGTGCGATACCGGCCGGATTCGCCCGACGTCCGCGACGTGGACGATCAGATTGCAGCGATCAGCCGGCAACTGGCCGCCACGCCACAGCGCGGGGTGCAGCAAAGCAGCATTGCCCGCAATGGCGGCCATGATGCGCTGCGCGCGCGCCGGGCGGCGCTGACGGCGCAGCTGGCGGCGGATCGGGCGGCGCTCGCCAGCCTGTCCGGAGAGGTCGCCGCCCGGCGCAGCGCCATCGATCGCATCCCGCAAAAGATGAAGGACAGCCATAATCTCAGCCGCGCGCATGATGTGCTGGAAAAAACCTACCTCGCCTTGCAGGACAAGCTGATGACGGCGGCCGTCACCGCCGCCACCGCTGAGTCCGCGCCCTCCGCCATCCAGCTGGTCGAAGGCGCGGCCCTGCCCGACAGGCCCGACGCGCCACAGACGAAATTGCTGCTGATCGCCGCCGTCGTCATGGGCCTTGTCGCGGGCGTGGTCGCCGCGGTGCTGATCGATCTGGTGCAGGATCGCGCCAACCGGTTCCGCCTGACGGAAGCGGACACGCCATTCCCCCTGATCGCCATCGTCGGGCAGGATGCGGCGCATGTCCGCCGCCTGTTCGCCATTCCCGTTCCACCTACCGTCAAGGAAGGCACAGACGCATGAAATATCATATTTTGAGCGCGACCCGGTCGCTTGGCCTGTTGCCCATGTTCGACCGCATGGCGTTCCTGCGCAAACGTGCGGGCGCCGCCCGCTGCAATCGCGCCTTTCGCGCGCGTCATCCCGATTTTCCTCTGCCGCCCGAAGATCTGGCCTTCGACGCCTATAACAAGGTCGACTGGGCGGATTATCACGATCTGGGCTTGACCCATGCCGCCCTGTTCGCGCGCCTGATCCGCGAACGGTTGCCCGACGCGCCGATGCTGCGCGTGCTGGAATGGGGGTGCGGGCCGGGCCGGCTGATCCGCCATATGCCGACCCTGCTGGCGGGGCGGGATGCCCATGTCACAGGCACCGACTATAATCCCGCGACCATCGACTGGTGTCGCCGCCACCTGCCGGGGATCGACTTTGCGCTCAATGGGCTGGCGCCGCCCCTGCCCTTTCCCGACAATAGTTTCGACGCGGTCTATAATTTCTCCGTCTTCACCCATTTGTCGCGCGACATGCATCGCGACTGGACGGCGGAACTGCATCGGGTGCTGCGCCCCGGCGGCCTGATGATCGCCACCACCCATGGCGACCATTATCGCTACCTCCTGACCCAGAAGCGGGAGGTGGAAGCCTATGATCGCGGCGACATCGTCACGCAAAGCGGGTTCGCGGAAGGCAAGAAATGGTATTTCGCCATCCATCCGCCCGTCTGGGTCCGCAACCATCTGCTTACCGCCTTCGACCGGGTGGAAATGGTCCGCCCCGGCGCGGACGCCCGCATGACGCAGGACATCTGGATCGGATACAAGCCCCATGACTGACCGCCCCGCCCCCTTGCGCGTCGCCATCATCGGCGATCGCGGCATCCCCGCCCGCTACAGCGGCTTTTCGACTTTGGTGGAGGAACTGGCGACGGGCCTTGTGCGCGATCATGGAATGGACGTCACCGTCTATTGCCGCAGCCATTATTATGATGAGCACCCGCCACGCTGGCAGGGCGTGCATTGCCGTTACCTCCCCGCACCCGGCGGCAAGAGCTTCGAAAGCATCGTGCACAGCAACCTGTCGATCCTCGACGCGGCCTTTCGCGGCTTCGATCTGGTCTTCGTCGTCGATCCGGGGAACGGCCCCTTCATCCTGCCGTTGCGGGCGCGAGGCGTGCCGGTGATCGTCCACACCGACGGCCTTGGCTGGCAAAGGCGCAAGTGGAATGCGGTGCAGCGCGCCTATTATAAATGGTCCGAACGGGCGAGCGCGCGCCTTGCCGACTGGCTGGTCACCGATTCCCGCGCCATGCAGGATTATTATGCCCGCGCATATGGCGCGTCATCGACCTACATCCCCTATTCGGGGGCGGTCGGGGATGTCCCGGACGATGCTGCTCTGGCGCATTATGGGGTGACGCCCGGCGACTATTATCTGGTCGTCGCCCGGATGGAGCCGGAAAATAATGTCGACCATATTATCCGCGAATATCGGGCGTCCGGGGTTACGAAGCCCTTGGTCGTGGTCGGATCGGTCCCCTATGACAGCGGCTACGCCCGCGCCGTCGCGGCCGAACATGACGGGCAGGTACGCTGCGTCGGCGGGGTGTTCGAATCCGCCGCGCTCAACGCCCTGTATCGCCATTGCGCCGCCTATCTGCATGGTCATGAAGTGGGCGGCACCAACCCCAGCCTGCTGCGCGCCATGCATTGGGGCGCGCCCTGCATACCGATCGACGTCGTCTTCCATCGCGAAAATGTCGGCCCGGCCAATCCCTATTTCAGCAAGACGCCGGGCGATCTGGCCGCGATACTGCGCGATCTGGATGGCGACCCGCATCGCCGCGACGCGCTGGGGCGCGCGGCACAGGCCCATGCCGCCGTAACCTTCCGCTGGGACGCGGTCGTCGCGGCCTATGCGGCCCTGTTCGAACAGATGGTCGATCTAAAGGCGCATGGACGCAAGCCGACCTCTGCCCTGATCGGCGAACCCTATCGCCCGGATCAATTGGCATGAAAATCCTGCATGTCTTCAACCGGCATCGCAGCGGCGGCGGCGCCGACAATGCATGGGATGCCACCATCGCCCTGTCGCGACGACGCGGATTGGACGTCGATATTTTCGAACGGGATAGCCGCCATCTTTCATCAGGCCTGACAGGAAAGATCAGCGCCTTTGCGCAGGGCATATATCCTCAAGGTGCGCTGCGTGCCTTCGCCCGACGACTGGCGCAGGACCGGCCCGACATCGTCCACAGCCACGAACTCTATCCGATGCTCACCCCATGGCTGTTCCGCATCTGCGCCGATGCGGGCATCCCTGTCGTCCATAGCTGCTATGATTTTCGCATGACCTGCCCCATCGCGACCCATCATGATGGTGCCGCGGTCTGCACCCGCTGCCCCGACCGTGGCGCGCATCAGGCGGTGCTGCGCAACTGTCGCGACAGCCTGCCCGAAAGCACGGCCTTCGCCCTGCGCCATACCGTCGCGGAATGGCGCGACCTCTATCGCCATGTCAGCCGCTTCATCGTCCTGACCGACTTCAGTCGCGACTGGCTGCATGTGCGTGCAGGCGTCCCGCTCGACCGGATCAGCGTCAATGAATGCGCGATCCCTGCCGCGTCCGATCCGGTCGATCCCGCAAGCGGGCGCTATATCGCCTTTGCCGGTCGCTTCGTGCCGGAAAAGGGGCTGGACGTCCTGATCAGGGCCGCGCGTCTGGCGCAGGTGCCGATCCATGTGGCCGGCCCGCCGGGCAGTGATCCCGCGCCGTTGCGGGCGCAGGGCATATCGGTCACGATTACGACCGGCCCGGGATCGCTTGCCACCGTCTATCGTGGCGCGCGGGCATTGGTGGTGCCCAGCCTCTGGTTCGAAACCTTCGCCATCGTCGCGGCCGAAGCTATGGCGCATGGCGTGCCGGTCATCGCATCGCGCATCGGTGCGCTGAACGATACGATCCGCGAAGGCCGCGCCGGCCTGCACTTCACCCCCGGGGACGCGGTCGATCTGGCACGACAGATGCGTCGGCTGTGGGACGACCCGATGTTGTGCCGCAGGCTGGGCGCAGCCGCCCATGACGATGTGCGCACCCGTTTCAACGCGGACGTGCATTTCGACCGGCTTGTCGCTGCCTATGACGCGGCGCTTACAGCGCCGGCATCACCATGGCGCGACAGTCGCCAAAGCCGATCGGGGCGCGGCATCGCATTTCGCCCTGTCGATGATGAAATAGAGGACGGCCATTCCTCTATAGTGCGATAGTCAAGGCAAAGGCGGAAAGGCCATCATCGCACCATCCACCCTTGTTACACCTCACCAAGACCCGGCGCCCGGCTCTACAGCGCCCGGAACCGAAAGTCCCTGAACCGCGCTTCACCCGGCCCGGCAGCGTAAAGACCGGGCCGCAGCATCAGGAAACCGCCACGCACATTATGATGGTATCCCGATACTTCCATCCCCCGGTCGAACCGGCTCCACGTCTTCCCGCCGTCCCCTGACAGGTGGAAGGACACGATATGGTGCCGGTTGCTGACCTTCATCGTCAGCCTGCGGCCAAAGCTGTTTTCCGGCCGCCCCCGCTCGATCCCATATTGATGGGTGACGAACCGCTTTTCATCGAAGCCAAGGCCGCAATATAGCTTGTCGTCATAGAAGAGGATCAGCCCCGCCGTCCCACCCGGCGCGATTTCGATGTCGCACTGAAATTCATAAGCCGGGTCGCCCGCGATCAGCAGCAGCGGCGATGAATCGACCGGCGCCTTGCCCCGCCCTTTCAGGACCAGCGCGCCTTTTTCTACCCTTGCCCGGCTCGCTTCATCGGGCGCAGGGCGGAAGAAATTCCATTTCGCCCCCAGCTTCAAATCGCGAAAATCGTCCGACAGCGCCATGCCATGGGGCAATGCCTGCCCGCCGCGCGGCTTGGCGATGGGTTGCGACAGGTCGCCCCCCTTCATGCGAAACCACCCGTCGACGCTCCATTCGACCGGGTCCAGCAATGTCTGCCGCCCCAGCGTCCACCGGCCGTTTTCATAGCCATGATAGACCGCCCACCAGCTCTTGTCCGGCGCTTCCACCAGGCTGGCATGCCCCCGCGACCACCAGCGTTCGGCCGCGCTCTCGGTATGGACCAGCGGATTGTCCGGATGCTGCTCCCATAGCCCATGAATGGATCTGGAGCGCGCGGCGATCACCATATGCCCGGTCGGCGGGCCTGCCGTGCCGCCCACGGCGGTCAGCATATAGAACCAGTCGCCACGACGATGGATTTTCGGCCCTTCCGGCGCGAACCCTTCGACGTCCCAGCTGTCGGGATAGCGCCAGGGATCATAGACATGCTCCACTTCCCCCACGGTCGACAGCCCGTCGTCGGACAGGCGGACCCGGTCGCCGCCCGACAGGAACAGCCAGCGGCTGCCATCTTCCCCCACCGCGTGGCAGGGGTCGATATGCCGGTGCAATTTCAGGTCGATGGGGTCGCTCCACGGCCCGTCGATGCTGTCGGCATGAATGACGAATATGCTGTTGGGTTCCGCCTTCACCGGGATGTAGAGGAAATAGCGGCCCTTATATTTCTCAAGGCTGACGGCCCACACCGACCCGATATTCTTCGTCAGCGCCGCCTTGCGTGGTTGCCAGTTGATGAGGTCGCGGCTGTGCCAGATGGTGATGCCGGGGTAACTGTCAAAACTGGAAAAGGTCATGTAATAATCCGCGCCATCCTTCAGGATAGCCGGATCGGGCCGATCGCCCGAAATCAGCGGGTTGAGGAAACGTGCGTCGCCAAGATCGGCAATGCGCTGATTGTCCGGCCCGCGTTTCCAGTCGGTCGCGGGAGTCCCCGATGCGGCCTCCACCGGCGTGGCCGCCGCGCGATCGGCGCGGGTTAGCGCCAACGCGCTGCCTGCCACCAATGCTCCCGTCATCGCGTCGCGTCGGCTGATCGTCATATCATCTCCCCGGAACAGCAAAAAAGTCCGGGCCGCCCGTGCAGAGGCGGCCCGGACCTGAGAGGGTCGTCACATCTTGAAGCGGGCACCAGCCAGGATGGTACGACCGAAATGGTTGTTTTCATAAGCACGGTTGGCGCCGACATCGACATAACGGTCGCGATATTCGTCGGTCAGGTTGATGCCTTCCAACGACACTTCCAGCCAGTCCGTCACCTTGTACCGCATCGATGCATCGACGTTGATCGTCGAATTATAGCCTTCGAACAGATTGCCTGTCGCGCTGCCCGCATCCACGAAACCGCTGCGATAGCTGACCGAGCCACGCGCCGAAAAACGCTCATCCTCATAATAGAGCGTGCCGTTGATCGCGCGCTTCGACAGGCCGAACAGGGTCGATGTATAATCCTGCGTCGCCGGGATGGCGATGCCGCCGGTGCCGGTAAAGCCGGTCGATGGCGGCGTCAGCTTATAATCGGCGTTCGATTTCACCAATGTCACGTTGATGATACCGCCAAAGCGCGACAATATGCCGGGCAGGAAGCTGAACGGCGACTGGAGCGATACTTCCATGCCCTTCAGGTTGGCGTTCCCGCCGTTGACGCTGGTGTTGATCGTCCACAGCTGCCCTTCCGGGTTCGATGCGGCCGGCGCGCTGGGCGCGATCAGCGACACCGGCAGGCCGGTCGATGCGTAAGTGCCCACCACCGTCCGGGTGACCGGGAAACCGCTGACATCCTTGGCGAACAGCGCGACGGAGAAGATCGCCGAACGCGCGAAATACCATTCGAACGCCAGATCGTAGGATGTCGCCCGGAACGGCTGCAATTGCGGATTGCCAAAGGTGATGCGATAGTTGAAGCCGTCCACCGACCCGCCGGGCGACAGATTGCCCAGGCTCGGCCGGGTGATGACATCGGCCACCGCGCCGCGAATGATGAAGTTGCTGGTCGGGAACAGCGCCAGATTGACCGCGGGCAGCCAGTCTTCATAGCTGCGCTTGATACCCACCAATATGCCGCTGTTATAACCGGTCGATCCCTGATCGGTCTTCACATAGCGCATGCCTGCATTGAGCGCATAATCCAGCCCGAATATGTCGCCCTTCGCATCGAATTGCAGGTAACCGCCATAGGTTTCCTCCCGCACGGTGCGCAGGCTGGTCAGGTCGGGCACGGCGTTGCGGTCATACAGCTTCGTATAGTCCGTCGTCGCGTCCAGATTGGGCACCAGCCACTGGTTGCTGTTGCCCGCCGGTTGCCCCGCCTTGCCCAGCGTGAACAGTTCGGCCAGCTGGCTCGTCACCGGGAAGCCATAGACGGCGCTGGCGCCAAAGACCGACGACGGCGAACAGGTGATGGTGCCCAGCACCACGTCGGGCGCCGCGGTCGATTTGGTCGGGCATACGACGGTGCTGCGGTTGAACGCGCCGGTGCTGAAGTCGTAGCGGCGATACATGGTGCCGACCTTGACCGTGAAGCCGTCGGTCACGTCCCATTCGGTGCGCAGCTGCGCGGTGCGGAACTTGTTCACCACATAATTGGGCGCGTCGCGAATTTCCGACAGCTGGAAATTGGCCGGGTTCGTCGGATCGGTGCCGAACGTTAGCAACGGACTACGCGAATTGGTATAGTCGTAGGAATATCCCGCCGCATCCTTGTCATCGAACATGATGGTGGATTCGACCGGCACGTCGGCATCCGACTTCGAAAAACCGCCCAGCAGGGTGAAGCGGAATTTGTCGGTCACATCCTGATCCCAGGTCGCGCCCAGCTGATAGAATTTGACGTCCTGTTCGCGATAGAAATGTTCGGTGCGGACCCAAGCGTCGTTGAAGGTCGCCTTGATCAGGTTGTTGTTGCTGTCGATCGTATAGTTGGAAACATCCATGGCGCGCTCGTTGGAGCGCATCAGCACTTCGCCCCACCGTTCTTCGCGGGTCGCCTTGTACCGCGAATAAAGGCCGTCGATCGAAATCTTGGTCGCGTCGGATGGCGCCCACTGAACGCTGCCGGTGATGCCCAGCCGCTCGCGATCATGATTGACCTGACCATAGCGCGGAATGCGCGGGTGGAAGGCCAGCGATACGGCGTCGCACGCTGCGCTGCGGCCCGGAATATAGGTGCCGCCGCTATTGGGCGATGCGACACGCGGTGCGGTCGCCGTTGCGCCGGGGCGGGTAAAGCACGCCTCGCCATTGACGGAATCGAACTGCGCCTGCGCCCAGCGGACGGTGTTGTTGCCGGTTTCCACCGTCTTGAGCCGTGAATAGGCGGCCGACAGCGCAACGCCGAACTGCCCGTCTTCGGACTTCCAGCTGACCAGCCCCGCGCCGCGCGGCCCGGTCGTCTTGGCAAGGTCGTTATAGCTGGCGCTGGCCGAACCCACGAAGGTGAAGCCAGCCTTCCCCGCCAGCGGATTGCCGGTGTTGAGGTCGACCACCGCGCCCAGCGACCCTTCGTCCAGCGAAGCCTCCGCCGTCTTGTGGACGACGATCGAGCTGAACAGTTCCGACGCGAACACGTTGAAATCGAAGGAGCGGTCACGGTTGGCGCCTGCGCCGTCGCTCGACGTCGCGATGGTTTCCATGCCGTTCACGCGCACGCGGGTAAATTGCGCGCCAAGGCCGCGCACGGTGATCGCGCGCCCTTCGCCGCCATCGCGCTGGATCGAAATGCCGGGAATGCGTTGCAGGGATTCCGCCAGATTCTGGTCAGGGAATTTCGCAATATCTTCCGCGACGATGGCGTCGACCGAACCGACCGCCTGCCGCTTCAGATTGATCGCCGCGTCCAGCGACTGGCGAAATCCGGTGACGACGATGTCGGCCACTTCACCATCGCCCTGCGCCTGCGGCGTCGCCGCTGCGCCATTTTGAGCGCTGTCCTGCGCCTGCGCGGCAAATGGCATCGCGACCAGCAGGGCGGCGATCGACGCCCCGTTCAGCCAGCGCCGATCCCCGCGAATGAAATCCGTCCCTTTCATCAGCTTTCCACTCCTTCCTGTTGTCGGGCGTGTCGGTTTCACCCACTTACGCCGCCCGGTTCGACAGGCGTTGCACGCCTGCCCGCATTCTGTCGGTTCTGGCCGATCGGTCCGCATTATTGGAAACCGGTGTCATTGATGCGCCGACCGATCACCACTGTCAACCGATTCCGGGCAATCGACTGGCAACATCACTACAAGCATTTGTAAATCATCGATAAACATAGATCATCTTCGCCATCTGGCAGCGCCTAACGACCATGACCACCGTTTCAGGACGTGCCAGCTTCTCGCCGGAATGGCATGCCTGACGCAACGAACCATCAATGACGGGAACCAACGGGCTTCGCTCCATGAGAAATGACATCAAGTGGCCAGCTCTGGTAATATTATTACCGCATATACAGTTGTGGCAGACTTATTTCGCACGATTCCTCCGCAATGCTCGCCGCATCAAGGCTGGCCATGACATTGGGACACCGGTGTCAAATATGCTTGCGGATCGGCTGCGCCAATGTCAGGATCGTGGCATAGAAGAGAGGACGCCCATGACATATCTGCCGACGCCGCCAATGCTGGCCCTCCTGGCCGCGATCGCCCTGCCATCCGCCGCCGTCGCTGCACCGCCCGCCAGGAAAGCCGCTATTCCAGCCACTTCCGCCGCTCCGCTTGCCTTTCCCGGTGCGGTCGGATGGGCCGCCACGACACCGGGCGGTCGCGGCGGTCGCATCATCCGCGTCACCACGCTCGCGGCAAGCGGCCCCGGCAGCTTCCGCGCCGCGCTGGAGGCGAAAGGCCCGCGCATCATCGTCTTCGAAGTCGGCGGCATCATCGACATGGG
>NZ_JBMDWL010000070.1:0-10977 GCF_048594625.1 Sphingobium sp.
AGGGTCGGTGATCTTGCCCAGACAGTGCGGTTCCATCTGCGCCCATTGGGCGTCCGTCAGTACAAAGCGATCCATCCAGAGTGTGAATCACAACTCCAGCAAAATGGAAATCCTAAATCCCCACACCCCTTAGGGCAGGCCGACTTTCCGATAGGATCGACGGCATGTAACAAAATGTCCGATTTAGCGGGAAATGTGCGAAGTTAAGCGCAGGCGCTGCGCACATTGCCCTGTCCGGATCGACTATCCCGATCGCACCGGGCCGATCATCCGCGCGGGTCGGGCTGGCCGATCAAAGCCCATTTGCGGATGGATAAACATGGATCAATGCGTCCGCATTCCCGCCTGCTAAATGGACATCATTGCGGAAGGCAGGGCCTTGCGAACAGCCTGTGGTCCTTCGATGCTCCACCCGACGGGCTGATTCGCCCTGCTATTTTTGAACCCGTTTCCTCTGATTATCGGACCCATTCCCATGCGCATCGCGATCGAAGCGATCCTCGATTATGAATTTGCCGAACCGACCGATGTCCTGCTGGCGGTGGAGGCGGCGGCGATGCCCGATCAACGCGTCGTCGCCCAGTCGCACATCATCGACAATGCCGGGCCGCTCACCAACAAGGTCGGCGGCAGCGGCATCGGTCGCCGTACCTGGACCCGCACCGGTACGGGCCGGATGCTCAGCACCTATCGTGCAACGGTGGAAGTCGACCGCGCACCCGTAACCATCGCCCATCTCCCCAAAAACCCGCTGCCCAGCCTGCCGGAAGATGTCCTTCCCTTCATCTGGCCCAGCCGCTATTGCGAGGCGGACCGGTTCGGCAGCTTCGTCGGCGGCCATTTTCCCCATCTGGAGGGTGGCGCGCTGGTGCAGGCGCTGGTCGACTGGGTACATGACAATCTCGTCTATGTGCCGGGCAGTTCCAACATCACGACCACCGCTGCCGATACCTTCGTCGCGCAGCAGGGGGTCTGCCGCGATTATGCCCACCTCACCGCCGCGCTGATCCGGTCGCGGGACATTCCCGCGCGCCTCGTCTCCGTCTATGCGCTCGGCCTCGAACCGCCCGATTTCCATGCTGTGGTCGAAGTCTGGCTCGACGGCGCGTGGCAGCTGGTGGATGCCACCCGCCTTGCTCCGGTCGAAACCATGGCCCGCATCGCGGTCGGCCGCGACGCCACGGACATCGCCTTCATGACCATCTTCGGCGGCGCGACGATGAACGCCCAGTCGATCACGGTCGCCCGGCAGGCGGACACAGCATAACGCTTCAGCCTGCAAACGCACCGTAGTCGTTCAAAGGGTTATATAACAGAGGCAGTTTCTGGACGCCTGCCCGCATATCGGACCGACCCTCATCGCCCATTACCGCGTGTTTGGTCCCCACGACCCGTCATCATCACCGGCTATGTTGCTGTCCGATCGCCCCTTTCCACATATGATGTGGATTTTCTGTTGATCTGTCACAAAAGATAAACGCCGCAATCCTAGTGCCCCAATCGCAGCGCCGTTCCACCGCGCTACGTCTTCTAATTGGGGAAATCCGATGTTCCGCTTCTCGCGACTTTCGTCGTGCGCGTCGTTGCGCGCGCTGTTGATGCTCAGTTCCGGCGCACCGGCCGCCATGATCGCCATGCCCAGCGCCAGTGCCCAGGACTATACCAATATCGCCGCTTCGGGCCGGGTGAGCGCCGAAGACGGAACGCCGGTCGCGGGGGCCATGGTGCGCATCACATCGTCGGATCGCGGCGTCAGCCGAACGGCCACCACCGACAGCACAGGCGCCTATACGATCCCGCAGCTGACGCCGGGCAATTACGACGTCACCGTGTCGGCCGACGGTTTCACCACCTATGAAGAAGCGGCCATTCCCCTGACCCGCCAGACGGGTGGCGCGAACAGTTTTCGTCTGGCCCCCGCCGACACCAGCGGCGCGATCGTCGTGACCGGATCGCGTCAGCGCGTCGCGGACTTTCAGGATACGACCATCGGCAGCACCATCGATGTTGGCACGCTGAAGGAACGCGTTCCCATCGGCCGCACCCTGCGCGACGTCATGTTGCTGACGCCCGGCACGGTGCAGGGTTCATCGTCCAATGGCGGCTTTGCCAATCAGGTGTCGGTGGCGGGCGCATCCTTCACGGAAAACGCCTTTTACATCAACGGCCTCAACGTCACCGACTTCGTATCGGGTGGTCAGCCGACCGAAGTGCCCTTCGATTTCTACCAGAGCGTCGAGGTGAAGACCGGCGGCGCCCCCGCTGAATTTGGCCGGGCCACCGGCGGCTATGTCGTCGCCACCACAAAATCGGGGTCGAACGAATATCATGCCAGCGTCACTGGCGTCTGGGAACCGGGCGACCTGCGCGACAGCGCGCCTGCGACCCGCACCACCGATTATGCCCATGCGACGGCCAGCCGCAAGGAACTGATCCTTCAGGCCAGCGGCCCGATCATCAAGGATCATCTGTTCGTCTATGGTCTTTATAATCTGCGTGACATCCGCTCGATGACGCCGCAGTCCAATCAGGACAATGCCACCACCGTCCGCAACGACAGCCCTTTCTGGGGCGGCAAGATCGACGGCTATATTACCGGCGACCATCATTTCGAATTCACCTATTTCAATACCGGCAACGAAACCCGGAATCGCAGCCGGGTGTGGGATCGCACCAGTCATCGATTGGGCGAAGAAACCGGCGGCACCAATGCGCGCGCGGGCGGCGTCAATTATGTGGGCCGCTATACCGGCACGTTTACGCCATGGCTGACGGTATCGGGCGCCTATGGCGTCAACCGGCTGCGTTCGGGCAATCTGCCGCTGGACACGGTCAATTCGCAGGTGGTCGATTATCGCACCGATCCCGCTGGCGTTCAGATCGGCCTCAACAAGGTGACCGACGCCTACAGCAAGACGGACAATCAGCGCGAATTCTACCGGCTCGACACCGATCTCCAGTTCCATCTGCTGGGCGCGCATCATGTCCGTATCGGTTACGACCATGAAAAGGACCGTCAGGAACAGACGTTCGAAACGATCGGCGAAGGGGCGTTCAAAATCTACAACGTCACGCCGGAATCGGCTGCGCGCATCGGCCTGCCGGTCGGCACCCAATATTACACGACCCGCGTCTATGCCCAGAACGGCACGGCGCATGTCCGCAACGAAGCCTTCTATATTCAGGATCAATGGTCGCTGCTGGACAATCGCCTGCGCCTCGACCTTGGCCTGCGCAACGATCGTTTCAGCAATCAGGGCGTGAACGGCGAATCCTTCTTCAAATCGGGTAATTTGTGGGCGCCGCGTCTGGGCGCCGCCTTCGACCCGGTGGGCGATGGCCGCACCCGCATCTTTGGTTCCTACGGCAAATATTTCCTGCCGATGGCGGGCGACATCAACCTGAACGTCGCGGGCAGCCTGATCACCTACACCCGTTACAATCGTTTCAACGGGGTGAGCAGGGAAGGCAATATCCCCGTGGCGGGCGATCCGATCCTGACGGTCGTCAACACCCGCGCCTGCCCGGATACCGGGGTCGCCAATTGCGAAGTGTCGGCGGATGGTTCGCCCTTCAACCCGTCGGGCGTCATCGACGGCAAGATCAAGCCGCAATCGGCCAGCGAATTCATCATCGGCGTGGAACGCCAGCTGGCCGATCATGTCCGCGTCGGCGCGTCCTTCACCCATCGGCGTCTTGGCAATGTGATCGAGGATATTTCGATCGACGCGGGCGCCCGCGCCTATTGCGTGGCGCAGGGTTTTGTCGCGCAGGCCTGTCAGAGCGCCTATCCAGGCGGCAGCCAGTTCGTCATCGCCAATCCCGGCCGCGATGTGACGGTACAGCTCAACCCGCTGCCCGACGGCACGACGCCGACCGCCACGCTCAAGGCATCGGATCTGGGCTACCCCAAGCCGCGGCGCAACTATGATGCGCTGATCCTGACCTTCGATCGCGGCTTCGACCAGCAATGGAGCCTGTCGGCATCCTATACGCTGGCTTTCAACAAGGGGAATTATGAAGGGGGCGTCCGGTCGGAAAATGGCCAGCTGTCAATCAACCGGTCGGCGGACTTCGATTCGCCGGGCTTCGTGAACGGTGCCTATGGCTATCTGCCCAACGATCGCCGTCACAGCTTCCGCGCCTATGGCAGCTATCGCCTGTTCGACATGATCGATCTGGGCCTGAACGCCCTTGTCCAGTCGCCCGCGAAATATAGCTGCATCGGCGCGGTGCCGGTGAATGTGGACGCCTATGCCAATACCTATCATGGCTATGGCTTCTATTGTCAGGGCAAGCTGGTCCCGCGCGGCACCGCCTTCAAGGGCGACTGGCGGACCGAATTCAACCTGAGCGCGGTTGCCCGCCTGCCGCTGGAACGGATCGATGCGACGATCCGTCTGGACGTCTTCAATCTGCTCAATAGTCAGGCGGTGGCTTCCTATAATAATTATGGGGAACTCAGCGACGGGTCGTCCAACCCCGATTATCGGTCGGCCAATAATTATCAGACGCCGCGCTACGTTCGCCTGACCGCGAGCTTCGGTTTCTGATCCTGTCAACTGCGTCGGGACCGGTCATGCCGGTCCCGGCCATTCTTGTCTAAGCCGCCCCCGCCGGGCATGACGCCCGAACGACTGGCCGGAAATGGCGACCGATGGAGAATGCAATGGAAAAAAGATCGCAGCGCCAGCGTGAGATCATGTCGCGCCTGCGCAGCGGACGGACATTGTCGGTCAGCGCTCTGGCCAGCGACCTGTCCGTGTCGGACGAAACGATCCGGCGCGAACTGCGCGCGCTGGAAGATCATGGCGTCATCATCCGCGAATATGGCGGCGCGCGGATGGCCGCCCCGGCGATGGAAGGGCCGCTGCATCAGCGGATGGACGAAAATGCCGAGGCGAAACTGCGCATCGCGCGCGCCGCTGCCGGTCTGGTGCCCGATGGCGCGATCCTCTTCATCGATTCCGGCACGACCAGCTGCTTCATCGCGCGCCAGCTGGTGGATCGCAAATCACTGACGGTCATCACCAATTCGCTGGGCGTCGCCAATGATCTGGGCGGCATCAACAACAACCGCCTGTTTCTGGCCGGTGGTCAGATGGACTATGACTATCGCGCCTTTTCGGACCATGTCGCGCAGGATTATGTACGCGGTTTCACCCCCCATCTGGCGATCTTGTCGGTGGGCGGCATCAGCATCGACCGGGGCCTGATGGATTTCCATCCCGGTGAAGCGGAAATGAGCCGTATTGCCTATGCCACGTCAAAGCGGGTGCTGCTGGGTGCCGATTCATCCAAGTTCGGCCGCTATGCGCTGGTACAGACGGCGGCACTGGCCGAGGTGGATATTCTGGTCACCGATCAACCGCTGAATGACGATTATGCCAGTGCCTTTTCTCATGCCGAAATATTGATCGCCTGACGCAGCGACCTGTGATGCAGGCGCGCCACGCCCGCGATCAGCGCCATTGACGCACCTGCACCGGCCACCCCGGCATGCAGCATCCAGAAGGCCGGGGTGGTCATCCGGTCATAATAGACGCCGATCATCCCGACCCAGAGATGCGCGAAAAAACCGTGGAGATAGAAAAGCCCGGTCCATAATCCGGTCAAACGCCGGGGCGCCATTTCTGCGATCAGGCTGAGGCCCGATGGCCATATCAGCACGATGGCGGCATCCATCAGCAGCAGGTAGAGGATGGTCCAGCCAGCCGATAACGGCCCATGCATCATGCTGCCGGCGGCGAGCAGCATATAGCCCGCCGCGCATGACAGTCCGCCCAGCCAGATTTGCGTCATTGCACTCACGCCCATGCCGCGCCGCTCCAGCATGCGCAGCACCATCTGCCACCCCGCGATCAGCGCCAGCGTGAACAGTCCATCGAGAGAAAGGAACCAAGACACCGGCATCGTCCATCCTGCCAGGGACAGGTCGACCCGCGATCGCGCCCAGATCAGGAAGATGTTGCCAAGCTGCTCATAGGCGGCGAAGCAAAGATAGACCGATGCCAGCGCGACGATCAGCAGGCCCGTTGCGGGAAAGCGGTCGTGCCGCGTCGTGGCCGTCTGCGTCGCCGGTGCAACAGAGGCGATCCCCCTGCCCAGAGCGATATAGAAGGCAAGGCCGACCACGACCGCCGCCGCGGCTACCATCAGCGCGCTGATCGGTTCGGCAAAAGCTGCGACCGCCCCGCAGACCAGCGGTCCGCAGATCGCCCCGGCATTCAGGAAGCCCAGATAAACGGTGTAGCCACGCCGCCGCTGCGCTTCGTCCGCGAACATCTGGCCGACCTGCACCGACAGATTGCCCTTCAACAGGCCGGTGCCGATCGCAAAGGGGAGAAGGCCGACCAGAAAGCTCGCGTCGTTCAGCATCAGCATCAGGCCCGCGACCATCGCCGCGCCGCCGCCCATGACCGTCCAGCGCCGGTTCCCGACCATGTCGCCGATCAGCCCGCCCAGCGGAATGGATAGATAGACCAGCGCGTTGGCATAGCCATATAGCTGCGAGGCAAGGCCCGTCACCGAAACGGGGCCAAACAGTGCCATGCTGACATCGCGCATCATCGCCGCGCCCGCCACATGACGGATATCGCCGGTCAATATCCGGTCGATCAATATCAGGACCAGCAGCGACTTCACGCCATATATGGCGAAGCGTTCCCAGAATTCCGTGGCCGCAACAGCCAGAAATTGCCGGGTCCATAACGGGGAAGGCTGGGCGTCCCGATCGCGTGATGGCATGTCGATAGGCTTCATCGTGCCGCCCGGTATAGGCGGTTCACAACATCATAATGACATTCCCGGCATACCGTGCGCTTGCGCGATCATGCGGAATGAGGGAATGGTGCGACAGGTTCGCTAATGGCCGGGCGGCCATTTTCGACATGACCGGTCAGGCGTATCCTGACGCCGCCGGGCGCATCCAGTTGCAGATCATACCAGCGATGGGCGGCCAGCCTGACCGGGCTGGTCGTTTGGGCCCCGGCCGATACGCGCAGCGTGCCTCGCATGTCGCCATGGGCGCAATGCAGCGACAGTTCGATCGGCTGCGCGTCGCGGTTGACGATGTGCAGCACGCCGTCCCGTTCCATTTCATCCCACACCAGCGCGGCTTCGACATGCGGGGCGTTGGCCGCACCCCGAAAATCGCGCTGGAACCCGTTGGGTCCGCGAACGACCAGCGCGTGGGGCTGATCGGCGCGCAGCGGCCATGTTTCCTGCAATCGGGAATGGGCGGCCACCGTGAAATATCGCCACCCCGGATAGGCGATTTCATCCTGTACGCCGAAAATGATGCCGACCGGCCCGTCATTGACGAAATCCAGCATCAGACCATCGTCCTGCCATGTCGGATTTACGGCGAAGCGGTAGGGCAGGGCGCGTGCCGGGCGCGTACCCTGTTCCTGCGCAGACACCCCGCTGCTGGTCGCGATGGCGGGTGGCGGCGCGCTGGCGCACAATTTTTCGGTTTCCGCAATATAGCTGGCGACGGAAGGAAGGGCTTTTGCCCAGCTGGTGTCCAGTCGGGCTTCCTGCGAAATATCGAAATCGAAGATGGATGTGAGGTCGCCGCAGGCCGCCCGGCGCCATGGCGAGATATTGGGTTCCGCCACGCCAAAGCGCTTTTCCAGAAAGCGCAGCACGGACGTATGGTCGAACAGCTGCGAATTGACCCATCCGCCGCGCGTCCATGGCGAAATCACCATCATCGGCACGCGCGGGCCAAGGCCGACCGGTTCGCCCTGATAGGTTTCGCTGCGCACATCGACGTTGCTGGCCCCATAATGCGGAGCGATGGCGGGCATGGGGGCAGGAATATGATCGAAAAAGCCGTCATTTTCATCATAGTTGAGGATGAAGGCGGTTTTCGCCCAGACTTTCGGATTGGCGGCCAGCGCGGCGATCAGGCTGCTGATCAGCACCTCTCCAAAGGGCACCGGCGCATCGGGATGCTCGCTCATCTGCATCATCGGGACGATCCACGACACCTGCGGCAGACAGTCGGCCGCGACATCGGCGGCAAAGGCGGCGATCAGGTGCCGGGCCTGCGTCTTTTCGGGATCTTCCGGCGCGATGCCGTCGATCCAGTCGACATAGGCGCGACCCCGGCGATAGCGTGACGATTGCCGGTCGAGTTTGCGGAACTCCTTGAAATAGCCCAGGGGATTATCCGAATAGTTGGCGATTTCCTGATAGACGCGCCAACTGACGCCCGCGTCCTCCAGTCGCCCGGCATAGGTGTTCCAGACCAGCCCTTCGCTGTCGTCATCCTTCGCCATGTCCGCGCCCGGATTGGGGTCGCTGCCGCCGTTGGTGACGCAATAGACACCCTCTTGCCCGACGCTCAGGCCGTTGGTGCCGGTGAAATGATACAGGCGGTTGGGACCGGTCGGCCCCTGAAGCGAGCAATGATAGGCGTCGCAAATGGTGAACTGATCGGCCAGTGCGTAATAATAGGGAATGTCGGCGCGGGTCAGGTGCGCCATGGTGAGCGGCCCCTTCTGTTCCGCCCAGCAATCCCAGTTGCGCCAGCGCGCCTGGCTGTCCTTCCAGCTATGGTCGAGGCCAGTGAAGCAGCGCGCATTGCTGCTGTTATAATCCAGCCGAAACGGCCAGGCGATTCGCCCTCCGTCGCGGTCCGCGCGGCGCTGCGCCCAGACCGGCTTGCCCGTCGGCAGCACGACCGGCCGTGGATCGCCAAAGCCCCTGACCCCGCGCAAGGCACCGAAATAATGGTCGAACGACCGGTTTTCCTGCATCAGGATCACGACATGTTCGATGTCCTGGATCGAACCGCGTTCGGGCGCGCGGGTCAGGCCGTTGGCGCTGCCGCCCTGCGCGGCTGCAATGGCCGAAGCGCTGAGAAGAAAAGTCCTGCGATCAACCGTCATATGCGCTCCGCCCGTCCATATTCCGGCTCGCTAGGCGCGGAATATGGAAGGTCGATGACAGAATGCATTTAAATTTTGATCGATGTGGGCATTATTCCATCATTATGTCTGGCGAGACATGGCCGCTTTACATCCTGCGCCTGCCGTCGGCCTGAACCAGTGGCGCTGGACGGGCTATCCCATCCGCAGGGCCTTCGTCAGGTCACTCGGCGGCGGCCCGCCCGCATTCACCCTCGCCTGTTCGCGTTCGACAAGGCCGGGCAATGGCTCCAGTCCCCAGCGTCGCGTGATGAATCGCGCGATGGAGCCGGTGTCATAGATGGTGTGGTCCACCTCGCCAGTGCGCGCATGGGGGGGAATGACGATGGCCGGGATGCGCGTGCCGGGGCCCCAGCGGTCGCCCTTGGGCGGCGCGACATAATCCCACCAGCCGCCATTTTCGTCGAAGGTGACGACGATCATCATCTTCTGCCATTGGGGGCTTTTGCGCAGGGTATCGATGATCGCGGCAATATGCCGGTCGCCTGCATCCACATCCAAATAGCCGGCATGCATGTTGAGATTGCCCGGCGGCTTATAATAGCTGACGGGGGCAGGCGTCCGGCGCCGCGTCCGCCAGGAAATGCTTGGTGCGCGCCGTTTCGCCGACCCCGCCGTTGCGCAGATGGCGGTCCCGTCTGGCCGTGCCGGGTGCGAATTGCTCGAAATAGTTGAACGGCTGGTTATGGGGCTGGAAATTTGGCCGCGCGGGAAAGGCGCTCATGTCGCCAGCGCCCTTGCTCGCCGCGTTCCATCCCCCGGCATACCATGTCCAGTCGACATTGGCCGCGTTCATCATGTCGCCAATGGTCCTGTGTTTTTGGGGCATTAGCGTGCGGGGACTTTGCCAGTTGGCGTATCCCAGCCGCGCATCGTCCAGTTCGTAGGTCGGCGCATAGGGCGGCAGCATGGTGTTCACCGCCCAGAAATCGGGCGTCAGCGTGGTGGGACTGAACCGTACCGGCCCGTCCATGGCGCTGGCAGGCGTATTGGGCATTTGTTTGGGGAGAATGGCGCGCGGGTCGCCCTTCGGCGTCGACAGCGCAAAGGGCGCGTTGGCCAGCGGTCCCAGTGCGTCCTGTCCGATCTGAAATTCGCGATGTTCGACGATCTGCTTGTCCGGAACCATGCCGTCCCAGGTTTTCGGGAGCGTCTGGAGCAGGCTGCCATCCCGGCCGTGCTGGGCCGCGCATTCGGGATTTACATCGGACAGGGGATGTTGCAGGTCCGGAAAGTCGGCGAACAGATTGTTGAAGCTGCGATTTTCGGCGTAGATGACGACTAGCGTGTCGATATTCGCGTGCAATTGCGCATCGGTGACATGCTGCGTTCCGACATGCGCAGCCGACCCGGGCTTTACCGCCTGCGTAACGGTTTCACTGGCGATGCCCGCAAGACCCGCAGCCAGAATTCCGGTCAGCAAATGGCGGCGGTTGGGAGAGGCCAGGGGCTTGTCCGCATCGTCATTTTCAAAAGCCGTCATTCTTCATGGGTTTTCGATCACCTGTGGTCTGAATGCCTGACATGCTGCATGGACGATCTGCACCATGGGCTGAAGGTCTATCTCGCCGGGAGCATGCCCCCGGCGAGATATGCGCGGTCAGAAGCTGACGCGCGCGGTCACGCGGATGTCGCGGCCCGACAGTGGTGCGAAATCCTTCAGGAAGGATGCATGGCGGCGGGCGACAACATCGAAGATATTGTTCGCCGACAGGGCAAAGCTGACCGGACGTTCCGTGCCCCATGGCCGGTAATTGACCTCTGCATTGACCAGCGTGAAGCCCTTCGTATCCGTTTCGAAGTCGGAAATGCGCTTTTGGCTGTCGGTCCATTCCACTTCGCCACGCACATCCACCTTGGGACTGGTGACGCCAAGGCCGCCCAGAACGCGCAACGGCGGAATGCGCGGCGCGGGGCCTGCTCCCACGATCTGCGCATGGACATAGTCGCCCAGCGCGTCGGCGACGAGGTTCATGTCGCCGAACCGGGCCAGCGTGACCGATCCCTGCGCTTCGAACCCGTAATAGCGCGCCTTGGCCTG
>NZ_JBMDWL010000071.1:0-33499 GCF_048594625.1 Sphingobium sp.
TGATCGCGGAGCATCAGCTCTATTCCCGCACGCTCGCCGATTTCGTCACCCGCGATCGCCAGCCCGACTGGCTGCTGAACAAGGTGCGCGAAGCCGCGCTCGCCCTGCCGCAGGCGGATGAGGTCGTGTCCCACGGCATGCCCTGCTTCGGCATCGAAAAGGGCAGGAAATTCGCCTATTTCACCCGCGACCATCATGGCGACGGCATCATCGCCATCCTCGTCAAGACCAGCGCGCCGGAGGAACAGGCGACGCTGATGGAGGCCGATCCGGCCCGCTATTATCGCCCCGCCTATTTCGGCAATGACTGGGTCGGCATCCGCCTCGACCTTGGCGATACCGACTGGGACCATATCGCGGGACGGCTGCGCGCCAGCTGGCGTCAGGTCGCACCGAAAAAGCTGCTGGGCCTGATGGACGTCGCCGATCAGTTCTGAAGAGTTTGCGCCCAAGCCAGCCCTCTCCCCTCTTCCTTTCGCGCGCCGCGATCCCCATAGAGCAAGCATGACCGACACCGCCACGCCCGCTATCGAGATCCGCAACCTGACCAAGGTCTATAAGGGCGGCAAACGCGCGCTTCAGGGGATCGACCTCACCATCCCGCGCGGCCAGATCTACGGCCTGCTGGGGCCAAACGGCGCGGGCAAGTCCACCACGATCAACATTCTGGCGGGCATGGTGAACAAGACGGCGGGCGATGTCAGCATCTGGGGCTTCGACATCGACGCGCACCCCCGCAATGCGAAGAATTCGATCGGCATCGTGCCGCAGGAAATCGTCTTCGACCCCTTCTTCACGCCGTTCGAAACGCTGGAAAATCAGGCAGGCTTCTATGGCGTGCCGAAGGATCGCCGTCGTTCGATGGAATTGCTGCGCGCCGTCCATCTGGATGACAAGGCGAACGCCTATGCCCGCACGCTGTCGGGCGGGATGAAGCGCCGCCTGCTGGTGGCCAAGGCGATGGTCCATTCGCCGCCGATCCTCGTCCTCGACGAACCGACCGCGGGCGTCGACGTGCAGCTGCGCCAGCAGCTATGGGCCTATGTCCGCGAACTGAACGCCATGGGCGTCACCATCGTCCTCACCACGCATTATCTGGAGGAGGCGGAAGAACTGTGCGATCGCATCGGCATCATCAACAACGGGCAGGTCATCACCGACAAGCCGACCCGCGAACTGATCGCCATGGCGCAGGAAAAGGTGGTGCAGGTGACCGTCGACCGCGATGTCACGATCGCCCCTGACGCCCCCTGTTTCGAAAAGGTCGAACTGTCGGGCGACCGCACGCTCACCATCACCTACATGAAGGACCACGCCAATGCGGGGCAGGTGTTGAGCGCCGTGCAGGCGAGCGGCCTTGCCATCGTCGACGTCGTTACCCGCGACCCCGATCTGGAGGATGTCTTCCTCAACCTCACGACGGCGGCCTAGCCCCACCGTTCGATTAGAGCCTGTCGAGAACCATCGCGCGGTGGTTCTCGACAGGCTCTAATCGAACGGGATAGGGAAAGGCACCGAACAATCGAGAAGAATAATGCCCACCATCACCCATGACGTCATCATCATCGGTTCCGGCGCAGCGGGCCTGACGGCCGCGATCAACCTGGCGCAGGATCGCAAGGTGCTGGTGGTGGCGAAGGGCGCGCTGGATGGCGGGTCCACCAACTGGGCGCAGGGCGGCATCGCCGCCGTGCTGGACGCGGGCGACAGTTTCGAAGCGCATGTCCATGACACGATGGTCGCGGGCGCGGGCCTCAACACTCTGGAAACGGTCCAGTTCGTGGTGTCCGAAGCCCCCGCAGCGATCGAGCGGCTGGCCGACCTCGGCGTCCCCTTCAATGGCGGCGAAGCGTTCGGCAAGCGCTGGGATCTGACCCGCGAGGGCGGCCACAGCCACCGCCGCATCGTCCATGTCGACGATGCCACCGGCCATGCGGTGCAGGTCGCGCTGCTCAAGGCCGCGCGCGCCAATCCCAACATCACCCTGATGGAGGATATGGTCGCCATCGACCTCATCACCTCCCGCCATGGGGAACGCTATTCGGGCGACGGCCATGTCTGGGGCGTCTATGCCTTCAACCGTCGCACCGATCATGTCGACGCGCTGCTCGGCCGGGCGACCATCCTGTGCACCGGCGGCGCGGGCCGCACCTATCTTTTCTCCACCGCGCCGCGCGGCGCGACCGGCGACGGCATCGCCATGGCCTGGCGTGCGGGGTGCCGCGTGTCGAACATGGAAATGAACCAGTTCCACCCGACCTGCCTCTCTAATCTGGAGGTCAAGAATTTCCTGATTACCGAAGCGGTGCGCGGCGAAGGCGGGCATCTGAAGCTCCCGCCCGGCGTGCCGGGCGGCGGCGAGCGCTTCATGCCCCGTTTCGATTCGCGCGCCGAACTCGCCCCGCGCGATGTCGTGGCCCGCGCCATCGACCATGAAATCAAGCGGCTCGGCCTCGACTATGTCCATCTCGACATCAGCCACAAAGACCCGGAATTCGTGAAGCATCACTTCCCGACCATCTATGCGCGGCTGCTGGACCTCGACATCGACATTACCAAGGAACCGATCCCCGTGGTCCCGGCGCAGCATTATACCTGCGGCGGCGTGGTGATCGACCTTGACGGTCGCACCGACCTGCCCGGCCTCTATGCCGCGGGCGAAGTCAGCGAAAGCGGGCTGCATGGCGCAAACCGTCTGGCGTCCAATTCCCTGCTCGAATGTTTCGTCTTCGGCGAAGCGGCGGCCAAGCATATCCGCGCCCATTGGGACAGCCTGCCGCCTCCGCCGCCGATCCGGCCATGGGATGAAAGCCGCGTCACCAACAGCGACGAAGAAGTCATCGTCCAGCATAACTGGAAGGAAATCCGCCGCTTCATGTGGGACTATGTCGGCATCGTCCGCACCACGAAGCGGCTGGAACGCGCCCAGCATCGCATCGACCTGCTGTCGAAGGAAGTGGACGATTATTACGGCAATTTCCGCGTGACGCCCGACCTCATCGAACTGCGCAACCTGCTGGAAGTCGCGCGGCTGGTGGTGCGATCGGCGCTGCATCGCAAGGAAAGCCGGGGCCTCCATTACACGCTCGACTATCCCGAAACGCTGGCCGACGCGGTCGACACGGTGCTGGCGCCTTAAAGCCTTCTGTTTTCCGCATTTTCAGAGCCAGCAGATGACGCCATCTGCTGCGAAAATGCTCTAGCCGCCCCCGCCCAGAAAATCCTTCAGCACCGCGTTGAACCGCGTGGGCTGGTCCGCCATCACCATATGGCCGCTTGGCCCCAGCGGTTTGAGGATCGCGCCCTTCCTTGCGGCATAGGCGCTCTGGAAACTGCGGGTGATGCCCGCCGCCTGCTGCGGGTCGCTGCCCACGGCATAGACCACCTCCAGCGGCACGGCGATCCGCCCCAGTTGCGGCCCCAGATCGACATTGGCCAGGTCGCGCAGCGCATTGGCGATGACGTCGGGGTCGCTGCCCTTCGCGCCGGGCGCCTGCGCGACGATCTGCGCCAGGTATCGCCGCCCGGCCTGCGTCCCCGTAAAATATCCGCTCAGCTGATCCGCCAGATAACCCATGCCGCTGGCCGTTCCGCCGACCATCGCCGCCCCTGCGGGCAGCATGTCGACCACCATCACCCGGCCCGCGATATTTTTCAGGCCCAGCAGCATCGCCAGCGTGCCGCCCATGCTGTGCCCGACGATCGCGGGCCGCTTCAACCCCGCCGCCCCGGCATAGCGCGCAATTTCGTCGGCGATCGGCTGGAGCAGCGCGCCGCTGGCATTCGCGTCGGGCGCCAGCCCGGCAAAGCCGCGCACATGGACCAGATGATAGCGATAGCCCGCCACCCCGCCCAGCACCCCGTTCCAGATGCCCGGACCACTGGCCAGACCGGGGATCAGGATGACGTCGCGTCCGGCGCCCTGCCCCGTACCCCGTACCGTCATCGCAATGCGGCGCGACGTGTAGGGCGCGGCCTGCGCCGTCCCGCTCCACATCATGCCACCTGCCGCCAATGCGCCCGTCATCAGCGCGCGCCTGTCCATCATCCCGTCGGTCATGGCGTCCCTTCTGCCCATTTCGCCCTGAACCGCAACTGAGCGATGGGACGCGCCATCGGGCGGTTGGGTCGTTCAGCCTCCTTACATCGCATTTGTAGAATCATTCGTCGCACGGGCATTGCCGGATCGGCCATGGTCCGCCCCTATGGTCGGCAAGAGAGTGTCGGGGACGCAGATGACATCGAATAAACGCCGGGGCGCTTCTGCGCGTCTGGTCCTGTTGATGGCGGCATTGTCCGCCTGTGTAAGCGCACCCGAACCGCGCCGGGCGCAGGCCGCAGCCCCGTTTCCGCAAAAGCCCCAGCCCCCTCAGGCGCAGGCAGGGCGCCCCCAACCTACCACAAACAGCTGGCCGATCCGCCCGGTCGCCAATCCGCCGCTGCCCTATCGCGACGTCGACCAGAATGAAGCACCGCCCCCCGCGCTGGTCAGCGTCGTGCGCAATCTGGGGCAGAGCTTCAATGGAAAGGTCGGCATCGCCGTCCGCCGCATCGGCGCGGACTGGACCGTGGCATGGAATGGCACATCGCTGTTCCCGCAACAGAGCGTGTCGAAACTCTGGGTATCGATGACCTTTCTCGACGCGGTGGATCGCGGTAAGCTGCGCATCACCGACACCACCACCATCACCCGCAACGACCTGACCCTGTTTCATCAGCCGAGCGCGGCGCTGGTGGCAAAGGATGGCGGCTGGACCACCAGCTATTCCGACCTGATGCGCCGGGCGATGACGCAAAGCGACAATACCGCCAACGACACGCTGCTGCGCGCGGTCGGCGGGCCGGATGCGGTGCGCGGTTTCCTGGCCAGGCGGATGATCAAGGACATCCGCTTTGGTCCGGGCGAACGGCTGCTGCAATCGGCGACGGCGGGCCTCGACTGGCGACAGGATTATTCGGTCGGCCGCAATTTCTACGCGGCCCGGTCGCGCCTGCCCATGTCGGTGCGGGTGAAGGCGCTGGACAATTATCTGGCCAGCCCGCCCGATGGCGCCGCCCCCTCCTCCATCGTCGCCGCGCTGGCGAAGCTAAAGGAAGGACAGATGCTGTCGCCCGCATCGTCCCGCCTGCTGCTGTCGGTCATGTCGGAAGCCAAGACCGGTCCGCAACGGATCAAGGGTGGGGTGCCGCCGGGCTGGTCGTACCTGCACAAGACCGGCACGGGGCAGGATCTGCCGCCGCGCTCCACCGGCTATAACGACATCGGCATCATGACCGCGCCCGACGGCACCAGCTATGCCGTGGCGGTGATGATCGGATCGACCACCGTGTCCATTCCGGAACGCTGGGCGCTGATGCAGGGTCTGGCAAAGGCCGTCGCGGCCAACCACGAAAAACACTGATCGCCCCCGCATCGGAATAAAGCACGCGGGAATAAGCGCCGGGCGACAGGCGTATAGGGGGAATGAATGCCCCCTTTGCCCAGCCTGACCATTCCCGCATCATCCCCATCCGCCCGGTCGCGCGCGGTCATGCGCCGATCCGCATCGCCCTGTTTTCGGGCAATTACGACTGCGTCCGCGACGGCGCGAACCGTGCGCTCAACCGCCTTGTCGGCCATCTGCTGCACCGGGTCGGCGCACAGGTGCGCATCTATTCGCCCACCGCGCCCAGACCCGCCTTCGCCTCCATCGGCGATGTTCATTCCGTGCCATCGCTCAGCCTGCCCGGTCGCCCCGAATATCGGCTCGCCATCGGTCTGACGCGCGGCGTGAAGCGCGATCTGGCGGCATTCGCGCCCGACATCGTGCATCTGTCCGCACCCGACATTCTGGGCCGGCAGGCGCAGACATTCGCCCGCACGCACGGCATTCCGGTCGTCGCCAGCCTGCACACGCGCTTCGAAACCTATCTCGATTATTATCGGCTCGGCTTCCTGCGCGGCGTGATGGAACGCTATCTCGACCGTTTCTATGGCGATGCCGACTGCATCCTCGCCCCCACGCCGCCGATCCGCGACGACATGGCGGCGCGCCATGGCGCAAGCAGCGTCGCCATCTGGGGGCGCGGCATCGACCCGCATCAATTCAACCCGGCGCTGCGCGACCCTGCGCTGCGCACGGCGCTCGGCTATGAAGATGGCGACATCGTCCCCCTCTTCTTCGGTCGCCTCGTGCTGGAAAAGGGGCTGGGCGTCTTTGCCGACACCATCGCCGCCATGCGCGCGCGCGGCGCCAGCGTCCGCCCGATGATCGTGGGCGAAGGCCCCGCCCGGTCATGGCTGGCGCAGCGCCTGCCTAATGCCAGTTTCATGGGGCATCTGAGCGGCACCGACCTTGGCCGCGCCGTCGCCAGCGCCGACATGCTCATCAACCCCAGCGTCACCGAAGCGTTCGGCAACGTCAATCTGGAGGCGATGGCGTCGGGCCTTGCCGTCCTGTCCGCCGACGTTTCCAGCGCCAGCAGCCTGATCGACGCGGGGCGCACCGGCCTGCTCCTGCCGCCCGCCGATGCGGCGGCCTATGCCGGCGCCGCCGTCGGCCTGATGGCCGCGCCCGCCCGCATGGCCGCGATGCGCCAGAATGCGGCGACCGCCGCCAGCCGCCATCGCTGGGACGATGTGCTGCAATCGGTGGCCGATGCCTATCACCGGCTGCTGGGTCGCCCGGTCCCGCTGGCGATCCCCGCTTGCCCCACCCGCACCGGCACGGGATAAGCGCCGATGATGGACGATCCGCGCAACATGGAGGCCGATCTGCTGGCGATGCGCCGTTATGCCCGTGCGCTCGCCCGCGACGACAGCGACGCCGACGATGTGGTGCAGGACGCGCTGCTGCGCGCCATCGAACGGCAGGAAACCTATCAGCCCCATCGCAGCCGCACCCGATGGCTGCTGGCGATCGTCCATAATGTCTTCATTTCGGGCAAGCGTAGGCAGGCGGCCGAAATCCGCCGCGACGAACATTTCGCGCAAACCCTGTTGTCCAGCATCGACCCGCAGCAGGAAGAACAGGTGCGGCTGACCGAAATCGCGCGCAGTTTTGCCGCGCTGCCGGACAATCAGCGCGCCGTGCTGCACCTGACAGCGATAGAGGGCATGAGCTATCAGGCCACGGCGGATCTGCTGCACATCCCGATCGGCACGGTGATGTCGCGCCTGTCGCGGGCGCGCGCGGCTCTGCGCGAAGGGGAAAAGGGAACATCCCGGCCGCATCTGCGGCTGGTGGGAGGACAAGATGACCAATGATGTGAACGCGCTGGAAATCGACGCCTATGTCGATGATCAGCTCGACCTGTCCCGCCGGTTCGTGGTGGAAACCCATTTGTCGCGCCATCCTGATCAGGCGGCGCGGGTCATGGCGGACCTGTCCAGCCGCAGCGCCCTGCGCCTGATGGCCCCGCAACCCGATGCGCCGCCACAGGCGATGGCGGATGCGGCCGCCCGCATCAGCGGGGTTCCCGCCCGTCCCCGCTGGCGCCGCGCCATGCCGCTGATCGCCCCGCTGGCGGCGGCGGCGGGCCTTGCCATCTTCTTCCTGCGTCCCGACGGTCCGCCCGATTATGTCGATTATGCCGTCAATTCCCATCGCATCGCGATGATGCGCGCCGCCATGGTGTCGCAGGTCGAAACGCCCCATTATAACGCGCAGGAAATCGCGACCAACACCCGCATCGCCATGCCGCAACTCCCCACCGACTGGCGCGTGACCGACGTTCAGCTGTTCCCCACCGAACGCGGCCCGGCGCTGGTGATCGCGGTCAAGACGCAGGACGGGCAGGACTTTTCCCTCTTCGCCCTGCGCGATCGCAGCCGCGCGCCCGAACGGCCCGACGCAGTGCAGGAAGGCACCGAATCGGTCGCCTACTGGCGGCGCGGCGACATGTCCTATGCGCTGACCGGCGCGACCGAACCCGGCCTGATCGACGCCACGGCGGAAGCTTTGACGCGCAACTGGTCCTGAAGGCTGGAGGGGGTAGACGTTAAGGGACTTTTTTGTCGCATCGCTAGAGCAGAAAACCGGTTCCCACTTTTCTGCGCGATGCTTTATCGCTCTGGCCCATGACCCAGAATCATCTCTACCTCGTCGACGGCAGCGGCTATATCTTCCGCGCCTATCATCAGCTTCCCCCGCTCACCAACCAGCATGGCCAGCCGGTGGGCGCTGTCTATGGCTATACGACGATGTTGTGGAAACTGGCGGAGGAACTGGGCAAGGCCGAAGGACCGACGCATCTGGCCGTCGTGCTGGACAAGGGGTCGCACACCTTCCGCAACGACATGTATGATCAGTATAAGGCGAACCGCCCGCCCGCGCCCGAAGATCTGGTCCCGCAATTCCCCATGATCCGCGACGCGACCCGCGCCTTCTCCCTTCCCTGCATCGAGGAAGCCGGATTCGAGGCGGACGACATCATCGCCAGCTATACCAAGGCGGCGGTCGCGGCGGGCTGGCATGTCACCATCGTCAGTTCCGACAAGGATCTGATGCAGCTGATCCAGCCCGGCGTCGACATGTACGACACGATGAAGAACGAACGGCGCGGCGCGGACTATGTCGTCGGCAAGTTCGGCGTGCAGCCTGAACAACTGGGAGACGTGCTGGCGCTGATGGGCGACAGCGTGGATAATGTCCCCGGCGTCCCCGGCATCGGTCCCAAGACGGCGGCGAAGCTGATCACCGAATATGGCGGTCTGGAAGCCGCGCTCGAAGCAGCCCCTTCGATGAAGAAATCGAAGATGCAGGAAAACCTCATCGCCCATGCCGACATGGCCCGCCTGTCGCGCAGGCTGGTGGCGCTGCACGACGCGATGGACCTGCCCGAACCGCTGGACGATCTGACGCTCAAGGGTATTCCGCCCGAACCGTTGCAGGCATTCCTGTCGCATCATGGTTTCAAGACGCTGCTGAACCGCCTTGGCGCGCCCGCAGCCGCCGCCGCTGTCGCGATGGCCGCCACCGCCGCCACGCCCCAAAGCACCGCGCCTGCCGCACCCGCCCCGGTCGAAGAGCCCGCCATCGATCGCAGCCTCTACGAAACGGTCGTAAGCGAAGACGCGCTCGATCGCTGGATCGCCGCCGCCCGTGCCGAAGGGCTGGTCGCGGTGGATACCGAAACCGACATGCTGGACGCCGTGTCGTGCCAGCTGGTGGGCATCAGCCTTGCCACCGGCCCGAACGCGGCCTGCTACATCCCCGTCGGCCATGGCGGCACGGACATGTTCGCAGAGCGCCCGCAGCAGCTTGACAAGGCACTGGTCCTCTCGAAACTGAAACCCCTGCTGGAGGATGACGCCGTCCTGAAAATCGGCCAGAATCTCAAATATGACATGACCGTCCTGCGCCGCCATGGGATAGAAATCGCCCCTTATGACGACACCATCGTCATGAGCTTCGACCTCGACGCCGGACAGTCGCTGGCCGGACATGGCATGGATGAAGCCGCCCGCACCCACCTCAACCATGAATGCATCAGCTTCAAGGAGGTCGTGGGCACCGGCAAGAGCCAGATCAGCTTCGCCGAAGTCCCGCTGCCCCGCGCCACCGAATATGCGGCGGAGGATGCCGACGTCACGCTGCGCCTGTGGAAACGGTTCAAGCCCCGCATCGCGAACGAAGGCGCCAATCGTGTCTACGAACTGGTCGACCGGCCGCTGGTCGGCGTGATCGCGGCGATGGAACATCGCGGGATCAAGGTCGATCGCGAAGCCCTGTCGCGCCTGTCCGCCGAATTTACCGCCGGGATCGCCGCGCTGGAAACGGAAATCCACGACATCGCCGGACAGGCCTTCGCCATCGGCTCTACCCAGCAACTGGGCGCGATCCTGTTCGACAAGCTGGGCTATAAGGGCGGGAAAAAGGGCAAGTCGGGCGCCTATTCGACCGACGTCACCATCCTTGAGCAGTTGAAGGCGCAGGGCGCGCCGATCGCGGCCAAGGTGCTGGAATGGCGGCAGCTCTCGAAACTCAAATCCACCTATACCGACGCGCTTCAGGCGCAGATCAACCAGGATACGGGCCGCGTCCATACCAGCTATTCGCTGACCGGCGCACAGACCGGCCGCCTGTCATCGACCGACCCGAACCTTCAGAACATCCCGATCCGCACCGAATTCGGTCGCCAGATCCGCCACGCCTTCGTCGCGGAACCGGGCAATGTCATCCTGGCGGCGGACTATAGCCAGATCGAACTGCGGCTGGCCGCCCATATGGCGGACGTTCCCGCGCTGCGCGACGCCTTCGCCAATGGGGAAGATATTCACGCCGCCACCGCGCAGCAATTGTTCGGGGAGGTCAACCGCGACACGCGCGGCCGGGCCAAGACGATCAATTTCGCCATCCTCTACGGCATTTCGCGCTGGGGCCTCGCTGGCCGTTTGGAAATCAGCGCGGACGAGGCGCAGGACATGATCAGCCGCTATTATGAACGCTTCCCCGGCATCAGCATCTATATCAACGAAACAATCGAAAAGGCGCGGGAACGCGGCTATACCGAAACGCTGTTCGGGCGGAAGACATGGTTCCCGCGCATCAAGGCGTCGGTCCAGCATGAACGGCAGGGTGCCGAACGCGCCGCGATCAACGCCCCCATTCAGGGGACCAGCGCCGACATCATCAAACGCGCCATGGTCCGCATGGGACCGGCGCTGGAAGCGGCGGGGCTGGGCGACGTCCAGATGCTGCTACAGGTGCATGACGAACTGGTGTTCGAACTGCCGGAAGGCGATGTGGACGCAGCCAGCGCCATCATCCGTCAGGTCATGGAAAGCGCTGCCGAGCCGATCGTGAAGCTCAGTGTTCCGCTGGGCGTGGAAATCGGAACGGGGCCAAGCTGGGGCGCCGCCCATTGATCCGGCTGGCCGGTCGCGTCCGGCGCTGACCCGCCATCCCTGCCCGCATGCCGATATGGTTTGGCATGCGGGCAGGAACCGGGATGGGAAAAGGGTCGGCCGATCGCGCCGCCCATCACCTGTCCTACAGCCCCCCGATTTGCGATAATCGGGGCATGAGGCCCCCGCATGACTTCGACTTTTCGATAGGATCAGCCTCCAGCAACAAAATGTCCAAATAAGCGGGAAATGTGCGAAGTTAGAGAATTTCGAAGTCATCTGAAACAGACGACGGCTCGCACAATGCGGTAAACAAAGACATGCAGAGCATGATCCGATTCAATCCAGTCGGGTCATGATCTAAGCGACTGCGCTCAGGCTGTCGAACCGGACTTGGTTTTGTCACCGCGGCGCACTAAGTTGACGCAAATGACGAAAAAAGAAATCGAAGAACGTAAATTCCGCCCGGCCCGCGAAGAGGCCCATGACGCCAAAAAGCAGCTTGGCACCCCCCAGACGCAGAGCGCCGCCTACAAGCTCGCCTTTCAGGATACCGACTTCCTGCTGCGCGAAGACCTGCGCCCCGTCCGGTTCCAGCTGGAACTGCTGAAGCCCCAGTTGCTGATGGACGAAGCGAAGATCGAATCGACATTCGTCTTTTACGGCTCCGCCCGCATCCCCGAACCCGATCAGGTGCAGATGCGCATCGACGCGGCGACCACCCCGGAACAGAAACGCATCGCGCAAAGTCTGGGCGCCAAGGCCCGCTATTATGAAGAAGCCCGCAAACTCGCGCGGATCGCGGCGCAATATCCGGTAAACGCGGCGGGATGCCGTCATTTCGTGGTCTGTTCGGGCGGTGGCCCCTCGATCATGGAAGCCGCCAATCGCGGCGCGCAGGACGTGGGCCAGACGACCATCGGCATGAACATCGTCCTGCCGCATGAACAGGCGCCCAATCCCTATGTCACCCCGGAACTCAGTTTCCAGTTCCATTATTTCGCCCTGCGCAAGATGCACTTCCTGCTGCGCGCCCGCGCGCTGGCGGTGTTCCCCGGCGGGTTCGGCACGTTCGACGAAATGTTCGAACTGCTGACCCTTATCCAGACGGGCAAGATGAAGCCCATTCCCATCCTGCTGTTCGGCAAGGATTTCTGGACCCGCGTGGTGGATTTCGAGGCGCTGGCCGACGAAGGGGTGATTTCGCACAGCGACCTCAACCTGCTGACATGGGTCGAAAGCGCGCAGGACGCGTGGGATGCGGTGCAGGCCTTTTATGAGGATAGCGAAGCACCCGCCTGCTGATCGGAGCAGCGAACGCAAAAGGAAGACGGATGGCGCACCGCTGCCTTGGCGGCGTCATCCGCCTATGCCATTGCTGATGCAAAGCACGATCATCGGGAGGCGGCATAAAGCGGGGGCAGTCGGTGTGCATTGGCGGAGCTGGCCGTCGCGTTGATCTCCGCGACCCCCGGTTCCACCAAACTTAGCAGCTTGTCATGTGGAGCGACCTGAAACCGTCCTGTGGACCTACAGTTTCACAACCGTGCCGAAAAATCCCGCCGTGCCTTCTCGACAGGAATGGGGCTGCGTATCGGTGGCCCAGCTGGGCGAGATGCAGCGTGAGCTGATCAGAGGCCCCGGAAGCGATCAATATCGCCCGGTGTCGATTGACATGAACACGCCATCCGCTGCGCGCTTCACGCTCCATTGCCCGCCCATCACCATCCCGCAACTGGGGATCAAGGCGCCGGGCGCGGACCTGCCCGGCCGGATCGAACGGACGCGCGGCGAAGATCATTGGACCGTGTCGATCATCATGCCCGGCGCGCCAGGCGGCGCGCCCGCATCGGTGTGGCAGCATGAATATCGACGACTGAGCGACTGTCAGGGCTGAACCGCCCTATCCATGCTTGCCCTTGACCGGTTCCGACATTAGGGCGCGGCCATGCCCGGCGTCCCTTCCCCAGTCGACCTGTCCCATGTCGATACCTGGATCTTCGATCTGGACAACACGCTCTATCCGGCGAAGGCGGACCTGTTCGCGCTGATCGACGTCAAGATGGGCGAGTTCATTCAGGGCCTGCTGGGCTGCGATCCCGTCGTCGCACGGCAGACGCAGAAACGCTATTTCATCGAACATGGCACCACCCTGTCGGGCCTGATGCACCATCATGGCATCGAACCGCGCGCTTTCCTCGATTATGTCCATGATATTTCGATGGACCGGCTGGTGGTCGACCCGACGCTCAACGCCCATATCGCCGCCCTGCCCGGACGCCGCCTAATCTTCACTAATGGCGATGCCGCCTATGCGGGCCGCGTGCTGGACAGGCTGGGCCTTACCGACGCGTTCGAACTGATCCACGACATCCATGCCTGCCGATATATCCCAAAGCCCGATCCGTCGGGCTATGCGCAGCTGTGCCGGGTGCATGGCGTCGATCCGGCCCGCGCCGCCTTTTTCGAGGATATGGCCCGCAACCTGAAACCCGCCAAGGCGATCGGCATGGCGACCATCTGGGTCAATAACGGTTCGGAAAGCGGCAACCACGATCATCATCCCGATTTCATCGATTATGAAACCGATCATCTGACGCCATTTCTGGCCAAAATCACTGGGGAAGCAGCATGAGCCAAGACCTTATCGCCACCATCGACGCCGCGTGGGAAGATCGCGCCAATGTCAGCCTTCAGACGCAGGGCGATGTCCGTCAGGCGGTCGACAAGGCGCTGGCCATGCTCGACAAGGGCGAACTGCGCGTCGCAGAGCCGACCGCGGAAGGCTGGCAGGTCAACCAGTGGGCGAAGAAGGCCGTGCTGCTGTCCTTCCGCCTCAATGACAATGTCATGATCGACAATGGTCCGGGCGCTGGCCACTGGTGGGACAAGGTGCCCAGCAAATTCGCGGGCTGGGACGAAGCGGCGTTCCGCGCCGCCGGTTTCCGCGCCGTGCCGGGCAGCTTCGCCCGCGCGGGCGCGCATATCGCCAAGAACGTCATCCTGATGCCCAGCTTCGTCAATATCGGCGCTTTCGTCGATGAAGGCGCGATGGTCGACACCTGGGTGACGGTGGGCAGCTGCGCGCAGATCGGCAAGAATGTCCACCTGTCGGGCGGCGTCGGCATCGGCGGCGTGCTGGAACCGCTTCAGGCGGACCCGGTGATCATCGAGGATGACTGCTTCATCGGCGCGCGGTCCGAAGTCGTCGAAGGCGTGCGCATCGGCAAGGGTTCGGTGCTGTCGATGGGCGTGTTCATCGGCCAGTCGACCAAGATCATCGATCGCACCACCGGCGAAATCTTCATGGGCGAAGTCCCACCCTATTCGGTCGTCGTCCCCGGTTCGCTGCCCGGCAAGCCGTTGCCCGACGGCACGCCCGGCCCCAGCCTCTATTGCGCCGTGATCGTGAAGCGCGTGGACGCGCAGACCCGGTCGAAAACCGGCATCAACGAACTGCTGCGCGACTGATCGCGCCATGACGTTGGGGGCTGTGCCATGGCGTGGCCCCAACGATCCTTTTGCCTCCACCGGGGCGGGGACGGCTTTGCCGCAACGGCAGCGTCCTTGGGGCATATGATGGTTCCGCCCGATCGCCACAGCCCCGCCCGCCTGCTCATCGTCGATGGCGACGCGCGCCTGCGCAACGAACTGATCGCCCTGTTCGCCCGTTACGGGCTGGACGCGACCGACGTTCCTTGCGCTGCGCAGATGCGCGAACGGCTGGCGCTCGAAGATTATGCGCTGGTGGTGCTGGATACCGGCGTCGCGCCAGATCAGGGCGCTACGCTCATCACCGAACTGGCGATCGGCCGCCGCTTGCCCGTGATCGTGCACAGCGCCGCCTGCGATGAAGCCGGGCGTATTGCCGCGCTGGAAATGGGGGCGGAAGATTGCCTGCACAAACCCGCCAATCCGCGCGAATTGCTGGCGCGGGTGCGCGCTGCGCGGGTGCGGCAGGCCGGTCATGGATCGCAAGGCGACGGGCAGCTTCGCATCCTTCGACGGCTGGCGCATGGACATGACCACTGGCCAGCTGCTCAGCCCGGTCGGCGCGCCCGTCGCCCTGTCCGATGGCGAATTCCAGCTTCTGCGCGTCTTCATCGAACATCCCCGGCAGGTGCTGGATCGCGCGCGCCTGCTCGACCGGGTCTATGGCGCGAGCAGCGAACATTTCGACCGGTCGATCGACGTGCAGCTATGCCGGCTGCGGCGGAAACTCAGCGTCGGTGGCCTTAAAGGCCCCGTCATCCGCACCATCCGCAACGAAGGCTATATGTTCGTGCACGCCGTGACGCACTGACCCGTCATTCCAGCGCCAGCAGCGCAAAGGTGGCGAGCCAGTGTTCGCCCATATAATCGCCCGCGACATGCGGCAGGCTGGCGTCGATATGAACATGGGCGGCCCGTTGCGCCCGGTCGGCCACCGCGCCCGGCCCCAGCGCCGCCGCGATCCCGCGCCAGCACCATGCCCGGCTGAGGTTCAGGCCATCGAGATGCGCGATCTTGCCGTCGCTGCGGTCCGATACGGTGGCTGGCGTGAACAGCGTTGGCGGTTCCCCCCGCGCCGCATCGGGCAGAAATGCGTGGAACCAGTCGGCAAAATCGGCCGGTTCCAGCAGGCGGCTCATCAAAAATGCCTCGCACAGTGCGGGCGACAGGAATTCGTCGCCCCCCGGCTCCCACGCCTGACAGGCGCGATCCTGTCCGAACCAGCCCAGCGCCTTTTCCCCGATCAGGGCGGCCAGCGCAGGATCGCGATCCCGCGCCCATTCCAGCGTCAGGATCAGCGCGAAGGCTATGTTGAAATGGGTGCCGACGCGCAAAGGGTAAGTGAGTTTGGGCAGGAACACGTGGAAACGCGCGGCAAAGGTCTGCGCCAGCGGCGCCAGAGCGTCGGCCCACGGCCCGTCATGCCGCGCCAGTTCGGCATGCAGCGCCATCGCCCAGCCCCAGCCATAGGGCCGTTCGAACCCGCTGCTGAGCGACCGGTCCAGATAGGCCAACTCGCCCGCGACCTTGTCCGGCACCAGCATGGCGTCGGCGCGGGCGCGGATCGCATCCGCCTGCGCCATGGCGGGAAACAGACGCTTCAACCGCATCACCTGCCACCATCCATGGACGCAGCTATGCCAGTCGAAACTGCCATGGAAGATCGGATGATGGTTGCGCGGCGGACGGGCATCGTGCGGCCCGGCCATCACCAGATCCATCTTGTAGGGATATTCCCGCCCCAGATGCGACAGGGTCAACGCCGCGAAACGATCCGCGATGTCGGGGGTCAGAAGAGTCATCGAAAAGCCAGCCAGTAAATGAGGAGGATGTTGACGATCAGCAGCGGCAACGCCGTGCCGATCTGCCGCTTGATCACACCATGCTTGTCCCTGAGTTCGAGCAGCGCGGCGGGGACGAGGTTGAAGTTCGCGGCCATCGGCGTCATCAACGTGCCGCAGAAACCCGCCAGCATGCCGATGGCGCAGATGACCGCCGGATCGCCATGATAGGTTCTGATGAGCAGCGGCACGCCGATCGCTGCGGTTATCACGGGGAATGCGGCGAAGGCATTGCCCATGATCATGGTGAACAACGCCATGCCCACGCCATAGGCGACGACCGCACCGATCAGGCTGCCCTGCGGGATCGCCTGCTGCACGATGCCGCCCACGACATCACCCACCCCCGCCAGTGCAAAGACCGCGCCCAGGCTGGCCAGCATCTGCGGCAGGATCGCCGCCCAGCCGACACAGTCCATCAGCCGCCTGCCCTGTTGCAAGGGCACCTGCGCCCCGGTGCGCAGCCACAGGCATCCCACCGTCATGGCGATCAGCACGCCCAGCGCCAGCGCGATCAGCGTCGCCTGTTTGGGATCGAACCAGTCCGGCGCGGCCTTGAACAGGAAAGTACCGACAAGGGCGGTCACCGGAATGATGAGCGCGATAGCGAAAAGGCGGTTGCCGAACTGATCGCTGCGCGCCTGCCGCACGGCGACCGGCACGGCACCATCGCCCCGGCCCAGCCCCAACGCGCCCAGCGCCACGAGGCCGAGCACCAGCACGCCATTGCCGATGTCGCCCAGCCTGTCGCCCGCCCACATCGACACCGCCAGCAATGCCCAGAAAGCGGCCGTCGTCCAGCGGCGGGGATTGCCCCGGTCGCGCATGCCCAGCAGCGCAAAGGCGGCGAAGATCACCCCGGTCACACCATAAACCCAGTGCAGCGTGACCATCATTTCACGCCCGCGTCATCACGTGTGCGCTGCGCGTGAAGGCGACGGTCGAGGCGCCAAAGACGAAAGCCGTGGATCAACAGCGCGGCGACCGCGCTGGGAATGGCCCACACCGACAGCTGAAGCGGTTCCAGCACAATGCCATATTGTTCCAGCAGTCCCTTGATCAGCAGGATCGACCCGATGGCGAGAAAGATGTCTTCGCCAAAGAACAGGCCGATATTGTCGGTGGCGGCCGCCCATGCCCTCACCTCTTCACGGTCCTTGTCGGACAGCGTGCCAGCCTGCGTTTCCGCCGCCGCCTCGGCGATCGGCGCGACCAGCGGCCGGACGGTCTGGGGGTGGCCGGCGACCGATGTCAGCCCGACAGCGGCCAGCATCTGCCGCAATATGAAGTAGAATGTCAGGAACCGGCCCACCGTCGCGCCGCGCATCTTGGCGATCAGGCCGCGCGCCCGTTCCTGCAGTCCGTTCGCCTCCAGCAGGCCGACGACCGGCAGCACGATCCAGATGATGCTGACATAACGCGCATCGTTGAAAGCCTTGCCAAAGGCGGCAAGGATCGCCAGCGGATCAAGCCCCGCCGCCAGCCCGGTCACGGCCGCCGACACCAGAATGACCAGCAGCGGATGAAAACGCAGCAGAAACCCCGCCACGATGATCGCGATGCCCAGCAACACCATCAGTCGCGCCCGCCCCCGCGCCTGCCAGCCATGTCAGAAGCCCGCCTCTATCGCGATGCGGATCGCTTCAGCCGCGCTGCGCACGCCGAGGCCCCGGAACATCGCCGCCCGGTGCATCTTCACCGTGCGTTCGGTCAGGCCCAGATCATAGGCGATCTGCTTGTTGAGCTGTCCCGCGGCCATACCCGACAGCACGGCACGCTGGCGATCGGTCAGCGCCTCTATCAATGAGGCGGCATCCACGCGGCGATCGACGTCCACTTCGCCCACCGCCATCTGCGACCCCAGAAACCAGTGCAGGCTGCCGTCGGGACCAAAGATCGGCGCGATCATCACCGCATTGCGAAACGCCGACCCGTCCTTGCGATAATTGAGCAGTTCGACCAGTATCGGCCGCCGGTCGAAAATGGCGGTGCGGATCGCGGCGATGCCGCTATTTTCCGTGCCCTCACCGGACAGGAACCGGCAGTTGCGGCCCACGATTTCGGCCTCGCCATAGCCGGTCAGCGCCATGAAGGCATCGTTGCACGCAACGATGGGATTGTCGGGCAGCCGGGGATTGGTAACCACCGCCGCGACGGCGCTTTCGGCAATCATTTCGGGCAAGGACATGAAGGATGGGCACTCATGGTGGCGGGGCAATGCCGCCAGACATGACGGCCTGTCCCCATCGTGCCCAAATTGCCCCCCCGCCGCAAGGCAGGGGACCATTAACTGCGTCAGGCCGCGAAATTACCCGGATGGGCGAATTCCGCAATGTCCTTGCGATCGCTGGGAAATTCGCGCGATTGCAGGGCTTCGGGCAGGATCGACTTGTCACCCTGACGCCCGATCGCGACGGCGGCTTCGATGCGGAACCGGTCCGGCACGGCCAGTTCGACCCGCGCCTTGTCGAAATCGACGCCGGTCATGCCATGGGTGTGATAACCAAGCCGCGTCGCCTGCAACGCCAACAGCGCCCATGCCGCACCCGCGTCGAAACTGTGGCTGTGCGAAGGCTTGAAATCCTGCGATCCCGGCGCCGCGCTCAGCGTATCGGACAGAACGAAGATCAGCGCCCCGGCATGCTGCACCCAGCTCTGATTGAAGGGCAGCAATATGTCCAGAAAACGCTGCCAGTCGGCGCTATCGCGATGCGCGTACAGAAACCGCCAAGGCTGATAGTTGAACGCCGACGGCGCCCATCGTGCGGCATCGAAAATAGTGTCCAGATCATCCTGCGATATGGCCGATGAATCGAAGGCGCGGGGCGACCATCGGTCGAGGAACAGGCTGTCGACGGCGCGGGTCGTCGCGCGGGGCGTGGTGGCCATATGGTCTCCTGAAGAATCAAGCGATGGAAAGGACGGCGACTATCGTCCGGTCACACGCGGCAGGTCAATTCAGCGTTGCGCGTGAACCCGGCGGTCGGACAGAGGAACCAGCATGTCGGCATCGCGTTCGATCAGCACCACGGACGGTTCGCGCAGCAGCGTCTGCGCCAGCCGATCCCGCCAGCGCCCGAATAGCCCGCCAGCGACGTAACCGTCCCGATCCCGTTCACCCTGCATATCCGCTCCATGCCGAATCATGCGGCTTATCTAGCGATCTTATAGACTATCGTCGTACAAGCAATGCTGACGGACCGGACAGAAATTTTTGGGTCAGATGTCGCCCATGCCATCCTGCGCCTTATCCTGCGCGCCCAATGCAACGAACTGGTCGAGCAGCCAGGATGCGGCCGGACCGGGTGGCGTATCGCGCCGCCAGATGCCCGAAAAACGATATGTGCCACCACTATGGTCGGGCATGGCGAGGCGGACCAGCGTCCCTGCGACCAGATCCGCCTCGATCATCGGCAACGGCATATTGCCCCAGCCGATCCCTTCGCGCAGCAACGCATGTTTTGCGCCCAGATCGGCCAGCCGCCATGTCTTAGGACTGGTCACGGCGAAATCGCGTCCTTCGGTAAAGCGCGACCGGTCGCTCAGGACCAGCTGGATATGATCGCGCCCAGCGCCCGGCGCGATGGTCGTCATGCGCCCCAGCGGATGGTCGGGCGCGGCGACCGGCACCATCAGCACCGATCCAGCCGCCATGCCTTCAACCCCCTCCACCCCGGCCGAAAGCGGCCCGGACACGCCGATCACCGCTCGCCGGTCGAGCACCATGGCGGTGATCGCGCCCAGCGCCTCGACATGCAGACGCAGCTGGACCGTGGGAAATTGCGTGGCAAATGCGCGCAGCAATTTGCCCAGCCGTTCGGACGGCAGCATCACATCGACCGCCAGGTCGATCTCCGCCTCCAGCCCGTCGAGCAGCCCCTTCACCTTTGCCCGCAGCCCGTCGATGCCATCCGATATGGTCCGCACCTCGCCCAGCAAAGCACGCCCTGCCACCGTCAATTGCGGCTTGCGCGTTCCTTCCCGGTCGAACAGCGTGACGCCCAGCTGCGCTTCCAGATTGGCGATGCCATAGCTGATGACCGACACCGCCCGGCCGAGCTTCCGCCCCGCAGCGGCAAAGCTGCCGGTATCCACGATGGTCAGAAATATACGGAGCTGGTCGAAGGTCGGGGTGCCGGGATGATTCACTGTTCCATTGCCTCGAACGATTGCCGCATCGTTCATTCCTGCTTTCAGGAAAGGCGCAGGGCGTCAATGCGAATCCGGGGCATCCCTGCCGGTCCGTGGGCCGAGCGCGATCAGCGTTGGGGCCGGTTGCGCGTCATTCTGCACGCTTTCCACCGGCGAACCGTGCCGGATGGCAACCGGCAGGGGCATGGTGGGCGCCGGGTTCCAGCTTTTGGCCGGAGAAGGCGGAACGGCGGTGTCGACCTCGCTTATCGGGTCGCGCACTTTTTCAGCAGACAACATCGCGGTCGCCAGCGCTGTTTCATCCCGATGGGCTGGAGACAGGCGCGCAATGCGCAAAACGGTCGGTTCAACCCCGCTGACGCCACGGACAAAGGCAGCGGGCGTACCCCACCATCCTGACCAGCGGAAAAAGAGATGCGTGCCCACCTTGGTGGTCTTGTCGAGGCTTTGGCTCCAATAGGGCACCACCCAGTCGGTATGATAATGGGTGGCCAGGCCGACCGGACGGAACACCGCACCACCGATGGCGGCGCTGGCGATGGTCCGCGCGCGCGTCCATGCGGCCGACGACGGCGTCCGCGCAAGCGCGCCGTCGCAGCTGAAAGTGAACTGGCATCCGGTCCGCCGTTCCTGCCCCTGAAATATCACGCCGCAGATCGTATTGGGGAAAGCGGGATGCCGGACCCGGTTCAGCACCACCTGCGCAACGGCACGTTCGCCTACTGCATCGTCGCCCGCTTCATAATATTGGGCAGCGGCCAGACAATCGATGGCGCGGTTCAGATCCCCTGCCCCGCCGGTAAAGCGAAAGGGCAGCGCCGCCGGATTGGATCGGTCGGCAAAGGGCACGGCGGCATTGACCGCACGCGCCCGGTCGGCGTCAATGGCGTAAAGCCGCGGCGGTTCGACCACAGGCGGAGCAGATGATGGCCGGGACGGAGCGACGGGCGACGGCAATATGCCATGCGGCGCGGCCGGCATCTGCCGTCCCATGCGCAATTCATGCCGCCATCCCGTCAGGACCGGCAGCGCCGCAAGGACGATCAGCCAGATCAGCAACCGCGCCAGCGCGGTCGCTGTCCGGCTGTCAGACGCTGTGCCGGTCCCGCTCGCCATCGACCGGCACGCTGGACGTCAGTTGCAATCGCGCAGACCGTTGCCGGTCCGGCGCGGGGCCCTAGGGACGAAGGATATGGGCCGGACCGGTCCGCCATGGCCCGGCGGATCGCCGACCTCGAACAGGTGGTGCAGGAAAGCGACCATTGCTTCCCGCCCCCTGATCGTCAGGTGCACCAGCATCCGGCGATGGTCCATCGGATCATAGCGACGGAAAATCAGTCCTGCTTCTTCCAGCCCCTCCAGCCTTCTGATGGTGCTGGTCGCGCTTTCGCCGGAAATCGCCATGGTTTCCTTGACGCACATTTTGCGCCCTTCCTGTTCGATGGCGAACAGTTCCAGCATGATGTCCCATGCGGAATCCCGGAATACATTTTTAGGAAAATGTTTCGAACAGTTGAAACGTGCCTGCTGCGTCTGGCGGGCCAGCGATAGCAGCGAAGGGTCGGCCTGACAGCCGTCCGACGACAATGCTCTGCTCTCCTCTCGCGAGGCCATATCACTACCCCTGATAGCCACGGAATATCAGGGAGGCTGCGCCTGTCTTCTTAACAAGCTGTAAAGAGCGCAATATTGTAACAGCGCTTGTCATCGAAACCGGTCCGTTTCGGTTATAAATGCGCAACAGCTTCGGATTTCAGCTGATCGACCAATTCGTGCAGGGCGCTGCCATGCGATCCCTTGATCAGGATGACGTCGCCGTCCTGCGTCATATCCCGCAGCCGATCGTGCAACTGCCCGACATCATCGGCATATACGCCCCTCTGCGTCGGGGGCAGCCCGGCCCATAGCTGTTCATACAGCCTGCCCACCACATGGACCCGTTCGATCGCATGGGCGCGGATCAGTGGTTCAAGCGCGCTATGATAGCCGACAGCATCGGGACCAAGCTCCAGCATCTCGCCCAATATCGCCACCCGTCGCCCGTCATGGCGCTTGCCCAGCATTTCCAGCGCCGCCGCCATCGATGCGGGATTGGCGTTATAGGCTTCGTCGATCAGGGCGACTTTGTGACCATTTATGGTGAGCGCGACCTCTTCCCCTCGCCCGGCAAGCGGACGAAACCCGGCCAGGGCATCCAGTCCCCGCGCAGCATCCAGCGACAGCGCCGACAATGTCGCCAGCACCGCCACGCTGTTGAGCGCCATATGCTGGCCGGGTGCGGACAGGCGATAGTCGCGCTGGCCATTGGGCGTACGCACCGCGATCCTGTCATCCTGCCGGTCGATCAGCCGATAATCGGCGTCGGCGCAAAGGCCATAGCTGACGACCCGCAATTCGCGGGCGAGCGCCAGCGCGCGGACCTGATCCAGATGCGGCATATCGGCATTGAGGATGGCGGTGGCACCCGGTTTCATACCGTCGAAAATCGCGCTTTTGCGCCGGGCGACGGTGGCCAGATCGTGATGATATTCCAGGTGCGCCGCCGCGATATTGGTGAAGAGGGCGATGTCGGGCCGGGTTAGCAGCGCATTTTGCTTCATGCGCCCGATCGCCAGTTCCATGACGATATGGGGCGTGTCCCATGGAATGGAGGCAAGGTTCCAGGCAATCCCATGGGGCAGGTTGGCGTTGAGACGGGTTTCACCGACATAGCCCCATGGACGCAGCGCCTGCGCCAGCATGGCGACCATGGTGGTCTTTCCCGCGCTGCCTGTAACGCCGATCAGCTTTCCCGCCATCGCCGCGCGCGCATGGCGGCCAAGCGCCAATATCGCTTCGTCATTGTCCGGTACGGCCAGCAACGGCAGGGCATGACCGGCAAAGCGTTGCGGCGCGCTGGTGATGATGGCGGCGGCCTTTGGCGCCAACTGGTCGATCATGCGTGACGCGATGCCGCGCTCCCCCTCCCGCCCGCGCATCACGACCATCTCGCCATCGCGCAGGCTGGGCGGAAATATGCACAGTCCGTTCGCGCCCCAGCCTGCAGGCGGAGGGGAAAGCCAGCGCCCGCCGGTCGCCTGCACCACGCTGCGCGCCGTCCAGCCATGATCCGTCGGCATCGCCTTTTCCTCGCCCCGCTGCTGCATCAGATAGCGGCGATAGGCGATCAGGCCGGACAGATAATGTTCGACATCGTCGATCCGCACGCGAAATCCATGATGGCGGATGAAGAAACTGCCGACGATGCGGCGCGGATTGGCGAAGAACATGGCGAGTTCCGGCCAGAAATGACCGTTCAGCAGATAATGCGCACGGGCATGAAGCGCCCGATAGAAATGGTTGATGTCAATGCTGTCGAGCAGATGGCGATGTTCCGGATCGTCGGATAGGCGCGCGATCATATGCTGCGCGGCCATCATCAGTTCCAGCAGCGTGGGAAAGGTGGTGATCCGGTTTTCCACGAAATCCAGATAGTCGCGCACATTGTCCAGCCCGAAACGAAACCATTGCGCCCTTGGCCGATGCCGTGTCAGTTCGTTCGCGCAATAGCCCAGCCAGTGATCATGCGCATTGGCATGGCCCGCCGTGATGAAATGGGCAAAGGCCCGCTCCACCGCATCGATCCAGCGCGTATCGCCGGTCAGGCCATAGAGGCGCATCAGCCCGAATGCCGCCTCTCCATCATAATAGATGATACGGAAAGGCTGCTTCACCGTCAGCGCGGGATAGTTGAGAACATGGACGAACTGGCCGGTATCGGCATCCTGCATATGAAGGATACCGGTCGCCAGCCTGTTCATCAGTTCGGCGAAGCGGTCGGTCGCCAGCAATTCGCTATATTTGACCAGCGCCAGCAGGCAGACGGCATTGCCGCCCAGCTTCGCTTCCCCACCCGGATCGATCAGAAAGGCGGCGGGCTTACCGTCGGGCAGGTCGATATGGCCGATCAGGTCGCGTTCCAGACAGGCCAGCGATCGTTCGATCGCCGCCAGCAACAGGGGATCGCGCGTCACTTCCCAGCTTTCCAGCATGGCGTATGTCGTGCTGGCGTGGCGCAGGCTGTTATAGGCGCCGATCGACCGGTCGAAACAGGGGTGCCAGCCATAATGGAAGCGCCCGCCATCCTGGATCTGGGACGCCAGATAGGCGCTGCCATCGCCGATCATCTGCAACAGCAGATCGGGGTCGAGCCGCGCCACGCTGCGCCGTCCGGCATGACGCCCCTGTTCGCTGATGGAATGGATGACGCCATCGTCGCCCATGAACAGGCCGGCGGTCGAAAAAAGCCAAACCGGGGCGTCATCCGCAAAATCGATGGTATCGATGCCATGACGCAGCCGGGCATAGCGCCGGAAATGCCCTTCATTCACGATGGCGCTGTGATGATCCTTGCCGCCATAGAGCATGGCATTGGCATTGATTTCGGTTTCCAGAAACGCCCGTTCCAGCCGCGCATCGAGCGAAATGCCCAGCCGGAAATAATTGCGCTTGGTCGCATCCAGCCGCTGGCGCAGGCTCCGCCAGTCGCTTTCCTCGACCGCCTGCACCCAATCGACGCGCAGCCAGTCAAGCCGGTCGCCCGCCGCCATCAGCTGCGGCAACGCCGCGCGCCAGCATGCTGCGGCATCCTGCCCCGCAACGTTGATGGTGCGGGCACGCTGGTCGCCATCGGTGAACGACAGGAACAGCATCATGCCCGGCGTGCCATCGATCAGGATGGACGGCGCATCGCCCAGCCGGTCGCCGATGGCGGCCAGCCTGTCCGCTCCCGGCGCCGTCATCGTTCGCGCAGGCCTTCACGCGCGCGGTTGAAGGGCTTCATCAGATATTGCATCACCGTCTTGCTGCCGGTGTGGACGTCGACCGTGGCGATCATGCCCGGCACGATGGGAAAACGCTTGCCCGCCTTGTTCACCAGCGCGACGGACTGGGTCCGTACGAAGACGCGGTAATAATAGATTTCCGGGTTCACCTCGTCCTTGATCGTGTCGGGCGAAATGCTCGACACCTGTCCTTCCAGACCGCCATAGATGGAATAGTCATAGGCGGTGATCTTCACCGTCGCCCGCTGCCCCGGATGGATGAAGGCGATGTCGCGCGGCGACATGCGCGCTTCGATCAGCAACTGATCGTCCAGCGGCACGATCTTCATGATTTCGCCATTGGGCGTCACCACGCCGCCGATGGTCGACACATCGATGCTTTTGACGATCCCGCGCACCGGCGACCGCACCGTCAGGCGTTTAAGCGTGTCGGACCGTCCGCGCACGACAGGGGCCAGCGCCTCCACCTCTTCGCTGACCTTGGCCAGATTCTGTTGCGCCTCCACCATATATTGCGACCGCAGATCGGATTTCTTGAGTTGCAGTTCGGCGCGCTGACGCTTGAGCCTCAACACCTCCACATTGCTGGCGGCGCCGACGGAAATCAGCGATTCGCCGATCCCCACTTCCTTGCTGACCAGCGCCAGCGATTCATCGATCAGCGCGTCCGAACTGGCAAGGCTGTTGCGCCGGTCCTGATAGAGGCGCGTTTCGGCGGCCTTCAGGTCGGGATAGCCATCCAGTTCGCGGGGAAAGACAATCGTCCTGCCCGTCACTTCCGCTCGCAGCCGCGCGGCGCTGGCCAAAGCGGCGCGATATTTGGCGGCGCTTTCATCCACCGTCGATCCGGCCTGCGTCGGGTCGAGCTGCGCCAATATCTGGCCCGGCCGGACGATGTCGTCCTGCTTCACCATCAGCTTGGCCAATATGCCGCCTTCCAGCGACTGGATCACCTGTTCGCGGCTGGTGGGCACCACCCGCCCGCTGCCGCTGGCGACTTCGTCCAGCTTGCCGAACCATGCCCATATGAACAGGGCGACGAACAGGGCGGTAACCAGCCACAACAGCCGGGTCGCCCCGACCAGACGGCTGCGCCCTTCATCGTCGAACTGCCATTCGTCGTCGATCGCCGCGCTGCTCATGCCACCCTCGCCCGGTTCGCCTGCATCGTGCGCAACGCCACCTCTTTGGGCTGATCCAGCAGGATCTTGCCATTATCGATCACGATCACCCGATCGACCAGCTCCAGCACCCGCATCCGGTGCGTCGCGATCACCAGCGTTCGGCCCTGCGCCCAGTTTTTGAGACCATCGATGAAATGCCGTTCCGACACTTCGTCCATCGCGGCGGTCGGTTCGTCCAGCAACGCCACGCGCGGCTGGCGCAACAGCAGGCGGGTCAGCAACAATGCCTGCACCTGTCCACCCGACAGGCCGTTGCCGCCTTCCAATATGACATGTTCCAGCCCGCTGCGCAGGCGGCGGACGAACTGGATCGCGCCCGTCATCGCCAGCATCGACACGATTTCCTCGTTCGAAGCGTCCGGCGCGCCCAGCGTCAGGTTTTCGCGAATGGTGCCATGGAACAGGCGGCTGTCCTGCGACAGGAAACTGACGTCCCGGCGCAGGTCGTGCGGATCGATATGATGCAGCGCCAGGCTGTCGATCAGCACTTCGCCCGATACCGGCTGCATCATGCCCGACAGCGCCTGAAGCAGGGTCGATTTACCCGCCCCGTTCCGGCCCAGCAGGGCGATCTTTTCCCCCGGCGCGATTTCCAGTTCAGGAACGGTCAGCGCAGGCGGGCTGTTGGGATCGGCATAGCTGAACACGCCGCCCGCGATGGAATAGGCGCCCGACAGCGCATTGACGGAAATGCGATGCTCGTCATCCGGCCGATCGACAGGCAGGCCCATGATCTGGTTGAGGCTGCCGATGGCAACGCGCGATTGCTGGAACCGGCTGAGCAGCGCGGTCACCTGCGACATGGGCGCCATCATGCGCGAACCCAATATGGACGACGCCACCAGCACGCCCGTCGTAATGTCGCCCGCAATGACCATGGGCGCGCCGACGCAGATCGTCCCGGCATAGACGCCATTCTGCACATTCTGGGTCCATACGGTCAGGCTGTTGGTCAGGCCGCGCATCTTCAGCTGCGCCTCGCCCGCTTCGGCATTGTAGCGGTTCCAATGTTGCTGGAACCGTTCCTCCGCCTGCAACAGCTTTATATCCTCTATGCCCTGTACCGCCTCCACCAGCAGCGCATTGCGCAAGGAGGATTCGCGCATCGACGCCGTCGCATAGGCGCGCAATTTACGCTGGGCCAATATGCCCGGCACGATCATCAGCACCACCGCCGCCATCGGCACCAGCACCAGCGGCCCGCCGATGAACCACAATATGACCAGGAATATCAGGAAGAAGGGCAGGTCCGCCATCGCCGCGACCGTGGTAGATGTCAGCAATTCACGCACCTGATCGAGGTCGCGCAGCTGCGCGATGAAGGTGCCGGTGGATGTCGGCCGCGCCCGGTTGCGCACGCGCAGGGCATGACCGAACACCTTGTCCGACATGCGCAGGTCCGCGCGCTTACCCAGCACATCGACGATGTTCATGCGCAGCCGCCGCAGCAGGAAATCGAACCCGATCGCCAGCGCAACGCCCAGCGTCAATATATAGAGCGTGGGATAGGATTCGGCGGGCACCACCCGGTCATAGACCTGCATGGAAAAGATGACGCCCGACAGGCCCAGCAGGTTGGCGATGCACGACGCAATCATGACATGGCCGTAGGATCGGCTGTCCTGATGCAGGATGCGGCGCAGCCAGTTTTCCTGATGCCGGTGAATATAGGGATCGACCCGCGCATCGGGCGCGGCGCGCATCGGCCGGGCAACGGCCAGCAGGGTCGCGCCACGCGCCACGTCTGCGATCGCCATATGGGCGCGCAACCCGCCCTCCCCCGCCAGCGTCAGGGTCGCCTCGCCCTCATCCGAAATATCGCTGACCAGCGCCAGCGCGCCGTCGCTCATCCGCACGATCATGGGCAGGCGCCATCCCCCCATGCGTTCGCCGATCCCCGGCACACGGAAACGGACGGACAGGCCCAGCGCCCGCGCCATGCTGCGCACCCGCGCCTGTTCGCCATCGGTGCCCGACCACAGGCCCGCCAGCTTTGCCCCCTGTTCGCTGTTGGGCAGGCCATAATGGCGCGCCACCAGCTGCAACAGTTCCAGCCAGGCATCGGTCGCATCGCCGTTGATAGGCGGGCGGATCGGGGGCATCATGTTCATAGCGTCACTCCGCGCACCACCATGCCGGTCAGGTGAAATGCCGCCCGCGTCCGCCCCGAATTATACAGGCAGTCGAGCTGTAATCGCCGCAGGTCATGGGTCGCATTGGTCGCTTCAAACCGGACCTGCTGATATTCCTGTTCGGCATTCAGCAGGTCGACCAGCGTACGCGTGCCCATTTCCAGATATTGCATGCGGTACAGCTTGCCGGTTTCGTCCATATTGCCCTCCCGCGATGCCAGCGTCTTGAGCAGCGCGCCCAGACTGTCGATCTGCTGCTGCGCTTCGGCCAGACGCTGCGCGGTTTCGTTGCGGGCGCGGTCGCTCGCGGCATCCGCCGCCTCCAGAGCATGGGCCGCGCCGCGTACGCGCGCCTTGGTAATGCCGCCGCCAAACACATTGCTGGTCACGTTGAAACCCAGCGTATAGGCGCTGCGCCGGTCGGACAGCGGCGCCGACACATCGATCGTCCCGGTGCCGCCTACCGAAATGGTGGGCAATTGTTCCGCCTTACGACGGCGCAGATCGGCCGCAGCCTGATCCCGCTGCGCTTCAGCCACCATGACGGCGGGCACATCGTCCCAGTCTGGCGGCGGCTGACGACAAGCAGCCATCAACCATCCGGGCGCGTCGACCTCCACATTCTGCGGCGGCGCGGTGCGGCCCAGCAGATAGGCGAGATTGCTGGACCAGCGACGCCGGGACGCCTCGATCTGCGACAGGGTGGCGATAGATGCTTCGACGCGGGCCTGCGCCTGAAGCCCGTCGGACCGGGTCGCCGCGCCCTTCGCCACGCGGCTGTCGACCAGATCGCTGATCGCCCTGATCCGCTCCAGCTGTTCCATCGCGACACGGTGCAGCGCCTCGCCGCGCTGAAATTCGATGACGGCGTAACCGGTGTCGCGCACTAGGCCGTCGATCGCCAGCAGCATCTGCGCCTGTCCGATGCGCGTACCCGCCTCCGCCGAGTCGACGGCGCTGCCGACCTTGCCGAAATCATAAAGCATCTGCGTAGCGTTGACTTGTGGCCGGGGACGCCAGTCGCCGGTCAGGCGGCTGTCATATCCGGTGACGAACCCGGCGCTGATCTGCGGCGAATAACCGGCGCGGGCGACGTTGACCTCTTCGCCACGGGCGTTGAGTTCGCCCGCTGCCTGCGTCAATATCGGGTGCCAGGCGATCGCTTCATGTGCCGCTTCTTCCAGCGTGACCGGATCGGCAGCGTTGACCGCCGGTCCGGTCTCAGCGACCGCCGCTGCCATCATCAGCAGACTGCCAGCAACCAACAAACAGACTCTGCCGCCATGGAACATTGCGTCCATCCCGGTCATATCCTCTTCCAGTCATGATCAGGATGCGTAACATTGGTTACGATCATGCTAACGAGACAACATGGCCATTTCCGCGCCTTTCCAACGAATAGCGCACACGCCCGTCTTGCGTCACGACCTTACACAACATGCGTATTGACTTGGCTGTGCTTTTCAATGTCGTCCGGCGTCGACAGATAGTTCAACGGGTCGGATGGCATGTCCACAGCCGTCAGGTCGGTCGTGTCGGGCGCCACAGTGCCACCCGCGTCCGCACCGTCGGGCAATGGCTGACTGTCAAGATAACTGCCCAGCAAATCATCCATGTCGCCTTGTCCATCGGACATCTGAGCGGCAAGATCGCCCAGTACATCATCCGACGTGGCAGAGTCGGCCTGATCCGTATCGCTGGCCGCGACATGGGCCGGTTCCGCAACAGGCTCTGCGGCCGGTTGCGATGAATCGTCCACCATTCTGGCCATCTGGTGCGTATCGTCGCCAAAGGCCGAAACATCGTCCGCCTGTACGCTGTTTTCCTCGATCGACATGATCGACGATGTCGTACCCGAACCCACGTTGATGGTCACATCCAGCGTCGCAGTGGCGGTCGTGCCGTTGGGCTGGACGATCTGATAGGTGAAGCTGTCCACCAGATTGACCGTCGAATGCGGGATGCTGCTGCTGGGTGTATAGGTATAATGGCCCGTTTCGTTGACCGTCAGCGTCCCATAGGCCCCGTTGATGGTGATGGGCGATTCCCCGACTTCCACAAAGCCGCTGCCCGTCCCAACCTTCACCACGACAAAGGCGGTGCCGGTCGTGTCATTGGCCAGCAATTCGCCCTGCGTACCGGTCACGCCCGACACGCTGAACTGGTCGAAATGCGTCACAGACTGGCCGATATAGACCGTCGACCCGTAGCCCGTGCCCACTATATTGGTGCTCGATACGGTATAGCTATATGTACCCGGCGGCAGATCATCGAACGTATGGGTGATCCCCGCGCCCAGCGGCAGTCCCGCCACGGCCGTCGCGGAATAGGTTCCGACAACCGTCCCCGCACCATTGCGGATGGTGATGGTATAACTTGGCAACACGCTGATCGATCCGCCGCGGACGACCGTGATCGTAACGTCGGACTGGCTGTTGGCTCCCACCGTGAAGCTGCTCGAATTGGAGCCCGTCGATGGCAGGATGACAGCCCCCGCCCCCGTCGTAAAGGTGAAGCCCTGCGCCGTCGCGATGGTTTCGACAACATTCTGATATACGACCGCCGCGTTCGCCACATCATGATTGGCCACCGGCGGCGCGGTGATGTCAGGGCTGCCGATCGTGATCGACAGATTGGCCGTTTCCGTTTCGCCGTCGCTGCGGTCGATCAGCGTATATTGGAACACATCCGTCTTGCCGATCGCTGCCGCGCTGGCGGACGGGGTATAGGTATAGGTTCCGTCCAGATTGATGACCAGACGGCCGAACGATCCGTTGATCACCGTTCCGTCGGCATTGACCGCTGTCGTCACACCGTTGACGGTAACGCTCTGGATCACCGTCTGCGGGCTGACGATGTCGATATGACCGTCAGGGCTGGGATCGGTGATGACATTGCCATGCACCTGCAGCGGCACGATCCCGCCAATGTCCGTAAAGTCGGAATCCGTGCCGGACACGTTGAGCGATCCCAGCAGTCCGACGCCGGCCGGGCCATCGAATGTCGCAAAGGCGCGATACAGGCCCGGTCCCAATGTTTCGGTGCTGACTAGGTTTCCGCCCAACAGCGCCAGCTGCAACAGGGACGCGCCGCTGCCGCCCGTCAACGACACCCATTGCGTGCCGTTCCACCGCTGCACCGCAACGGAATAGCCCGCCGCCACGCCTATGGTCAGCGTCGCGTCATAGGTGAAGACCGCATTCAGGCTGTGCCCGTCCGCCACCGTGAAGCCCACGCTTGCCGTACCCAGCACCTGCGCCTGCAGATCGAGCACGCCTAGCGACACCAGCGCGACATAGTTCGCATTGCCATGGTTGACCGCACTCGAAACCGGCAACAGGTCGATCAGCGCAATGGTGCTGTTGTCGAACGCCGCAATGTCGAACGGCGCGCCAACGGCGGCGCTGGCCGACTGATTGCCTGCTGCATCGGTTTGGTCGACGGTCAGGTTCTGGCCTCCCACCTGCGGAGACGACAGGGTGACCGTGAAACGGCCGTCCGATCCCACCTGCGCCGTGCCGATCACCGTGCCAGTACCATCGCGCACGCGTACCGTCGCCCCTGCTTCGCCAATGCCGGTCAATGTCGTGCCAGCGGTACTGACCGTCAGGTTGGCCGGTGCTGATGGCGCCGTGATGTCGGGCGCTACGGCACTGGTTTGCGTCGATGGATTACCGGCGGCATCGGTCTGGATCACGCCGACCGTTTCGCCATTGGCCTGCGCCTGCGTCAGCGTCACCGAATAAGTACCGTTGGCCGCAACCACCGCAGACCCGATCGCGACGCCAGCGGCGGTCGTAACCGTCACCGTCGCACCGACCTCACCGTTGCCGCTGACCACCGTGCCATTGGCGGACACGCTGGCCGTTGGCGCAGCTGGCGGCGTCAGGTCAGGCGCGGTCACCGCGACATCGGGGGCAAGATTGCCTGCCGCATCCGCCTGCGTCACGGTCAGCCGTTCGCCATTGAGCTGTGCCGGGTTGAGCGCGACGGAATAGGTGCCATTGGCAGCTACGACTGCGGTGCCAAGGATCGTCCCCCCGGCATTGCGCACGGTAATCGTGGCGCCTGCTTCACCCTGACCATTGACCGACCCGCCATTGGCGGCAATGGCGGCGGTGTGGGCGGCCGGTGGCGTCGTATCCGGCGCGATCAGGCCAACCTGTGGAGATATGTTGCCCGCGCCGTCCGTCTGCGCAACCGTCAGCGCCTGACCATTGGTGTGTGGCGTCGTCAGCATGGCGGAATAGGTGCCGTTTGCGGTCACCACGGCCGTGCCCAACACCACGCCGTCCGCATTGGTGATGCGGATGGTCGCGCCGACTTCGCCCGTGCCGGTCACTTCCGTACCGCTGCCGTTTATCGCTCCCGTCGGTGCTGCTGGCGGCGTAATGTCGGGCGCCACGGCCGAACCGGGTTGCGAAATATTCCCGGCAATATCGGCCTGGGTAATGCCCAGCGTCTGACCATTGGTCTGCGGCGTCGTCAATATGGCACTGTAGGTGCCGTTGCCAGAAACGATCGCCGTGCCGATGACATTGCCCAGCGGATCGGTAATGCGGATCATCGCGCCCGCTTCGCCAGTGCCGTTCACGGTCGTGCCGTCCGAAGACACCGTGCCTGTCGGGGCGACAGGGGCTGTAATATCCGGCGCTATCGTAAATATCTGCGGCGACACATTGCCCGCCGTATCCGCCTGGATGATGCCCAGCGTCTGGCCGTTGGCCTGCGGCGTGGTCAGCGTAACGCTATAGGTGCCATTGCCTGCCACCGTCGTCGTACCGATGACATTGCCCACCGGATCAGTGATCTGGATCGTCGCGCCCGCTTCGCCCGTGCCGTTAACGACCGTCCCGGTCCCGTTGACCGCCCCAGTGGGCGCAAGCGGCGCCGTGCTGTCCGGCGCGATCACCGGCACTGGTCCCGACGCGTTGTTCGCAACATCCGTCTGCACCAGCGTCAGCGTCTGGCCATTGGTCTGCGGTGTGCTCAATATCGCGACATAGCTGCCATTGGCCGCCACGATCGCCGTGCCGAGCACCGTGCC
>NZ_JBMDWL010000072.1:0-60153 GCF_048594625.1 Sphingobium sp.
ATCAGAGGGGATGGGCTGCGGGCATCACTTCCGGCGTGCTGATGTTCGCCTTCGCCATCTGGATATGGCGGCGGCAGATCATCAAGTATCCAGACGACACTTGGAAAGCTCGCTTCTAACCAATTTGTCCACGCCGCCTAATCTGCGATGTCGAAGCGTTAGACGCGTGACGATCCAGTTATGCAATCCCGTTTGATGGCTTCAAACGGCGTGCGCCGTCGGCAAATGCGCCGGCTATAATGTGTCCATTGGACAAGTGCTCGACTGCTACCTCGATATCGGCGCATTTGCTCCGCGTTCGAAGCGGAGCACGGCTGGTCTTGATCTTGACCCGCCTCTAGTCGGGACGGTGCTCAGAGCTTGCCTGATCCACCGATATGCATATAGTCAGAGTAATAAAGTTTATTGGATAGAGGGGAGAACGGCATGAGAAGGGCTTTGACTGCAGGTCTAGCTTTGACGATCGGGATCAGTGGTGCGCTGGCTCAGCCCGCTTCGACACCTGCCGCTTCCCCGCCCGCGTCCGCCGTGATCGAGGATTTCAAGCCTTCCACCCTCAACCAGCCTGGCCAAGCCTACCCTCAGGTTAATTCGCAGGGCTATGTCCGGTTCAAAGTGATCGCACCTGATGCAAAAGCGGTGCGTGCGACGCTGGGCCTTGGCGGCCGCGGCGGCACGGTGCTGACCAAGGCGCCTGACGGATCGTGGATGGGCACGTCGGAAGGGCCGCTAGACGAGGGTTTTCATTATTACCATCTGAACGTCGACGGCGGCACCTTCAACGATCCGGGCGCGCTCAACTTCTATGGCAGCGTCCGGTGGGAAAGCGGCATCGAAGTGCCGGCGCACGATGCCGATTTCTACGCGGTCAAGGACGTGCCGCATGGCCGGGTTTCGCAGGTTCTGTTTCCGTCGCCCAGCACGGGCACGCACCGCCGCGCCTTCGTATACACGCCACCCGGCTATGATGCGAACCAGAAGGAACGCTACCCGGTCCTTTATCTGCAGCACGGCTGGGGCGAGGACGAGACCGCCTGGTCCAATCAGGGGCATGCCAACCTCATCATGGACAATTTGATCGCCGTCGGAAAGACGCGGCCGTTCATCATCGTCATGACTTATGGCATGACCAACGATGCACGGCCCGGAACGCTGCCCAGCTTCGACGTTAAGCCGTTCCAGACGGTGCTGGTCAACGAACTGGTCCCTTATGTCGATTCGCACTTCCGCACCCTGCCGGACCAGAAGCAACGCGCGCTCGCGGGCTTGTCAATGGGCGGGTTCGAAACGAAGGCGATCGCACCTGCGAACCTCGACAAATTTTCTCATATCGGGCTGTTTAGCGGCGGCAGCTTCTCGCTGGACGACGTTAACAAGACGCCTGGCTTTAAGGACAAGGTGAAGCTGGTTTTTGTCAGTTACGGCAGCCGGGAACTGGATGGCGGCCGTGCCCGGGGGCCTGCTGGAACGCCCCGTCGCGATCCGCGCGAGGAATCAGATGCGCTCAAGAAGGCGGGTTATCGCAGCGTATTCTATGTGTCGCAGGACACGGCGCATGAGTTCCTTTCGTGGCGACGCAGCCTGCGCGAATTCGCACCACTCCTCTTCCGCGACTGATGAAACGGCCAGGTGATGGCCTTCCGAGTTTTACATCGCCGCCTACTACGCTCAAGGGCACGTTCCAATCTCTTTAACGCAGACGCTCGTTCACGCTTTCGCGATCCATCACGGGACAAGAGATCGGACAGTCGCCCGTCGACCCTTTGTCGCCATTCAGGCACCAAGTTCACATCTTTAGATCCGGACTGTCCGGTAACCGTCAGGACGGGGTCTGTTCGCTCCACATCCAAGTTCCAAGGCAACATTTTGCCTACTTTCGCCGTTTACCCTCGATGGGAATCGCGCCGTCCAATCTATTGCCCGATGGGAGAGGCTTCCAGGTCAAGGCAACATGGCGGCGTTTCCATCCACTGGGTAAAATCGGCCTCGCCGTCCTGATCGCGATTTTCGGTGCCTGGCTTATCCTTTTCGTCACCAAAGGCCGATTTCTCAAAGGGCCTTTTGAACGGACAGTGACGGCGCTTACTGAACGGCACACAAAGGTAAAAGGCGACTTCCAGCTCTATTTCGCGCCTTTCAGCATCAAATTTCTCGCGCAGGGGCTGACCGTCGCCAATCCTGCATGGGCTGAGAGACGTTCGCTCTTTACTGCGCGACAGGTAGATGCCCGGATCGCACCGCTCTCCCTGCTGTTTGGGAAGCGGCATTTTTATTCATTAGTTCTGGACGACGCAGCGATCGACCTTGAATGGAATCGCGCCCATGACGCTAACAGTTGGACTTTTGGCGACGGCAAGGGTGGCAAGCCGCTCACCTTTCCCCGGATCGACAGGGCCAGCGTCGCCGGCACGCGCTTGCGCTATCTCGATCCGCGCATGAGGCTCCTTACCGATCTCCAGTTCGACGAAATCAATTCCATCGACGCTCGCATCGATAAAACCGTGGGCGTGAACGGAACGGGACGCATCCGCGAAACGCCCTTTCGTGTGACAGCCAAACTTTATTCGCCCGATGAAACGGCCAATCGTGGTCGCAACCAGCTGAGCCTGCGCGCATGGGCGGGCGCCAATGTTATAGATGTGAAGGGAAATCTCCCGTCTGTCGCGGACATAGAGAATGTGCCGTTGCAGACCCAGGCCACAGGCCGAGATTTGTCCGAGCTGTTGGCGATCATTGGAGTGCTCATTCCGCAAACGCGAACCTATCGCCTCAAGAGCCAGCTTGTGAAAGACGGCGAGGTCTATCGTTTCACCAAACTAAGTGGCACATTTGGAAACAGTGATGTCGCCGGAGAATTGACCGTTACCAACGGCGGCCGGATCAGGTTGGATTCCGAACTGACCACTCGGCGTCTCGACATCATCGATGCTGCACCCTTCATCGGTTATAACCCAGACATTGTCGAAGCGAAGGGTGCTGCCGCTGCGGCTGCGGCAACCGGTGCGGCGCCTAACCGCATTCTGCCGGACGCAGCCTTCCCCGTAGAAAGGATGCAGGCTTTCGACGCAGCGCTGAAGTGGAAGATCGGCGTCGTGCGATCGCGCAACGTGCCAGTCTCCAACATTGATCTTAGCCTCGCTTTGGACAACGGGCGTCTCGCTCTGTCGCCTCTCACCTTTGCTATGGCACGGGGAAAGGTAGCGGCAGACATCATATTGGACGCAAGGCAGCGACCGGCCGCCGACAGCTATGACATTCGCCTTGCTCCCACTCCCCTTGCAACACTGCTGGCAGGATATGGCGTTGCCGAAGCTGGCACCTCGGGGATGATCCACGGCCGCATAAAATTGGCAGGGCGCGGTGACACCATTCATGACAGTCTGGCGAGTGCAACGGGCCGCATTGCCTTTATCATTCCCCAAGGAAGTTTTTGGACGCGCAACGTACAGCTTTCTGAGCTAGACCTTGGCACCTTTGCCTACAAAATGTTTCAGGGGCGACTGAAGGAACCGGTGCAGATAAATTGCGGACTCGTCGCCTTTACCGTTCGCAACGGCCTGGCCAGCACAGACCCCATATTGATCGACACGCGAAAGAACGTGATTACCGGGCGCGGCGGTTTCAGCTTCAAGACAGAGGCTCTCGATATTGGAATGCGGGCCGACGGCAAGAAGTTCAGCCTGTTCTCGGGCCAGTCGCCGGTAGGCATTGGCGGCCATTTCGGTGTTCCGTCGCTGAACGTCATCAGCCCGGAACTTGTAGGCCGCTCGGGCGCCGGACTTGGCTTGGCGCTGCTGGCCAGTCCGCCTGCTGCCGTGCTTGCATTTGTGGATGTTGGTGACGCGAAATCCGCAGCCTGCGGTCCCGTGCTTGCGGGCGCAAAAGCGGCAGCACAACGGACAAAAAGCGGTAAGCCAAGAGATGATGTTAGGCCGAAGAAGCGTTGACCCACACAGCCTGACGTCTCGCTTTAGCGACAGGCGGTACCTCAACAGATTACGCCAAATGGCCCGATTGCTGTTTCTGCAAAGGCAGAGCCTTATCGGCGGTTCGAAGATACTTACTGTCGGCTAACGGCAGCGGCCGATCCATACCGGACGCTTAGCGCCCAATTATCGATCCTCAGCAGCAGACGTTCCGCTTTCCCGTCAGCTGTCGACCAGGATCGTCACTCCCACCCGCCGGGATGAATGCCTCGTTGCGCCAGAAGTCGTCATATTGTTTTCGGTATTGCGCAACGACCTTAGTCATGGCTGGGAAGCGAATGACGGCTGTAAATCAATATGTGGCAGCCTGCGTTTCCTAATCGGGCTTCATTGATCGATTACGCGCAACAAAGAGGCTTATACCGATCGACAGAATGAAGAGTTGGCTTTCCTCACAGATCGTGAGCAAAATTGCTTTCCTCGTAAGTCCAGTCTCTCCGATCAATATGCCAATATCTGCAAGGTTCATCTGCGTTCCGGAAAGGCCCTGCGTAAGGGCTTGAAGAGAGCCGACCAGCAATGTCCCGCCGGAGAAGAAAATAAGGGCAGCTGCGCCAGCACCTGCGATAAGGGAAACGGCGGTCACTATCCGCCAATGATATCCTATCAATGCCGCCCAGGCGACGACGCCCGCGGCCGTGCCTAGCACCACCCCTTCAAGGGGCCCGGTGACATTCGCTATGGACACCCCCGATAGCAAACCTACGTTTTCCCTCTCGAGCAGGTTGCCTAACGCACCGACGGTAAGGCCGCCGATCGCGGCTCCGGCCACCAGCCAGCCATCAGCGCGGCCGCGCCACGTCAGAGCTGTAGCCATCCCGGTGCCGAGCCCCGCACCGGCGAGCAGGCCGAGCGCGTCGATCATCGCCGCCAGGATCAGCACCTGCGCGCTGCTGCCCGTCGCTGCAATCATGCCGTAGATCAGGCCGGCCACCGCACCTGACATAAGGCCCGCCAGCGTGGAGACACCGGCGACCTGTGATCCTTGTGCACGTGGTGGCATCTGCAGCGGCTTGAGTATTTCCGCGACGAAGCGATAGCCGTGGGGCACGGTCTCAATGAAGCGTGGATTGGCGGCATCATCGCCCAGTGCACGGCGCAACGTCCGGACACATTGCGTTAGCGCCTCGTCCGTCACCGGAATGCCGTGCCAGACCTGTTCCATGAACACGTCCTTGGTGACAAGCTCCCCGCGCCGCGAGACGAGCAGGGCCAAGGCGTCGAAATACCAGGTCCCAAGCTCGATGGGTATGCCATCCTTGCACAGTTGCCGGTTGTCGCCATCGAGCTGGAACGCGTCAAAGCGTAGGATGCGGGCTGGTGTCTCCATGCCCCGGCGGTCTGGCGTCATCTCGCGAGCGGAGCAAGCGTTGAGCGTGATTTCAGCCATTGCTCATAAATTGCTCATGCCTTTCATACGCGGCCGACCGAAGGCCACAGCGAGAAAACCACTGGGAGACCCGATTATGAAAGACCTATCTCTGACCCGATCCCCGCTTTTGAATGGATGGCGTATTGCCGGCTGGGGCAGCCTTCTGGCGCTGTTGTTTCTGCCTGCTTTAGCCATGAAGATGACCGACGAAGTGAATTGGACCGCCGGGGATTTCGTTTTCGCTGCTATGCTGCTCGGCGTTGTCGGAACCGTGGTAGAGCTTGCGGCGCGATTTGCCCGACCCGGTGCGCCGCGTATTGGCTACCTGATCGGTGGTTTTACCGCCATTTTCACGTTCTGGTCGAACGCTGCGGTCGGTATCATCGGCGACGAAGACTCCGTTAACATCTTCTTCTTCCTCATGGTTGTAGGGGCCACTGATGCCGCGATGGCCTGTCGGTTCTGGCCGAAAGCGATGCAATGGATCGCAGTGCTGCTGGCCATCGGTCAGTAGCCGTTGGTATCGCCGCGCTCAGAATGGTGTCTGGCCACCCGGTCGAATGGGGCTTTCTCACCGTTTTTGCTCTGTTGTGGCTGACGGCGGCATGGTGTTTCAGCCGCGCTGTTCTCGAGCAAAACAGTAAGACCGAGGCTTGATGTTCGCCACTCGCGGCCGTTATAGGGAACGGCGGTCGCCGGCCCTTATGAGACGCTCAGCGGTCAAATCTTGAACCCCAAGTGCGGAAGGTCCGCTATTCCGGCAGGTAGCGACCAAAGTCGGACTTCCGCAGATCTTCCAGTGATAACGGCTTTTGACCAACTCTGCCGTTCGATAAGCGGCTTGGGAAGGGCAGCAATTTTCCCAAGCGCGTTAAAATGGCCCCTCGCGGGACGCGAGGAGCCATCGAGTCAGATTTCGGTGTTTTCGGCTGAGGTGAGCGCGTCTTCCACGTCGATCCCGAGATAGCGCACCGTATTCTCGATCTTGCTATGACCGACGAGGATCTGGACGGCGCGAAGGTTGCCGGTTGCCCGGTAGATTATTGATGCCTTCGTCCGGCGAAGTGAGTGCGTCCCGTACTCGTTTCGCATCAGACCGACCCCTGTCACCCATTCATCGACGAGCCGGGCATACTGTCGGGTGCTGAGATGCCCATTATGGTCAACCCTGCTCGGAAAGACATAGTCGTCCACCGTGCCGCCCCGCCGCTCAAGCCAGGCCAGTAGACTGCCCTAGCGTCTGGAAGCAGCTTGAATTGAACAGGCCGACCTGTTTTCTGCTGCATGACGATCGCACGCGTTCGAATTTGTCCGCCGCTGACAAGGTCGCCGATCTTCATCTGCACCAAGTCGCAGCCCCTGAGTTTGCTGTCGATCGCCAGATCGAACAGCGCTCGATCTCGCAAACGGCGGCGCTGATTTAGGTAAAATCGGATCTCCCAAATCTGCTTCGGTTTCAGTGCACGCTTAGCGCCAACGGCCCTTCCGGCATTCCAGACCTGGCGCTTGGTGGCGGTGAGTTCAGTTTCAGGCGATTCCATGATCGTTCTCCGATGGCCACAGAGGCCGCTCGAAGAACGCTTTGGCGCTCGATAAACAGGAAGACCCACGGCGCCTAGCGACCCCCTTAAGCCGTTCCCGTTCCCGCTTGAGTGGATGACCGGCACGAAACCGTCACAGATCCAGTGGGTCATGGCGTGCGTTGAGTTTTGCGAGCCGCTAACGCATGAGCCCGGCTGCCCGAAGTGCATCCTCAATTACTTTGCCCACTCCGCCGATTGCGGGCACGTCGATCAGCGGGCGCGCCGTCGGGACACCGGCACCTGGGGTCTCATTCACCGCGTTCGATCCAAATGTGAGAGCAAGGCTTTGTCTCGTAGGTGCCGCTTCGGCAGGTCTAACATGAACAGCATGCTTATCGCTACCCACTAAGCCCCAGAATCGGCAGATGTGTCGTGTGGAGCAAATGCTGGCTTCGAGCATGTAGGCACCGCTCTTGCCGCAGCCGTTCTCGCCCGCTGTGTCGAGCGGCGTACCATGGCCCATGCCGGTGATGCTGTATTCCTCGATTACCTCATGGCCAGTGGCGTTGCACCAGACGCGCCTGGGATATCCATCGACGGCCTCGGTCCGCGCGGGATCGACACCGACCCCATGCAGAGCACGCCACTGGGCTATGATGGCGTCGGCGTTGTTGGGGTTCACCGTTGGGTCGCCGCTGCCATGCCAGATCGAGAGGGTAGGCCATGGACCCGGATGATCGGAGGCGCCGCGAACCAGCGCCGCAAGCTCCGCCTCACGCGGGACGCTGTGCCCGCGCATGCGATCAAAAGCTTGCGGGATCGTGCTCGCGCAGCCGTAGGGCAGGCCGGCGATGATCGCGCCGCTGGCGAACACCTCCGGATAGGTCGCCAGCATGACCGAGGCCATCGCCCCTCCCGCGGAGAGGCCTGTGACGAAGATGCGCGCCGGATCGATCGGGTGGGCACCGGCGACGGCGTCGATCATCTTACGGATCGAAAGCGCCTCGCCGGAACCACGGCGGCTGTCCTCCGGCGAGAACCAGTTGAAACACAGATTCGGGTTGTTACGCCGCTGCTGCTCAGGAAACAGGAGGGCAAAGCCGTACCGATCGGCCATCTCGGACCAGCCCGCCCCCACGTCGTAGCCAGCCGCCGTCTGGGTACAACCATGCATGACGACGACGAGGGCTGCTCCATCGCAGAGAGTTGGCGGTACATAGATATGGGCTTGGAGAGCCCCAGGGTTCGAGCCGAAATTCGGAAGGCTTTCGAGGCGGCCGCGGGGCACTGCACTCATATCGGCCGCATTACGCAGTAAAGCAAGCCGTTCTATAGTGTCGGAGAGTTTGCGCATGATAATCACCTTGGATGAAGATAGCCTGCGAAGGCGTGGTTATGACCATCTTGCCGCACCGCACAATGAATAGGGTGTCAGACCATTGATGCAAGGCACCCAAGTACTTCTTTCAGTCCGGTTGCGAAGAAGCGTCCGAGTTTCCGACGCTGACAAGTCGGACCGGCGGTCGACACCCGCGCGGCTTCACCTCCAACCGGGGGACGTCAACGTGTCATCGAACAGGGCCGGCTTGCCGTAGGTGATCTCATGTTGTGCGATCTCAACCTGCGTTGCGAGGGCTGTCTTAGGACGATGGAGATTTTGTATGCGTAACCGAAACGGTCGTCCCTGGGTATCCACCCTCGGTCTCAACGGTCGCATGCAACTGACTGGCCAAAGCTTCGACGATGCTGGTGCCCAGGCCCGGCTTCGCATCGGCCAGCGTCTCGGGCGTGCCAATGCCGTTGTCGCTGACCGACAAGGTCCAGCCGACATCGTGCATGTGATAATCGACGAGAATCCTGCCATCGCGCCTTCCGGGAAACGCATGCTTTAGTGCATTGATGACCAGCTCGGTGACGATCAGCCCCAGGCTGACCGAGATGTCGGCATTCACGCTAGTGCCGTCGGCGGTGACCACGATCAACACCTTGTCATGATCGTGGATCATCGAGGCGCCCAGGCTTTTGCACAACTGGGTCAGATATTCACGCAGTTCTACCTCGCCCAACCTTGATGCCGCGAGTTGCTGCTGCAAGGTCGCGATCGACATCACCCGATTGTGCGCATCGTGGAGATGCCCGCGCGCTTCGTCCGATTGCACCCGGCGCGCGCTCTGCATGAGCACGCTCGCAATGATCTGGAGGCTGTTGGCAACGCGGTGCTGAAGCTCCTGGAGCAGGATAGCCTTCTCGCGGAGCAAGTCATCCTTGAGCTTCACGCTGAGCCGGGCTTCGGTGACGTCGGAAATGGTCAGGAGCAGGCGGACATGATCCGCCTCGCCATAGTCGAGCTTCTGGGCGCCCAGAACGAGGCGCCGCGGCGGCGCCTCACCCTTGAGATCCATTTCGTAGGCTTCGATCCTGGCATGGCCCGAGAGGGTAGCGCCGAGCAGCGAACGAAGCTGGGGTACGTTCCACTCCCCCGCGCCGAGCGCAAACACCGACTGCCCGCTGACACGCGACGGATCGAGACCGAAAGCGCGGTAAAAGGATGTGCTTCCGGCGATGACGGTGAAGTCCCCGTCGAGCAACAACGCGGGCGCGGCGGAAGATGTCAGAATCGCCAGCGCGAGGCCGTAAGCTACATCAGGGTGGACGGGCGGGTTCATGATGAAGGCCTCCTTTCCGGGGAAACCAGAAAGCCCGCGGTGATGAGGGCTGTATCCGGCAATCGCGAACCGCGCGCTTCTTTGAGGAGCGCATGAACTCGAAACCGCATCATAGCACGATTGCGCGCAAGCCCGGCATCTATTCGACGCCGGGCAGATGTCGCCGTCCCTGAACCCGGACAAGGCCGGTCCGGATCAGCCATTGGTTGCCGGCGCTGTCCCATAATAGTCGGTCACGCGCCGACCATAGGTTTCGTCGAACACGGGCGCCGAATCCGGCCGGAAGCTGGGCGCGCCTTCCAGCAGGCGCTTGTCTATGGCCGCCACATATCCGCCCTCCGTCTCGCTGTAGTGAAACGCCGACCAGGGAATGGGGTGATAGCTCTGCCCCACTCCGAGAAATCCCCCGGTGGACAGGATGACATAGGCGAGCTGTCCGGTCCGTTCATCCAGAATTAGCTTGGCGATCGTGCCCAGCTTGTCGCCATCGCGGCCCAGGACGGCCTTGCCGCGAATGTCGTCGGCGGAGGTCAGGACAACAGCGCCCAAAGGCGCGGCCGGTGCTTCTGCATTGGTGGCCATGGCCTGGCTCCTTTCGGTAATAAAAAGGGGCGGCAAGCCCATGCGGCCGCCGCCCCCGGAAATGCATTCTCAGGCAAGGCTGTGCTTCAAATCGCGCATCTGGTCGTGCCCGGCCTTCACCGACACGAAAGCGTCGCGAATGACGTCACGCGCCGCGGGTTGAAGCTCGGCGTCCTTCGACGCCTTTTCGAACTTCGCCTTGATATGATCCTCGCCGCGTTCGACTTCGTCGATGATCGCCTTGTCGTTCTTGCCGGTGAGGGCCTGCTTGAGGTCCATGAAGCTGCGATGCGCCGCACCCAGGAGGCTGGAGCTGTCCTCCGGCTCGCCGCCAAGGTTGCGCACTTCCGCCTGCAGGGTAGCGACGATCTGCCCGCGATCATGGACGAAACTGGTGAACAGCGTCGCAAAGCGCGTGCTCTTTGCATCGTCGGCGGCGTCCTCGAAGCCTTTCAGGCTGTCGAGGGTGGTGGTGATCAGTCCGTTCAGAACCGAGATATCATGCTGGTCGTTCATGTCCGTATCCTTTCCGATAGCGTCAGGAGCCGGGAGATCTGCATCTCCCGGCCCGTTGTGACGTTCAGTTTCCCGAGAGCGCCGAAGGCAGCAGCGCGCCGCCCTGCTGCAGCTGCTGCTCGATGATGGGCACGCCATTGCCGGCGACCTGTTTCAACGACTGGTCGGCGCCATCTTCGGCATATCCCTTGTACGTGGCCCAATTGCCCTGCTGAACCTGGGCGGACTGGGTGAGGTACAGGTTGTCGAACGAACTGCGCGGCGTGCTGCGAAGCATTTTGAGCATCGAGGCGCGCTCGGCCGACAAGCGCGTAGTGGGCTTGGCGATCTTGCGCTGATCGTTGTTCAGCGAGGCGAGCAGCGTCTGCTGGGAGGTTTGCGACTCCGAGATGATGCGCTGGGCATAGGCCTTTACATCGCTGCGCTGTGAGCGTGCGAGGCTGAGCCGGCTTGCCGCGATCTGAAACTGGTTGGCATCGGATGCGGCAGCCGAGAAGGCCGGAGCATCAAGGCCATGGACCGGCCCGACGCCTACATTCACGCTGGAATAGCTGCCGGTCGTGGCAGGTGTGGTGGACTGGGCGGAGGTGACTGCGGGGACGGCGAGCATCGCCGTGCCGAGCAGGAGGGAGATCATTATCAGTTTCATGGTAGTGTTCCTTGCAGGCGCGATCTCACCGGTCATGCCGGTGGAAAAGCCACGCCCGCTCTTTGGCAGGAAGCGCACCTTCCAAGATGGACAGGTATCGCTTGGAGCTATCTGACAACGATCAAAAGTGGATATCGTTGCATCCATCCCTCAATATTTTCAGAAATATCTGCTTACATCTGACAACCGCGCCAAATATTCGGATAAATATTTCATATGTTAAATATTGAACGTGTTGTGGAACGATTATATCGGATCGACCGTTCGCATAATTCCGGTTGCGATATGTCGATAAGGCCCGATCGTCTTCTGGATCACAGGAGAATGATTATGGGAATTATCATGTGGCTCATTGTCGGCGGCGTGATCGGCTGGCTCGCCAGCGTGATCATGCGCACGGACGGCCAGCAGGGCATCATCCTCAATATCGTGGTGGGCATCGTCGGCTCCTTCATCGGCGGCCTGATTTTTGCCAAGGGCGACATCAACAACGCGCCGCTCACTGTCACCACGTTCCTGGTCTCGCTCGCGGGGGCCATCGTACTGCTTGCGATCGTCAACCTGATCCGCCGCGGATCGCTACGCTGAGCTTCTCATCCATGGGGCTGTCGCGGCGATGCGGCGCCGGCGTTGAAGTCCTTTGAGCACGCTCACCATCCGGCATCGCACGTCCTATTATTACCGGCAGCCGGTGCAACTTGGTCCCCACCGGCTGATGCTGCGCCCGCGCGAAGGGCATGACATCGACCTTGCGTCCTTCGATCTAGACATCACGCCCGATGCCGGCATTTCCTGGGCGCGTGACGTGGCGGGCAATGCGGTTGCGACGGCGATCTTTCCATCCATCACCGACCGCCTGGTCATCGAAAGCCGATCGGTTCTCCGCGTCGGCGCGGTGGCGTGGCCGGTGTTCGCCATTTCCGCGTCGGCGATCGCCTATCCGTTTCGATACAGCGACGACGAATGGACAGACCTCGGCAGCCTGGCCGTCATGCAGTATCCGGACGCGAACCACCGGCTGCACGACTGGGCGCAAGGGTTCGTGCGCGGGAACCCGACCGACACGCTGGCCCTGCTCAAGGACCTGAGCGCGGGTGTTCCCGGCTGGATCGCCTATCAGGCGCGAGACGATGAAGGCACCCAGTCCCCCGTGGAGACGCTGAATCGCGGCGGGGGATCCTGCCGCGATTTCGCGGTGCTTTTCGTCGAGGCGGCGCGCAGCCTCGGCTTCGGCGCGCGGATCGTCTCGGGCTATCTCGACAACCGGGCGGAAACCCTCGTCGGCCAGGATGCGGCCGGGTCCACGCACGCCTGGGCGGAGGTCTTTGTACTCGGTGCTGGCTGGATCACCTTCGACCCAACCAACCGCAGCGTTGGTGGTTTCAACCTTGTGCCTGTCGCGACCGGTCGCGCCATGCACCAGATCGCACCGGTCAGCGGCAGCTATGCGGGGCCAGCGAAAATGCTGGACCATATGAGCGTGGAAGTCGAACTGCGCTGACCAGCCATGCGCAGTGGATAAGAGCGTAGCTTGCCAAATGGGCTCTCCGCCTATGGTATTTCGCCTTTGCACACCCCATATCGAACTTACCGCACTCCAAATGCCCAGGGCTCGAATGCGGCCGAGAGATAGTTCGCGCTCCCGCTCATTGACGGAGACGAACGATGTCCTTTTTATCCAGTAGCATAACGAGTACGGACAGAGCGGAACTTCCACTCGATCTTCCCATGATCCCGCACTCCAGTGGTGCGCAGGGTGACGCCGCGCGATCCCTGCGTGAGGACAATTGGGAGAATGAGGGCGGTCACGTCGCCGGAGCGAAGTTCCCGACCGCAACCCCCGCGCTTTCCGCCAGCGATGTCGAGACGCTCGAAGCTCAGGTTCGTTGCATGGAAAGCAAGCTGGCCAGCGATTTTGCCGATGGGCGGGTAGGGACGCGTTACAACACCTATGCACATCGCTCACGCGTCCTTCGCCAGCAAAAGGCCAAGCTTGAAGCAGGGTGGGCCAGTGTTCAGTCGCGGGAGCAACCAGGATGAACGATCCTTCTGAACTGGAGGGAGCCGCTGCGGCCGAGCAGATGGCTCATTACGAGATCACTCGCGTTCCGGTCGATCAGTATCGTTACAAGGATTATCGCTACTCGAAGCTGAGCGACGCAATTGCTCAGGCCAGACGTGACGGTAAACCCTCCTGATCTTGGCCACCAAAGGTATCGAAGCTTTTGAAAGGACGTTCCATGGAGCTTTCATCGACCTTTTGCCGGATGCAGGAGAATGTCCAGCGCGATCGCGCGACCAATGCGGTGTTGGAGAACATCCGCCGCGTGGCCGAGAAAGCGGCCAACGCATGGGGCGCCGTGGCCCTTGCCGCCAAACAACGCGAAGCTTGTCGCGAACGAACGCGCATCATTGCGGACATGGCCGCTCTTCAAAATGAGAGGATACCCAGCGAAGAGGACAGGCTGCTCAGCGAAAACCCGGACAGGGGGTTCGAAAGCCGCTGAATCGAGCCACCAAAAATCCGAGGAGATCTATCGATTGTACGTTAGCATCCTCTGCCCGGCCATCACGGCATGCAGGCATGCCGTTCCTGAATACTACAACCCTTAGGCCGCAGTGTGAAGAGAGCGAGATGATCGATCCCGCAAATCCAGGCCTGCCGCACGAGTTTGCCGACCGAATAACAAAGCCGTTCACGCAGTTCCTCAGGGTCGAGGCCGCAGCCGGGGGATTGTTGCTGGTCGCTACGATAGTCGCATTGAGCCTCGCGAATACGACTTGGTCTGGGCAATTCCTGGCCTTCTGGGAGATGCAGATCGGCCTGCAGATCGGCTCGTTGGACTTTACCCGTTCAACGGGGCACTGGATCAACGACGGATTGATGACCTTCTTTTTCTTCGTGGTGTCCCTGGAGATGAAGCGCGAGTTCGCTCTGGGCGAATTGCGAAACCTGCGAACGGCGGCCCTTCCTTTCGCAGCTGCGCTGGGCGGCATGATAGTGCCTGCTTCGATCTACATTGCGATTCTGGCCGGAAAAGCCGGCACGCACGGCTGGGGAACGGTGATGGCGACCGATACGGCGTTCGTCATCGGGGGACTTGCGCTCTTTGGTTCGCGCGTTCCCCACAGCTTGCGCCTGTTTCTCATAGCCTTGGCGATCTTTGATGACATCGGCGCCATCCTGGTCGTGGCGATTGGTTACGGAAACGCCTTGAATTTCGTCGCAATCGGTCTTGCGTTTATGGTCCTGAGTGTAATCGTCATCGCCGCTCGTCTGGGCATCCGAAGCATCCCGATATACTTTTTCTTCGGAGCCGCGTTTTGGCTGTGCCTTGACGCCTCCGGCATCCACGCGACGATCGCCGGTGTCATACTCGGGCTAATGACCCCGGCGCGAATCTGGGTGGGTGTGCCGCGTCTGCGCGCCATCCTCGGGAACGTCCTGGAACCGCGCGATCATGAGTGGAGTGGCGACACATCAGATCGCCGCGAACTTGTAGAAGCGGGCCGAGCTATCAGCGAGTCCCTATCGCCGTTGGAGCGGTTGGAAATGATGCTGCACCCCTGGGTGGGGTTCGCGATCATGCCTCTCTTCGCCCTGGCCAATGCGGGGGTCGCGTTTTCGACGTCCGACATCCAACCTGTCACAGTCGCGATCTTTGTCGCGCTGGTCTTCGGCAAGCCCATAGGCGTTCTGCTCTTCAGCTGGCTGGCGCTGCGTTCGGACCTTGCAACGCTCGGAGCAGGCCTGAACTGGTCTTTCCTCACAGCCGGCAGCTTATTGACCGGGATAGGCTTCACTATGTCCTTTTTCATTGCGAACCTCGCTTATCCTTCGACGCTGCTGGTTGCGGCGAAGCTGGGAATTCTTCTTGCCTCGCTCGCATCGGCTGTCGTGGGCCTGTTGGCCGTTTATTGGGTGACGCGGCACAAACGAGGGAATGCCTAGTGACCATCCAACGATAAGTTCGGGCAGGGAACTAGACTCTTTGGTCGGCGGCATCTTTGCCGGCTATGGCTATAGGATCATGCCCCAGATGATGGTCGACGAAGAGGCGCGTTTTAGCGTCGGCACGGATGATGCCATGTCGGCGGTGCCGCTAGTGGCAGTGAGACCAACTTCAGTCTACTAAAAATGATATTCGAAGTAGCCTCAAGCGGCTGCTCTTGCCGCAAGCCGTCATTCAAGCGACGAGCGGAGAATGGCGGCTTCGTCCCAGTTCCCGCCGATCTCGACCCTTTGTCGCCAGTCAGGCACCAATTTCTCCTCTCCGGGTCCGGACAGTCCGGTAATTGGTAGGTCTCGACCAGATTGCGTCGTTCTCCGATCGGCGTTTGAACGGCAGCATCCACGAACTGTCGTTCACTTTCACTTACGCCGCCCGCTGTTCGCCGAGAAGTTCTCTCAAAATTGCCCCATGCCCCCATCCACAAACAGCTCCGCTCCAGTGGTGAAACTCGCGTCATCACTGAGCAGAAAGGCCGTAGCGGCGGCAACTTCCTCTGGTCTGGCCATGCGGCCGAGCGGGATCGGCGCGATTAGCGCCGCGCGTACATCGTCGAGGACGCGCGCCATCATTTCCGTGTCGGTCGGGCCTGGCGCAACCACGTTCACGCGAATACCCCTTGGCGCCAGCTCCGTCGCCCAAGTACGGGCATAGGATCGCAGTGCGGCCTTGTTCGCAGCGTACGTGCCGTAGCCGGAGACACTGATCGATCCGGCCACCGACCCCATCAGCACGACGCTGCTCCCATCGCGCAGTATGCCGAGCGCAGACTTCAGACCACAGACGGCACCCCGGACATTCACGGCAAAATGCCGGTCGAAATGATCGGTCGTGATGTCGGCCAGCGACGTTGGTTCGCTGATGCCGGCGTTGAGCACCAAGGCATCGATAGGACCGTGCACGTCCTGGACCATGGACATGACGCGCTCCAGACCCTGCGGCGATCCGGCGTCGGCGACGAGGCCCATCGCTCCATGGCCAATCTCATCGACCGCCAGATCGACCTCATTGGCTGCGCGACCGGTGATAAATACTGCCGCACCTTCCACAGCAAGCCTCTTCGCGACCGCCAGCCCGATGCCTTTCGCCCCGCCCACCACCAGAGCCGCTTTGTCCGTCATTCGATTCATTTTACAATTTCCCGTCACGATAAAGATGGGGCACTAGATATACAGTGAATATCTGCTATCAAGAACGCACTATGAGTAGCCTAGATATAGCCGAGGATACTGAACTGGCCTGCGTTGCGCAGAGAGCCCTGTCGGAGATGCCGCTGATCCGGCCCGTTCTTGATAAGATCGCGGACAAGTGGACCATTCTGATCCTCATCGCGATCTGCCCCAAACCTGCCCGGTTCAACGAGATCAAGCGACGGCTGAACGGTATTACCCACAAGGCGCTGGCCGACGCGCTCAAGCGCCTTGAGCGGAACGGGTTTGTCACACGGACCGTCCTCTCAACGGCTCCGATCGGAGTCGAGTACGCGATCACTCCTCTTGGCCATTCGCTGCGGCAGCCGTTCGAAGCGCTGTGCGGTTGGGCGCTTGCTCATGGTCGTGAGATAGACGAAGCGGGCGACCGCTATGATCACGGTTATGACCCGGCCGGGCGTGCTCAGGCCTCGAAATAGGCGGCAAGCTCTTCGGCTGCGGCGCGGGAAAAGGCGCGGCGCAGGTGATCGAGGAAGGCGGACGCCCTGGCGTTGAGCAATCGGCGCGTCGGGTACAGCGCCCACAAGGCTATGCCCGATCCTGCCACGTCGCCCCAGCTCGCCAGCCGCCCGGCGGCAATGTCGCGGATCACCAGCGACAGTAGCAGGCGCGCCACCCCCGCGGCCGCACGCACGGCATCGCGGATCATGACCAGCGACGAAAGGCGCAATGTCGGCTCGATATCGATCTCCATCGGCCCGGCCGGCGTAATCGCCGTCCAGCTTCCGGCCGCGCCCAGCGAGTTCGAGGCCAACATGGCGACGTTCATGCCGAAATGGGCGGCTTATGAGATGCGACTGATGGCGGAGCGCTACGTTAGCGACGTCATGATTCCGCAAGGTGGTGATCGCGAGCGCCTGGTGAACCTGCTCGGTCGGCCGTTGCACAGCTATCGCGAAACCTCCGTCCGGATTGCGGCCGCCTGACCAAAACTATTCAGACACGCCCGCCGCCGGCATGTCCGCCGACGGCAGGCATTTTGCTAGTCAGGCATCCGCTGCGTGCGGGTGGGTCGCCATGGCCAACCTGCCAGTAACCGGCAGCAAAACGCAACAGCTGTCGATCCTTTGCGGACATTTGAGATAGTGGGCAAACTGACCGCTCACCCTACCGGAGAGTGGCATGATCAGTTTTGAAATGAGTGATGCCGAACAGCTTGAGATATACCTCGATCAATTAGGAATCGCCGAATTTTATTCGCAAATCAAACTTTTGGATGATAAAAAGACAGATCATATTCATCTAATAGCTGAAAGCTGGGGCGGTAGCCATCTAGCTGACGAGCCTGTAAATACATCTGCAAAGGCGATCAGGCACGTTAAAATGATCTTGCGGGAATGACCGCAATCCACCCATCTTGGCGATTTGATCGAGTCAAAGGCGTGACGAGTCGCGCCGGTGCTTCCGGTCCCGGTCAATATTCGCATGAAACCGAATGCGAGAACGGCGCTGAGGGGTGGGTAGGAGACGGTCGGGTTTCGGAATGGATCGAGCGACTTGCGGACATTCGATGAGAATGTAACACCCATCTTCATGCTTGGTATTTCGATCAAACTTATGGCTACTGCTATGGCCGGTGCCATCCCAGCGAATCCGCTCGATATTCATGTTGAGTTGGTCAAACCAGAAGTCGCGGTAGCGCAGGTCGCCGCGTGCGGCATGAAGAACGTCCGTTCAAAGCTTGATGACACTCTTCAAGAGGATGTGATCGAAGTGGGAGATGTATCCGCTTCGGAAGAACAGTTAAGGTGCGTAGCCCGTGCTTCGCTGGTTTCAAGCTACTATGTGGTGTTTCCATTGTCGGTAGAGCGGGGCTACCAGACCGTGTACCAGCGCATGTCGAATGAAAAAGATAAGGCTGACGCAAAGGCTTGGTTAGAGAAGAGGGGGTTACTCTCCCGGTTGCCAACTTATGACCCCAAACATTCCGATGAGGTGGCTTTCGTTCGTGAACTCGAAGCGATGTGCGGCCCTAATGCAACTGGCACAATTAAAACCATGCATGGGATGGGCACCTTCGAAGGCGACGCCGTTTCGTCAGGCAAGTTAAACGACGGAACATTTTGGTGCCTCATAAATGGCGCAGCGGCGTCGGGATACCCCTTCGGCTTCATCGGAAACGAACAGTATGGCGAAAGGCCTTAGGGCAATGACCTGCTACGGAAAGTGCACAAGCGTCAGGTTTCGCTCTTTGCAAAGTTGCCGATGAACGGCAATTTCTGGTCGAAACTGGTCGTTACGCGCTGGCTTCTGCAATGCCTTGGCGCAACGCCCTACCAATGGCCGCCCAAGAACGGCCGCTGCCGGTCAGTTCTTGCGCTGTGGCACGGTGAAGGTGCCCGACACGCGTCCGCTGGGGCTGGTGGCGGTGCCTGCGCTGGTGCCGCCGGTGGAGCGGCCATCCACGGTGGTGCGCCCGCTGTTGAGGTCCATCACCAGCCGTCCGCCCGTCAGCCGGTTGGCCCCCTGCGTCAGCGTGACATTGCCCAGCATCGTGATCAGCTTGGCATTAAGGTCATAGATGGCGACATTGCCACGCGCCGTCTGATCCTGTTTGGTGACCACGACATTGCCCGACGCGTCGATGCGGTCGATTTCCACGCCGCCCATATTGCCGCCGCCATTGTTACCGCCGGGCTGGTTGCGAGAGGCGACGGTCATGCGCGCGGCGTTCAGCGTCATGCCCGCCTGCGTCACTTCGACATTGCCGGATACGACGACGCGGTCGGCGCGATCCTGCACCTCTATCCGGTCGGCGTTGAAATTGACCGGGGCGTTGCTGTCGTGATTCTTGAACACCTGCGCCCAAAGCGGCGCATCGGCCCCCGCGAACATCAGCGTGGCGGTCCCGACGAAGCCGGTCGAAAGCAGGATCAGGGTGCGTTTCATCAGTTTCGCCCTTTGAGACCATTTTGCTCGATGCGCAAGCTTGCCCGGCCATTCAGCGTCACGGTGCGCGCCGCCATGTCCGCTTCCAGATGGTCGCCGCTGAACGTGCCGATGGGAATGCGCCCGTCCACGCGGCCCGCACTTTTCATCCGCCGGGTCTTGAGGTCGACGCCCACGTCGCGGGTCGTCAGGCGGTATCCGCCCGCCGCCTCGAACTGCACCGGCCCGACGATCGCGACCCGTTCGGTGTCCATGTCGTACCGCCCCTTTTGCGCGTTCAGCACGGCGGGACCGTCGGACAGCAGGATGCGCGCCGACATGCTGTTGAGGTCGACGATCGGTTCGCGGGAACTTTTCTGCACCGCCGACCCCGCCCGCAGGGAAAAGGGCTGCCCCTTGCTATCCTCGCCGCGATACAGCGCTTCGGTCAGGCGCATCCGGTCCTTGGCGACGGCGACCTTGTTCTTGTCCAGCACGAAACTGACCTTGTCCCCGCCGGTGAAGGGCGCGGTCGCCAGCAATGCCGCCAGCACGCCCACAGCAACCGGCAGCCAGTTTTTCAGCAGCGCGACCATGCGGTCGTGGCTGCCGCCGGGCTTTGCCCAGAGACGGCGCACATCGCGTTGCTGATCGGCCTGAACGGACATGGATGACCCTTGCTGTCTCTAGCGCTTACATATGCGCGAAAATGTCGATTTCCGGCCAGCCCGCCAGATCCAGCGCGGCGCGGTGCGGCAGGAAGTCGAAACAGGCCTGCGCCAGTTCCATCCGCCCTTCGCGGATCAGGCGCTTGTCCAGTTCGGCCTTCAGCGCGTGCAGGTATCGCACGTCGGACGCGGCATAATCCTTCTGCGCGTCGGACAGAACCGGGCCGCCCCAGTCGCTTGACTGCTGCTGCTTGCTGATGTCCTGGCCCAACAGTTCGCGTACCAGTTCTTTCAGGCCATGGCGGTCGGTATAGGTGCGGATCAGGCGCGATGCGATCTTGGTGCAATAAACCGGCGCGGCGACGACGCCCAGATAATGCTGGATCGCGGCAATATCGAATCGCCCGAAATGATAGAGTTTCAGCCGCTCCGGATCGGCCAGCACGGCCTTCAGATTGGGGGCGGCATAATCGCTACCGGGGTTGAAACGGATCAGATGTTCGTCGCCCTGCCCATCGCTGATCTGGACCACGCACAGGCGGTCTCGCGGCGTGATGAGGCCCATCGTTTCGGTGTCGACGGCGACGGGCCCGGGCGCCAGCACGCCTTCGGGAATGTCTTCTTCATGGAAATGCACGGTCATAGCGTCCCCTCTATGGCCAAACCGGACGAACCGCATTCTAGGCTTTGTCCTGATGCAAAGTCGCGATGGAATGCCGTATTCGCACGATGAAGCGACCCCATTTGGGTAGTTTTCGACCTATTGGAACGAAACAGGATCGCAAAAGTGAAAATCATTCGCGCTGCCCTGAAAAGTTGTTATAGTGATTCCCAAATCCGCGTTTGCGGTGGATTCTGCATGTCATTCGCCCGACATGTTTGTCCGATGGTCTAGGGGCGAAGCGAAAGTGACTAACAGGGCATGAGTTTTGATAGAGGTCGCCGCGGCGGGCGCGGCAAGGATAAGCGCGACGGTTTCGGCGACGACAACTTCTACGGTGGTGGTGATCGCGGCGGCTTCGGCGGCGGCTTCGGCGGTGGTGACCGCTTCGGCGGCGGCGGCGGCGGCGGCGGCTTCGGCGGCGACCGTGGTGGTTTCGGCGGCGGTGACCGCGGCGGCTTTGGCGGCGGCGGCGGTGGTCGCGGCGGCTTTGGCGGCGGTGGTTTCGGCGGTGGTGGCGGCGGTGGCCGCGGCATGCCTGCCCAGGTCGTCGGCGAAGGCAAGGGTGTCGTCAAGTTCTTCAACGGACAGAAGGGCTTTGGCTTCATCGTTCGTGACGATGGCGGCGAAGACGTTTTCGTGCACATCAGCGCGGTCGAACAGGCCGTTCTGACTGGTCTGGCCGAAGGTCAGCCGCTCGGCTTCACGCTGGTCGATCGTGGCGGCAAGGTGTCGGCGACCGATCTGGTGATCGACGGCGAACCGCTGCCCGTGACCGACCGTGGTCCGCCGCGTGAACCGCGCGAACCCCGTGCCGGCGGTTTCGGCGGCGGTGCGGACCGTGGCCCGCAGCGTCAGCTGACCGGTGAACGCTCCAGCGGCACCGTGAAGTTCTTCAACGCGATGAAGGGCTTCGGCTTCATTCAGCGCGACGATGGCCAGCCCGACGCCTTCGTCCACATCAGCGCCGTCGAACGCGCCGGCATGTCCGCCCTTAACGAAGGCGACCGCCTCGACTTCGAACTGGAAGTCGATCGTCGCGGCAAATATGCTGCGGTGAACCTCCAGTCGAAGGCCGAATAAAGGCCGGACGGATCATCCCTGTTTCAGGGAGAGGATGGAGAAGGGGCTGCCTGAAAAGGCGGCCCCTTTTTCTTTGGCTGGCGGCTGTCCTGGCGGGTGCTGACACGTCTCTGTCAGACGTGATGCCCATTATATGAGGTCTGGAGGCTGGCGAAGCGCTTTGGCCACTCCGTCCGGTGCGCTTCCTGGGTAACCCGGATCGGCGCTCTGGCGGCTTCAGGGTGTGGTGCATTAAATCGGAATCACTTCAGTGAACCCGGTTTCCCAAGCCTCTCGAAGCCCTTCCTATATTCGGAACAGGCATGTGACGACATTGAACGCAGGCAGGCAATCGAAGGAAAGCGAAAGTCTCTGAATATTTCGATCCGGAGAAAGTGTGGGGCTTCGACAGGCTCAGCCCGAACGGCTTTTATCCATGGCTCGATGCGTCAGGGAAGGGAAAGGGTTTCGACGTCGCCCTACCCCGACGAATGTTGTGATGCCCATTGCGCCGCTTGACCCAGCGACCGCTTCACATCAGCCACAATCGACGCCTTGGCAACATATTTATGAGAATATGATGACTTTGCCTCGATCCGCTCGCTTTTACGGAATCGAGAAGCAGGTCGCAAAACGCGCATATTTCCCGAACGGCCCGTTCGCCATGAATATAGGCTGTCAGATCGAGCTCATCGGGTTTCAAAGCAGATATGGATTCGATCACATCGGTTTGGCCGCTCCATGCATCCAATGTGCCGCATTTCCTGAACGGAGGCCGCTCGACATTGGGATGATGACGTGACGAGCCGCAGGCCGCGCAGCTAAAAATTGCGGATACCGGCGCCTCTTCGAACGGGTCATGTGCCTCGTTTCAACGCAGCGTCCTTAAAACAGGTGCGTAACGGATGGGCGAAAATCCGCCATTGGCAGGTCGTCAGGGCTGAACGTCGATCCGCCCTGACGGATTGATGGACTTGGTCGGACTGCGCTTCCACCGACCTGGAAAACGCTCCGATGCCCGCCTTCCGCTCATCCCCGCCATCTGGAAGTCGAAATGAAGAAAGGCTGCGACATTGCTCGGCCGCGTCCCTCCTTCATTTCCCGTCCTGCCGTTTATTCGGCGGCGTTGGTGGCGTTTTCCGCTGGCGCTTCGGCCGCATTCGCGGCGTTGGCGGCATTGTCCGCACCCTCGGCAGCGGGCGCTGCGTCTGCGGCGGGGAGGGGCAGGTTCGACCCCTGCGTATTCAGCCAAGCGATCAGATTCGCGCGATCCTGCGGGTTGCCAAGGCCGGCAAAGGTCATCTTCGTGCCCGGCGCAAATTCGCGGGGGCTTTTCAGCCAGCGATCCAGCGCGTCGAAGGTCCAGTTGCCGCCCTTGCTCTTGAGCGGGTCGGAAAAGGCGAAGCCGCCCTTGCCCTGACCGATGGGTTCGCCGACCGTGGCGTAGAGATTGGGACCGATGCCGTTGGCGCCGCCCTGATTGACGGTGTGGCAGGCCGCGCATTTTGCGAAAACCTTTTCACCCGCCGCGACATCCGCGCTGGCGAGCAGGGTGTTGAGGCTGGGGCCGCTGTCGCCGCCTTCGCCTTCCGCTTCGACGCCTTCGATGGCGTAGCCCATTTTTTCAGGGCGTTCTTCGTGAAAATATTTGGAACTGACGATCGCGCCGCCAAGGGCCACGATACCCGCAAACAAAGCCCAGCCAGCTACGGTATTGAAACGATCTCCCATGTCGCTCGACTTCCCTTGCTTTTTCTGTTCCGGGGACTGTCGGACGCGCCCCCTCTTGTGCGTTGCCATAAAGGGGGATACGCGCAGGCGCAAGTCGGGTTCATCCCTATTGCATTGCCGGACCATGCGTATCCCTGCGGATGGAAGGCGGAAATCCTGAGCGCACGCCCATCCATGGACAATTATCCCGCCCCCGCCCGCGTGATCGTCGCGGACATGACCGCCAAGGCAGAGGCCGATCCGGCGCGCGCCGTCGCCTATCAGGGCGCGCCGGGCGCCAATTCGCATCTGGCGGCGCTTGGCTATGCGCCCGATTGCATACCGCTGCCCTGCTTCGCGTTCGAGGATGCGATCGATGCGGTGCGGGGCGGGCAGGCCGCCCGCGCCATCATTCCCATCGAAAACAGCCTGCATGGCCGCGTCGCCGACATGCATTTCCTGCTGCCCGAATCGGGGCTGAGCATCGTCGACGAATATTTCCTGCGCATCCGCCATTGCCTGATGGCGCCGGACGACAGCCCGGTCAAAAGCGCGATCAGTCATCCGCAGGCGCTGGGCCAGTGCCGCCATTATCTGCGCGAGCGGGCGATCCAGCCGGTTGCCTATGCCGATACGGCGGGCGCGGCGGCGCTGGTGGCGGAACGGCGCACGGCGGGCGAGGGGGCGATTGCGCCCTATCTGGCGGCGGAACTGTATGGGCTGCGCCTGATCGCCGAAAATATCGAGGATAGCGACGATAATATGACGCGATTCCTGGTGCTGGCGCGCGAACCCAGAATGCCGGTGCCGGGCGTGGGCAAGGTGATGACGACATTCCTGTTCGAGGTGAAGAACATCCCCGCCGCGCTTTACAAGGCAATGGGCGGCTTTGCCACCAACGGGGTCAACATGACCAAGCTGGAAAGTTACCAGCGCGGGGCGAGTTTCGCCGCGACCGAATTTTTCTGCGACATCGAAGGGATGCCGGGCGACCCGGTGGTCGACCGGGCGCTGGCCGAACTGGAATTCCACACCAAATGGGTGCGGCAACTGGGCAGTTACCGGCAGGCGCGGCCACGTACCTGACCGCGGTTGCGGTTTTGGATAAATGACGGGCGGCGGGCATGCCGCGCGCCGTCAGATGGCGGTGGCGTCCCGCACCACCAGCACCGGCACGCCGTCGCGGACCGGGAAGGCAAGGCCAGCGGCATCCGACACCAGCGCGCCGCGCGCACCATCCCAGCGCAGCGGCGTACGGGTGACCGGGCATACCAGCTTCGCCAGCAACCAAGGATCGATCGGCGCGATTTCGGGATCGGTTTCAGCCATGATGTCGCTCATTGCATGGTCGCATTGCCGTCACGTTCGATCCGGCCGACGATCTGCATCAGCTGAATGATCCGTTCCGACCGTTCGGACAGAGTGTCGGCCTCCAGCAGGGTCTGCTTGGCGGCGGGGTCGAAGGGCACGATCTGGGCGATGCCGTTGACCAGCGCCGTGTCGTCCAGCCGCGACACCGCCGTCCAGTCCACCACATAGCCCAGCGTATCGGCGAAACGGCGCGATTCCTGTTCCAGCGCCGCGCGTTCGACCGCGTGCAGCACTTCGTCCTCCTGCGGGGCCTGCTCCACGTCAGCCTCGACCTGCCGGAACTGGGTGGGCACCGTCAGTTCGCGGATGACGCGGAACCGCGCCAGCCCCGTCAGCACGATGTTGAAACGACCATCGTCCAGCGCCTCGATCTGGCTGACATGGCCAAGACAGCCGACATCGAACAAAGGCGGCACCGGGCCGACGCCGCGCGGCTGGATCATGCCGATACGCCGGTCGCGCGCCATCGCATCATGGATCAGCGCCCGGTATCGCGGCTCGAATATATGCAGCGGCAGGTCCATGCCCGGCAGCAGCAGGGCGCCGGACAGGGGAAAGATCGAGACGCGGGCGAGGTTCATGGCTGTCCGGGCGCAGTCGTCAGGAAAACAGGATCTGCGACAGCTTGCGACGCTGGGCCGCGACCCAGGGATCTTCCAGCCCGACCGCTCCGAAAATGGTGAGCAGCTGCGCCTTGGCCGCGCCATCGTTCCACGCCCGGTCGCGCCGCACGATTTCCAGCAGCGCGTCGGCCGCGCCATCGCGGTCGCCGTTGGCCATCAGGCCGCCCGCCAGTTCGAAGCGGGCTTCGTGATCGTCGGCATCGGCATTTACGCGCGCCTGTATGCCCGACAGGTCGGCGACCGGCTTTGCGTCCCGCGCCAGTGCGATGGCGGCCCATGCCTGATCCACCGCGACATTTTTCGCGACATCGGCGGGCAGCGCGGCCAGCACCGCTTCGGCTTCGTCCAGCTGGCCGAGCGCCACGAGCGCGCGGGCCATGCCTGATACGACATCGACATTGTCGGGCGCCATTTCGGCGATCTGGCCGAACACGGACAGGGCGCGATCGGCTTCGCCGGCGGCCAGCATGTCTTCACCCATGGCGATCAGGGGGGCGATTTCCTGCAACTGCGCCTTTTCATCCGATTCGATCGGCAGTTGCGACAGCAGCTGATCCAGATATTGCTTCAGCTGTCCTTCGGTCCGCGCCTGCGACAAGTCGGCGACCGGCTGACCCTGAAACACGGCATAGACGGTCGGGATCGACTGCACGCGGAACTGGTTGGCGATGAAGCCATTTTCGTCGACATTCACCTTCACCAGCTTCACGCCCTTGGCCGCGTAATCGGCGCAGACCTTTTCGATCACCGGGGCCAGCTGCTTGCAGGGGCCGCACCATTCGGCCCAGAAATCGACGATCACCAGGCTGGTGCGCGACGGCTCCACCACATCGCGGCGGAAAGATTCCACCGCCGCCTTGTCAGCCTCGCTCAATCCCAAGGTCGCCACGCTTCAAATCTCCTGCTTATGCGGTCATGTGACCGCTGTCATACCGCGCCTTATGTGGGGCGTCACCCCTTTGGGGCAAGACATGAACAGGATGGGCAGGATCAGAAGGTATAGCCGACGCCGATCGCACCCACGAACTGGTTGCGCGATCCTGCGTCCGCGACGATCGGCGAATCGGCATATTTGCCCAATATGCGCGCGTAACCCGCAACGCCGAATATCGCCCATCCCTTGCGCAGGTCGCCCGACAACGACTTGCCTGCCGACAGGTTGAAATTGAGGCGGCGAAAACCCGATCCGCGACCCGCCCGGTCATAGGGGGCAAGGCCGCTCGCCGCGCTTTCGGCAGGGCTGATGTCGAAATAGGTACGGCCATATTTCTTGCCCACATATTCGGCGGACAGGCCCGCGCCGACGAAGGCGGTGGGCGACAGCGGCGTGAAATATTCGACCGTCGGCGTCACGACATAGCTGCCATGCGCGCCCGCGACATCCTTTGCCACGGCGATGCGCGCCGACAAATTGTCATAATCGCTGGTGATGACCCCGGTCTTGCCAATGCCGACGAAGCCGCCGACCTCCACCGCCACGTCGCGCTTGCCCAGCAGGCGGACGGCATCGTCGCGAATCTGCTTGCGGCTGGTGCGGTCCAGCCGGACATTGACCATCGGGCCAAGTTCGAAATCGACGCCCGTGCCGGTCGGGTCGGGAATTGCATCGACGTAAAGGGATGTGCCGCGCGTCCAGAAGGAAAAGTCGTGGACCTTCCCCCGCGCCTGAACGAGCGGCATGACGCGATAATCGTCCGACCCTTCATAGCTGGGGATGGCGGCGATGCCCGCGCCGATGGTGAGCGAGCTATGCTGTTCCTCCTCCTGCGCCATGGCGGGGGTGGCGAAGGACGCGCACAGGGGCAGGGCCGCGACGAATGTCGCAGCCAGTCGGCGGCGGTAAGACTGCATGATGGCCCTTTTCGTGAAGGTACTTATGGGCCTGACAATGTTTCGAAGGGGTTGCGGTTCCCCCGGTGCGATTTTACAGGAAGTATTTCAGCTTCACGACCTGTTCGACCGGCGCGCCTGCAACCGGAAAGACGACGGAGCGGAAGCCCGGCGCGCCGAAGCGCAGCACCGGATTGCGGGAAAAGCCCACGCCTTCGCGCGGGATGCCTGCAAATGTATCCAGCTTGCCGTTGCCATTTTCGTCATGGATGATGGCAATGGCATATTCGCCCGGCGGCACCATGCCCAGCGGGATCGCACCGTCCCTGACCGGGACGGTGAAATGGCGTTTGTCGGGGTCTTTCGTACAGTCGGGGAAATGATCGGCGCTGTGCGTCAGGCAGATGAGTATCTGCCCCTTATGCGATCGCAGCCCATCCGCCACCAGGCTGACCGGCTGGGCCGGTACCGCAGTGGCAGCCGCGGCCATGCCCGACAGCAACAATGCCGCCGTCCCCATCCAAAATTTCACGCGCGCACCTTCTTGAATTCGCCCAGTCCCTTGTCGGTGCCGCACAGCCGGTCCCAGAAACGGAAATAAAGTCCGTAATTGCAATTATAATGCTGATGATGCCGTTCATGATGGGTGGCGGTGATCAGCCAGTTGCCGATCGGCCCGCGCACCATCCAGCGCGGAAACATTTCCCAGCCCATATGGTTGCTGACGCCCATGATCGTCATGATCGTCAATACGCATCCCAGCGCGCCGACATGGATGGGGATGACGAACACCAGTCCCGGGATCACCACCGCGCCGGTCAGCGCTTCCCATGGGTGAAAACTCATCGCGGCCCATGCCGTTGGCGGGCGGCTGGCATGGTGGACGGCATGCGCGATGCGGAACAGGCGCGGCCGGTGCATCCAGCGATGCGTCCAGTAAAACCATGTGTCATGCGCCATCAGGTAGAGCAGCACCGACAGGGGCAGCCACCAGATCGGGACATCCTGCACATCGCGATAGATGCGGGTCCATCCCCGTTCCTGCCACCCCCATGCCACGACCCCAGCCGGCACGCCGTAGATCAGCGCGGAGGCCAGCGACCAGCCGATTTCCCGTCGCATCTGCCGTTCCAGCCCGCGATAGAGGCCCGGCTGCCTGATCCGCGTCGCAAGCGCAAAGCCGCCGCTGGCGATCAGGTATCGCACGCCGACGATGGCGCTCATGGCAAGGGCGGACAGGATGATGGCTGCGACCATGCGGAGGCCTATACGCAGGATCGTGCGCGCGCGAAAGCGTCTGGCAGAGGCATGTTGGCCCGCGACCGCGGCGTTCGCCGGGAATGCGCGACGGCTCAGAAATGCAGGCGCGCCGTCCGGTCAGAAAGGGAGCAGCGCGTCGTAGGTATCGCGCCCCGGCTTGCCATGCACCGCGACGCCATGGCGCAGCAGAAAGGCGTGTCGGACGATTTCGGCCTGTTGTTCGATGCCATATCGGTCGAACGGGCGGCCCGGCACGACGTCATAGCCATAGCGGCAAAAGGGATGGCGCATCAGCGGCAGCCACCATCGCCCCGACCGTTGCGCCTGCCACACATGGGTCATTTCATGGATGAAATGACCCTGAACATGCAACGGGCTGTCGCAGAAATCCGCGCAAAACAGTCCGCCGTCGGGATGAAGCCACAGATGGCCGTCGGGCGCCATTGTCACGCCTTTTGGCTGGAGTGGCCACCATTTGCGATCATACACCCGCACCCGGCCATAATCGATCGCCCGCCCGAACATCGCCCCGGCGAGCGCGATTTCCCGATCGGTCAGCGCCCGGCCGGTCAATGGGCGGCATTGTCCGTCGCATCGCCGCCGGCGACAGGGGAGGCGGCCGCAGCAGAGCCTTCGGGCTTGCGGATCACCGCATCCACCAGCAACCGGTCGCCATTGCCCATCAGGAAGGTCATCTGCATCTTGCCCCGGCTAATCGCCGTGTCGTTGACGCCCCAGATCATCAGATGCTTGCCGCCCGGCGCAAAGGCGACTTCGCCCTTCGCCGGCACATCGACCTGATCGATCCGTTCCATGGTGGTCATGCCGTCCTTCGTCAGGCTTTCATGCATTTCCACGCGCAGGGCATAATCGGTCATCACCCCGCGCAGCTGCACGCCCGCATCCCCGCCATGAACCACGAAATAGCCGGCCGATGGTGTATCCTTGTTGGGCGACAGGCGCACCCATGCCTGATCGACATAGGATGGCGCAGGGTCGCCACAGCCGCTCAAGGCCAGCGGCGCCACAAGGGCGATAAGGGCAAAGCGGGCGTGCATCCGACACTCCATATATTGTCTCGTTTCCGGTCGATCCTTCACGCTAATCATCGAAGCGCCTTGTGCCAAGCGGAACCGCGCCTATATCCCCCATGCAAACCGGCCTTGCCTTGGCGCTTTAGTGAGGTATGGGGCCGACAACCGCTGAGTATATTTGGGGTTACAAGAGGAAGAGATGGCAAAAGTAATCGGGATCGATCTGGGCACCACCAACAGCTGCATCGCTGTCATGGATGGGGGCAAGCCCAAGGTCATCGAAAATGCGGAAGGGGCGCGGACCACGCCTTCGATCGTCGCCTTCGCCAAGGATGGCGAACGTCTGATCGGTCAGCCGGCCAAGCGCCAGGCGGTCACCAACCCGGACAACACGATTTTCGCGGTAAAGCGCCTGATCGGCCGCCGCTTCGACGATCCGTTGACCAAGAAGGACATGGAACTCGTCCCCTACGACATTGCCAAGGGTCCCAATGGCGACGCCTGGGTCAAGGCCGGTGGCGAAGATTACAGCCCGTCGCAGATCAGCGCCTTCACCCTTCAGAAGATGAAGGAAACCGCTGAATCCTATCTGGGCGAAACCGTGACGCAGGCGGTCATCACCGTGCCTGCCTACTTCAACGACGCCCAGCGTCAGGCGACCAAGGACGCGGGTCAGATCGCGGGCTTGGAAGTGCTGCGCATTATCAACGAGCCGACTGCGGCTGCGCTGGCCTATGGCCTCGACAAGCAGGACGGCAAGACGATCGCTGTCTATGACCTTGGCGGCGGTACGTTCGACATTTCGATCCTCGAAATCGGGGACGGCGTGTTCGAAGTGAAGTCGACCAACGGCGACACCTTCCTGGGCGGTGAAGATTTCGACGCCAAGCTGGTGGAAAATCTGGCTGCCGACTTCAAGAAGGCGGAAAGTATCGACCTGACCAAGGACAAGCTGGCCCTTCAGCGTCTGAAGGAAGCCGCTGAAAAAGCGAAGATCGAACTGTCCAGCGCGCAGACGACTGAAGTCAACCTGCCCTTCATCACCGCTGACCAGAATGGTCCCAAGCATCTGGTGAAGACCATCACCCGCGCCGATCTGGAACGCCTTGTCGCCGACCTCATCAAGCGGACGATGGAACCGTGCAAGAAGGCGATGGCCGACGCAGGCGTTTCGGCGAGCGAAATCAGCGAAGTCGTTCTGGTCGGCGGCATGACCCGCAAGCCCAAGGTGCGCGAAGCCGTGAAGGAATTTTTCGGCAAGGAACCGCACACCGGCGTGAACCCGGACGAAGTCGTCGCCATGGGCGCCGCCATTCAGGCGGGCGTGTTGCAGGGCGACGTCAAGGACGTGCTGCTGCTGGACGTGACGCCGCTGTCGCTGGGCATCGAAACGCTGGGTGGCGTGTTCACCCGCATGATCGACCGTAACACGACGATCCCCGCCAAGAAGTCGCAGGTCTATTCGACCGCCGACGACAATCAGCAGGCGGTGACCATCCGCGTGTTCCAGGGCGAGCGTGAAATGGCGGCGGACAACAAGATTCTCGGCCAGTTCGATCTGGTCGGCATCCCGCCCGCACCGCGCGGCGTGCCGCAGATCGAAGTCACGTTCGACATTGATGCCAACGGTCTGGTCAACGTGTCGGCCAAGGACAAGGGCACCGGCAAGGAACAGCAGATCCGCATTCAGGCGTCGGGTGGCCTCAGCGATTCCGACATCGACCAGATGGTCAAGGATGCCGAACGCTTTGCCGAAGACGACAAGAAGCGCCGCGAAGCGGCCGAAGCCAAGAATAACGCCGAAAGTCTGGTCCACACGACCGAAGCGCAGCTGGCCGAACATGGCGACAAGGTCGACGCGTCGCTGAAGGGCGAGATCGAAGCTGCCATTGCGGAAACCAAGACCGCGATCGAAGGTGGCGACGCCGAAGCGATGAAGGCCAAGGCGCAGGAGCTCGCCACGGTCGCCATGAAGCTGGGTCAGGCCATTTACGAAAAGGAACAGGCCAGCGCCGCGTCGCCCGACGCAGAAGCGCCCAAGGCCGATGACGGTGTCGTCGACGCCGAATTTTCCGAAGTGGACGAAAACAACAAGGCGTAAGCCCATGAAACGTTTCTCGACTTCGCCCCGCACGGACGCCATGGTCACAAGCCAGCGCAACCGTCAGGGGCGAAGCCGGGGACCGTGCGCGCCGGGGGCGATATGACTACCGAAGTTGACTATTACGAACTGCTCGAAGTCGAGCGCACTGCCGACGGCGCACAGATCAAGAGCGCCTATCGCAAGCTGGCGATGAAATATCACCCGGATCGCACCGGGGGCTGCACCGACAGCGAGGCCAAGTTCAAGGCCGTGTCGGAAGCCTATGAATGCCTGAAAGATCCGCAAAAACGCGCGGCCTATGACCGCTATGGTCATGCGGCCTATACCAATGCCCAGTCGGGCGGCGGTGGCAGCGGCGGTTTTCGCGGCGGCGGCGCAGGCGGTTTCTCCGACCTTGGCGACATATTCGAAACGATTTTCGGTCAGGCCGGTTTCGGCGGGCAGGGTGGCGGCCGTCAGGCCAATCGTCGCGGCGCGGACCTGCGCTACGACATGGAAATCACGCTCGACGAAGCCTATCACGGCAAGCAGACGGAAATCGCGATAGACGTATCTGCCGCCTGCGACAGCTGCGAAGGATCGGGCGCGCAGCCCGGCACCGGGGTCAAGACATGCGGTACATGTCACGGCCATGGTCAGGTGCGGGCGCAGCAGGGCTTTTTCGTGGTCGAACGCACCTGTCCCGCCTGTCATGGCGCAGGGCAGGTGATCGAAAGCCCGTGCCGGTCGTGCCGGGGCGAAGGCCGGATCGACAAGCCCAAGACGCTGTCTGTCAACATCCCCGCGGGTGTGGATGAAGGTACGCGCATCCGCTTGTCGGGTGAGGGCGAGGCGGGCGCACGCGGCGCACCGGCCGGCGACCTCTACATCTTCCTGCATGTGAAGCGGCACGCGATTTTCGAACGGGACGGCACGACGCTGTTCTGCCGTGCGCCGGTCAGCTTCACGACGGCGGCATTGGGCGGCGTGATCGAAGTGCCCGGCCTTGACGGGTCGCGGCATGAGATCAAGATCCCCAGCGGCATCCAATCGGGCAAACAACTCAAGCAGCGCGGCGGCGGTATGCCGGTGTTGAACGGCCGGGGTCAGGGCGATCTGGTCATCCAGATCGATGTCGAAACCCCCACCAAGCTGACCGCCAAGCAGAAGGAACTGCTGGAAGCGTTTCGCGAGACGGAAACCGGTGAGGAATGCCCGCAATCGACGGGCTTTTTCTCCAAACTCAAGGAAATGTGGGGGGACTGATTTCCCCCTGCCTGTGCCGCCCTCATCCGTCCGGCGATGGATGAAGGCGTTGGCATTTCTGCACCCTGCGGTCCGTCATCCTATTTGAAGGCGGCGATGCATTCCACTTCGAGCGGGGCGCCCAGCGCCAGGCCATTGGCGCCAAAGGCGCTGCGGGCGGGCAGGTGCTTGCCTTCGAAATAGGGGAGGTAGGCGGCGTTGAAACGCGGCCAGTCCGCCATGTCGGCCAGCATCACCGTGCATTTGACGACATGGCCAAAACCAAGGCCATTATCCTTCAATATCTTGCCGATCGAATCCATCGCGCCCTTTACCGCGGCGTCGAACCCCTCCTGATGCTTGTCCATGCCCTGCGGCACCTGACCGATCTGGCCCGACATGAAGAGAATGTCGCCCACCCGCACCGATGGCGAGAAGGGCAGTTTTGCAGGCAGCGGCTGGGGCGCGGCGGCGGGCTGGGCCAGCGCAGGCGTGGCCGTGGCGGCCAGCATCAGGGCGGTCGTGGCAAGAAGGCGCTTCATAAATCTCTCCCCAAAATCAGGCGCGCGGCAGGGCGGCGAGCAGGCGGTTGACATCGTTCATATCGTTGAAAACCGACGGCGCGATGCGGAAATGATGATCGTGCAGCGAAATGCGGACCTGCGCCTTTGCCAGCGGATCGGTCAGCCGGGTCTTTGCGTCGGGCAACAGGGCGGTCAGCAGCGGCGTCGTCGTTCCCGGCGGGGTGATGATCCTGTAGCCCCTGTCGCTCAGCCCCTCCCGCAAGGGGGCGATCAACGATTGTGCATGCTGGTTGATCACGGGGACGGTCAGCGCGCCGATATAATCGAGGCTGTGGTCGATCGCCGCGATCACTGATTGGGCATAGGTGCCGGTGCCGAAATGGCCGATCGCGCCGGGGCGGATGGCATAGCTGACCGGTTCGTTGCCGGGGGCGTCCATCGGATAGACATGGGTTTGCGGCGGCGACAGGCCGATGCCGGGCGGCGCGCCGGGGGCGGCAAAGCCATAATAGCCGAAATCCGCGAGCGGCAGCGCGTCCAGCACGCCGCGCCGGGCATAGAGGAAGCCAAGGCCGAAATCGCCCATCAGCCATTTGTAGGTGGCGCAGGCGGCGAAATCGACGCCGCTGCCGTGCAGGTCCACCGGCACCGCGCCCGCCGCATGGATGATGTCGGCATAGACCAGCGCGCCCGCGGCATGGGCAATGTCGCACACCGCCTTCAGGTCATGATGGAAGCCGTTATAGGTGGAAACGAGTGAGAGGCTGACGAGGCGCGTGCCGGGCGTGATCGCCTTTGCCATATCCTCCATCATGATGCGGCCGTCGCGCGCCTGTACCCAGGCGACGTCCACGCGCTGCTTGCCCAGTTCGCGATACATGGGGAAACCGGCGTAGAAATGCAGCGTGTCGGTAACGATGCGGCCGCTTTTATGGGGGAAGCCGAGCGCGCGCAGCACCGCCTGTTCGCCCATGGTGGTGGACTGGACCCATGTCACTTCGTCCGGGTCCGCATTTACGAGGCGGGCGAATTTGGCGATGGTGGCGGCGCGGTCGACCGGCCTGCGCGCGGTGGCGGCGGGATCAAGCGTGCGGCCCGCGACATAGGCGTCCATCGCGGCGCGTGCGCCAAGGCTGATCGGATGGGTCGACGCGCTGTCGAGATAGGCAATGGGCGTGGCGGCGAAGCTGCGCCGGTCGGGCAGGCTGGGCGGAGGCGTCGCTGCCTTGGCCGCTTGCGACGCGACGGGCAAGGCGATGGCCGCGCCCAGCGCCTGCCGCCGGTTGAGCGTCATGCCAGCGCTTTCAGCAGCGCGACCTTGAACGCCTGCATTTCCTGTGCCGTCCCCATCGATACGCGGACCCAGTCGTCCATATGTTTGCGCGGGCCGCCGATGAAGATGCCGTCCTTCGCCAGCGCGGCGGTAACGTCTGCGCCGGGGCGGCCGACATGGATCATCATGAAACTGGCCTCGCTGGGCAGGGTGCGCAGCCCTTTTGCCCGGCACCATGCGGTCAGGTCGTCGCGGATCGCCCTGTTTTCCGCCTTGCGTTCGGGCAGGAGCGCGGGATCAAGCAGGCTGGCCTCCGCCGCGATCACGGCGGGCATGGGCGTGATGTTGACGCCATAGCGAGCCATGCCGTCCAGCAGATCCTTGCGCCCTGCGATGAATCCGCAGCGCAGGCCCGCAAGGCCGTAGATTTTGGAGAAGGTGCGGGTGACCAGCAGGTCCGCGCCTTTTGCGACGAGGTCGAGGCAGCTTTGCGCGTCGCTGAAATGAATATAGGCCTCGTCGATCAGCAGGATGCTGCTCTTGGGCTTGTTGGTGAGCAGCCATTCGATGTCGGCGCGGGCCGTGGTCAGGCCGGTCGGATTATTGGGATTGCAGAGATAATAGACGCCGGCATCGGGCGCGGCGGCGAGCAGCCTGCGCGGATCGGCGGCGAAATCGCCCGATAGCGGCACGGCGACCGAGCGGGTGATGCTTTCATTGCCAAGGCCCAGAAACCCCTGATCGAAGGTCGGTTCGAAATAGGCGATGGGGCGGTCCGGGCTGCTGTAGGTCAGCGCCACCGAACGCAGCGGCATGAAGGAACCGGGGTGGACCTGCACCTGATCGGGGGCAAGGCCGTTCTGGCGGGCGAACAGGCTTTCCAGCTTGGCGGCGAAGGCCATGCCATAGCGGCCCGACAGGGACGGCAGCTTTGCCAGCGCGGCGATGGCGGCGGCGGCGGGGCCATCGGGATGTTCGTTGCTGTTGATGTAGACGGCGTCGGTCAGCGTCGCGACCATGGCTGCCGGATCGTCGGGCAGGGCGACTTTGCGTCCGCGCTGCGCAACGGCGGGCGAGGGGGCAAGCGTGGCGCTGGCCGCACCGGCGGCGACCAGCGTGGCGTTGATCAGCATGCGGCGCGACAGGTTTGTCATGGTCGATGTCCCCCTTGTTCCAAACGGAAAGGGGCCGGTCCTTGCGGACCGGCCCCTCCATGATGACTTCGGATCAGAATTTGAAGTCGATACGGGCGTAGTAATAGCCGCCTGCCGTGCCGTAGGGGCCATGGCCATAATAAGCGCCATAGGCCCCGGCCCCGTTTTCATAGGGCGAAATGCCCACGGGTACGGTCACGCCCTGCAACATCTTGGGCACTTCGGGGCGTTTGTTGAACAGGTTGTTCGCACCCAGCGACACGCTCATATTGTCGGTGAAGTCATAGCTCGCTTCGAGGTCGGTGATGGCGGTCGCCTTCACCACGCCATTGAAATAGAGCTGATTGGCATTGACGCCGTTCACCACCGCGCCGTCGGCGATCAGGAAGCCGCCGGTCGGGATGACAGCGGTGCCGCTGATGCCCGGACGGACCAGCATGCTGGTCTTGCCATAGAAGGTTTCGCGCAGGTTCAGGGCGAACTTGCCACTCTTGAACAGAGCAGCGGCGACCACCTTATAATCCGGCGTCGAATCTTCGATGTTGCTTTCCGATGCCGCGTTGAACAGCGGATAGCCGACCTTGTTGTTGGTGATCTTCGTCTTGTTGTAGTTGCCGGTCAGCGACAGGTTCAACGTGCCGAAATCAAGCGCGACAGGGTAGCTGGCCGAAACGTCGATACCCCAGGTGCGGGTGTCGATGCCGTTGGTGAAGCTCTGTACGCCCACGGTCTGAAGCGCGGTGTCGAGCACGATGCCCGCCGCAGCCAGAGCGTCGAAGATCGCGGCCGCACCCGGCTGGACCACGCCGCCCTGAACCGCGTTACGCGATGCGGTGGCGGTGATGCGATCCTTGATCTTGATATAATAGCCGTCGGCCGTGATCGCGAGTTTGGGCACCGGACGGAAGACGAAACCGGCCGAGAAGTTCTTCGACTTTTCCGGACCCAGAGCTTCGAAGCCGAGCAGGCGGGCGGCAGGGGTGCCGGCCGGCAGCTGGGCGACGGCGCTGGTGGGGCCGACGTTGATGGTCGAATAATTTTGTTCGGCCAGCGTCGGTGCGCGGAAGCCGGTGGAGGCCGTACCGCGGATCGCGAAAGCGTCCGAGAAGTCGTAGCGGGTCGTGATCTTGCCGATCAGCGTGTCGCCGAAATCGGTATAATCTTCGTAACGGCCCGCGAGATCGACGCTCCAGCCATCGACCGGTTCGACGATCAGGTTGATATAGCCTGCCTTCGAACTACGCGTGAAACGACCCGCGTCGGTCGATTTGTAGCCGGGGAAGGACTGAACGCCGGTTTTGTAAGTCGAATAGAAATCGCCCTGGACGATTTCATACATGTCCTTGCGATATTCGCCACCGAAGGCCAGCGTGATCGGGCTGGCCATGCCCGCGTCGAATTCCTTGCGGATGTCGGCGGTGATGGTGGTCTGGCTCAGGCGGAAGCCACCGTCGTAGGCCTTGTCGGGCGTGTTGGGTACACCGATGCCGGTCCGCAGATAATTCTGATAGCTTTCCTGCCACACTTCGCGGTGCGCCGACTTGTCGGTCCAGATTTCGTTCTTCTGGTACCCATAGGTGCCGCTGATGTCGTAATTCCAGTCGCCAGCAAATTCGCCCTTGGCGCCGAAGGTCAGGCTATATTCGTCTTCGATCACATGCTGGAGCGGAACCATGCCGACGATGCCGGTGTCGCTGTAGCAGATGTTGGGGTTATAGGCTGCGTTGGTCACCGCGCCGCCCAGATTCCCCGTTTCGTTACAGATGCGCTTGGGGTGACGATAACCTTGCTTCGCCCAGCCTTCGCGGCGGGCATAGTCGCCGAACGCATAAACTTCGACGCCGCCAAAATCATAACCGGCGTTGAAGAAACCGACGTTCAGCGTCGATTTGGGCTGCCCACCGTTTATGTTGGCCAGCGCGTCGCCGGCTAGGTTCGACCATTGGGCGGGCGCGTTGGGTTGCAGGGTGCCGTCCGGGCGGGTGACCTGCACCTGGCCCTTGCCGACCGTAGTATAATCCTGACGGCGATGGAACAGCGTCATGTTGAGGTAGCCGTCTTCGCCCAGCTTCATGCCGAAGTTGCCCGAAGCGGAGAACATTTCGCCTTCGCTGTTATAATATTGGCCGCCCGTGAACTTCAGGCTGCCTCCTTCGCTATTGTCCTTCAGGATGAAGTTGAGAACCCCGGCGATGGCGTCGGTGCCGTACACGGCGGCGGCGCCTTCTTGAAGCACTTCGACGCGGGCGATGGCGTCTGGCGGAACCAGGTCGATGCTGGGCGCGGCCGATCCGGAGAAGGCGCCGAGCACCTGAAGGATGCCGTTACCATGGCGACGCTTGCCGTTGACCAGAACCAGTGTGTGGTTGGGCGACAGGCCACGCAGACGGGCCGACAGCGAGAAGCTCGACATGTCGGTGCCCTGCGTCTGGGCCGTGAAGCTTGGCACGATCTGGGTCAGCACCTGATTCATGTTGGGCTGGCCAACATGGCTGATCGCTTCTTCGCTCAGTACCTGAACCGGTGCGGCGGCGTCGGCGGCGGTGATGCCGACGGCGCGGGTGCCGGTGACGATGATGGCGGCGCCGTCATCGGTTTGCGGTTCCTGCGGCGCTTCCTGTGCCAGTGCGCAGGCCGACCAGGACGAAGCCATGATAAGAGAAAGTTTGAGTGCGGAAAGTCGCGTCATTCATGCCCCCTGAATTATTCATTATGGATGACATGAAGGGACGACGGATGGCCGGATCAAACCCTCTATTGCAGTGCAAAAAAATGCATCAAATCTGCAATATTTCTGGATTTTTTCTGCATTGGTTTGATGGTGACTGGCAATACGAAAAATAAATATGATAATATATTTTTCTTAAAAAAATTTACCCCGATTTTATTTGCCATGGCGGATTTTTTATCTTCGTTCGTCTTGGGTGTTTCCGCTATCATTCAGCTTTGTATAGCGGCGTCGATCAGGGCCTTCGCCTCTGCGCCTTCCCAATCCATCGCGCCGATGACGCGGACCATTTCCTTGCCCTGCGCATCATAGATGATGGTCGTGGGCAGCTGTCCCGTGGCATAATGGAAACCAAGCTGGTTTTCCGGATCGGCCCATGCCTTGAGATGGGGAAGGGGATGTCTGTCGAAGAAGGGCTTGGCGGCCTTCAGCCCCTGATTATCCTGTGAAATGGTGAGCACGGCGAGGCCCTTTGGTCCATAGGTCGCGGCGATCCGGTCGAGCGTGGGCATTTCCGCCACGCAGGGCGCGCACCATGTGGCCCACAGGTTGACGATGATCGGCTTGCCGGCAAAATCCCTGAGCGTCTTTTCCCCGCCGTCGGGATCAAGGAATGCGAAGTCGGGTGCCGCCGCGCCTGCCTTGCTGCGGTCGAGGCGATAGTCGAACGCGTCGTCCTTGGCCGATGCGGGACCGGTCGCTTCGCCGGACGTTGTGGGAACCTCGCTAGAGGCGGCGGCATTGGCTTGCTCCTGAGGCCGCGATTGCCTATCGCAGGCCGCCAGAGCGACAGGCAGGAGCAGTATCATTAGCGCGCGCGACGAAGACAGCATGGGCAAAGGCTCCAACAGCATGTGGGGTGGACGGTTCGCCGCCGGCCCGGCATCGATCATGCGTGAGATAAATGCCTCCATCCCCTTCGACAAGCGGCTGTGGAAACAGGATATTGCCGGGTCCAAGGCGCATGTCGCGATGCTGGCGAAGCAAGGCATCGTTTCGCAGGCGGATGCGGACGCGATTTCGGCGGGGCTCGACACGATCGCGGCGGAATATGAAGCCAATGGCGTGCCGGTCGATCTGGATTTGGAAGACATCCACATGGTCACGGAGTCGCGGCTGGCGCAGCTGATCGGCCCAGCGGCAGGCCGCCTGCACACGGCGCGCAGCCGCAACGATCAGGTCGCGACCGATTTCCGCCTGTGGGTGCGCGATGCCATCGACGAAGTGGAATCGGGCCTGATGGGCCTTCAGCGCGCGCTGGTGGTGCGGGCGGAGGAACATGCCGATGCGGTCATGCCAGGCTTTACCCATCTGCAATCGGCGCAGCCGGTGACGCTGGGCCATCATCTGATGGCCTATTATGAAATGGTGCGGCGCGACCGCAGCCGCTTTGCCGATGCACGCGTGCGGGCGAACGAATGTCCGCTGGGCGCGGCGGCGCTGGCCGGAACGGGCTTCCCCACCGACCGGCACATGACGGCGGCGGCGCTGGGCTTTGCCAAGCCCACCGACAATAGTCTGGACAGCGTGTCGGACCGCGACTTCGCGCTCGATTATCTGATGGCGGCGACGCAGGCGTCGCTCCATTTGTCGCGGCTGGCCGAAGAATTCATCATCTGGGCGAGCCAGCCCTTCGGCTTCGTGAAGCTGCCCGACGCCTATTCCACCGGCAGCTCCATCATGCCGCAGAAGCGCAATCCCGACGCCGCCGAACTGGTGCGCGGCCATGCCGGGCGGATCATGGGCTGCATGAACGCGCTTTGCGTGACGATGAAGGGCCTGCCGCTCGCCTATTCCAAGGATATGCAGGACGACAAGCCGCCGGTGTTCGAAGCGCATGACCTGCTGGCGCTGTCGATCGCGGCGATGACCGGGATGATCGAAACGGTCACGTTCCGCACCGACCGGATGCGGGGCCTGGCCGAAAGCGGCTTTGCGACAGCGACGGACCTAGCCGACTGGCTCGTGCGCGAAGGGGGCATCCCGTTCCGCGAGGCGCATCATATCACCGGGCGCGTGGTGGCGGCGGCGGAGGCGGCGGGCGTGCCGCTGGACCAGCTGCCGCTCGACACACTGAAGGACATCGACGCGCGGATCGACGATCGCATCTATGCCGTGCTGACCGTGGACGCATCGGTCGCCGGCCGCCGCAGCCATGGCGGCACCGCACCGGATCAGGTACGCGCGCGCATAGCAGAAGCGAAGGAACAGCTGGGATGAAGGCCATGCGGATCGGGCGGACGCTTGCCGGGATGGGGCTGATGGCGCTGGCGCTGAGCGGGTGCGGCGGGCGACAGCCGCTGAAACCGGTCGAGGGGCAGAAACTGCCCGCCGTGCCCGTGGGCGCGGCGACCGCACCGACGGCGGCCGACCTCATCCAGCCGTCCATTCAGGCGCGACCCGAACGCAATGTGGAATTGCTGACCCAGTCGCGCCAGCGCGGCGACGACCCGTTCGACCTGCCGCCTGAAAAGCAGCCGAAATAAGATAATTTAAGGACCGACATTGGACCATTTTGATTATGTGAACGGCGCTATGCAGGTGGAGCAGGTGCCGATCGACAGCATCGCCGATGCGGTCGGGACGCCCGTCTATATCTATTCCACCGCGACGCTGGAACGCCATGTCAGCGTGTTTCGCGAAGGGCTGAGCGCGCTCGACAATCCGCTGATCGCCTTTGCGGTCAAGGCCAATCCCAATGGCGCGGTGCTGGCGACGCTGGCGAAGCTGGGCCTTGGCGCGGACGTGGTGTCGGGTGGCGAACTGCTGCGCGCCATCGCGGCGGGTATTCCGGCCAGCCGCATCGTCTTTTCCGGCGTGGGCAAGACTGCCGATGAAATGCGGCTGGCGCTGGAACAGGGCATTTACCAGTTCAATCTGGAAAGCGAACCGGAAGCGGAGATGCTGTCGGAGGTCGCACTGTCGATGGGCAGGCGCGCGCCCGTCGCCTATCGAATCAATCCCGATGTCGATGCGGGCACCCATGCCAAGATTTCGACCGGCAAGTCGGAAAACAAGTTCGGCATCCCCTATGACCGGGCGCTGGAAAGCTATGCCGCGGCGCGAGATCTGTCGGGCCTCGACGTGCAGGGCGTGGCCGTCCACATCGGCAGCCAGCTGACCGACCTCTCCCCGCTGGAGGCCGCCTTTGCCAAGGTCGGCGTGTTGATAGAGGCGCTGCATGCGGCGGGGCATGACATTCGCACCGCCGATCTGGGTGGCGGCCTTGGCGTACCCTATGATCCATCACAGCCTTTGCCGCCCAGTCCCGCCGATTATGGCGCGATGGTGTGCCGCGTGACGCAGGGATGGCCGGTACGGCTGATGTTCGAACCGGGGCGCGTCATCGTGGGCAATGCAGGCGCGCTGGTGTCGCGGGTGGTGCGGGTGAAGCAGGGTGCGCAGGCGCCCTTCGTCATCGTCGACGCCGCGATGAACGACCTGATGCGGCCCAGCTTGTATGACGCATGGCATGACATTCGCGCGGTAAAGCCTGCTGGCGCGCGCGAAACCGCCAATGTTGTGGGGCCGGTGTGCGAGACGGGCGATACATTCGCCATGCACCGGGACATGGATGTGGTGCAGGCGGGCGATCTGGTCGCCTTCATGACTGCGGGCGCCTATGGCGCAACCATGGCGGGCACCTATAACAGCCGCCCGCTGACCCCCGAAGTGCTGGTGTCGGGCGACAAATGGGCGGTGGTGCGCGAACGGCCGCCGGTACAGGCGCTGATCGACGCGGACATCATCCCCGACTGGATCGCAAAGGGAACGGGCAACTGATGCAGAGCCTGCCCGTCTTTCTGGCATTGACGGGTAGGCCGGTGATCCTGACCGGCGCGGGTGAGGCGGCGGACGCCAAGCGTCGCCTGCTGGAACGCGCCGGGGCGATCGTGGTGGGCGATGGCGACATGGATGCGCGGATTGCCATCGTGGCGGACGGGGATGAAGCCATGGTCGCCCGGCTGAAGGCGCGCGGCGTACTGGTCAACGCGACCGACCGGCCTGCGTTGTGCGACTTCACGCTGCCCGCCATCGTGGATCGCGATCCGGTGCTGATCGCCATCGGTACGGGTGGTGCGTCGGCCGGGCTGGCGGCGGCGCTGCGACAACGGCTGGAGGCTTTGCTGCCGGGGCATTTGGGCGATCTGGCGCGGGCGCTGTTTGCGGCGCGGGGCGATGTGCGGCGAATATGGACCGATGCGGGCGCACGGCGGCGGGCCATCGGGAACGCGCTGGCCCCCGGCGGTGCGATCGATCCGTTGGGGGGCGATCCCGATGTGCAGGCTTGGCTGGCGAAGGCAACGGACGCGGCCAGTGGCGAAGTATATGTGCTGCGCCTGCGGTCCGCCGATCCCGACGACCTGACGTTGCGCGATGCGCGGATGCTGGCGATGGCGGACCGGGTTTTTCACGCTGCCGACGTGCCGGACGCGATTCTCGACCGGGCACGGGCCGATGCGGTCAGAGTGGCGGCCGACGGGCCACCACGGGACAGGGGTGACGGGCTGATCGTCTGGATAACAGTTTAGACGCGCGCGGCCTGCAGCCGTTCGACCTCGTCATGCAACGCCTGAATAGACGAAACGAGCCGGGCGCGGTCCAGCTGCATTTCGCGCAGCGCATCGCGGGTTTCGCCCAGTTCCACCGCGCGGCGGGCGATGCGGGCGTCCAGTTCGGCATTGTGGCGGGTGAGCGTCCCCATCTGTTCGGCGCGCTGGCACAGGTGGCGCAGGCGCGCGTCGAGTATGTCGAAATCGAATGGTTTGACCACATGGTCGTCGGCGCCCGCATCCAGCGCCCCGATCACCGACTGGCTGTCCAACCGCCCGGCGATCATCACGAAACAGGCCGTGCCCGCCAGATTGGACGCGCGGATCTTTTGCATGGTGGTGATGGGGGGCAGCATGGTGATGCCCATGTCGATCAGGATGATGTCGACCGGACGGGTGACCAGCAGATTGAGCGCCGCGAAGCCATGTTCGGCCAGCATGACGTCGTAATTGAGGTGCGACAGGCGGCGGGCGATAACGGCACGGGCGGTCATATCCTCATCGATCAGCAACAGGCGCAGCCGACGCTGATGCCGGGTGTCGATAGCAGCGTCGCGTTCGTCCTGACGGATGCGGTTGCGCTTGAAAATCGACATATGGTCCCACTTTCCCGGTCATGGTTAATCCAGGATAGGATTTTGCCTCCGAAGAAATGGTTAATGGCCGTCATCCGCGATGAATTTCATGTTCGGGGCGGTCAGGCAGGGGAGGCGTAGGCCCGAAGGAAAATGTCGACCGCAAAATCCGCGTCGGCGGCAATGTCCTGCGGGACGGGGCGATCGAGGCGCCCGATCAGCATCTGCTGGTGACAGCCGGACATGCACAGCGCCATTAGTGCGCGCGCCGCATCGATGGGGTCGGCTGGACGAATCTGTCCGCGTTCCATCGCGCCTTTCAGGAATTCGGCCAACAGCAGCCGGGTATTTTGTGGCGCAAGGTCGAAGAAGATCTGGCCGAGTTGCGGAAAGCGGCGTCCTTCTGAAATGATCAGGCGATGGAGCGCGCCTGCTTCGCTGGACGTCACCTTTTCAACGAGGCTGCGGCACGCGGTGCGCAGCGTCTGTTCCAGCGGGCCGTCGGGGTCGAGTAGTTGCGACAGGCGGGCGCGATACGCCTTGGCCGCACGGTCCAGCACGGCAGCAAACAACGCCTCTTTCGACGGAAAATGGCTCCACAAGGTGCCCTTGGACCCACCCAGCTTGGCCGCGATGCCCGACATCGTCGTGCCTGCAAAGCCATGTTCCAGAAAATAATCCTGCGCCACCGTCAGGATGGCGTCGCGGCGATCCTGTTTGCGTGCTTCCCTCTTGCTGGGAATCGGGGGGCTGTCCTGCGTTGTCATGAAATCGTACCATAGAGTACGCTATTTCTGTTGACAAGGCTTTGCGCCGGGCGCAAGGGCGATTTTCATACTAGATGGTACGGTTAGATATGTCCGTGAGTCGCATTGCCATGGCCGCCCGCACGGGAGGAACGGCCACATCCCTGATGCTGCTGGCCGCCTGCGCGGCTGTGCCCGATCTGGGTACGAAGCCCGAAATCCGCGCGCCCGCCAGCGTGGCGGCGGAACATAGCCTGGCGGCTGCCCCGATCGCATGGCCCGGTGACGGCTGGTGGCGCGCCTATGGCGATCCGCAGCTGGACGCACTGATCGCCGAAGGGCTGCGCGCATCCCCCGATGTCGCCGCCGCCAGCGCGCGCTTCCGTCAGGCCGCCGGCGCGGCGCAGCAGGCAGGCGCAGCCCTGCTGCCGACGTTGGACGGCGAAGCCAGCGCCGCCGCAACCAAGCAAAGCTATAATATGGGCATGCCGTCCAACTTCGTGCCGCAGGGATGGCTGGGCACTGGGCGCGTGGCGCTGGATCTGGGGTTTGACCTCGACCTTTGGGGTCGGAACAAGGCGGCGCTGGCTGCCGCCACATCGCAGGCGCGCGCGGCGGAAATCGATGCACAGCAGGCGCGGCTGGCGCTGACCACCGCCATCGCCGACGCCTATGCCGACCTTGCCCGCCTGCATGATGAGGCGGACATTGCGCAGCGGACGCTGGACATTCGTCTGGCCAGTCAGAAACTGGTCGCCGATCGTCGCACCAACGGGCTGGAAACGCGCGGCAGCGTGCGGCAGACGGACGCCACCGTATCGTCGGCCCGCGCGCAACTGGCCGGGGCGAGGATGGCGATCGAACTGCGCCAGCATCAGATCGCGGCCCTGATCGGCGCCGGGCCCGATCGCGGCCTGTCGATCGCGCGGCCAAAGGTCGGGGCGATCGCGCCGCTGGGCCTGCCCGCCGACGTCACCACCAATCTGGTGGCCCGCCGCCCGGACATCGCCGCCGCGCTTGCCCGCACCGAAGCGGCGGCCAAGCGGATCAAGGTCGCCCGCGCCGATTTCTTCCCCGCCCTGCGCCTGAGCGCCATGGTCGGCATGCAGTCGCTGGGTTACGAAACCATCTTCAACGGCACGTCGGGCAGCGGATCGGCCAAGCCCTTTACCAACAGCCTGTTCGACAAGGATTCGCTGTTCGGCAGCGTCGGTCCGGCGATCAGCCTGCCGATTTTCCACGGCGGCGCGTTGCAGGGCCAGTATCGCGGCGCCCGCGCCACCTATGACGAAGCGGTCGCCAGCTATGACAGGACGGTGCTGGCCGCCTATCGCGAAGTGGCCGACGCGGTCACCACCCGCCGGACGCTGGACCAGCGCCTGACCGATGCGCGCGCGGCTGTCGCGGCGTCGCAAGATGCCTATACGATCGCGCAGAAACGCTACAAGGGCGGCCTGTCCACCTATCTCGACGTGTTGAACGTCGAAGACCAGCTGCTGGCCGCGCGCCAGTCCCTCGCGGGGCTGGAGGCGAGCGCCTTTTCCACCGATATTGCCCTCATCCGTGCGCTGGGCGGCGGTTTTGCCGCCAGCGACTTCCAGTCCAAGGATCGCCCCAATGGCTGACGCCACGCCCGAAAATACCGCAACGGACACTGATGCGCAGCAGGACGCCCGCCAGTCTGCGCGCAAGACATGGCTGATCCGGCTGGGGCTGGCCGTCGTGGTCGGCGGCCTGATCTGGGGCGGCTGGTATCTGCTGGTCGGGCGCAATCATGTCGCCACCGACAATGCCTATGTGAACGCCGAGCTGGCGCAAGTGACCCCGCTGATGTCGGCGCAGGCCGTCGAAGTGCTGGTCAGCGACACGCAAGCGGTGAAGCGCGGCGACATATTGGTGAAGCTGGACCCGACCGACGCGAGGATCGCCGTGGCGCAGGCGCAAGCCGATCTGGCCGAAGCCAAGCGTCGTTTCCGCCAGACCAGCGCGACCAGCACGTCGCTGTCGGCGCAGGTGACGGCGCGTGGCGCCGACATCGTGCAGGCGCGCGCCCAGATGATGAGCGCGCAGGCCGATTTCGACAAGGCGCGGGTCGACCTGCAACGGCGCGAGGCGCTGGTGAATGACGGCGCGGTGTCGGGCGATGAAGTGACTGGCGCGCGCAAGGCCTATGCGTCGGCGAAGGCCGCGCTGGAGCTGGCGCGCGCGGGCGTGGCGACGGCGCAGGCCACCCGCAATGCGGCCACCGGCCAGCTGGAAGCCAATGACGCGCTGGTCCGCGGATCGACGGTCGATACCGACCCGGCGGTGATGGCGGCGCAGGCGAAGCTGGATACGGCGCGCCTGAACCTGGACCGCAGCATTATCCGCGCGCCCATCGACGGCGTCATCACCAAGCGGCAGGTGCAGGTCGGTCAGCGCGTGACGCAGGGCACGCCGATCATGACCATCGTCCCGCTGTCGCAGGTCTATGTCGACGCCAATTTCAAGGAACGGCAGCTGCGCGACGTGCGTGTGGGCATGCCCGCCACCGTGACGTCGGACCTTTATGGCGGCGACGTCGTCTATCATGGCAAGGTCGTCGGCTTTTCGGGCGGCACCGGCGCATCCATGTCGCTGATCCCGGCCCAGAATGCGACGGGCAACTGGATCAAGGTGGTACAGCGCCTGCCGCTGCGCATCGCGCTTGACCCCAAGGAACTGGCGGCGCATCCGTTGCGCGTGGGCCTGTCCATGGACGTCGAGATCGACCTTTCCGACAAGTAATAGGCCAATATTTGACAGGAACATCCCGGCGATGAGCGGCGACGATATTTTTTCCCGCCTGTCCCCGCGCAGCCGGACGCTGGCGGGGCTGGTGCTGGCCATGAGCAATTTCATGGTAGTGCTGGACCTGACCATCGCCAATGTGTCGGTGCCGCACATTGCCGGGAATCTGGGCATTTCGCCCGATCAGGGCACATGGATCATCACATCCTATGCGGTGGCGGAGGCGATCTGCGTGCCGCTGACCGGGTGGCTGGCGCAACGGTTCGGCGTCGTGCGCATGTTCACCATGGCGATGATCGGTTTCGGCATTTTTTCGGTGCTGTGCGGCCTGTCGTCGACGCTGGGCATGCTGGTCGCATGTCGCATCGGGCAGGGGATTTGCGGCGGGCCGATCATGCCCATGTCGCAGACGTTGCTGATGCGCATCTTCCCCCCCGAAACGCGTGGGCGGGCGATGGGCATGTGGGCGATGACGACCCTGCTGGGGCCGGCGTTCGGCCCGATCATCGGCGGGTACATTAGCGACAACTGGAGCTGGCACTGGATATTCTTCATCAACCTGCCGATCGCGCTGGTATGCATTCTGGCGGCGCAGGCGCTGTTGCGGCCGGTGGAAACCGAAACGTCCAACGTGCCCATCGATCGGGTCGGCCTGTTCCTGCTGATATTCTGGATCGGCTGTCTTCAGATCATGCTGGACATCGGGCGCGACCATGACTGGTTCGCCGACCCGATGATCGTCGGGCTGGCGCTTATGGCCGCGATCGGCTTCATCGTCTTCGTCATATGGGAATTGACGGAGGAACATCCGGTCGTCGACCTGCGCGTATTCCGCCATGTCGGCTTCAGTTCCGGCCTGTTCACCATGTCGCTATGTTTCGGTTCCTATTTCGCCAGTATCGTCGTCATCCCGCAATGGTTGCAGATGTCGATGGGCTATACCGCGACATGGGCGGGGATCGTGACGGCGATGACAGCCATGGCGGCGCTGTTCACCGCGCCGATCGCGGGCGCGCTCATATCGCGGGTCGATGTCCGGCTGATGATTTCGGGCGCGGTGGCGTGGATCGGCATCATGTCGCTGGTGCGTGCGCACTGGACCAGCGGCGTCGATTTCGGGACGATGATCATCCCGCAATTCGTGCAGGGTTTCGCGCTGCCCTTCTTCTTCATTCCGCTGACCACGCTGACGCTGGGGTCGGTGCGGCCGGAAGAAACGGCGTCGGCGGCGGGCCTTCAGAATTTCGTGCGGACGATGGCGACGGCGATCGCGACGTCGCTGGTGCTGACCAGCTGGGGCGACAGCCAGCGCGTATCGCGCAACGACATGGCGAGCGTGCTGCAACCCGACCAGACCCAGTCGCTGCTGTCCGGCATGGGCATGTCGGCGGAACAGGCGCGGCAGGTCATTTCGAACATCGTGGAGCAGGAAGCGATCGTGCTGGCGGTGGACCATGTTTTCTTCCTGTCGGCGGTCATTCTGTTCGCCGCCGCGGTGATCGTGTGGATCGCGCCCAAGCCGCGCGGCGCGGTGGATACCTCCGCCGCCCACTGACGGGATCGCCAGGGCGAACTGGCAGGCGGGCGGGGGAGTGCCGTCCGGCCGCCTGCATCACGAAAATCATGGATTTCCCCCGGCAATCCATGCTCCTGCTGCGCTATTGCAAGTGATTAGGTGGGGAATGGCCTCGTCGCCTTGGCTCCAGCCGCAACGGGCGACGCATTGATTATCGGCAAGGGTGACTGGTCGCCCCGCGCGTTGTTCACTATCGCCTTTCTGAGGGTGACGGCGGGCCTGTAGATGAGCGCAGGGGATTGCAGGCGATCCTGCTGTCCGCGATCCAGACTGGTTTTCAGGTGAGTGACGCGACCATCGGCGCTCTTCAGGGGCTGCGGGGGATCGGTGGCCAGCGCCATCGCCGTGCCCATCGCCCGCCCGTCAGACCGCCTGTCGCGCAAGATCGTGCTGATCGGCCTGATCGTGGGATCGGGCCTGTTGATGGTGCTGAGCGCGCTGGTGCCCAATTTCCCGCCCTTCTTCATCGGCCGGGCGGCGTCAGGCGTGACCGAATTCGCGATGACTCCCATCGTCTATTCGATGATCCCCGATCTGGCACACTGATGGCGGCAGGAGGGAGTGCGGGCTTCTATTTCCGCGACGCCATCGTCGGGCCCGCGTAATGGGCGATCCCGCAGGACATGGACGCGTGGCGCAAGGCGGTCCTTCTGCTGTCACTGGCGGCGGTGCCGTTGACGCTGGGCGCGCTGGCGACGCTGGACCCGCCGCGCGGGATCATCAGCGACGACCGGCCGATGTCGGCGTCGCTGCTGGCGTTCCTGCGCGAAAGATAGCGCGCGGTTGGCCTGTTCGTCGGCATGGCGGGCAGCCTGATGGTCACGGTGCAGGCGCTCAATCCGTTGATCGCCATGGCGCTGGAGCGGCGGTTCGGCGCGGGCATCGGCGTGATCGGCCATGTGCTGGGCATCGTCACGCTGTTGACGACCATCGGTTGCCTGCCGGTGGCGGGGTTCCTCGACCGCCTGTTGCAACGGCGCTTCGGCCCGGCGGCGCGGCCGGTCATCATGGGGATCAGTGCCTGCGCCGCGATCCCCTGCGCCATGGCGCTGATGACGGTGGGGATGTCGACCGCGCGCTGCTGGCGGTGGCGACCTTCCTGTTCCTGACCTGTATCGCCAACGCACTGGTGCCCACCATGTTGCAGGATCTGACGCTCGCCAGCCTGCGCGCGCGGCTTTGCGGTATGGGGCTTCGTCGTCGCGATCTCCTGCGCCATCGGGCCGCTGGCGGCGGGCGCCTTGGCCGACCTGATGCTGGGCGGACAGTTGCTGCGCGCGATTGCGGTGGTGGCGGTGCCTGCGCTCGCCCTGTCGACGCTATGCGCGGTTCGCACGGCGCGGGGCTGAACCGGTCAGGCGGGCCTGTCCCATGCGGCAAGATCTTCGGGCCGGTTGATGTTGGGCAGGTCCAGATTGGCCAAGTCCAGATTGCGGAGGGTGATCAGGCGCGCGCCGATGGCGATGGCCCAGCGGCGGATCGACCGGTCGTCCTGACAATCGAGATGCGTGTCGAGGTCGGGCGCCAGAGATGCGGGCCACCAGCCGAGCAATGGCTGATCCTGCACGATGGCGGCGTCCGGCCCGATCAGCGCGGCGGGCAGGGCTTCGGGATAGACCGGCATGTCGCACCCGGTGGTCAGCACCCCTGCAAAGCCATGGGCCAGCGCATGATGAAGCGCGGCGTTGAGGCCGCCCAGCGGCCCCATGTCGGGTCGGGGCCGATCGGCCAGGCCGCCGCTGCGCCCGCAGATGACGAGCGCCGCCACATGGGGGGACAGGCTGGCCGTCACATGATCGATCAGCATGCGGCCGTCCGTCAGGCGGGCCAGCGCCTTGTCGGTGCCGAAACGGGACGATCGCCCCCCGGCCAGCACCGCGCCCAATATTCTGCCGATCCCCTGCATGCGCGTGGGCGCCGCGATGTTAGTTGCCAAAGCTGCGCGGCGCGGGATCGACGATGTCGAAGGTGCCCGCGCCGATCGCCGACACTTCCAGCGCGCGTTCCGCCACGCCCGCCCGGTTGAAGCGGAATGCGCCGTCGATGCCGGAAAAGCCGCCCGCGTCGCGCAGCCGCGCGGCGGGGAAGGGCGATCCGGGCTTCCAGTCCTGCGCGATGCGTACGGTCAGCAGAACCGAATCATAGCCGAGCGAGGACAGGCGGAAGGGCGCGCTGCCGTAACGGGCGCGATATTTGGTGACGAGCTGGCGATAGAGCGTGTCCGAGACGCTGGCGAACCATGCGCCGCGCAATACGGGACTGGCGGCGAGCGATGTGTCGGTGTTCCAGAGTTCGGTGCCCAGCAGCCGGGCCGTCGCCCCGCCATTTTTCCGCACGATCGGCGCGACCTGAATGGCGACCCTGCCGCTGTCGGCGATCAGCAGCGCGTCATAGCTGGACGATGCCTGCAATTTCTTGACCGCAGCGGTGATCGACGTCGCCGAACGATCGAACGTCTGCATCGACACGACCGTGCCGCCCGCCTGTTCGACCGCGCGCAGCATCGCATTGCCCGCCCGTTCGCCATAGATGCCGCGCGGCACCAGCGCGCCAAATCGGGTCAGGCCCTGTGCCTTGGCATAAACGACCACGCGTTCGATCGACTGGGCGGGGTTATATCCCATGGCGTAAACGCCGCTGCCCGCGATGCTGGCATCGTTGGAAAAGCTGATGACCGGCACGTTCGCGCGCGCTGCGATGGGGCCGATGATGCGCGCATCTTCGGCCAGCAGCGGGCCAAGGATCAGGCGGTTGCCGTCGGCCAGCGCCTTGTTCACCGCCGCCGCCGCGCCCAGCGCGGTGTCATAGGTGGTGATGCGCACCCGGTCGGTCTTCGTATCCAGCAGTGCCAGCGTGGTGGCGTTGGCGATGGACTGGCCCACGCCCGCATTGGTCCCGCTCATCGGCACCAGCAGCGCGACGCGATGGCGCGCCGTGTCGGTGGGCAGGCCCTGCACCACTTCGGGACCGGTCGGCTGGGCCGGGCCGGTGGGCGTGGTGGGGACAGGCCCCTTGGGCACGATCGACTGACAGGCAGCCAGGAACAGGGCCGCGCCCATGCAGGCGATCCGCGCGCCCCTTTTCACTGCGGCGAACATGTTTGCTTGCCGGGGGGCATCCGTCTCTGTCATCTGGCGTCCTTATGGAAACTGAACCTTCAGGGCTTGAACCCGGGCTTTATATCGTTGCTGGGCCGATCGGCAACCTTGGTGACCTTACGCCGCGCGGGGCGGAGGTACTTCGTCTGGCCGATGTGATCGCCGTGGAAGATACACGGGTGAGCGCACGGCTGCTGCGCCATGCGGGGTCCGACCGGCCGATGGTCCCCTATCATGATCACAGCGCCGAAAATGTGCGGCAAAGGCTGATCGACCGGATGGCGAGCGAATCGGTCGCTCTGCTGTCGGACGCGGGGACGCCGCTGATTTCCGATCCGGGGTATAATCTAGTGCGCGATGCGCGGGCGGCCGGGCGGAAGGTGACGACGCTGCCGGGGCCAAGCGCGGCGATTGCGGCGCTGACTTTATCGGGCCTGCCGACCGATCGCTTCCTGTTCATGGGCTTCCTGCCATCCAAGGCGAAGGCGCGGGGCGATGCGCTGGACGAGGTGGCGGCGCTGCGCGCTACATTGGTCTTTTACGAAAGCGGGCCGCGCCTGTCGGACAGTCTGGCGTCGATGGTCTCGCATCTGGGCGACCGGGAAGCAGCGGTCAGCCGGGAGATCAGCAAGGCGTTCGAGGAAACGGCGACGGGGACTTTGAGCGAACTGTCCGCCCGCTATGCCGATGCCCCGCCCAAGGGGGAGATCGTCGTCATCGTCGGCCCGCCCGGCGAAGCGCCACCCGCCAGCGCCGAGGATGCGGACGCGGCCTTGCTGGAGGCGATGGCGCGGCTGCCGGTGTCCAAGGCGGCGGGGGAAGTGGCGAAGAAGCTGGGGCTGGACCGTCGGACGCTGTATGACCGGGCGATGGAACTCAGGGGGTGAAGAAACAACAGGCGGAAAAGCGCGGGCGGCAGGCCGAACGCATTGCCGCCTGGTGGCTGCGCCTGAAAGGCTGGCAGATAATCGGGCGGCGGATGCGCACGCCCGCGGGCGAGGTCGATCTGGTCGCACGGCGGGGATCGATGATTGCCTTTGTCGAGGTGAAGGCGCGGGGCAGCGCAGCGGAGCTGGACCTTGCCATCGATGAACGCAGGCTGGCGCGGGTCGCGGCGGCGGCGGAGATATTGTGGCACGATATCGCAAAAGCGGGCGACGACATGCGAATCGACGTCATCCTCCTTGCGCCGGGCCGCGCGCCGCGCCATCTGGCCAATGTCTGGCATGGGGGGTGATCGCCCGCCCAGCGATCCATATCCGTTCGTTTCGAGCGTAGTCGAGAAACGAGAAGTACGGCGCTGGCCGCTTCTCGACTGCGCTCGAAGCGAACGGCTGTTGCAAGTGGAAGGTTTTTTCGATGACGCAGCTCAACCCCCTGACCGTCGCGATGCAGATGGACCCGATGGAAGGCATCAAGATCGGGGGCGATTCGACGTTCCACATCATGCTGGCGGCGCAGGCGCGGGGGCACAGGCTCTATCATTATCTGGCGCCCGACCTGACCCTGGCCGACGGGCGGGTGCTGGCGAAGGCGCGGCCGGTGAAGGTGCAGAAGGTTGCGGGCGACCATTTCGCCTTCGGAGAGCCGGAGATGCTGGATCTGGGCCGTGACGTGGATGTCGTGTGGATGCGGCAGGATCCGCCCTTCGACCTCAGCTACATCACCGCGACGCATCTGCTGGAGCGGGTGCAGGCCGAAACGCTGGTGGTGAATGATCCCGCCAGCGTCCGTAATGCGCCCGAAAAGCTGTTCGTGCTGGATTATGCGCGCTTCATGCCGCCCACGATGATCACCCGCGATCTGGCGCAGGTGCGCGCGTTTCTGGCCAAGCATGGCGAAATCGTCGTGAAGCCGCTTTACGGCAATGGCGGCGTGGCGGTGTTCCATGTCGGCGCCAATGGCGCGAACCTGTCGTCGCTGGTGGAACTGTTCAACGCGTCATGGGTCGAACCCTTCATGGTGCAGGCGTTCATCCCCGGCGTCGCGGAAGGCGACAAGCGGATCGTGCTGATCGACGGCGAAGTCGCGGGCGCGGTCAATCGTATCCCCGGCAAGGGTGAAATCCGGTCGAACCTGGCGGTCGGCGGATCGGCGGCCAAGACCGAACTGACCGACAGGGAACGCGAAATCTGCGCCGCGCTGGGGCCGGAACTCAAGGCGCGCGGCCTGTTGTTCGTGGGAATCGACGTGATCGGCGGGGAATGGCTGACCGAAATCAACGTGACGTCGCCGACCGGGATCGTATCGATCGATGCGTTCGACGGCACCGACACGGGCGGCCTGATCTGGGACGCGATCGACGCGCGGCTGGCGCAGCGGGCCGTGGCGTAAGGTCATGTCGTCTTCCTGCCGTGCTCCTGCGAAAGCAGGTGCCCAGTCCTTCCACCCGAACCCGTCCCCCAATCCGAACTGCGCTCCTGCTTTCGCAGGAGTACGATGTTACGGGGCGGGGCGATGACAGACTGGGTGCTCCGCCTGATCGATGCGGGCGGGTATTGGGGCATTTTCGTCCTGATGATCCTCGAAAACGTCTTTCCGCCAATCCCATCCGAACTGATCATGGGCATTGGCGGCATCCGCGTCGGGCAGGGGCGGATGGAGATGGAATGGCTGCTGCTGGCGGGCACCATCGGGACCACCATCGGCAATTATTTCTGGTATCTGGTCGGCCATATATTGGGCTTTCACCGACTGAGGCCGCTGGTGGACCGCTATGGCCGCTGGGCCACGCTGGAATGGCGCGATGTCGAGGCGCTGGACCGGTTGTTCGGCAAATATGGGCAGATCGTCGTCTTCGTCTTCCGGTTCATGCCCGCATTCCGCACGATGATTTCCCTGCCCGCCGGGCTGTTCCGCATGGGGCATGTCCGCTTCCTGCTATGGACCACCGGCGGGGCGTTCATCTGGAATGTGTTGCTGGCCTATGCGGGTTATGTGCTGGGCCAGAATTTCCACGACATCGACGCCTATGTCGGACCGGCGGCGACGGCCTGTGTCGTCGGGGCGGTGATCATATATCTGTGGCGGCTGGCGACATGGCGGCCCAAGGGCTGACGGCCTGACGACGGCTCAGAAGGGCACCTTTACGCCCACCATCAGCCGCTGGGACGTGGTGCCGTTGCCAAAGCTGCGGCTTTCGACATGGACATTGCCCTTCGCCTGACCAAACAGGCCGAACTCCGCCCGGCCGAGCGGGGGTTCGGTGTTGAGCGGTGCGCGCTCCACCCGTTGGCTCTGACGACGGCCGGTGACGACGATGGCATTGGCGTCGGGCGCAGGCTTCACTTTTTTCAGGTCGAAATCGGCGGGGATGTCGCCCGCCCCGGCGCTTACGCTTTGCAGGGCCATCATCAGACGCAGCATCATCGTGCACCACCTTCCGAAGGTCGCGGGGATGGGGCGAAGCTGTCGTGCGATTGCGGCCTTTTGATGGCCCTTTGGCGTTCCTGTTCTTTTCGTCTGTTGCACGCCGTTGCCTGTTGAAGTTGGCTGTGCCAGCCGACTTCAACAGGCGCTACGCGCGGGGGTGAGCGGTGCGATAGATGTCGAGCAGATGGGCGGCATCGACCTGGGTATAGACCTGCGTCGACGACAGGCTGGCATGGCCCAGCAGTTCCTGAAGGCTGCGCAGGTCCGCGCCCCGCCCCAGCAGATGGGTCGCGAAACTGTGGCGCAGGGCGTGGGGGGTGGTGCGGTCCGACAGGCCGAGCCGCCCGCGCGCGCCCTGCACCGCGCGGCGGATGAGCGCGGCGGACAGCGGGCCGCCCCGCGCGCCACGGAACAGCGGTTCGTCGCGCGACTGGGGATGGGGGCATTGATCGACATAGGTTTCGATCGCCTGTCGCACCTGTGGCAACAGGGGCACGATGCGGGTCTTGTTCCGTTTGCCGGTCACGCGCAGCGTGTCGCCCAGCGGCAGGACGTCGCCCATCAGGCCCATCGCCTCCCCAATGCGCAGGCCCGCGCCATAGAGCAGCAGCAGCACCGCCCAGTCGCGCGCGCCGATCCAGCCTTCCCGCGCGGTTTCGGCAATGTCGGCGGCCAGCGCGACGGCTTCGTCGGGGGAGATGGGGCGGGGGAGGCCGCGCTTCACACGCGGTCCCCTGATCTGTGGCACGCGGGCGTCCTCGCCCCCCACGAACTTCAGGAAACCGCGCAGGGCCGACAGTTCGCGGGCGGCGGACAGGTTGCCGATGCCGTCCATCCGCCGATGGGTCAGGAAAGCGCGCAGGTCGGACTGGTCAAGCGCGCCCAGCATGGCGGCGGTGATCGTGCCGCCGCGATGCCCTTCCAGAAAGGCGATCAGCCGTTCCGCCGTGGCGACATAGGCGCGCACCGTATGGGTCGAACGTCGCCGGTCGAGCGCTAGATGATGACGCCAGCTTTCGATCAGGGCAGCGTTCATGTCGGAACGGCCGGGCTTAACTTCGCACATTTCCCGCTGAATGAGACATTTTGGTGCGTGGTCGGGACATATTGTTGCAAACAAAGTAGGGGCAGGGCGGGGCGCGCGACGGGCATGGGGAAAGGTTAGCAGACAGGCGACGGGTAGGACAATGTGGCGGGCGATCCGGCTGTCTCCTGTCGTTATCCTGATGCGAGTTGGGATAGTCGCGATGGCGGCGCGCCATTGACCATGGTTTCGATCTACGTTGGGATGTCATGCGGCGGGAACCGGGTATGGACTCTCGGATCTGGTCGCTCTGCGGGCCGCACCATTTCTCAAAGATGTAGAAAGATATATCTTAAATCTTGACGTTGGTGATTTTTAAGATATATCGCAAAACATCATGACATATATGAAAGAGCAAATGATGCGATTTTCCGATAAATTTCGCGGAGGCCATGGCGGCCATCATCATCCCCATCAGGGTCACGGGCATCGCCCCGGCCATTTCGCCCATCCGCACGGCTTTGGCCGGGGCGGGCATTTCGGCGGCGACCCGTTCGATGATGACGGCATGCGCGGCGGCGGCGGGCATGGCGGCGGCTGGGGTGGCCGTGGCGGACGCGGCGGCGGACGTCGCCGGCTGTTCGACAATGACGCGCTGCGCCTGATCCTGCTGAAGCTGATCGCGGACGAACCGCGCCATGGCTATGAACTGATCCGCGCGATCGAGGCGCTGTCGGCCGAAGCCTATGCGCCCAGCCCCGGCGTCGTTTACCCCACGCTGACCCTGCTGTCGGACATGGAACTGATCGCCGAACAGCCGGGTGAGGGTAGCCGCAAGCGTTTCGCCATCACCGATGCCGGGCTGGCGCAGATGGCGGAGCGCAAGGAAGCGCTGGACATGGCGATGGAGCGGCTGTCGCATCTGGCGCACAAGGCGCAGCGCATGGATGGCGGGCCGGTGCGCCGCGCGATGCATAATCTGCGCTTCGCGGTCCAGCAACGCCTTGAAAAGGAAGGGGCGGATGACCAGACCCTGTTGGACATCGCCGCCCTGATCGACGACGCCGTCGCCAAAATCGAAAGGCTGTAATCCCATGACGCTGACCGCCACCGTGCCGACCACCCACGCCAGCCGCTATCTTCAGCAGCTTTGCAAACATTGGAGCCATAAATTCGATACGGATTTCAGCCCGGAAAAGGGCGACATCGCCTTTCCCATGGGGCCGATCCGCATGCGTGCGACCCCCGAAGCGTTGATTGTTGTGCTGGAACCCCATGCCGACGCCGACATCGAACGCTTCAAGCAGGTGGTTGCCGATCATCTCGACCGCTTCGCCTTTCGCGAAGCGCCGCTGCCGTTCGACTGGCAGTAAACCATATCCGTTCGCTTTGAGTGCAGTCGAGAAGCGGATATAATTGCGCTTCTCGTTTCTCGACAGGCTCGAAACGAACGGAGGGGGCTTAGATGTCGTCGATCATTTCCGCCAGCACGGCCAGGCAATCCTTGGCCAGCTGGATGGATCGGGCGGGCGACCAGCCGAAATCGGCGTCGGGCAGGTCGTCATTATCCTTGAACGGCATTTCCAGCGTCATCGCCACCGCGCCGAACCGTTCCGCCACCTGATTGGTGGACATGGACAGGTTCGCCCGGCCCGGCGCGGCGACCGGATAGCCAAGGCGCGTCTGGAAATCGGGCGTGCGGATGGCCAGCGTGTCGCGATAGCGGTGGTAGAGTCGGCTCTGTTTTTCCGTGATCGACGGGATGCCGTCGAACCCGGCGATGAACACGGCGGCGATCGCTTCGTCGCCATGCACGTCCAACGCGAAAACGACGCCTGTTTCGTCCATGGCGCCCCGCACCATCAGCACTTCGGGGCTGCGTTCGGCCGTGGGTTCATGCCATTCGCGGTTCAGGTTCACGCCCGCAGCATTGGTGCGCAGGTGGCCGCGACGGCTGCCGTCCGGGTTCATATTGGGGACGAGGTGGATCGTCGCCTTTTGCCGCAACAGGCGGGCGACAGCGTCTTCTTCGTCCGTCAGCCGCTCCAGCGCGCCTTCCATCCACCACTCCGCCATCGATTCGCCCGGATGCTGGCGGGCATAGAGCCACACCTGTTTCGGGCCTTCGCCAATGGTCAGCAGGTCCATCGGCTGGCCATCCAGCGTCAGGCCCAGTTCGCGATGCGCGACGCCGGGCTGGGTGGCGGCCCATGCGATCAGGTCATGATGCCGTTCCATCGAATAGGGCGCGAAATAGGCAACCCACAGGGCGTTGCTGTCGGGTTCCAGCCGGATGGTCAGCGTGCCGTCGGCATAGCTGGTGTCGGCCAGCAGCCAGTTTTCGCGATCTTCGCTGACACGCGCGCTATAGCCCGGCCAGCCGTCGGGATAGGCCGACCCCGCGCCGTTGACGATTCGCAGCTCCACCGCCCGGCCCGCCGCATTGGCGACCCGGAAATGGAACCACTGGTAAAAATCGCTCTGATGATCGGTCACGATCTCCAGATCGGCGGTGATGGCGCCGTCGGTCGATTCGGTGATGGAAAGGGTGCGAATATTGCCGCTGTCAAAGCCGCTGGAAATGCTGATGCTCATTTGACGGTTATAGTGCGGCCCGATTCACCGGGATAGCCCCCGATCAGCGCGGCGGCCAGTTTCTGAGCCGCGGCGGCGGGTTGAGCGGCGTCCGAACCCTGTTTCGCCTCCGTCGATGCGCGGCCTTCCCAGATGGCGGTCGAATCGGACCGGCGGCGCAGCTGGATATGCAGCTGCGTCGTCACGATGTCCTTGGGCTTGCCCGACAGGTTGATGCCGACGCCCAGGCCAAGGCCGCCGAAGCTGCCGCCCCGCCGCCCGCCGCCGCTGCCGAACCCGCCGCCCACGCCGACGCTGACCGGCTTGTCGCTGCTGCGGTCGACGCCCGATGGGCGGAAGCTGCGGCTGAAGCTGACCAGCGCGACATAGTCGCTCTGCGCGCCGTCGCCCGCGCCGGTGAAGCCCACGCGTTGAAATTCCTGCGACACGGCATTGGCATAGGTGCGAAATTCAAGGCTGATGTCCGGATTGCCGGGCATTTCCTCCACCGCGATGCTGCCCGACCGGGCTGGATTGCCCGCATGGAATCGCGTTACTTCCACGCGCGGCGCGGCGGTGGCGCAGGCGCTGAGGGACAGGCCGCCAAGGGGCAGGGCAATGGCGGTGAGAAGGAAAAGACGCTTCGACATGCATTTCAACTCCGACGGGCATCACTCTATTAAGCGGCATCATGGGAAAGGACGGTGCCGGGGGCATAATCCCCTCCAACGCGTGAAGCCATGAACTTGCTGCATGAAGGATGAACGGAGTCAAAAGAAGGGCCTGCGCCCTTGACTTTCATCCGTGCCACCCATAGGGGCAGCGCTTCGAATTTTCGAACATATTTCAGATTCACCAAAGGCCCATAGCCATGAAGATCCGCAACTCGCTCAAGTCGCTCAAGGGACGCCACCGGGACAACCGCGTGATCCGTCGCCGCGGCCGTACCTATGTCATCAACAAGACCACCCGTCGCGTCAAGGCTCGTCAGGGCTAACAGCAGGCGCCGCGCCTTCGGGCGCGGGTCTTGATATGCGCGAAAGGCGCCCGGTCGGATGATCGGGCGCCTTTCCGCGTTTGCATGGCCTGCCGGTCTTCCGACCGATTCGGGTGATTCGCCCGATCATGCCTGACCGGTTATCGCCGGTTCCGGGCATGGCAGGGAAATGCCCCGCCATGCCCGGAACCGATGCGCCGGCCGTCAGTCGCGGCCGGTCAGCTCGTCCCCGCGTACGGCGGCGACGTGCAGCACGTTGG
>NZ_JBMDWL010000073.1:0-7544 GCF_048594625.1 Sphingobium sp.
ACGGTCAGAACCGTGGTGGTTCGGGTTCTCTTCTGGGACTCGAACCGCCAATCGCCTCCGGCATTGAAAAAGCGGGACAAAATTCGAGCGACCTCACCGACCTCGATATCCAGCCCTGCTACGCTCCTCTTCTGGGCACCATTTTTCGGCAGGTCCGAAAAAATAAAAAAGCGGCTGGAAACAGCCGCTTTTTTATTGCGCTGCGCAGGTCCGCATGTGGACGCGGACGATTCATCTAACCGGCTTTGTCCTGCTTTGAATGGCTTGCGCCATTGCCATCAGGCGTTAGGGTCAGCGCCGACCGTTTGAGGGGCGCGGATGGCCGGATCAGCATCAATGTCGGACGATGGGCTGGCTGCTGCGCATCATGCGTTGCGGACGGCCGGCGACATCCAGTTCGACATGATGCCTGCCCCCGGACGCCAGCCGCCGCCTGCATGGCTCAAGGCGTTGGGCGAATGGCTGGAAAAGGCGCTGGCGCCGCTCGGCAGTTTTATCAACTGGATCGGCAGTTTCATGCCACAGGTGCCCTACGCCCGCATCATCCTGTGGGTGATGATCGCGGTGCTGGTGATGTTCATCCTGTGGATCGTGATCGACCGGGTGCGCCATGGCGCATGGCGGCTGCCGCACTGGCGTCGCCGCACGGTTCTGTCGACGCAGGCGGCGGAGGATGACTGGACGCCCGATGCCGCGCCCGCCCGCGCCTGGCTGGAGGAAGCGGACGCATTGGCCGGGCAGGGCCGTTATGCCGAAGCGGTCCATCATCTTTTGCTGCGCAGCGTGGAGGATATGGCGCGGCGTCGCCCGCTGATCGTCCGTCCCGCGCTCACCAGCCGGGATCTGGCCCGCGCCGATGGCATTCCGTCTGCCCCGCGCCGCCTTTTCGCGGAAATCGCCGCCGCCGTCGAACGCAGCCTGTTTGGCGGCCGCCCGATCGATGCGGATGAATGGGGCCGTTGCCGCCACGCCTATACCGACTTCGCGCAGACGCGGAACTGGGCGGCATGAGCGACATCGGCAATGGCGCTGGTCCGGCAGCGGCCACCCTGTTCCGCGCCCGTACCGTGGGACTGATGCTGGCCATCGGCATCGCCGGTTTCATCGGCATGCTCGTGCTGGGCGCCTATGCGCCGGATCTGCGGTCGGGGCGCAATGGCGGCGCGCACGCCTTGTCGAATGCCGTCACCGGCTATGCGGCGCTTGTGAAACTGGCCGAAGCGACCGGCCGCCATCCGCGCATCACGCGCAGCAAGGATGCGTTCGAAACCGAAGACCTGCTGGTCGTCACGCCCGAAAGTGCTGCGACGGACATCAGTCTGGCGCTCAAAGGGCGATCCACCCGGCCGACGCTGTTCATCCTGCCCAAATGGCGAACCGTGCCCGATGAAAAACATAGCGGCTGGGCGCGCTATCAGGGGCTGCTGCCGCTCTACGATCCGATCGGCGTCCTTGCCCCCGGCATCCGCTTCACCATGCGCCAGTATCGCAGCGGCGGCGGCCCGTTGACCTCCCATGGCGCACCCGGTCGGTTTTTCGCGCCGCGCCCGATTCAGGTCATCACCGGCATCGATCCGCATGATGATCAGCAATATGACGAATGGAGCGATCTTCATCCGATCCTGACGGACGGGCGGGGTGGCATGGTGCTGGCGCAGATCGGCGAAGGGCCGCTCTACGTGCTGGCCGATCCCGACCTGCTCAACAATCGCGGGATGAAGGAAGCGGGGCAGGCGCGCGCCGCGCTGGAACTGCTCGACTGGCTCAACAGCACCGATGCGGACGGGATCGCTTTCGATGTATCGATGAACGGTTTCGGCCATTCGCGCAGCCCCCTCAAATTGCTGTTCGAACCGCCCTTTCTGGCGATGACGCTGGCGATTGCAGCGACCTTGCTGCTTGCGGGCGTTCACGCATTCGGTCGTTTCGGCCCGCCGCGTGCGCGGACGCGCGCGGTGGCGTTCGGCAAGACCGCGCTGGTGGACAACAGCGCGCTGCTGATTCGCAAGGCCGGACGGGAAGCGCGCCTTGGCGGCCGTTACGCCGCCGCTATTCGTGACCGGGCGGCACGGGCCTTTGGCGCGCCCGCGCGGCTGCGCGATGCGGCGCTCGACGATTATCTCGACAGTATGAAGGGGGCGCATCGCTTCACCGACCTAGCGCAGGCGGCGGAGGCGGCAACCGACCGGCGCGATCTGCTCGAGGCAGCGCAGGCGCTCCATGATTGGCAGAAGGACAGACACAGATGAACGTGACCGACGTACAGGCGCTGGCCGCCAGCATCCGGCAGGAAGTCGCCCGCGCCGTCGTGGGGCAGGAAACGACCGTGGACCTGATGCTGGTCGCGCTGTTTTCGGGCGGCCATATCCTGCTGGAAGGGCCGCCGGGCACGGCCAAGACGCTGATCGCGCACAGCTTCGCCCGCGCGCTGGGCCTCGACTTCGGGCGCATCCAGTTCACGCCGGACCTGATGCCCGGCGACATCATCGGCGCCAATCTGTTCAATTTCCAGACCAGCCAGTTCACGCTGACGCGGGGACCGATCTTTACCGAACTGCTGCTGGCCGACGAAATCAACCGCACCCCGCCCAAGACGCAGGCCGCCCTGCTGGAAGCGATGCAGGAACGCACCGTCACCATCGACGGCGAAAGTCTGGCCTTGAGCGACCGTTTCATGGTCGTCGCGACTCAGAACCCGATCGAACAGCAGGGCGTCTACCCCCTGCCTGAAGCGCAGCTCGACCGCTTCCTGTTCAAACAGAGCGTCGATTACCCCAGCGCCGCCGAAGAACGGCGCATCGTCGCCACCCATGGCGCACGGACCCATGCGATGACGCCGGAGGCATGGGGCGTGACCCCGGTCGCCGACGCCGCCCGCATTGCAGAAGCGATTGCGGTGGTGAACGGCGTGCGGCTGGTCGACGAAGTGGTGGATTATATCCTCGCCCTCATCCGCGGCACCCGCGACGTCGCCGATCTGGAAAGCGGCGCGTCACCGCGCGCCGGGGCGATGCTGGCCGGGGCGGCAAGGGCGCGGGCGGCGCTCGACGGACGTGATTTTGTCATCCCCGACGATGTGAAGGCACTGGCCCCGGCGCTGCTGCGTCACCGCCTGATCCTGTCGCCTGCCGCCGAAATCGACGGCCGTCGGATAGAGGATGTGGTGATCGGCATCATCGACGCCATAGAGGCGCCGCGCTGACCTCGTGCGCATGATCTACCCCACCCGCAGCGCGATCTTCGCGGCGGCGGCCGGCGTGCCGGTGACGCTGCTGGTCGCGCTGATGCTGCCGGGGCGCTGGTATGCCGCGCTGGCATGGCCGCTGGCCGTGCTGCTCGCCTGCATTGCCGATGCGCTGGGCGCGGCCGGGGCCGGCGTTGGAGGAGGGGCCGGGCCGGGGCAGGCGCGCCTGCAACTCACCTTGCCCAAAACGGCCAGCGTTGGTGCGGATGTGGAGGGCAGGGCGACGATTACCATCCCCGGCGCGACCCGCGCGCAACTGACGTTTGATGCAGGGCCGCTCCTCGAATGGCAGGAGGATGGCGTCTGGCTGGACCTTCCGCAGGGCAGGGGCGTCGCTGCCATTGCGCTGCGCACCACCCGTCGCGGCACCGCGCGCGTCACGCACGGATGGCTGCGCTGGAAGGGGGCGCTCGGCCTCGTCTGGAAACAGGCCATGCTGCCGCTCGACGCCAGCATGGCGATCCTGCCCGACATCCGTCCCGTGCAGGACCGGGGCGCGCAGATTTTTCAGCGGCACGCGCTGCAGGGGCTGATGGCGCAGGTGGATCGCGGTGACGGCGCGGATTTCGACGCGCTGGTGGAATTTCGTTCCGGCATGGATCGGCGCGCCATCGACTGGAAGCAGTCCGCCCGGCACCTGAAACTCCATGCCAAGGAATATCGGTCCGAACGCAATAACCAGATCGTCTTCGCCATCGACGCCGGTCGTCAGATGAGCGAGCCGGTGGCGGGTCTCAGCCGCCTCGACCGCACCGTGTCGGCGATGCTGCTGACCGCCTGGGTCGCGCTCAAACTGGGGGATCGCGTTGCGCTCAACGCTTTCGATTCGCGCCCGCGCATCGCCAGCGGTCTGGTGTCGGGCGCGGCGGCCTTTGGCGAATTGCAGCGGCTCGCCGCGCGGATCGACTATAGCGGCGATGAAACCAACTATACCCATGTCCTCACCACGCTGGCGGCCCGCCTGACCCGCCGGTCGATGATCGTGCTGTTTACAGAATTTACCGACCTTACCTCCGCTGAATTTCTGGTCCGCGCTGCCGCCCGGCTGGTGGAAACGCATCTGCTGCTGGTCGTGGTGCTGCGTGACGAGGAACTGGAATCCATCCTTGATCGCCGCCCTGTCAGCGCGGACGATGTCACCCGCGCTGTCACCGCCGCGGCGTTACTGCGCGACCGGCTCATGGTCCTCACCCGCCTGCGCCATCTGGGCGCGCATGTGATAGAGGCGGAACATGATCGCGTCGCCGACCGGCTGGTGCAGGCCTATGTCGACCTCAAACGGAGGAACCTGTTGTGAGCGCGCTCGCCCATGGCGCGACCGCCGCGCCTCTCGTCAATGCCAGCCGTTTTCGCGCCGCGCATGAAGCGGAATGGGACCGGCTGGACCAGCTGGTCACCCGCATGGAAAAACGCTCCGTCCGTGCGCTGTCGGACGATGACATTCTGGCCTTGCCGCTGTTGTACCGCTCGGCCCTGTCTTCCCTGTCGGTGGCGCGGGAAACCTCGCTGGATCGGGCACTCGTCACCTATCTGGAACAGCTGTGCACCCGCGCCTATTTCCAGCTTTACGGCGTACCGGACACCGCCACCCGCCAGATCGGCCGTTTCCTCACCCGCGACTGGCCTTTGGCGGTTCAGGGCCTCTGGCGCGAAACGCTGATCTGCCTCATCCTTACGCTGGTGGGTGTGCTGGCGGGCTGGTGGCTGGTGGCCAGCGATCCCAGCTGGTATTACAGCATCATTCCCGATGCTATGGCGGGCGGCCGCGATCCCTCCGCCAGCACGGACACGCTGCGCGCCACCATTTACGGCGGCAACCCAAATGCCAGTGGGCTTGCGACCTTCGCCGCCTATCTATTCACCCATAATAGTCAGGTGGCGATCTTCGCCTTTGCGCTGGGTTTCGCCCTCACCGTGCCCACCGTGCTTCTGCTGCTCTATAACGGTCTCAGCCTCGGCGCGATGCTGTGCCTGTTCGCGCAAAAGGGGCTGGGCCTGAATTTTCTCGGCTGGCTCACCATCCATGGGTCGACCGAAATGTTCGCCGTCATTCTGGCGGGTGCGGCGGGGTTGCGGATCGGCACGGCGGTCGCCTTCCCCGGCCGCGACGCCCGCACCGAAGCCGCCGTCATCGCCGGGCGCAGCGCCGCCACCGCCATGGCGGGCGTTGTGCTGATGCTACTGGTCGCGGGACTGCTGGAAGGGATCGGGCGGCAGACGGTGCAGGATGATGCGACCCGCTACGGCATAGGTCTTGCGGCGCTGGCGGGCTGGCTCTGCTATTATTATCTGCCGCGCGGGCGGGGGGACGATGATGCGCTGGCGGCGTAACCGCCCGGCAAAGGCGCCCGCATCCCTGCGGCGCAGCTTCGTCACGCCCGAAGGCGTAGACCTGCGCCTCGAACTGGCCAGCGCGGGGTCGCGCGCCGGGGCTTTCCTGCTCGACATGCTGATCCAGATGCTCAGCCTGATCGCCATCACGGTCGGCGTCGCCATGCTGGGCATTGCGCAGGTGGGGGCGGAAATCTTCCTCATCCTCTGGCTGATCGGTGCCTTCGTGTTGCGCAACGGCTGGTTCATGCTGTTCGAAATGGGCGGTCGTGGCGCCACGCCGGGCAAGCGTCTGCTGGGCCTGCGCGTTGTTGCGCGCGATGGCGGGCGGCTGACCGGCGGGGCGGTGATCGCCCGCAATGCGCTGCGCGAAATCGAAATCTTCCTGCCGCTCTCCTTCCTCGGCATGCAGGCGTCGGATGGCGCGGCGGACGGCTTCCTGTCGCTCTTCGCCTTTTGCTGGACCGGCGTCTTTCTCTTCTTCCCGCTTTTCAACCGCGACCGGCTGCGCGTGGGGGATCTGCTGGCGGGCACATGGGTGGTGAACACGGTGCGGGGAAAGCTCGGCACGGATCTGGTCGCGGTGCGTGCGGAGCGGCCCGCGCGCAGTTTCAGCGATGCTGCGCTCGACCTCTACGGCATCTACGAACTGCAAACGCTGGAACATGTCCTGCGCAATGGGCAGGACGACGCGATCGTCACCGTGGCCGCGACCATCCGGCGCAAGGCCGGACTGCCCGACGACGGCGACGATTATGGTTTCCTGTCGGATTATTATGCCGCGCTTTGCGCCCGGCTGGAACGCGGCATGATGGTGGGCCGCCGCCGCGAGGATAAGCATGCGGCGACCGGTCGGCGCTGATCAGGCGGGTAGGGCAATCATGGAAATCTGCCGCCCATAATCGGATTCGTCGCGGTGGCAGGACCGGCGAAAGCTGTAGAATCGCTCCGGCTGGCTATAGGTGTCCTCGTCCAGCATCGCGATCTGCCGAATGCCCGCGCCCGCCAGCCGCGCCGCGACATAGGCGGCGATGTCGAATTGCTGATGCCCCGGCCGGCCCGGTGTAAAGAATCGCTCATTGGCCGCATCCTCCTGCGCGAATCGCGCGGCGAAATCGTCGCCCACTTCATAGGATGCCCGGCCGATGCACGGCCCGATGGCGCAGGCGATTCGCGCAGGCTCCGCGCCCAGTGCGACCATCGCCGCAATCGTCCGGTCGGTGACGCCGCCGATGGCGCCCTTCCACCCCGCATGGGCCGCGCCCACCACGCCCGCCCGCGCATCGGCGAACAGCACCGGCACGCAATCGGCGGTCAATATGCCCAGCACCATGCCCGGCCGATTCGTAACCATCGCGTCGGCGGCGGGGCGATCACCCTCGGCAATCGGGTCGGTCACCGTCACCACATCGGGCGAATGCACCTGCCGCACGGTCACCAGCGTCGCGCCGGGCATCAGCGCGTCGCGCGCCAGATCGCGGTTTTTCAGCACCGCATCGCGCTCATCCTCCGATCCCAGCCCCACATTCAGCCCGGCATGAATGCCGGTGGATGTGCCGCCGCGCCGCCCCGCAAAGCCATGAGGCACCGCTTCCAGCCCCTTGGCGCGCAGCAATTCGATCATCAGGTCAGCTCCATGTAAGTTCGTTACGCTACTGGGCGAGAATGTCGCAGTAACGCAACATACTTGCGCGTGACGGATTAGGCGATAGTCTCTCGTCTAACAGCTCAAGGGGGGCGGCTTTACGCTGTCCGGGCAAAACACAATATGCGAAGGGCATCCATTCATGATTTTCGGGCGCGTTAAGCCTCTCGACGCCATTTTGGCGACGGCGGAGAAGAAATCGCTGCACCGGTCGCTGGGCGCGTTCCAGCTGACCATGCTGGGCATCGGTGCGGTCATCGGCACCGGCATCTTCGTCCTGACGGCGGAGGCCGCGCAAAAGGCCGGGCCGGGCATGATGCTTTC
>NZ_JBMDWL010000074.1:0-15656 GCF_048594625.1 Sphingobium sp.
CCCGCCCCCTCGGGGGGCCGCCGCCCCGCGCTTGGGGCCGCGCCCCCCCACAGCGGGGGCCAGATCGACTTTCGGCCGGCCGATCTTAGTGCCGACTTCATCGGTTTCAACCTGCACAAATGGTGGGGCGCGCCGCTAGGCGTCGGCGTCATCTACATCCGCCGGGGCAAGGTCGACCTGATCGATCCGGACAGCGCCAACAGCCCGCCCTTCGCCGCGAACAGCTATTCCCGCATCCATACCGGCACGGTCGATTTCGCCGCACAGCTGACGGTCCTCGCCGCACTCGATTTTCAGGATGTGATTGGCGACGCCAACCGCGCCGCACGCATGCCCACCTGCACGACCCGTGGGCGGAAAAGCTGCGCGGGACGAAGGGTCTGGACATTCTGACCCCCGCCGATCCGCGCCTGCATGGCAGCATCACATCCTTCTTCACCAGCCGCACCAGCGTTCAGGACAATATGGCGATCGCCAGAAAAATGCTCGATGAATATCGGATCTTCACGGTCCACCGCGATGGGCCTGCCAACGGCGCCTGCATTCGCGTTACGCCCGCATTAATTAACAGCGCGGCCGATATACTCGCGTTGGAAAAGGCGATCCGCTCGATCCTGTCTTTGTCCCGACGTTCTCCGGCTCCTTGCCGCCGCTCACTTCCGGCAGCCGACTGACCGCGCCTCGCTGCATGCAGCGACGAGTGTATCAGATGCGGAGCCGTGGCCTGCAAGGCATTGACTATATCCGTCCGATCCTCAGCCGATCCGCCGTGCCGGAGGTTCCAGCCTATCGCCTGCTTCGGACACAGAATATTTATATTTAGGAAACCGAAATGCCGCAGCTTTGCGCATGCGCTGATGCTTCGGAGCGACACCGATGGAACGGATCATCCACCTTAACGATGAAAACGGACAATCCGGCGAACTGATTGTCGAATATAATATCGACACCGGCCGCGCCCGTTCGGCGGGCAAAGGCTTCGGGTCGGTAAAGCAAATGAAGTCTTTCTTCGCTGATTGGAAAGAGGTCGTCCAGTGTATCCATGCGCACGGACTGCGCGTGATCGCCATGGTCGATTTGTCTGAAGGTGACGTTCAGAAAGCTGAAGTCGCCGAAGTGATCGCGACCGCGACCGCCGATATATATCGGAAGGGCGATACAATAGCGATGATCGTCCGGGACTCACTGATGAAAATGCAGATGCGGCGCATTCTCGACGGTGATTTTTACCAGTTCTTCGTATCGAGATCGGCCGCCGGACTTTGGCTCGATGGCCGGTCGCAGCGACGGTTTTAACCTATAGCGTCGTTCCGGTAATGCTGCCGAAGCGAAATCTGGCACATAAAACAGCGCGAATGACGAAGCTGGTCGGTAACTCGTTTCGCCCTTTTAATTCGTCACCCGAAGCGATCCGCCTGCTGGTCATGACGCCCGTGCGCCTGGCTTACATCCCAAATGGCCTGCCGATACTCCAATCCATCATCGGCCAACACCAAAGAAATATGTTGATCCACTCTGCCTGAAACGGAATGGAAGCGATCATGCGTCTGTTGCTGATCGAGGATAATGGCCGACTGGCTGCGTTGCTGATTGCCGGGCTGGAACGGCGCGGCTTTCGTTGCGACCACGCCGCAACCCTGTCCATCGCGACGGAGGCGGTGGCGGCGCAGGTCCATGAACTGCTGATCGTCGACCGGGGATTGCCCGACGGCGATGGCATCGCCTGGTTGCGCGACATGCGGCGGGCCGGGTTCATGCAGCCCGCCCTGATCCTGACCGCGCGCGACGCGCTGGAGGACCGGATCACCGGGCTGGACGCGGGGGCGGACGATTATGTGGTGAAGCCTGCCGAGGTGGACGAGATCGCCGCGCGCATCCGCGCCCTGCTGCGCCGACCGGGACCGCGGGCGCAGACCGAACTGCGTTTCGGCCCGCTGCTGCTCGATTCCGCAAGCCGCACGACGCAATGCAGGGGGCGGGCGATCGATCTGGCCCGTCGCGAAACCGACCTGCTGGAACTTCTGCTGCGTCAGGCGGGCGCAGTCGTCAGGCGCGAAAGCATCGAAAGCGCGCTCTATTCCTTTGCCGAACCGGTCACACCCAATGCGGTCGAGGCGACGGTATCGCGCCTGCGCAGAAAGCTGGAGGAGGCGGGCGCGCGCGGCATGCTGCATACGGTGCGCGGCGTGGGATATATGTTGCGGGAACCGGTGGCGTGACCGCGCGCCGCTCGATCGCCCGTCGGCTGTTCATCGGACTGTCGATCGTCGGGGTCATCGGCACAACTCTGCTGCTGATCTTCATCATCCGCGAACACCGGCAGAGCTTTACCCAGCTGGGCGATCCCGTTGCGGCGCGGCATGCGTTTCGCGAATTGTTCGAACATGTCATCCTGCCGATACTGGTGCTGATCATCCCGATGGGCATGGCCAGCCTGATCGTGATCCGCCGGGCGCTGTCGCCATTGGGGCAGGCCGTCGCCCAGTTGCAGGTGGCCGAACGCCATCAACGCGGCGTGCTGATCGATCATGCCGCGTTTCCGACGGAGGCCGTGCCCTTTGCACAGGCCGCGAACCGGCTGCTGGGCCAGCTGGATCAGGCGGCAAAAGATCATGAGGCGTTCGCGGCCGATGTGGCGCATGAATTGCGCACGCCGCTGACCGTGCTGGCGCTGGAGCTGGACGGGCTGGACCACCCGGACGCGCCGCGCTTGCGTACCGAAGTCGTCGCCATGCGCCGCCTGATCGATCAGCTGATGCTGCTGGCGCGGGTGGAGGCGCAGAGCGTGGCCCAGTCGATCCGCGACAATGTGCATCTGGATGATGTCGGCGCCGACGTCGTCAGTCTGATGGCGCCGGGTGCCATCGCCGCTGACAAGGCGCTGTCGCTGACCCGCGTGGGCGAAACGACGACGATCATGGGACAGCGCGAAACGGTGGCGGCGGCGCTGCGCAATCTGGTCGAAAACGCGCTTCGCGTCACACCGACGGGGGGTGCGGTCACCGTGATCGCGGGGCCGGGGCCGCAGTTGCGGGTGAAGGATGGCGGAAGCGGCCTGACGCCAGAGCGGCTGGCCGAACTGGTCCAGCGTCATCGCCGCGCCGATCATGCAAGCGGCGAAGGCGCGGGGTTGGGGCTGGCGATCGTCGCGCGGATCATGGCGGCGCATGACGGCACCCTGCGCAGCGTGGCGACGGCGCAGGAACTGGTGCTGGATTTCGCGCCGAAACGCTGATCCTGCCGGTGTTGATGCCTGTGCCGGTGATCCCGGCGCGCATCGTCAGGGTCTCGTCAGTTTGACCGCATAGGGCATGGCCCATGGTCCAGCTGTCCCGATTCGCGCGCTTGTACGGCGCTGTCGCCCTCCTGTCGCTTGCCGCCTGTTCGGGGGAGCAGGGCGCACCCGCCAATGACAGCGCGGCCGGGCGGCCGACAGATGGGTCGATCCCGCTGAGCGCAGACAATATCGCGCGGCTCGGCCTGAAATTCGCTGCTGCCACGGCCGCCAGCGAAGCGCCGATCGCCGTGGTGCCCACGGTGATCGCGCCCCCGCCCAACGCCCGCGTTGCGGTGGCCGCGACCTTCCCCGGCGTCGTGACCCGCATTCTGGTGGTCGAAGGCGAAACGGTGCGACGCGGCCAGCCGCTGGCGATCATATCCAGCCGGGACATGCTGTCGATGGGTGCGGACCTCAGCCGGGCGAATGCGCGGCTGGGGGTGGCGCAGTCCAGCGCCAGCCGCCTGTCGCAGCTGGAACGGGAAGGCATCATCGCGGGCGCCCGCGCGGACGAGGCGCGCGCCATATTGGGTGAAGCCCGCGCCGACGTATCGGAAAAAAGCCGCATCCTGACGATGGTCAACGGGTCGGGCGCCAGCGGCACCTATACACTGACCGCGCCGATCGCGGGTCGGGTGACCAGTGCCAATATTCATGCGGGCAGCGTTGTCGACGGCACCACCGCCCCCTATGTGATCGACGCCATCGGCCAATATGAAGCGCAGGCGCAATTGCCCGAACGGCTGGCGGGGCAGGTGAAGCCCGGCATGACCGTCGCGCTGGGCGACGATCTGCGCGGTACGGTGACGTCGGTGGGATCGACCATCGACCCGGCGACCCGGTCCGTGACGCTGAAGGCCAGATTGCCCGCCGGTCCCGGCGCAATGGCCGGGCGCGCCACCAGCCTGTCGCTGTTCGGCCCGGCGCCCGATGGCGCCGTGCTGGTGCCTGCCACCGCAGTCACGACGATGCCCGGCGGGGACATGGTGTTCGTGCGGACGCGCGCGGGCGTCATTGCCCGTCCGGTCGAGACCGGCGGCAAGGATGGCGACAGGATATTGATCCTGTCCGGCATCAAGGCGGGCGACCCCGTCGTCGTCGCGGGCACCAGCGCGCTCAAGCCGCTGGCGACGGGCGAGTAAGGCGCGATGCTTAGATCGCTGGCCGCATGGGCGCTTTCCTATCGTCTGATCGTCATTGCGCTCGCCCTGCTGACCGCCGGGCTGGGGGCATGGGCGTTCGTCAACCTGCCGGTCGACGCCTATCCCAATATCGCCCAGACGCAGGTCAAGGTGATCCTGAAAGCCCCCGGCATGACGCCGGAGGAAGTCGAAAGCCGAGTCATCACCCCGGTCGAAATGGAAATGCTGGGCATTCCGGGGCAGGCGATCCTGCGGTCTTCCGCCAAATATGCCATCGCGGACATCACCATCGATTTCGTGGATGGCACCGACATCTATTGGGCGCGCAGCCAGGTGGCCGAACGGCTGTCGGGCGTGATGGGCGACCTGCCCCCCGCCATATCGGGCGGCATGGCCCCGATTTCCACGCCGCTGTCCGACATTTTCATGTTCACGATCGAAGGGCCGCTGAGCCTGGAGGAAAAGCGCACCCTGCTCGACTGGACGATCCGGCCCGCGCTGCGCACCGTGCCCGGCGTGGCCGACGTCAATGCGCTGGGCGGGTTCGTGCGGACTTTCGAAGTACGGCCCGATCCAGTCGCGCTGGCGAGCGCGGGGCTGACGGTCACCGACCTTCAGGAAGCGATCGAACGGGGCAACCGCAATGATGGCGCAGGCCGTCTGTCGCAGGGCGAAGAGGCGCTGATCGTGCGTGCCGTCGGCGCGCTCCAGTCGGCGGCGGACCTTCAGTCGATGGTCATCGCCGCCCGCAACGGCCGCATCGTCCATATGGGCGACGTCGCGACGGTCGGCACCGGCAGCCTGACCCGTTACGGCGCGGTCACCGCCAATGGGAAGGGAGAGGCGGTGCAGGGGCTGGTCATCGCCCTGCGCGGGGCCGATGCCCGCGCGGTGGTGGACGGCGTAAAGGCGCGCGTCGCCGAACTGGAAAAGACCCTGCCGAAGGGCACGAAGATCGCCGTCTTCTACGATCGGTCCGATCTGATCGGTCGCGCCGTCGGCACGGTGGAAAAGGCGCTGATCGAAGCCACGATATTGGTGGTCGTCCTGCTGATCCTGTTTCTGGGCGACTGGCGCGCGGCCGCGATCGTGGCCGCGACGCTGCCCATGTCGGCGCTGGTCACTTTCCTGATGATGCGGGGCATGGGCCTGTCGGCGAACCTGATGAGTCTGGGTGGCCTGGCCATCGCCATCGGCATGCTGGTCGACGGGGCGGTCGTGGTGGTCGAAAATATCGTGGAACGGCTGAACCATGCGAAGGATGACGGCCCGCCCCGGCTGAACAATGTCTATCGCGCTACCGGAGAGGTCGTGGTGCCGGTGTCGGCCGGTATCGTCATCATCGCGCTCGTATTCCTGCCGCTGCTGTCGCTGGAAGGGCTGGAGGGCAAGCTGTTTGCGCCGGTCGCGCTGACCATCATCTTTGCGCTGGCGGGATCGCTGCTGATCGCGCTGACCCTCGTGCCCGTGCTGGCTTCGCTGGGGCTGAAGGCCGGGCACCATGGTGAACCCTGGATCATGCGCAAGCTGACGCCGCGTTACCGCGCACTGCTGGACGGGGCCTTTGGCGCGAAGCGGCTAATCTATGGTCTGGCGGCGCTGGGACTGGTGCTGGCGGGGCTTGCCTATGGTGCGGTCGGCAAGACGTTCATGCCGTCGATGGACGAAGGATCGGTGATCGTCCAGACCGCCAAGCTGCCGACCATCAACCTGGACCAGTCGGTATCGGGCGACACGGCGGTGCAGCGTTCGCTGATGAAGGACGTGCCCGAAATCGAACAGATCATCGCGCGCGTCGGCACGGACGAAATCGGCCTTGATCCCATGAGCCCGAATGAAACCGACAGTTTCGTGGTGCTGAAACCCCAGAAGCAATGGCGCGGCGACAAGGATTTCGTGGTGGATGAAATCCGCAGGTCGATCGACCGGCTGCCCGGTATCGAGCCGACCTTTACTCAGCCGATCGAGATGCGCGTGTCGGAAATGCTGACGGGATCGCGCGGCGACCTGGCCGTCAAGATATTCGGCCCGGACCTTGCCACCCTGTCGGATCTGGCCGCGCAGGTGCAGAAAATCCTGTCGAAGACGCGCGGCGCATCCGAAGTGATGACGGTCGCGAACGACCATGTCGACTATCTGCAACTCAACATCGATCGCGCAGCCGCCGGTCGTTTCGGCATGCCGATCGATCAGATGCAGGACATGCTGCGCGCCCAGATAGAGGGCGTGCATGCGGGCGTGGTGGCGGACGGACAGAAGCGCGTGCCGATACTGGTCAAGGGCGATGCGACGATCCGGGGCGACGCGACACGCTTTGCCGACCTGCCATTGCGCGCACCCGATGGCACGGTGGCGCGGGTCAGCGACATGGCGCGGGTGGAACGCACGCAGGGACCGGTGAAGCTCGACCATGAAAACGGCTCCCGCTACGCGCTGGTGCAGGCGTTCGTGGCGGGTCGCGATCTGGTCGGCTATGTGGACGAGGCGCGGGCCACCGTCGATCGGGAGGTCAGGCTGCCGGCCGGTTATCGCATGGTGTGGGGCGGCCAGTTCGAAAATCAGCAGCGGGCCTCCGCCCGCCTGATGCTGGTGATACCGGCCGCGCTGCTGCTGATCCTGCTGGTGCTGCTGATCACCCTGCGGTCGATGCGCGCTTCGCTCCTGATCCTTGCCAACATTCCCTTCGCGATGGTCGGCGGTATCATTTCGCTGTGGATGTCGGGACAATATCTGTCGGTGCCCGCATCGGTCGGCTTCATCGCCCTGCTTGGCATCGCGGTGCTGAACGGTCTCGTCCTCGTCGCCTATTTCCGGCAGCTGCGCGAAGAGGGACAGAGCATGGCGCAGGCGGTGCGGCTGGGCGCGGAAAGGCGACTGCGCCCGGTGCTGATGACCGCCAGCATCACCGCCTTCGGCCTTGTCCCGCTGATGTTCGCGACCGGGCCGGGATCGGAAATCCAGAAACCGCTCGCCATCGTGGTGATCGGCGGGCTGGTCAGTTCGACGCTGCTCACCCTCATCCTCCTGCCCATCTTGTTCGAGCGCTTCGGTGAAGGCGCCACGGAAGCCCAATCATGACGGACATGTTACTGACCTTTTATTGTGCCGCGGTCGATCGCGACGGCGTGGCCGATGGCTTGCGCCATGGGACGCAGGCGCCGCTTCACCTGCGCGACGAACAGGTGCTGGGGCGCGATTTCGGCGACGCCGTTGCCGGGGAACAGGTGCGCGGTGCGTTGCGCCGCGCGGCCATCGACCTGATCGTGCAGGAAGAGGCGGTCGAACCGCTGGTCGCCATCGTCACCGGCGTTCGCCGGGGGCATCCGGTGCGCTGGCATGCCTGCCCGGTCGCGGCGCGGGGGCGCATCGCATGATCCGCGCGCTGCTGCTGACCGCTACGGCCCTGAGCGGAACTATCATGGCCGGAGCCATCCTTGCCGCCACGCCCGCCATGGCACAGCGCACCGACCTGCCACCGGAACCTCTGGTGGTCGAGGCGCTGGATACCCATCCTGCCGTGGCGGCGGCGCAGGCGCGCGTGCGATCGGCCCAAGCCAGCGCCGCCATGCTACGCCGGGGGAGCCATGAATTTACCTTTCAGGGCACCGTATCGCGCCGTTCGGCGGAGGGAGAGGGCGATTATGGCGAGTATGACGTCAATCTGACCCGCCCGTTTCGCCTGCCGGGAAAGGCGGCGCTGGACCGCAAGGCCGGGGAACTGGGCGTCGACGTCGCCCATAACCTGATGGAGGATGTGCGGCACCAGACGGCGCTCGCCTTTTCCGATCTCTGGCACGACTGGCTGGTCGCCAGCGCCCAGCATCGCACCGACAGCGATTCCGTCGCCAGCCTGACGCAGGACATGGCGGCGGTGCGTCGCCGCGCGGCGTTGCGCGACGCGTCTCTGCTGGATGTCGATCAGGCCCAGTCCGCGCTGGCGCAGGCGGAGGCACAGGCCGCCGCTTCCCGCGCGGCGCGTGACGAAGCGCGGGTGAAGCTGGCGGCGGGTTTCCCGACGCTGGCATTACCACAGGATGCGCCGTTGCTGGCCGATCCGGCCATGCCGGTCACCGCGCTGGAGGATCTGCGCGATCTGGTGATCACGCGCAGCCATGAAATCCGCGCGGCGGAACGGGAAGCGCAACGGCTGGAAACGGTGGCGCGCCGCGCCGGGGCCGATCGCATGGCCGATCCGTCGCTGGGCATTCGCGTCTTCAGCGAACGGGGCGGGCTGGAAAAGGGCGTCGGGCTGGTCGGCTCCATTCCGCTGGGCGGCGGCTATCGTCGTGCCGCGCATGATCAGGCGAGCGCAGACGCGAGCGCCGGCGAACTGGAACTCGCCCGCGTGCGACGCGAGATAGAGGCGACCGCCGCCGCGGACCTGAGCAACGTGCGCGCGCGCGAGGCCGTGTGGCGCAGCATGGAAAGTGCCGCCGCCAGTGCCAGCGCCGCCGCGAACCGGACGAAAAGAGGTTATGAGCTGGGGCAGATCGATCTGGGCGACACGCTGATCGCCCGGCGTCAGGCGAATGAGACGCGCCGTCAGGAAATCGATGCGCGTGCCAGTCTGTTGCGGGCCATCCTGCGGATTCAGATCGATGCGCATGAAGTCTGGACGTCGCAAGAAGGACATAAAGACTGAGATTTGAGGTGAACCGTTGAATAAAGGATTTTCGGCAAATTCACCGGCCTCATCGATCTGCAGGCTCGGCAAGTGCCAGCATTTCGACCGGCGTCAGACATGCTGATCCATAAGCGACGCCCCCTCACGCCCGGACTATGCTTGAATCACATGGCCTTGGCCTGCGCCAGGATAGGCAGCCCCCTGCCCCGATCGTTGCTGGCCCAATCGACGTCATCGCCATGAACCATGTTCGGAAACGCGTGGATGCCGGTCGACGGACTGTGTCCGACTGGCTGATTACGGTTAAAGAAACAGGCTGAATGATCCGCTAATCCTTTGCCGGGATAAACTCTTAAAATGCGCGGGCGCACGCTGTTTCTGCATCAGAATGCGATGCGCTATGGCAGATGGTGATAAATAGTCGTCGGCATGTTTTTCCATCACTTCTTCGACCTTGGTCGAACTCGCAGGATGCCAGGGGACGACTCCGATAAACTGTTAACCTTTTCACCCCCTCCATAAGCACCTGATTTCCGATGCGCCATTTGTAGCGGCATGGAATGTGTTTGAAGTGGATAGGTAAGATATGTTTCTGCGCAAGTCCTCCATTTGCACCAATGCGGTTCGCGCTTTTGTGGGCCTGTCGGTTTTGTGCGGCACGCCTGGCGGAACGGCTCAGGCCGCTACCCAAGGTACGCTTGGCGCGACGTCGACGGGCAGCATCACCATCACGGCATCGGTGCCCAATCGCGCGCAGATCACCGGTCTTGCCGATGTGAGCTTTACCAATGCCGATCCCAGCGGTGCTGCCACCAACACGCAAAGCAACTGCGTCTGGAGCAATACCGCAACCAAGGGCTATAGCATCACCGCCACCGGCAGCGGCACGGCGGGCGCTTTCACGCTGGCCAACGGATCGCTGACCGCGGCCTATACCGTACAATGGGCCGCCAGTTCCGGTCAGGCGACGGGTTCGCCGCTTACTGCTGGCACGGCCCTGTCGGGCCTGACGTCGCTGGCGGTATCCCCGACCTGCGCTAGCGCGCCCACCACCACGTCCAGCCTGATCATCGGCATGAGCGCGGCGGCATTGCAGGGGATGCAGTCGTCCACGGTCTATACCGGCACGCTGACCCTGCTCGTCACGCCGCAATAAGCGTGGCGCGAAACCGGCAATGGCCGTGGATGGTGCAAGCCTGATCCGCCGCATGGGGGCGAATGCGCGTCTTCTGGCGCTCGCCCTGTGCGCGATGCTGCCGCAACCGGCGGCGGCCCAGCTTGGCAACGTTCAGATTACCGGCCTGTCCGATGTGTCCTTCGGCAGCATCTCGACCCTGTCGGCCGATCAGGTCCGGGCGCAGTCGGTCTGCGCCTATAGCGGACTGCTGGGCGGGCGATATTCGGTGACGGCCGCAGGATCGGGTACGGGCGGGGCCTTTACCTTGGCCAATGGCAGCGCGCTGCTTCCCTATGAAGTGCAATGGACCGGGACTGCCAATCAGACGTCGGGCACGAACCTGACGGCGAATGTGCCACTGTCGGGGCAGACCATGCCATTGAACTGCCTGCTTGGACAGGTCACCGATGCCAGCCTGATCGTCATTCTGCGCGGAACGGCACTGAGCGCTGCGCAGTCGGGCAGCTATAGCGGAACGTTGACGATCATATTGGCGGCCAACTGACGGTCATATCGTGGCGCGTCGCACCTCCATCTTTCGCCTGATCGCCGCACTTGCGCTCTGTATGGGCCGCCCCGCGATCGCATTGGTAGCGGACGCCCCCAACATCACCGTGGGCATGCCCGCCGAATTTGCCAGCTTGGCGCAGGACAGGCACGCCATCGTCGACATCTTCTTTGGCGGCCTCAGCATAGGCCAGTTTGAAGTCGAAACCGGATCGGGTCGGCTGACCATACTCAACCCCGATCTGGTCGTTGCCGCGATACCGGGCGTGCGCGACGCGCCCGCGCTGACCGCGGCGCTGACGGGCGCGCTCGACACCCATGCAGGCATGGTGTGTAGCGATCCCAATATTCCGTGCGACCGGCCCAAGCCGTCACAGGCGGCGATCGTCTATGACGAAGGGCATTTTCGCGTAGACTTGTATGTCGCGCCGCATCTGCTCGACGTGCGGCCGGCCATGGCGGATCGCTATCTCAAGCCGATCGACGGCAGGCTGTCCGCGATCGACAGTCTTGCAGCGTCGGTGGCGGGCGGCGATGGCCAGCCGGTACTCTACAGCATCCGCAACCGCCTGGTCGTCGGCGCGGATACCGCGCGCTTCGTATCGGACATGTCGGTGGGGTCGGGGCGCGGGTTCAATCTCGATACCGCGGCCATGCAGATCGACAGACAGGATGTTCGCTACAGCGCGGGACTGTTCTATGCGCCGGGGGCGGACCTGGTCGGCCGCCGGCGTATCGTCGGGGCCGGGGTGGCATCGCAGACCGACATGCGGACCGATCGCGATCTCATCAACGGCACGCCGCTGACCGTTTTCCTTACCGGGCGGTCGCGCGTCGACCTGTTCGTCGAACAGCGGCTGGTCAGCAGCGAAGTCTATGAAGCGGGCAATCAGCAGCTGGATACGTCCAGCCTGCCCGACGGATCCTATCCCGTCGAAATCCGGATACAGGAAAATAGCGGCGCCAGCAGGACGGAACAGCGATTCTTCACGAAAAGCGCGGCGATCCCGGCGGCGGGCCAGACCTTTTTCTTCGCCAATGCCGGTGTCCTTGCCGGCGAGCGGTCGAACCGTCCGGTCGACATAGCGCGCTATCCCATCGCAATGGCCGGGGTCGCCCGCCGCATGAATTCGCATGTCGCCTGGGATGTCACGGCGATCGGCACGCGCAGCCTCCTCCTGACGGAAGCAGGCGTCAACATCTTTGCCGGGATCGGGCAGGCGCGCGCCGCCATCATGGGAACGACACGCGGCGACCATGGCGCCATCCTGCAATTAAGTTCCGCTGCGGGGGAGCGGCTGGGCTTCAACTTCGATCTGCGTCGGGTCAAGAGCCAGGACAACCGGCCGATCATCCCGCTGGACGATTATGGCGACAATCCCTTGCTCGCCACCGATGCGCAGTTCCAGCAGGCGCAGTTCGCCGGCACGACCTTTTCTCAGGCCGTGGGCACCGTCACCTATCGGATGGGTCAGGCGCAGATCGGACTGTCCGCCTATCTGCGCCGGGATGTCGGGCGGCCGGCCAGCTATGCCGTCGGCCCTGCCGTGCGCTGGCAACTGCTGCAGCGCAATCGAGTCCAGCTGACGTTCGATGGCAGCCATGTCTTTACCGATCGCGGCCAGTCGACGGCCTTTGGCCTGCGCCTCCAGATTCTGGGCCAGCGCAGTTCGTTGGGCGTCAGCGCGGGCGCGCAGACGGTATCGCGGCGCAGCGGCCAGCGGCTGGGCGAAAGCATGGAGATCACCGGTTCCATGCAGCGCGAAAGCGCGACACTGGGCGAGGTCACCGCATCGGGTACGCTGCAGCAGGTGGGCGGCATCAATCTGGTGCAGGCCACAATCGAAGACAGGGGGCCGCTGGGCTATGCATCCGCCACGGTTCTGCAACGCGGGGGCGACGGACAGAATGGCACCCAATATGCGCTCAACCTTCAGACCGGAATCGCCGCGACCGGCAACGGATTGCATGTCGGATCGCAGCGGCAGACCGACAGCATGATCATGGTATCGGTCGACGGCAGTTCGAAGGATGCATCGTTCGAAGTGCTGTTGAACGAAAGTCCGATCGGCACGGTCCGGTCGGGGCGCCGGATGGTGATCCCCTTGTTCCCCTATCGCCGCTATACGGTGCGTATCCGGCCGACGGGCGGCGATCTGGTCAATTACGACAACCGGCCGCGCGTGATCGACCTGTTCCCCGGATCGGTCGCCGACCTGCGATGGAAGGTGGACTGGGTCGCCGCGATGTTCGGACGGCTGATCGGGCCGGATGGCGCGCCCATCGTGAATGCAGACATCGTCGCGCCCGGCGCCATCAGCGCCAGCGACGATCATGGCTATTTCCAGCTGCAATCCGCGCGCGACGCCACCATCGTCGTCCGGCAGGGCGGCGGCGCGCCATGTAGCGTAACTTTGAATGCAATGCAGAGTGATGAAGCCTATACAGCGTTGGGAGATGTGACATGCCGGCCATGAACAATGCGAAATCCCGCCTGATCGGCGCGATGGTGGCGACGTCCTTCGCGGCCATGCCGCTCGCGGCGCAGGCGGGGCTGATACTCAGTCAGGCGGTAGTGGACATCACGCCCGGCGCGCCAGTCGCGCAGGATATAGAGGTCACCAATGACAGCGACGAGATCGCCTATGTCGTGGCCCAGCCGTTCGAGATCGTAGCGCCGGGCCTGCCCGCCGAAAGGCGCGAAGCGGTGATAGATCCCGCAACCGGCGGGTTGCTCGTCACGCCACAGAAAATGATCCTTCAGCCCCGCGAACGCAAGCTGGTGCGGGTCGCGGCGGTCGCGCCGCGTGGTGAAACGGACCGGATATGGCGCGTGACGGTGAAGCCGGTCGCCGGGCCGGTGACGGCATCGGGATCGGCGCTCAAGCTGCTGCTGGGATATGATGCGCTGGTCATCCTGCGGCCCCGCACGCTGCGGTCCGCGATTACGGGCCAGCATGTCGGCGATACCCTGACCCTGCAGAATGACGGCAATACCAACGCGGAACTTTATGAAGGAAAATTGTGCCAGAGCAACGGCGAGAGCTGTTCGCCCCTGCCATCGCGGCGGCTGTATCCCGGTCAAAGCTGGAGCCAGCCTGCAAGCCGTTCGGCCAGGATAACATATCGCATCGCCACGGCGGGCAAGAGCGAAGAAAAATCTTTCTGATCGTCCAGCTCAACAGGGCGACTGCCTGTTTGGCGCAATCGACACGAATGCACCAAAGGGCAGTATCCGTTATCGAGCGGTACGAAACATCCGTGCTGTCGCCCTGCCCTGTCGACAAAATATCCGGATCGGACGCTTCCAACTCATCGCACAATTAACTTACTGTTCACTGTCCTGCCCGGACCGCCGCCGACCGGCGAAAGATTGGGGACAGGATCGGCCCGGCTGGGCGCGGCGATCCTGAACCAGTGCTGGGACAGTCGCGACGCCTTTTTCTACACGGTCGACGTGCAATGCGTGGATCGGCGCGCGAAACTGATCACCAATGTCGAACGCGGCATGGACATGGCAGGGTCCACCATCCCGCTGCGGTTCCAGCAGTTCACCGGATTCCTTCCGATGTGGCGCGGCATCGCGACAAAGGCGCAGGCGGACGCGATGATCGCGCGTAACTATCGCGCGGACGACCGGTTGCGCGCGGCCCATGGTGTGCGGACGCTGTCCAGTCAGGAAAAAATGTACGGCACCGCCTTTTCCAGCAATCCCAGCAACTGGCTGGGATCGATATGGATCATATCCAATTATTTCGCGCGGAAGGGATTGTCCCGCTAAGGCTTTGCGGCGGAGGCGGACGATCTGGCGGACAAGACCATCGCCCTGCTCACCGCATCGCTCGCCAGCAACGGCAGCCTCAACGAATATTATCATCCCGATACCGGAAAGCCGCTGAGCCATGGCGGTTTCATGAACTGGAACCTGCTGGCGCTGGAAATGATCTGATGCAGGGGCATGATCCGATATAAATTGGCCGGATCATGCTTTGGAGCATTCTGAAGTCGGCTGGAACAGCCGACTTCAGAATGCGAACAGCAAAAGATATTTAGAGCATCATTCGATTCAATCTAATCGGATGATGCTCTACGGGCGATCATGATGATAAGTGCGCCGAGGGAAAGCCGCAGATGAATGTCAAAGACCAGCAGCATGGCCTGTCGGGCGAAATGCGACGGATGAAGATGCTGGAATGGCTTCAGGAAGAAGGCAGCGCGCGGGTGCGCACTTTGTCGGATGCCTTTGGCGTGTCCGAAGTGACGGTGCGGCAGGATCTGGAGAAGCTGGAACAGGAAGGGCATGTCGTGCGCGAACATGGCGGCGCCTTCCTGAAATCCGTCAGTCAGCAGGTCGCTGCGCTGGCGCTGCACCATCTGGTCAACATGGATGCAAAACGCCGCATCGGCGCGGCTGCGGCGGCGCTGGTCCCCGACGGCGAAACCATCATCCTCGACAGCGGATCGACCGTGACGGAGGTCGCGAAAAATCTGGAGCATCGCGAAGGGCTGACCGTGATCACCAACGCCATCAATATCGCGCTGATGCTGGGGGGCAAACCGAGTTTCGAAATCCATCTGTCAGGCGGGCTGTTCAAGCCCCCGACCCTGTCGGTCAGCGGTGAATCCGCCGCGCAGCATTTCGCCGGGCTGTTCGCACAGAAGCTGTTCCTCGCCACCGGCGCCGTGTCGATCGAGGCGGGGCTGACCTTTCCCTCGCTATCGGACATGCCGGTCAAGCGGGCGATGATCGAATCCGCCAAGGAAGTCATATTGGTGGCCGACAGCAGCAAGATCGGCCGCCGGTCCTTTTCCTCACTGGGCGGGATCGACCTGATCAACATCTTCGTCACCGACAGTGGGATCAACGACGAAGATCGCAAGGGTTTCGAAGCCGCAGGCATAGAGGTGATGGTGGTATAAGGGCATGGG
>NZ_JBMDWL010000075.1:0-17917 GCF_048594625.1 Sphingobium sp.
ACATCCTGCACCAGACCCCGGAAATAGAGCGGCAGGCCAGTCGCCTTGCCGCCGATGTCCGCGCCATTTTCCATGGCCTGACGCCCTTCGAAAAAGAAGGGGCCAAGGACGGAGTTGGAAGTCGCGCCGGACGGATAACGATGATTGATCGCATCGACCAGCGTGGTGACGCCCAGTGTATCCGACAGCAGAATATATTCCTGGCGGATGTTGGAGCACATCTGACCGGTGGCGGTCAGAAATTCGATCGCCTGCATCCACTCTTCTTCGGTCGGCTCGACGTCCCGCACGAAGCCGTGAAGATGCGTGATCAGGGCGGTCATGATCGCCTTCAGCCGGTCGTCTGGCGTGTTATCCAGTGATTGCAGCACCGCATCGGTGATCGTTTTTTCATTTACTTCCAGCATATTGCCTCTCCGGCCTTGTCATTATCATTCCTGTATCGGCGCTTCACCGGCCCAGGCGCGCGCCATCAGGCCGTCAAGCCCCGATCGTTCCAGCGGACGCGGGTTCCAGTAGGGATTTTCCAGAGCCAGTTCGGGGACGCGGGCAGCATCCTCCCGCGACAGTCCAAGATCGCGCAAGCCGCGCGGAGCGCCGACCGCAGACGCCAGGTTCCACAATGCCAGCGGCGCATCGTCATGATCGAGCGCGGCTGACAGGCGCGCCATTGCCGCAGGCACGGAAGGCGCATTATAGGCCAGCGCATGCGGCAGGATGATGCTGTGCGTTTCCGCATGCGGCAGGTCGAACGTGCCGCCCACGACATGGCAAAGCTTGTGATGCAAAGCCACGCCGGTCGAACCCAGGCATATGCCGCACAGCCATGCGCCATACAGCGCCTGAGCGCGGGCGTCGCGATCCCCCGGATCCTGCGCGATACGGGGCAGGGATTGCGCCATGGCGCGCACCGCTTCCTGCGCCATCAGATCGATGACCGGATTGCGATCCCGCGCGTAAAGCGCCTCCACCGCATGGGCGAGCGCGTTGATGCCCGACGTGCCGGACATCCCGGCAGGCAGGCTCAAGGTCAGATCGACGTCGTAGATGACGACCTCCGGCTGCACCCGGGGGGTCACCTGCGTCGTCTTGCGCCCATTTTCGGTCTGGCCGATGATCGACGTCATTTCCGAACCGGCATAGGTGGTCGGCAACACGATCTGCGGCAGGTCGGTGCGCAGGGCGATCGCCTTGCCCAACCCGATCGTGGAGCCGCCGCCGATGGAAATGATCAGGTCGACCGCATTATCGTTCACCACCGCCATCGCATCATCGGTCACCGCGACGGGCGTATGCATCGTCGCGTTGGAAAACAGCGCCACGGATCGGCCATCAATCGCCTCCGCCAGTTGCGCCGCCTGTTCGGCCTGCTGCGGCGTTGACAGGATCAGCGCGCGGCGACAGCCCAGCCGATCGATTTCAGCGCTCAGTCCTTCACTGGCTCCATTGCCGAACACGACCCGCGTTGCGATGCCGTTATAGGTAAAATCCTGCATATCCGGTCTCCGTGGGCGCGCCGGAGCGCGCCCTATTCCGCCGAGACAATCAGTTGCCCAGCTGCGCGCGCGCCGTCTGGAAAGACAGGCGGGCCGCTTCTTCCAGCGGACGCTTGCGATGAACCTTGGAGATGATTTCCACGCCCCATGGTCCCTCGAAGCCGGTCTTGCGGACATTTTCCACGAAGGAGGGCAGATCCCATTCGCCCTCGCCGCAAAGCTGGCGATGATGCGCGGTGTCGGTCCACAGGGTTTCCTGCACTTCGTGCATCGCATCGTTCAGTTCGACGCACACCATATAGCGCGCGGGAATCTTTGCGATTTCCGAATAGTCATTGCCGCCGCGCGTGACATGCCACACATCGATGTCCAGCCCGCCATTGGGTTGGTCCGCGCCCTCCACGATTGCCAGCCCGACGTCGACCGTGCGGACATTGCCAAAGGGCATCAGTTCCATCGCGATCGACGTGCCGACCTTTGCCGCGTCCTGACACAGCAGCGCGAACTGATCCTGCATCAGCGGAATATCGGGAGTAAGCTCCGCTTCGGTGGGGTTGTTGATGTCCGCGCCGACGCCCGGACCGATCTTGATCGCGCGGGCGCCCAGCCCTTCGGCCGCGTCCAGCATCAGTTTGCGGACATTGTTGCTGGCGGTGCGCCGCTCCCCGTCGAGGAACCAGTCGATCAGGAATTCCAGCTCAACATGACGAATGCCGTTATCTTTCAGAATATTACGCATTTCTTTGAAACCGATCTTGTCGGCTACAGCATAAACGTCATCCGTAAAGAAGCCGATGCCAGCATACCCTGCCTTGGCAGCAGCCTCTACACGATCCTTGAAAGAAAATGGGCTGATATGGTCCGGCCCATAGGGGTAGACATCACCGGCAAGGGTGAAATAGGCAGCAAGCAATTCTGGTTCAGACATGGAAACCCTCTCTCTGTCTTTTGCTCTTCTCAAAAAGAACAATTGGCTTTTCTTGGAGGGAAAGTTACTGTGGCGTGACAGTCGCGCCAATCGCGCATTGTTCCGATAAGAATAGAAACAGGTTCTACAATGTCTTTAGGGGATGATCTGGGCGGCATAGCCGTGTTCGTGGAAGTCGCACGCGCGCGCAGCTTCACGGCGGCGGCCCATCGGCTGGGGCTGACCAAGTCCGCCGTCGGGAAAAGCGTTAAGCGGCTGGAAGAGCGGCTGGACATCAAACTGCTGCATCGCAGTACGCGATCGTTGAGCCTGACCAGCGACGGAGAGGCCTTTTACGGGCGATGCTCGGTCGCGCTGGAGGAAATAGCGGACGCAGAAAAGACGCTGTCCGCCCTGCGCGTCGCGCCGCGCGGGCGGTTGAGGATCGACATGCCCGCCATGTATGGCCGCAAGATCGTTCTGCCCCTGCTGTTGGAAATCGCCAAGGATAACCCGGAACTGCACCTGTCGACGACCTTTCGCGACTGGCTGATCAACCCGGTGGAAGAAGGGGTCGATCTGGTCATCCGCTTTGGCGAGTTGCAGGGTGCGACGGGGCTGATTTCCCGCAAGCTGATCGAACAGCGGATGTTTTTGTGCGCGGCGCCGGATTATCTGGCGCGGCGTGGTGCCCCGGAATCGGTGGACGATCTGCGGCTACACGACTGCGTGGTCAGCCACCGGTCCGGCAATCCACATACATGGTCGCTGATGAACGAACAGGGCGAAGTGGTTCGTTTCCTGCCGCCCAGCACGCATGAAATGGGGGATGGAGATGCCATGCTGGCCGCGACGATCGCGGGCTGCGGCATATTGCACATGCCCGAAGCGCTGGTGCGACCCAGCATAGAGGCAGGCGAACTGGTGCCGGTTCTGGAAAGCGCGCAGACGCGCGGATCGCTCTACGCGGTATGGCCCGCCGCGCGGACCCTGATGCCTAAAATCCGTTTCGTGGTCGATGCGCTGGTCACGGCGGCGCGGGCCGGGCGGCTGGGCTGATCCGCGCTGCCCGGACTGGCCGGGCGCGCGGATCAGCGATCGACGTCAGCCTCTGAGCGAACGGAAGAAACGGCGAATATCGCCTATCACCGTATCGGGCGCTTCGAACGCGGCGAAATGACCGCCGTCGTCGTAAATCGTCCATTGGTGGAGATTATAATATTTCTCCGCCCATTTCTTGGGCTGCAGCACCAGTTCGTTGAGGAAGGCCGCAATGGCCGTTGGCGCCTTTACCACCGGCAATCCTTCATGCGAGGGTTGCCACAGATTGTGCGCCGCCTCGTAATAATAGCGCGCCGATGTGCCGAAACAGTCGGTGATCCAATAGAGCATTACCGTCGTCAGCATGTCGTCCTTGGAAAAACGGCTTTCGATGTCGCCGCGCGTATGGCCCCAGGTGCGACGCTTTTCCACCAGCCATGCACACAGACCGGCGGGGGAATCCTGCATCGCATAGCTCAGCGTCTGCGGTTTGGTCGTCTGGATCTGGTAATAGCCCGATTCATGCAGGAAGAAGTCGGCATTCTTCTGCTCCCAGCTTTCCTCGCCCTCTCCCCACAAAGGTTCGACCTGACCGCCAGCGAACATGTCGAGCGGGAACATCGTTGTGAAATGCACACCGATCAGCTTGTCGGGATATTTATGCCCCAGCTGCGCGGTCAGGAACGCGCCCCAATCCTCCCCATGCGACGCGAAGCGCTCATAGCCAAGACCCGCCATCAGCTTCACCCACAGGTCGGCCGTGTTCCAGAAATTGATCCCGGTTTTTTCCAGTGGCGTGGAAAAAACATATCCCGGCAGCGACGGGATCACCAGATCGAACGCATCCGCCGGATCGCCGCCATAGGCCGCAGGATCGGACAAGGGCCCGATCATGTCGCGATAATCCCAGAAGGTCCATGGCCAGCCATGGCTGAGGATCAGCGGCGTGGGGTTTGGCCCCTTCCCCTTCACATGGATGAAGTGGATCGGGATGCCGTCGATTTCCGTCTTGAAATGCGGCCAGGCGTTCATGGCCGCTTCCTGCGCGCGCCAGTCATAATCGGTGCGCCAGTAATCGACCAGTTCACGCAGATAGTCGCCGTTGAACCCGTATCGCCAGTCGTCATTGGCGAAGTCCGCTGCAAGGCGGGTCCGTTCCAGCCGCTGCGCCAGATCGTCCAGCACCGTGTCGGGCACATTGATCCTGAAAGGTGTAACTTGCATCGCCAGCGCTCCGCTATCCATGGTTTGCAGGGGTCAGATTTCCCAGGGGGTCGTGACCTGAAGCACCGCTTCGATCAGCGTGTCGCTGCGCAGGTGGAAGCCCGACTTGAAATCCGGGTCGTGCAGGATGGCGAAGAACCCCGCCTTGCTGGGATAGCGGACCAGCCAGACGGCATCCCATGTCTGCCCTTCTTCCCCGACCAGCACATGGCCGCCCTTGCCCAGATACATGAATTCCGCCCCATGGCGCGGGCCGTGCAGGCGGCAATGACGGACATAATCCTCATATTCGTCCATTCCGCCTTCACGAAAGCGCAACAGGTTCAGCATGTAGATCGGGCCGTCATGATCGATTTCGGCAAGCGCGGCGACCGCCGCTTCAGTGGGATCGATAGCCATTTCCGTCATTCCTCTCGGTTCGTGTCCCTTACGGGCACCTTTATGTCAGGCAGGTTGGGGAAGCCGTTCAGGCGGACGCCGCCCAGCCTCCGTCGATCACCAGTTCCGTGCCGGTGATGTAGCGCGCCTCATCGGAGGCCAGGAACAGCGCGCCATTGGCGATGTCGACCGGCAGGCCAAGGTCACCCATGGGAATGCGCGCGCGTTGCAGTCGCTCCTGCTCTTCGGTGATGCCCGCCTGCGTCCGCGTGCGCATGGGCCCCGGAATGATGGTGTTGACGCGCACGCCATCGCCCACCCATTCCATCGCCGCGACGCGGGTCATGGCGCTGATCGCCCCCTTCGTCGCGGTATAGCCCAAGGTGCCGGGCATGCCGCGCAGCGCCGTCAGCGATCCAATGTTCACCACGGCGCTGTTCCCTGCCGCGATCAGCGGGCCGCGCGCGGCCTGCATGCCCAGGAACACGCTGGTCTGATTGATGGCGATCACCTTGTTCCAGCCGTCGATCGACTGCGCCTCGATCGAGGACAGCGGAGTGACCCCGACATTGTTGCACAGCGTGGTCAGCCCGCCGAAGCGATCCACCGTCGCGGCCACGGCCGCCTGCCAGCTGGCGGCGTCCGTCGCGTCCAGCCTGACGAAGGCGACCGAGCCACCGGCATTTTCGATTTCGGACACCGTTTCTTTTGCCAGATCGGCATCGATGTCCGCGATCATCACCTGCGCACCTTCCTGCGCGAACCGGATCGCCTGCGCCGCGCCCAGCCCCGTCGCCGATCCCGAAATCAGCGCAATCTTGCCCTTCATCCTGTCCATCAAATTATCCTTTTTCTATCCCGGTCGGTCGGCATCAATCGATGCTGGCCGCGAAATCCAGACTTTCGCCCATGCTCCAGCGCCGCAGAAAGCCGAAGCGCATGTCATCATTGGCCGCCACCTTTTCGAGTTGATCCATGGCGGTCGCGCGCTTGGCCAGATCCGGCTCTTCGTTGCGTTCCTTGTTTTCGACCGACACGCGCTGCACCCATTCCCAGTTGGTGCGGCGGCGTTGGCGGTCATATCGGTCGAGCAGCGCATCGTCGGCGCCGTCGCGCCAGACGGCGGTGAATTTCTCGATCAGGTTGAAGGCATCGTGGACGCCGCAATTCAGCCCCTGCCCCCCGATCGGATTGTTGAGATGCGCGGCGTCCCCCGCCAGCAGGACGCGCCCCTTGCGATAGGTGTCGGCAACGCGCTGATGCACGTTGTAGACTGCGACATTGGCTATGTCATAGGGGGTGTCGGACGGTTTGATCGCCTGAAGCCGCCGCTGCACCACATCGGGCGCGGTAACCTCCTCAACCGACTGGTCGGGATCGACGCGACTGACGACGCGGTACAGCCAGTCATCCTTGCCCGGACCATAGGGCACGCGCACCACCAGCCGCCAGTCCGCCCCGTTGGCGCGATAATCGAGCCGACCGTTGGTCGGTTCGAAATCATGCCGCGTGTTGATCAGCAGGAACCTGTCGGGATAGGTATAGCCGTTAAACCCGATGTCCTGACTGATCCGCGTCGCGCTGCTGCCCCCGTCGCAACCGATCAGCCAGTCCGCCCGCACCGTCACCGGATCGCCATTGGCTTCGACGGTGACGTCCACGCCATCGGCATCCTGTTTGACGCCGGTCACCCGATGATTGAAATGAAATTCGCAATCTTCCTGTTGCAGCAATTCGTAACCGACCTGCGTGAACCAGTTTTGCGCGGCGGACACCGCATAAGGATTGCGATAGGCGCGCGACAGCACATCCATTTCGATGTCCACCGACCGGCCCAGCCCGACATCGGTGAAGCGGAAGATCCGGTCACGCGTACCCCCTTCCAGCAATTTGTCGAGATAGCCGATGTCTTCGAGCATATCGACCGACGGCGGGTGGTAGAATGTGGCGCGCAAATCCTGACACACGGTCGCGCCTGCTTCATAGACGGTGACCGGTATGCCCTGTCGGCACAGGCCCAGCGCCGTGATCATGCCGACCGGGCCAGCGCCGCTGATGATGACTCTCTTTGTCTTTTCCACGATGTTTTCCAGTCGGTTGCGACCGTCAGATCAGTCGTTCAGGATGTTCCATGAGCTGCTTGAACTGCCCCAGATAGGCAGCCACCGGTCCGGCGGAGAGCGCGCGATGATCGAACGCGAGGCAGAAATTCGCCATCGGCGCGCTGACCACGACGCCGTCATCGTTGACGATCGGCGTCTCGATCGCCGCCGCCACGAAAAAGTGGGCGACGGCCGGCAGGATGCTCATGGCGGTGAACAGGTTCACCGGCGCGATCATGCCAATATTGGAGATACCGATATTGGGCGTTCGCGCCATCCGGGCGAAGGTCGCGAGGGAATCTTCCTGCGTGAATTTGCCCGCGCGCACGGTGGCGACGGCGTCCTGCATTTCCTTTGCGATCGTCACCAGCGATTTGGCGCTCGCCCCTTCGATGATCAGGGGAAATGCGGACCCATCGACCATGACCGGCCCCTGCACCGCAATGTCGTCGACATGCGGCACGATCAGGCTGGTGCGGGATTCCGGTTCGAACATGGCGGCGATCATGGGATGATCGCGTGCCGCCAGCGCGGTTGCCCGCTGGATGATGTTCATGATGGAAATGGACTGGCCATGCTGCGCGCCATGGCTGCGACGAAATGTTTCGGCCGGGGCCATGTTGATGGCGATGCCGACATGGACCACCGGGGTTTCGCGCCAGTTCGCCGCAAAAACATCCCCGACCGCCTTTTGAATGCCGGTGATTTCATAGCGTTCGCCACGCGCGGCGGGACTGTCCGTCATGCCGATGCCTCCGCCGCTCATGGTTCGTTGACCGGCGGGATTTCCCGCATGGCGACCTTGGTGGAATTGCCGAGGAGGAAACCACCCAGCACATCGACCGTTTCGGGATAGTCCTGTTCGATCCGGCTGGCGAGTTCGGTGGAATCCTTCGCTTCCGCCAGATGCTTTTCGAACCGGATCAGATAGTCGCGGGTGTAATTCCATGACGTGATGTCGTCGGGCAGATGCGGCCGCTTGTGACCCGCCACGATGACTTCGGGGTCCAGCCGCTTGATCTGGTCCAGCGCCTTCAGCCAGGCGCTGCGATGTTCCTCGAAGTGTTCGCCGACCCACAGATGGACTTCGTTGAACAGGACGTCGCTGGCCATCAGTGCCTTGAGCTGCGGCACCCAGACCATGACGATCCGGTTGGCGTCACCGGGAACCGGGCCGATCAGTTCGATCCGCTCCCCTTCCAGCATCACATGGTCCTTGTCCCACGGTTTGGGGATGGCCGTGTAACGCGGGGCGAGCTTGCCGATTTTTTCCTGCCAGCGTTCAAGGCCGCGCGGCGCATCGATCAGAATGTCGTTCACCACCGACGGGTGCGCGATCGCGACCGCATTGGGAAATGTGTCCAGCAACAGGTCCAGCCCGAAGAAATGGTCGGGATGGTCATGGGTGATGATGATCGTTTCCAGATCCTTGCCGGTTTCCAATATGTCGCCGATCAGGCGATGGGTATCGGCGCGGGAAAAGGGTGCATCGACCAGAATCATCGCCTTTTCGCCCTTGATCAGGGCGTGGTTGGTATGAAGGCTGCTTGCCCGCGTGGTGACGATCTGAAGTTCCAGCTTGCTGCCGGGACGCGTCACGATATTGGTAACGTCGCTCAAAGTCCGTTCTCCTGTGCCAGATAATGGGCGGCAACGCCGCCATCGACGGGAATATTTGCGCCCCTGATCCAGGCCGCGTCGTCGCTCAGAAGGAAGGCGACGACCGGCGCGATGTCGGCCGGAGCGCCCGACCGTTCGACCACGCGCGCGTCATCCTGCGCCCGGTCGCCCATGATGCTGGAAAATGCGTCCAGCAGCGGGGTCGAGACGGCGGCGGGCGCGATGCTGTTGGCGCGGATGCGCCGGTCGATCCATGTACGGCGATGCGTGATGCACCATGCAAGCAACGCTTCCTTGGTCACGAAATAGGAGCGGCCCGGCTGTGCATCGATGTCATGTTTCGCGACGAAGGCGTCGACTTTCGCGAAACTCAGATCGAGCGCTTCGCGGATCTGATCGACTGACTGCCGCCAGTGATAGGCGGCGATGGACGACAGCATCACGATGCCCGATCCGTCCGTCAGCCGGGGCACCACGCCATGGGTAAGATGCAGCGTCCCGACCAGGTTGACGCGGATGACGTCGGCGGCCGGAACCGTCGGGGCCAAACCCGCCACGTTGGCCAACCCATCCAGCTTTTCTGGCAGGCGGGCGGCGGCTTCGTCGATCGACTTGCGCGAACCCAGATCGACCTGAACGAAGCTGTCGGACCGTCCCTCTTCCCTGATGTCCATGCCAACGACATGGGCCCCGTGCGCCTGCAGACATTCTACCGTAGCGGCACCAATGCCCGATGCGCTTCCGGTTACGACAATGGTTTTGCCTTTGAGATTCAGCATATTCCGTTCCCTTGTTGTCAGGGATAGTGCAACCAGCCCGACCATCCGTCTTTGCGCGTGCGGCACAAAAGCTGAGCGGTGGCGGCTAGGCGGAAAAGAATACGGGCGGCGTCGCCCGGATGGTCGACGCCGCCCGATACCGGTCAGAAGCGGAAGCTGGTCCGCACGCCGTAAGTGCGCGGCATGGCTGCGTAACGTACGGTGGTGTCGTACAGCAGCGCCACGTTGTTCCAGTAATATTCGTTGGTCAGGTTCTTCACCCATCCCTGCACGGACCAGCTGCCGTCGGCCGCGGCGACGCCGATACGGGCATCGACCGTGGTGAACGCTTTCAGCCGACCGACTTCCATCGTGACCGGATCGTGACCGATCACCGCCTGCGCCCGGCTGTTATAGGCCATGCTGGCGCCCAGATTCAGGTTGACCGTCCCGGTCAGCGGGATCGTGTAATCGGCCGCCGTCGATATATTCCATTTGGGCGTATAAGGCAGAAGGTCGCCCGAAAAATCACCGGCATCGCCGAACAGGTTGATGCCCGAAAACCGTTTGATCTTTCCATCCAGATAGGTCGCCGATGCGTTGAGGTTCAATCCCTGCAACGGTTGGACCGCCGCCGTGATTTCAGCCCCCTGTATCCGCGATTTGGGGATGTTGGTCAGTGCAAAGACGGTGCCGAACACCGGTTCATTGAAACCGCTCTTCAACTGCTTGTTGCGATAGTCATAGTAGAAGGCGGCGCCGGTCAGCAGCACGGCGCGATTGAACAGTTTCTGCTTGAACCCGATTTCATAGGCCAGCACGGATTCCTGCTTCACCGGCCGCACCTGATTGGTGGTCGATGCTGAAATCGAGGGGTAACCGCCCGATTTATAGCCTTTCATCACGTTGACATAGACCAGCCCGTCGGCTGAAGGCTTGATGTCCGCGCCGACTTTCCACGACAGATTGTCTTCGCGCAGATGCGTGTCGAGCAGGCCCGGCAGATAGGTATCGGGCGTAATGATGGGATTGCCGCTGGCGTCGAGTTCCGGCGCGTGGATCAGCGTGCAGGCGCCCGGCTGCAACGGCGGCGCGGCCGGAAGGCCCACGGAACTGCGCAACGCGCCGATAATGCCATTGAACAGGACGCGCTGGGCATCATTGCCCCACACCGGATCGAAATCATTGTCGTAGGTGCAGCCGATGAACCGGCGGTCCGATTTGGTATAGCGCGCGCCCGCCTTCAGCGTGACGATGTCCATGACATCATAGTCGATATTGCCGAACAGCGCCCAGTTTTCGATCCGCTGATCGCTGAAATCCCCGGCGCGGGAAAAATGGACGCCGAAAGAAGCCGTGCTGGCGCCATAAGCCAGAAGATTGCGTTCGACGACCTTGCTGTTCTGATAATTGCCGCCCAGCGTGAAGCGCAGCGGATTGTCACCGCCATTGGCCAGCCGGATTTCCTGCGAAAAATCCCTGATCTTGCCTATATTGGCGACGATGTCGTAATTGTTGATGGCGACGCCATCGTCGCCTGCAATGCCATTCCGCTTCAGATGGGCGTAGGCGGAAATGGAGGTGACCGTCAGATCGTCCGTCAGGTCATAGTCGGCGCGCAGCGATCCCTGATACATGGTGTCGTGCTTGCGTGGCGTAATATCCTGATTGCTGCCGTCCTGAAGCACCGTGGTCCAGTCCGCGGCGCGGGCGTTGTTGGGGGCATAGGGGGTCGAAACCAGTTCAGGCGGCGTGAAGCCCAGTCCGTCCGGACCCGATGTCAGATTGGGACGGAAATAGATGAACTGCCCCGCCTGCGGCTGGCCGCGATCGGCCCAGCCATTGACGTTGAGCTGCATGTGCAACCGGTCCGTCGGGGTCCAGTCGAGAATCATGCGGCCAACATATTCGCGGCGGCGCCCCATCGTATCGCCGGGGCGCGAATAATAATTTTTCTGCCAGCCATCCATGTAGCTGGTACGCAGGGCGACGCGGCCCTTGAGATTGGAAGTGATCGGGCCGCTGATGAACGCGGTTGCCTCCACTTCGTTGAACCGGCCGTAGGACAGGTCGATCCCGCTTTCGAGCGTATCGGTCGGCTTATTGGCGATATAGTTGATCGCGCCACCGGTTGAATTTTGACCGAAGAGGATGCCCTGCGGCCCTTTCAGCACTTCGACCCGTTCGACATCCAGGCCAACTGCCAGCGTCGTCAGCGCGGTAAAGCTGTAGGGCACCTGATCCATATAGACGCTGACGGCGGGCGCACCCGACAGGGCGGAATCGAAATAGCCGACGCCGCGCAACGTGAAGACCGGCGTATTGAAAGCCGACCGCGCGAATGTAAGGCCCGGCACGACCTTTGTCAGGTCGGCGACATTGCTGATGCCCTGACTGCGCAGTTCCTCACCGCCCACGGCCGCGATCGACAGGCCGACCTTGTTGATGGATTCCGACCGCTTGGTCGCGGTTACGATGATTTCACCGATGGAGGCCGCGCCCCTGTCATCGCCATTATCCTGTTCCGCAGCTTGCGGAACGGCATCCTGCGCAGCGGCCGCCGCAGCAAATCCCAGACCCGACACAGATGCCAACAGAAAGCCGATGGCAATTTCATGCGATTTCATGATCCTCTCCCCAATAATATGCCCGCAGCATGGCAGGCATTCATTATTTGCCCTTATCTCAATGGGATCATTGCCCATTGAGTAGATATTCGCGTTTCATTCGACTCGATGTGATCGGCGGAAGTAAGCGCATCCAATAAATGCGCCCGTCCGGACCGATCATCTTCGCAGCGACGGGGCAAAAAATATGCAGCAGCGGCAATAGGTGCCCGAAAACCGATTTTGCGGTTGTTCGGGCCGTCCATCCTTTCCTAGCAATCGCCCCATGGCAGCGGCGCAGACCGCACCGGTCACAGACATGAGGAGGGATGCACGATGTCAGGGCGACTTGACGGCAAGGTTGCAATCATCACCGGCGGCGCAAGCGGATTGGGCGCGGCGCAGGCGATGCTGTTCGCCCGCGAAGGGGCGAAAACGATCATCGCCGATCGCGATCGCAAAGCTGGCGAAACGCTGGCCGACAGCATAGTCGCGAGCGGCGGCACCGCGGAATATGGGATGCTGGACGTCACCGATGAAACGAGTTGGGCGACGCTGGTGTCGAGTGTCGTCGAACGCCACGGCGCGCTGCACATCCTTTCCAATACGGCGGGGATCATCCATCCGGCAGCAACCGTCGACGAAAGCGTCGAAGGATGGAACCGCATAGTCGCAGTCAACCAGACCGGCGTGTTTCTGGGCATGCGGGCGGTCATTCCGCATATGGCTGCGCAAGGCGGCGGCGCGATCGTCAACGTCAGTTCGCTACTGGGCCTGATCGGCTTTTCCGGCATGATCGCCTATAGCGCGACCAAAGGCGCGATCCGCATCATGACCAAGGCCGCCGCGATGGAAGCGGTCAAGCAGGGCATCCGGATCAACGCGATCATTCCCGGCCCCATGAAGACCCCGATCCAGGTCAATGTTCCGCCCGAGGTGGACGCATGGCAGCGGTCGCGCATCCCGATGGGCGACCTGGGGGAGCCGGAGGACATTGCCTATGGCGCGCTGTACCTCGCTTCGGACCAGGCCAAATATGTGACCGGGACCGAACTGATCATCGATGGCGGCTGGTCCGTCACGACATGACCCGCACCCCAGCTTCAGATGGAGAGCCAATATGATTGATCCGGTTACCCGTTTCGCATTGACCGATCTGGTTTCCGATTATTGTCTGGGCGTCGACAAGAAGGAATTGTCGCGCTTTCAGGACATATGGTGGCCCGACGCCACATGGGACATCGAATTTGTTCAGGCGTTCGACGGCATCGACGCCATTACCGGCGCCGTCGAAAACATCGTCTGGCCGATGTGGCAGAACACCACCCATTATTGCGCAAATCACCGCTTCACGGCGGATGGACCGGACAACGTCAAGGGCGTTTGCGACGTTTATTGCATCGGCAACCTTGCCAATGGCGAAGGCGCCCATGTCGTCGCCAGCTATTATGACGATTTCGAGCGGCGCGACGGCGCCTGGCGGATCAAGCGGCGCTTCGTCAATCAGCGCGCCTTCAACCTGCTGAAGGACCAGTCGCTTTCGCCACCGGGCGGCTGAGGCGAGGCGGCGAATTCAGGATCGAAACCACATATATGCGGAGAGTGACATGACAGGCAGACTGAAGGGGAAGGTCGCGATCGTGACCGGCGCGGCAAGCGGACTGGGCGCGGCGCAGGCGAAAATATTGGCGCAGGAAGGCGCGTCGGTCATGCTGGCCGACATATCGGAAGCCGGGGCCGCCAGCGCGGACGCCATCAGGGAAGCAGGCGGCCAGGCGGAATTCTGCCGCCTTGACGTCAGCAATGCGGATAATTGGAAGCAGGTGGTCGCTCGCACCGTCGAACGGTTCGGGAAGCTGACGTCGCTGTCCAATACTGCGGGCATCATCCATTATGCGGGCATAGAGGATGAAAGCGTGGAAGGATGGAACAGGGTCATATCCGTCAACCAGACCGGCGTCCTGTTCGGCATGCAGGCTGCCCTGCCCGAACTGGTGAAACATGGTCGGGGAAGCGCGATCGTCAACGTCAGTTCGCTGATCGCCATGCTGGCCGCTCCCGCATCCATCGCCTACGGCGCGACGAAGAGCGCGGTTCGCATGATGACCCGGATCGCGGCGATGGAATATGTGGGCAAGGGCATCCGGGTGAACACGATCATTCCCGGCCCGATGAACACGCCGATCACCGCCAACGTCCCGCCGGACATATTGAAGGCGCAGACGGCGAAAATTCCGATGGGCGCGCTGGGCGATCCGGAGGACATTGCCTATGCGGCGGTTTACCTGCTGTCCGATGAATCCAAATATGTGACCGGGACGGAAATCATCGTGGATGGCGGCTGGTCGGCCAGCGCCTGATACGGTCCCGAAGGCATATCCGGCAAAAGGCCGGGCGTTCCATGGAGCGCCCGGCCTTTTCTTTCATTCCGGCATGATCGGGGTGACGGGCAGGTCCGCATCCTGCCGCTGCACCGGATCGCTGTCTGCAAAAGCGGGATAGTCGGTATAGCCGTCGCTGCCCTGCGTATAATAGGTCGCGACATGCGGGCGGCTGACATCCTGTCCGTTGCGATAGCGATCGACCAGATCGGGGTTGGCGATGAAATGCTGGCCAAAGGCGATCATGTCCGCCGCCCCGCTGCTGATCGCTTCTGCCGCGCGCGCCCGGCTGAAACCGACATTCAGGATCAACGGACCGTCGAAATGCGACCGCATCGTGCCGAACACGTCCCATTCGATGCCGTAATTGCCGACATGCAGATAGGCGATCGACCGTTTCGACAAAGCCCCGGCCAGATAGCTGTAGGTGGCGACGGGATCGCTATCTTCTACCTGATTGAAGCCCCAGCCCGGCGACAGCTTGACCCCCACGAAACCCGGTCCGACCGCGTCGGAAATCGCATCGACGATCGCGAGCAGGAATGCGGCGCGCCGTTCCACATCGCCGCCCCATTCATCGGTGCGCAGATTGACGTTGGTCGACAGGAACTGCATCGGCAGATAGCCCGACGCGGCATGGATTTCCACGCCATCAAGGCCGCATTCGCGGGCAAGGAGTGCGCTCGCCTTGAATTCATCGATGGTGCGCAGCACGTCCTGATGCGTCATGGCGCGGGGCGTAACATAGGCGCGCTTGGGCTTGGGCCAGGGGGAATTATAGGGTTCGGTCATCGGCGGTGCGACGGCCGAAGGCGCCAGCGGGGTTTCCCCATCCAGCAACAGCGGATCGGAAATCCGGCCTGCGTGCATCAGCTGCACAAACAGCCGGCCGCCTTCGCCATGCACCGCGTCCGCGACCCGGCGCCAACCCGCCGCATGCTCGGCCGTGTAGAGGCTGGGCGTGAACAGATAGGCCCTGCCCATGGGGGAAGGCGACGTGCCTTCGCTGATCATCAGCCCGGCCGATGCGCGCTGTCGGTAAAATTCCACATTCAGGTCCGTGGGCACGCCGTTCAGGCCGGCCCGGTGTCGGCTCATCGGCGCCAGCACCATTCGGTTGGGCAGATCATGCCCGCCCAGCGCAAAGCGGCCTAGCAACGGCGTTGCGTCGAAGGTCATCCAACTTCCTTTCCATGATCGATGCACGGCCCTGATTGATCGCACAGGACAGGGGCCGCGCCTGCGGACTGCCATGGCGTTGCGGGGGCGGCCGACAGACGGTCCACCTGCCCCGAAGCGATGATGAGGATGCACCAGCCCGCGATCAGCGCGCAGACCCCGGCGATCCCCGGCAGGAACAACAGGTCCAGCGGCACGAACGGCGTCAGATACAGCGATCCGCTGAGCAGCAGCGCCCCGGACAGAAAGAAGGCAGGCGCACGCCGGGCATCGAGCGCGCCCAGATTCATGAATGTGGCGCAGGCGAAGCTGGCCATCGCATGGACGAACTGGATCTGCGCCCCTATCCGGAATTGCGCGGCATGATGACCCGCATCCCCCAGATTGGCCCATATCCAGAAAGGCACAGCGCCAGCGCAGCTGAGCGCCGCACAGCGCATCCACAGACGCCGCGTCCAGCGAAGGGCGGTCCCGCTGCCCGTCATAATGGTGGCAGATCGTGCAGGACGGTGCCTGCCAGAGGTCGCGCCGCAACGGCCCGCGCCACCGCGTCCAGCCGGGGCGTTTCCATCGCATATGGTGCGACCTGCGGCCGTCGTTTCCACTGGGCAAAGACGAACGCATAGGCATCGCATAGCGAAAAGCCGCCGGGCAATATGCTCGTCGTCCCCTGCACCGCCTGTTCCATTTGTCCCAGGACCGCGTTCAGGGCGCTCTGCCCCATAGCGGTCACATCGTCCCGGCCAGCCTGCGTCTGCGCCAGCCGGTCGGGGCGCAGCAACGGACGAAAGGCGATATGAACGGTGCCCGTCAGCGTCGCCATGAAAGCGATGGCCTGCGCCCATGCCACGCTGCCGGGCATCGGCAGCAACTGCCGATCCGGCGCAAGCGTCGCAATATGGGCCAATATGGCGACCGTCTCCACGATCACCTGACCATCATCCAAAATCAGCGCAGGCACCTTGCCCCAGGGATTGACGGCAAGATGCGCCGCCTCCCCGGCCTGCCCCGACGGCACATCGACGATCCGGACTTCATAAGGAAGCCCGCTTTCCGCCAGTGCGATCAGTGCCGCCGTGGAACAGGACCGGGGGGAATGGCAAAGAATCACGATCTGGTCCCGATTGAAACGATATGACGGGGCAGTCCCAGCATAGCCCCACGCCATGATCAGTCCGTCCCGTATTCGGGATCGCACCCCGCCCCTTTGCTGTCTTTGCCCTTCCGGCACAAAAGATGGACGTCCACGGCGCAGGGCGCCAAGCCCGCTTGGCCTTTCGCCGGTCGCTTGACACAAGGCTGCCCAACGGGGCGCGCGCCGCCCTGCCATTCATGCACAGGAGGCAATATGAGCGACTTTGACGGCAAGGTGGTCCTGGTGACCGGCGGCGGTGCCGGTATCGGACTGGCCGCAGCACAGGCCTTTGCCCGTGATGGCGCGCAGGTATTCGTGACCGGCCGCCGCGCGCAGGCGCTGGACGAAGCGACCACAGGAATTGCGGGACTGCACGGCATCGTTGCGGACGCCAGCGTCCCCGACAGCGCGGCGCAGGTCATCGCCCAGATCATCGACCGCGCCGGGCGGCTGGACATCATCGTCAACAATGTCGGCGACGGTGCAGTCGGCCCGATGGAACAGATGACGGCCCAGCGCATCGCCGCCATCTTCAACGTCAACATCATCTATCCCAGCATGCTGGTGGCGGCTGCCCTGCCCCACCTGGAATCGACGGCAGGCCTGATCGTCAACATGTCGAGCACCTATGGTAGCAAGGCGGGCGCGCCGCTGTCCCACTATGCCGCCAGCAAGGCTGCGATCGAACATCTCACCCGTTGCTGGGCGCTGGAGTTCGCGCCGAAGAAAATTCGCGTCAACGCCATCGCGTCCGGACCGGTGGAAACCGGCTTCATGTCCAACCAGATGGGCCTGCCCGCCGAAATGATCGAAGCGATCAAGGAACATGAACGCAACACCATCCCGCTGGGGCGTCGCGGCGTACCCGCCGATGTGGGCGAATGGGTGGCAGCCATCGCCCGCCCCCGGCTGGAATGGATGACCGGACAGGTGATCGCCGTCGACGGCGGATTGCAGATACTCTGACATGTGAACGGATGGAGCGCGCTATGCTACCGACCCTGATAGGCGCGCTCCATCCACCGTACAGCCCAAACGGGCAACCGGGGCCGCCCGCCGCGCCGCCCACCACCCGGCGGGCCCCAATTAA
>NZ_JBMDWL010000076.1:0-36944 GCF_048594625.1 Sphingobium sp.
AGCGCGTCGAGGATCTTGCCGCCAGCCATGAAGACCGCGCCGGAACAGGCAAGCGCCAGCACATGCCCGCCGGTGCCCGGATATTGCTGCATATAGACATGGCCGCGCTCCGCCGCGCCCAGCGCCAGTGCGTAAATCACCAGAAACGCCTCGAACTTGGTCTTGATGGTGAAAAGGCGCTTGATCCGTTCCATGTCGATCCCATTCGGCTTGCCCACCGTCAGATCGACAGGTCGCCCGACAGCTGCAAATGGTCAACAAGTGTTAACCATGATTGCTCGATCCGGGCAATCAGCCTTGTCCCGCCCAAATCCTGGGGTTCTATGGATTCTGGCCAATATTGGGACACCAGCGCCGCAATTTCATCCAGCCTTTTTTCGTCCACCAGAAACCGGGGATCGATGTCGGCCGGGTCGGCCACCACGCGCAGCCGCAGGCAGGCGGGGCCGCCGCCATTGGCCATGGACTGGCGCACGTCCACCGGCACCAGTTTCCGAATGGGACCATTGCCCGCGACCATCTGTTCCAGCCATGTCCACACCGCCGGTATATCCTGCGCCTCGGTCGGCAGGATCAGCGCCATCGTGCCGTCGGGCAGGGTGACCAGCTGCGCGTTGAACAGATAGGATCTGATCGCATCGCTCAGGCTGACGGCGCTGGCTGGCACCTCCACAATTTCGACGCAGGGCAGGGCGGCGCGCAGGTCGGCATAAAAGGCCGCCTTGTCGGTAAAGGCCTGTTCATGGGTGAACAGCACGCGTTCATTGGCGACGGCCACCACATCATTGTGGAACGCGCCTGCCGCGATCGCCTCCTCGCTCTGTTCGACAAACAGGGCACGCGCGGGGTCCAGGCCGTGAATGCGCGCGATGGCCTTGCTTGCCTCCACATGCTGGCGCGCGGGAAACGCACCGCCCGACCGGCCGTAGACGAAGACCTCCACGCCCGGCATGTCATGCCGCTGGGTCAGGCGCATATGGTTCGCTGCGCCTTCGTCGCCGAACGGGGCGGGGACCGGGTCATGCACGGCAAAGGCGCGCTGATCGGAAAAGGCGACACGCAGCTGGGCCAGCGTCTGCGGCCATTCATGGCTGCGATGCGGCATGGTGACGAGGTTCGCGACGGTCAGGTGGGTCCGCCCGTCCGCCGTATCGCTGGCGGGGGATATGGTTGCGGCATTGGCGGCCCACATGGACGATGCGGACATGGCGGCCGCGCGGATATGCGGCTCTGCATTGCCGACATCGGTGCCCAGTTTGGTCAGCCAGTCGACGTCAGGCCGCCATTGCGGCAGGAATATCCCCTGTGTCAGGCCCAGCCGCACATTGCCGCGCATCTTTTCGATCCCCTGCAACGCCGCCGCGCGGGGATGCGACACCGCCCCCGCATTGCGTGCGGAGGCAAGGTTGCCATGGCTCAGCCCCGCATAATTATGGCTGGGTCCGATGATGCCGTCGAAATTGATTTCTTTGATGCTCATGCCCGTCCCGCCATGGTGAAGGAAGCGCCGACATCGATGCCGATCCGTGCCGCGCTGGCCGCGTCCAGCGATATGGCGCCATCGGCATCTTCCTGAACGAAGCCCCAGGTGCAGCGATAATCGGCCAGCTGCCCGGTGGCGATCAGCATCCTGTCGCCACCCTTGTCATGCGTGGCGGACAGGGTGACGTCGCGGGCGGCCGCGATCGTCTTCAACTGATCGACCTGACCTACCATCGTCGGCCCGCCGTCAAAAATATCGACATAGCCCGCATTGTCGAACCCTTCGGTTTCCAGCATCCGCATCGCCGCCCTGCCATTGGGATGGGGCAGGCCGATGACGGCGCGGGCGCTGTCGGTCAGCATGGCGGTATAGATGGGCGTCTTTGGCATCAGGTCGGCGATGAACTGATTGCCGTTCACCGCATTGAACTCATCCGCTTCCTGAAAGCTCATGCCGAAAAAGCGTCCGGCCAGCCCGTCCCAGAAGGGGGAACCGCCAGCTTCGTCGATCACGCCGCGCAGTTCCGCAATCACCCTATCGCCAAAGCGCGCCCGATGACTGCGGATATAGAGGTAACGGCTGCGCGCCAGCAACAGGCCCAGTCCTTCCGCCCGTTCGCGCGGGTGCAGGAACAGGCCGCCGACTTCGACCGACCCTTCCAGATCGGTGGTCAGCGACAGCATCTGCGCACGGAAGGTCCGGCCCAGTTCGCGACTATGCTGGGTCAGTACACCCAGCCGGTAGCTGTAAAATGGCCAGTTTTGCCCGACGGTCGAAAATATCTGGCATGTGCCGCGCACCTGCCCCGTTTCGACATTTTCCAGCACCATGACGATCAGTTCGTCCATGATGCCGTCGCCCTGTCGCGACAGCGCCTGTTCCGTCCGCTCCAGCTTGGCGGACAGCGCCTTGCGGTCGGGCGGCAGGTTGGTAAATCCGCCGCCGGTCAGCTTGGCCATTTCGTATAGCGTCTGCAAATCGTCCGCGCGCGCGATGCGCATGATGAAGCTCAAGCGGTCATCCCCTCTTTTATATGTTTCGGATCGAACTGGCCGTGCGCGATGCGCCACAGCGCCAGAGCCGACAGTTGCGCCCGTTCGGGCAGACTGTCGGTCAGCAGAAATTCGGCGTCGCTGTGGATGCTGCCGCCCCGCACGCCCATCGTGTCGACCACCGGCACGCCGCAGGCCGCGATATTATTGCCGTCGCACACGCCCCCCGTATCACGCCAGCTTATCGACAGGCCCAGATCGGCGCCGCATTGCCGCACCAGCCCGAACAGGGCCCGCGCCTTTGCATCCATCGCCTTTGGCGGACGGCCGAACCCGCCATGCAGGTGCAGCCTCACATCATGATCGCGTGCCACATCGGCCATGCATTGGTCGATGAGTGCGCGGACCGCGGCGACATCGGGCGGGGTGCGCGGGCGAAAATTGACCCGCAAAATGGCATGGTCGGGCACCACATTGTTCGGGCCGCCGCCATCGATCTTCGCCGGGTTGCAGGAAAAGCCAGCACCGCTGCCGGCCTTCAGCCGCAACGCCAGATCGGCTGCGGCGATCAGGGCATTGCGCCCCTCGTCCGGATTGCGTCCGGCATGGGCGCTCCTGCCGGTGACTATGATGGAAAAATTCCCGCTGCCCGCCCGCGCACCCGCCAGCGTGCCGTCGGGCAGCGCCGACGGTTCGTAGGTGAAGGCCGCAAATTTTCCGCTGGCCGCGCTGCGCAACAGGGCGGCGGACGACCCGCTGCCCACTTCCTCGTCGCTGTTGATGACGACATCATAACCGATGCGCGTCGCCGCCTGCGAAGTTTCGATGGCATTCAGCGCCGCCAGCATGACGGCAATGCCGCCCTTCATGTCGGCCACGCCCGGTCCATTCAATATGCCCGGCTCCAGCCATCGTTGCGCCTGAAACGGATGGTCGGCCGGGAACACCGTATCCATATGCCCGGTCAGCAACAGGCGCAGCGGCGCATCGGCGCGTACGGACAGGTGCAGATGCCGTCCATGGGTGATCGACTGAACCCGTCCGTCGGGGCTGACGCTCTCGACCGGCTCCGCGTCGATCAGCCGCATGTCGCCGGGCAGGGCCGAAAAGGTATCGGCCAGCGCACTCGCCATGCGCGCGAGTCCATCCAGATTGCGCGATCCGCTGTTGATCGCCGCCCACGCCTGCGTCTGCGCCAGCATCGGCGCGGCGGCGGCCTGGTCCAGCAAAGCCCGTTCCTGCGATGAAAGGTCCGTCATCCACCCTGATCTATCAGAGCGCGAACCCGGCCTCCACCCCCGCAATAAAATTGCGTCTTTCAGAAATCATAGGTCAGCGTCAGGCGACTTAATGTGTCGAGATCGCGCGATGTTAGCAAAGTTTCGGATTCATACTGGACATTATAGGAAAGCGAAGCCGACCACCGCGTACTCACCTTCGTTTCCACCGAAGACAGCGCCTGAAGCGTAAAGACGTCGCTTTCGGCATAGCCTGATGCCGTCTGCTTGAACGTCAGCGTCGGCGTCGCCCGCCAGGCAAGCGCCATGGACCCACGAACGCCGATCTTGGTTTCGCGTTCGCCGATCAGATATTTGGCATGACGGATGGAAGGACCGATGTCCGCCGACAGGTCCACCGGTTTGCTGACGATCAGCTTGTAACCCACGCCGACCGACGCTGTATAACGTTCATCATAACCGATGGACGTATCGCGTTCGAACTGGGCCAGACCATAGGCGAAGCCGCGCGGATCAAATTCGTAACGCGGTTCATATCCCGCAAAATAGCGCTCACGCGATGTCACGCCATTGGCCCGGCGATAATCGGCAGCTGCGGTCAGCTTATGCTGCCATTGCAGCCCCGCCCGCGTGGCGGTGGCGGACGCGCTGATGCCGATTTCGCTGGTCGAACCGGTCGACCGGAAACCGCCAGCCTCGATCCGTCCGGTCCACAATTCATTGAACCGGGCTTCACGAATCACCGTATCATGCGTCGCCTTGGTCCGTTCCTTCCAGCTGTTGACCATTCGCTGGATTTCGTCTGCCGAACCCGGATTGGTCTGCTTCGCGATCTTGGCGACGGTGGCGATGTCGGTTTCATTGCCGTTGGCGATCGCTGCTTCCAGCATTTCACGCACGGCAGGCGACAACAGCGCTGGTTCATCGGCTCCGGCGATGGCGGGCAGGGCGGCGGTCAGCAACGACAGGGGGATCAGGCAGGCACGCATGATCCCGTCATAACCGACCGACATCGAATTTTAAGCCCCAAAGCGCCCATTCATCATATAAGTGCACGAAATTCCTGAAGGATATCGCGATACAGCTTGCGTTTGAACGGCACGATCAGGTCCGGCAGCGTATCGGGCGCGGTCCAGCGCCATTCGCGAAACTCTGGATGTCTGGTCTGGATGTTCACGTCGCTGTCCTTGCCGATGAAGCGGGCAAGGAACCAATATTGCCGCTGGCCGCGATATTTGCCGCCCCACAGCTTGCCGATCAGTTCCGGCGGCAGATCGTAAAAATGTTCGTCCTTGGCGGTTGCGATGATTTCCACCAGATCGCTGCCGATCCCGGTTTCTTCTTCCAGCTCGCGCAGGGCCGCCGTCTTGGCATCCTCGCCCTCGTCGATCCCGCCTTGCGGCATCTGCCATGCTTCCACGACATTATCGAGCCGCTGTCCGACAAAGACCTTGCCGTCCATATTGACCAGCATGATCCCGACGCACGGCCGATAGGCCAGTTCTTTTTCATTTGGCATGGATGCCATTATGCCCCCGACTGTTTGTTGTTCCGGCGCTCCACCGACCCCTCAAGTGCGCCTCGTCCGAAACGTCAGAATAGGCGGGCGGTCGCGCGACGTCCATGGATCGAATCATCCGTCCACCGATTTGCGATGAAAGAATGATGTGGCGGCATCATGGCAATATGATCCAACGGTCGCTTGGAACTCCGCCGGGCGGGGCGCATTGCGACTGTCATGTCCGAACCCGTTCTGCTCTGGCTTCGCCAGGATCTTCGCCTGTCCGATCAGGCCGCGCTCATCGCCGCTGCGGGGGAAGGCCCGGTCATTCCTGTATATATATTGGATGATGAAACGCCGGGCCAATGGGCGATGGGCGGTGCGTCGCGCTGGTGGCTGCACCATAGTCTGGCCCGTCTGAACGAAAGCCTGCGCGCGAAAGGATCGCGCCTGATCCTGCGGCGCGGCAACTGTGTGGATGAACTGGCCAGACTGGCCAGCGAAAGTGGTGCGGCACGCGTCCATGCCTTGCATCATTACGAACCCTGGTGGCGCGACGCGGAAAAGGCGGTCGCAAGGCATCTCGACCTGTGCCTGCATGACGGAGGGCTGTTGCTGCCGCCCGGTGCGGTGCGGACGGGGAATGGCGGAATGTATCGCATCTACACGCCATTTTCCCGTGCGGTCATGCAACATATGCCGCCCCATTCGCCACATCCCGCTCCCCATCATATCCGCGCGCCGGACCGCTGGCCTGACAGCGACAAGTTGCAGGATTGGGGGCTGTTGCCGACCAATCCCGATTGGGCGACGGGATTTGCCGCCGACTGGAAGCCGGGGGAAAAGGGAGGGCGGGACAATGTCGCTGCCTTTCTGGACGAAGCGGGCGCATATGCCACGGCGCGCGATCTGCCGTCGGTGAAAGGAACGTCGCGCCTGTCCCCGCATCTGCATTTCGGCGAAATATCGCCAGCCTATCTGTGGCACCGCATCGAATCTTCCGGCCATGATGCAACTATCTATCTTAAGGAATTGATCTGGCGCGATTATGCCCATGTGCAGATTTACAGTTTTCCGGCCTATGGCAGCGAAAATGCGCGCGACATGTTCGACGGGCTGCCATGGCGGGACATGCGCAGCGCGCGATCCGATTTCACGGCGTGGAAGAAGGGGAGGACAGGCTATCCCATCGTGGACGCAGGCATGCGTCAGCTATGGACAACCGGATGGATGCATAATCGCGTGCGCATGATCGCGGCCAGTTTTCTGATCAAGCATCTGTTGATCGACTGGCGCCATGGTGCACGTTGGTTCTGGGACACATTGGTCGATGCCGACTACGCCAACAACAGCGTCAACTGGCAATGGGTGGCGGGCAGCGGGGTCGATGCCAATCTCTTCACCCGGATCATGGCGCCGCTCACCCAGTCGGAAAAATTCGATGCCGCCGACTATATCCGTCAATGGGTTCCCGAACTGGCGGACCTGTCTGACGACGTCATTCACGACCCCGAAAGTCACGGCGCGAAACCCCGCAACTATCCGTCCAAAATCATCGCCCATCGCGCAGGGCGGGAACGCGCTTTGGAAGCGTATCGCCATATGAAGGGATGATTGCAGCGGTCGCGTGCTTGCGGCAGAGTGACGTCATGAATGCATCCGATCCCCGGCGCGGCAGGCCCGCCTTTTCCGTGCGACGGCCGCCACAGTCGGGTGCGTCCCGCTGGACCGCGCGGATGGTCGCCCCGCTGTTCCACCGTCTGCTCGACCGGATCGACCGGGGGCTGGAGCAGGGCGCGCTGGAAGCGGATCTGCCGGACGGGACATGCCGCCTGCTTGGGGGGCGGACCAGCGGGCCCCAATGTCGGGTCGATCTGCAAAGCTGGTGGGCGCTGGTGCGGCTGGTGGCGGGCGGATCTGCGGGTTGGTATCGTGGCTGGGCGGCGGGGGAATGGATCAGTCCCGATCCCGTGTCGCTCTTTGCACTGTTCATGTGCAATGCCGCATCGCTTGGACGGTCCGCCCGGCCGCATGGTCCGGGGCGTTGGATCGGCCGCCTGCTGCATATGGCGCGACGGAACAGCCGCGCTGGGTCGCGGCACAACATTGCTTTCCATTATGATCTGGGCAATGATTTCTACAGCCTATGGCTCGACCGATATATGCATTATTCCAGTGCCTTGTTCCTCAATATTGAGGATGGACTGGAGGATTTCGAGCAAGCGCAACGACGCAAGGTCGATGCGATCGTCGACCGGTTGAACCTGCATGATGGAGCATCGCTGCTGGAAATCGGCTGTGGCTGGGGCGGGTTGGCCGAACAGGCGATGGAACGTCATGGCGTCCGCTACACCGGCCTTACCCTATCGACCGAACAGGCGGAATATGCCCGCGACCGACTGGGGTCAGGTGCGCGGATATTGCTGACCGACTATCGCGATGGGCAGGGGCAATATGACGCCATCGCCAGCGTGGAGATGGTGGAGGCGGTGGGCCAGGCCTATTGGCCCGCCTATCTCGCTGCGATCCATCGCCTGCTCAGGCCCGGTGGCAGGGCTGCCATCCAATACATCCTGATCGATGATGCGATTTTTGATCGCTATGCCAGCGGTGCGGACTTCATCCAGACCTATATCTTCCCCGGCGGCATGCTGCTGTCCGAAAGCCGGTTTCGGGCGCTGGCGGAACGTCAGGGTTTCGAATGGCGTGACGTCCATCGCTTTGGCCCGCACTATGCTGAAACCCTGCGCCGGTGGCGCGAACGCTTTGATCACGCGATCGAGGAAGGGCAATTGCCGGCCAGCTTCGACCAGCATTTCGTTGCCTTATGGCGATATTATCTGATGTATTGCGAAGGCGGCTTTCGCGGCGGCGGCATCGACGTGGCGCAGGTGACGCTGGTAAAACCGGACTGATCGTTCAGCCTTCCACGCGCATCCTGTGTCCGGTCGGCGCGTCAGACGTCACCAGATCGACGATCGCCTGACCGACGACCTCCGGACCTTTCAGGCTTGCCGGATCTTCGCCGGGAAAGGCGCGGGCGCGCATCGCGGTGCGGGTCGCGCCCGGATCGACGATATGGGTGCGAATGGCGGAGATATTCTTCACTTCCTCGCCATAGGCGCCGACCAGCGTTTCCAGAGCGGCCTTCGACGCGCCATAAGCGCCCCAATAGGCACGCGGCGTAGCGACGGATGATGTGATGGCCACCACGCGCGCGTCGCCGCTGGCCCGCAACATGCCGTCGAACGCGGCGATCATCGCCTGCGGCGCGCCGATGTTCAGCGTCATCAGACGCGCAAATTCCTTGCTGTCGATTGCCTGCACGGCGGCCAGCGATCCCAGCGTCGCGGCATTCAGCACCAATATGTCCAGCGCGTCCCAGCGCCCGCCGATCGCCTGAGCGAGGCGGCCGATGCTTTCGCCGTCGATCAGGTCCAGCGGCGCGATGGTGGCGCTGCCGCCTGCCTGATGGATGCGGTCTTCCACTTCTTCCAGCCCGCCGCTGGTCCGCGCCGTCAGTACGACATGCGCGCCCGCCGCAGCCAGAGCCTGCGCCGTCGCCGCGCCGATGCCACGGCTCGCGCCGGTGACGAGCGCCAGTTTGCCAGAAAGCGGAAGGTCGGACATGCTGCCTCCTGTCATTCCAGGCGGTGCCGGAACTTGTGGATTAAGGAAAGAAAAAGGGCGGCCCAGATAGCGGGGCCGCCCTGATAGCGTCAGACGACGCGTTCTGCCAGCAATTCTAGCTGGTTGGTCACGACGGCATCGTCCTGATCGGTCAGCTTCGTCGGATAGTCGCCGGTGAAGCAGGCATCGCAATATTGCGGGCGGATGTCCGCGCGCTTCGCTTCGCCCAGTGCCTTGTAAAGGCCGTCGATCGAAATGAAGGACAGGCTGTCGGCGTGGATGAAATCCTGCATGCCGCCCACGTCCAGCTTGTGCGCCAGCAGCTTGGTGCGTTCGGGCGTATCGACGCCATAGAAGCAGCTATGCTTGGTCGGCGGCGACGCGATGCGCATATGCACTTCCGCCGCGCCCGCTTCGCGCATCATCTGCACGATTTTCAGCGACGTGGTGCCGCGCACGATCGAATCGTCGATCAGCACGATCCGCTTCCCTTCGATCAGGGCGCGGTTTGCATTGTGCTTCAGCTTCACGCCCAGATGGCGGACCTTGTCGCCCGGCTGGATGAAGGTTCGGCCGATATAGTGTGAACGGATGATGCCCAGTTCGAACGGAATGCCCGATTCCTGCGCATAGCCGATGGCGGCGGGAACGCCGCTGTCCGGCACCGGGATGACATAGTCCGCATCGACCGGATTTTCGATCGCCAGCTGCGCGCCGATCGCCTTGCGTACCGAATAGACGCTGGACCCGTCCACGATCGAATCGGGGCGGCTGAAATAGACATGTTCGAAAATGCACGGACGGGCGTGGGTTTCGCCGAACGGGCGGTGCGAACGGATCTGGCCGTCATTGGTCACGATGACCAGTTCGCCCGGATCGATGGTGCGGACATAGTCTGCGCCCACGACGTCCAGCGCCACGGTTTCCGAAGCGAAGATGGTCGATTCGCCGAGCTTGCCCATCACCAGCGGACGGATGCCCAGCGGATCGCGGCACGCGATCATGCCTTCGGGCGTCATCACGATCAGGGAATAGGCGCCCTCGACCTGCTTGAGCGCATCGATGAACTTGTCGAGCAGCGTGCGATAGCTGGACGTCGCCACCAGATGGATGATGACTTCGGTGTCGGACGTCGACTGAAAGATGGAGCCGCGGCGAATCAGTTCGCGACGCAGCTTCATCGCGTTGGAGATATTGCCATTATGGGCAACGGCGAAACCGCCGCTGTTCAGTTCGGCATAGAGCGGCTGCACATTGCGCAGCGACGTTTCACCGGTGGTGGAATAGCGTACATGGCCGCAGGCGGTGTCGCCGGGCAGGCCGCGAATCACTTCGTCGCGGTCGAAATTGCCGGCCACATGGCCCATCGCCCGGTGGGTATGGAAATCATGTCCGTCCCAGCTGGTGATTCCCGCAGCTTCCTGTCCGCGATGTTGCAGCGCGTGGAGGCCAAGCGCGACGATTGCAGACGCCGTTTCGGCGCGCGAAACGCCGAAAATGCCGCATTCCTCGCGCAACTTGTCGTCGTCGAAGGGATTGGTCGTAAACATGGGTGCGAGCGGTTCCATAGCCGTTCCTGACCCCCCTGGTGCGACCCTGGGGCGTCTCTTGTGCGCGCATATAGTCGCTTCCTGTCGGTTTGTCGCCCCACTGTAACAAAAAAGCCTGCCGGACCGTGACGGAACCGGGGCTTGTCCACTTTTCCATCGGCACAATGCCCTACTGGCGTTGGGGTCTGCGCCGGGCTAAGACATTGTCCCAATGCATCGTTTCGCCAATCCCGCCCGCTTTTTGAAGATCGCGCGTCCGCTGACCGGATGGCTGTTCTGGTCCGGCCTGTTTTTGTTGCTGGTCGGTTCCGCCTGCGGCCTGTTCGTCACGCCTGCCGATTATCTTCAGGGGCAGACGGTTCGCATTCTTTATATACATGTGCCTGCGGCGTGGCTTGGCATGGGCGGATGGAGCGGCATTGCGATCGCCGCGCTGATTCAGCTTGTGTGGCGTCACCCGCTGGCGGGCGTTGCCGGACGTGCCATAGCCGCGCCGGGCGCCCTGTTCACCGCAATATGCCTGATGACTGGTTCCATATGGGGCCGTCCGACATGGGGCACCTGGTGGGAATGGGATGGCCGCATGACGTCGATGCTGGTCCTGTTCTTCCTGTATCTGGGTTATATCGCGCTGGGCAATGCCAGTGCGCGGCAGGGCGCACAGGGCGGCGTCAGCAATGTGACCGCCATTTTCGGGCTGGTCGGCGCGATCAATATCCCGATCATCAACCGATCGGTTGTCTGGTGGAACAGCCTGCATCAGGGGCCGTCCATCACTTTGCGCGGGTCCAGCATCGATGGATCCCTGCTATGGCCGCTGGGCTTTACATTATTGGGTTTTACCTTGCTGTTCGCGGCGATCATATTCATGCGGATGCGAGCGATACTGGCACAAAATAAGGTCGAGGCGCGGATGCAGCGTCTGGCGAGAGGGTAGGGGAATGAATCAATGGGCTTTCGTGGTGGCCGCCTATGCGGTGACGCTGGCGGGGACGGCGCTGGTCAGTCTGATCAGCTGGCGATCGATGCGCGGCGCGGAACGACGGGCGGCACAGCTGTCGGATCGCGGATAATCCCCCTCTCATGAAGGCGAAGCATCAACGACTGATCCTGGCCGTGGCGGCATTGGTGGCGCTGATCGGCGCCGGCCTGCTCGCGGCGTCCGCGTTGAAGGATGAGGCGGCCTATTTCTACGCGCCTGCCGATGTCAGGAGTAAAGGCGTGGAGCCGGGCAAGGCGATCCGCCTTGGCGGCATGGTGGTGAAGGGCAGCCTGAAACGCGAGGCTGACGGCGTCACCATCCGTTTTGACGTCACCGATGGCAAGGCGACGGTGCCCGCAACCTTTAGCGGCATCGCGCCCGACCTGTTCAAGGAAGGCAGCGGCGTCGTGGCGGAGGGGGCGTTCGATGGCAGGGGCACATTCGTTGCCACCAATCTGCTTGCCAAGCATGACGAACGCTACATGCCCCGCGAACTGGAGGGCATGAACTATAATGAGACCACGCACGAGATGAAGGCGGACAAGTGAAGTTCGCCCTCGGGTTCTTTCCCGATCACGCCCGGCCCGGTTCAGCGTCGATCAATCCTTTGGCGTGGCATCGCGATGGGCAAGGGCGCTCTTGGCAGTCGATTGAATTTAAAGAATATTATTGCATGGTTTTACATTCATGATTGCTGAAGCCGGACTTGCCGCCCTTTGGCTCGCCGCGGCGCTGGCGCTGCTGCAACTCGTCTTGGCTCTGGGAGGGCTGAAAGGGGGGAAGCCGGAATTGCTAGACGCGGTCCGCCCGGCCGCCGTGGCGCAGGGTGTGTTGACGGCATTGGCCTTCGCGCTGCTCATCACCCAGTTCAGGCGGTCGGACATGACCGTCCGTCTGGTCGCCACCAACAGCCATTCGATGAAGCCATGGCTCTATAAATTTGCCGGGACATGGGGCAATCATGAAGGCTCCATGCTTTTATGGGTCACCGTCATGGGCGTGGCGGGGGCGGCGGTCGCGTTGTTTGAGCGCGCCCTGCGCCGGGATACGCATATGGCGACGCTGGGCGGGCAGGCGGCCATTTCTCTCGGCTTTTATGCCTTTCTGCTGTTCTCCTCCAACCCCTTCGCCCGGATCGATCCGGCGCCTGCCGATGGGCAGGGGCTGAACCCTCTGCTGCAAGATCCGGGCCTCGCTTTCCATCCGCCCACATTATATCTTGGCTATGTCGGCCTGTCCGTCGCCTTTTCCTTCGCCGTTGGCGCGCTGCTGACGCGGCAGGTCGATGCGGCCTTTGCCCGCGCCATGCGGCCATGGGTTCTTGCCGCCTGGGTCTTGCTGACGCTGGGCATCACGGCGGGCAGCTATTGGGCCTATTATGAACTGGGCTGGGGCGGCTGGTGGTTCTGGGACCCGGTTGAAAACGCCTCGCTCATGCCATGGCTGGCGGCGACGGCCCTGCTGCACAGCGTCACCGTGCTGGCGACGCGCGACGCGTTGCGGGCGTGGACGATCATGCTGGCCGTGGTCGCCTTTTCCATGTCCATGGTCGGCACATTCCTGGTCCGATCCGGCATCCTGACCAGCGTGCATGCATTCGCCGTCGATCCGGAACGGGGCAGCTTCATCCTTGCCTTGCTGGCCATTTATATCGGCGGAGCGCTCGCCCTCTTCGGGTGGCGCATCGGCTCCGTCCGCGAAGGCGCGCCGTTCGAACTGGTCAGCCGCGAAACCATGTTGGTGGTCAACAATCTGCTGCTGACCGTCATTCTGGGCCTTGTCCTGATCGGTACGCTTTATCCGCTGATGACCGAAGCCTTCGGTCATAAAGTGTCCGTGGGCGCACCCTATTTCGACCGGATCGCCGGGCCGATCGCGCTGGCGCTGATGGTGGCGATGGCCGCAGGGCCGGTGACGCGGTGGCGCCGTGATCGGGGCGTGGCCGTTGGAAAACGTTTGCTGGTGCCATTTGCCATAGCCTTGCTATTGTCCATTTCGCTGTCTCTTTTTCTGTGGGGACGCGTTGGCATCCTGCCGTTTTTCGGCCTCGTCGTCGCGGTTTCGGTTGGTATCGCCAGTCTGGCGCCGCTCTGGAAACGCAAGCTGCTGCGTACTCCATTGTTCACTTATGGCATGGTCGTCGCGCATCTGGGTTGCGCCGTCAGCCTGGGTGGAATGGCCTGCGATTCCGCTTTCACTGTGGAGAAGCTGGTCGCCGCACGCCCCGGCGACACCATCCGGACCGCTGGCTGGACCCTGCATTTTCGCCAGATCGCGCCGCTGGCAGGCGACAACTGGACTGCGTTGCAGGCGGAGATGGACGCGCAGCGGGGCGGATCGTCAGTCGTCATCCGGCCCCAGTCCCGCTTCTTTGCCTCACCGCCGACCACCACCAGCGAAGCCGCTTTACTGACCCGATGGGACGGCCAGCTTTATGTCGTGTTGGGCGAAGAGGTGGAGGATGGTCGCTGGCAGCTGCGGATATGGTGGAAACCCTTCGTCACGCTGATCTGGCTGGGCGGCATCATGATCGCGCTGGGCGGCGCGCTGGCGCTTGTCGGGCGGGAACGGCGCGGCTGGCTGATGAAATGGCGGGCAAGGATGGCCGAAGCATGAAAAAACTGCTGATCTGGCTGCCGCTCATCCTGTTCATGGCATTTGTCGGCCTGTTCGCGGGCGGCCTGTTCAAGCCCGACGACCGCGTCATTCACTCGCGCCTCGTGGGACAGCCCTTGCCGACATTCGATCTGCCAGCGGCGGCCAGCGACCGCCCGCCATTGGCCAGCGCAGGCTTCGCCGACGGCAAACCGCGCCTGCTCAACATCTTCGCCAGCTGGTGCGTACCCTGCGCCGCCGAAGCGCCGCAACTCATGGCGCTGAAACGGGCGGGGGTGGTCATCGACGCCATCGCCATTCGGGATGCACGCCCCGATGTCGATCGCTTCCTTGGCCGTTACGGCAATCCCTACAACCGTATCGGCCTCGACGCGCGCAGCGCGGTGCAAATGGCTCTGGGGTCTTCCGGCGTACCCGAAACATTCGTGATCGATGGTAAGGGGCGCATCGCCTATCAGCATATCGGCGACATTCGCGCCGATGACGTGCCGATGATCCTCGACCGGCTGAAGGACGCGCGATGAAACTTTTCCTTGCGCTCCTGGTCGCGTTGATGGCGGTCCCGGCCACCGCGCAAACCGCCTTGCCACCAGCACCCTATGCCGACCGCCAGATCGCCGATCCCGCGCTGGAGCGAAAGGCGAAGGCATTGATGGAAACCATTCGCTGCCTCACCTGCCAGAGCCAGTCCATCGCAGACTCGAACGCCAGCATGGCTGGAGATATGCGGTCGGAAATTCGCGAGCGGATCATGGCCGGGGAGCAACCCGAAGCGATCCGCAGCTGGCTCATATCCCGCTATGGCGACTGGGTCAGTTATGAACCGACGGCGGCGCCGATCCTGTGGCCGCTCTGGGCTGCGCCCTTGATATTGCTGGCGCTTGGCCTGTTTTTGCTGCGTGGGCGTATCAGGCGGAAAGGCAAGGCATGACGGGCTGGCTGATTGCATTCGGGCTGGCGATCGCCGCTTTTCTGGCGATGCTGTTTGTCGGCCGTATTCCGCGTTCCACACGGGAAATCGGCGCCGCTGCGCTGTTGCTGGGGCTGGCGGGCTATGCCTGGCAGGGGCATCCGGGGCTGACGGGTATGCCGCGGATGGCCAGGAAAGCAACGGGCGAAAAGTTCGACGAAAAGCTGGCGGAACAACGCCGTGGCCTTGCGGAACGCTATGGCAAGGCGGCGCAATGGCTGGTCATATCGGATTCCTATGGCCGTCGAGGCATGACGAAGGAATCGGCCAATGTGCTGCTGTCGGGTCTTCGCGCGACGCCGGATGACGCCAATCTGTGGCTGGGCCTTGGCAACGCCCTCGTCGCCCATGCCGATGGGATCGTGTCGCCCGGCGCGGATTTTGCCTATCGCCGGTCCATGGCGCTCGATCCGCAAGGCCCCGCGCCGCGCTATTTTTACGGCCTGGCGCTGGCTCGCGGCGGACGATTGCAGGCCGCACGCGACTTATGGGAACCGCTCGCCGCGAGCGCACCACGGGGCAGCGAAGTGAAAGCGGAACTGGAAGCCAATATCGCGCGTATCGACGCCATCATGAAACAGGGTGCGCCGGACGGACAATGATGCAGCGCAGCGCGCACATTGCGTGGTCCCCGGAGGCATGGTAGGGCGCGGCCAATTACGGGAGGCAAGCGGGCAATTCCGCCATCGCCCCCGATCAGGTGTCGAAACGAGCATGATCCTTCATGGCTGATCTTCTTCCCAACACCGCTCCGGCCTCCGACGAGGATGATCAGGGCGGTCATGGACATGCACGGCAGAAGGCAACGTTGAAGCTGGTGGTCGGTGCGATCGGTATCGTCTTTGGCGATATCGGCACCAGCCCGCTCTATGCCTTCCGCGAAACCTTCCACGGTCATCATACGCTGACGCTGGACCCGGACCATATATTGGGCGTCATCAGCCTGATGTTCTGGTCCATGATGCTGGTGGTGACGCTGAAATATGTCAGCATCATCATGCGCGCCGACAATAAGGGGGAAGGCGGCAGCCTGGCCCTGCTGGCGCTGATCAACGGTCAGACGAAGACGCAGCGCTGGTCGCGCGGCATCGTCCTGCTGGGGGTGTTCGCCACCGCTCTGTTCTACGGCGATTCGATGATCACCCCGGCGGTATCGGTACTGTCCGCGGTGGAGGGGCTGACCGTCTACAACCCCGATCTGGCGCCGGTCATCCTGCCTGCGGCGATCATCATTCTGCTGGGCCTGTTCTGGATACAGGGGCTGGGCACCAATCGCGTGGCGGCCTTTTTCGGGCCGATCATGCTCACTTACTTCATCACGATCGCGGCGCTCGGCATTGTGTCGATCATGAAGACGCCGGGCATTCTCTTTGCCTTCAATCCTTATTGGGCGGTGATGTTCTTCGTGACCGATCCGCTTCCGGCCTTCCTTGCGCTCGGGTCGGTCGTGCTGGCGGTGACCGGGGCGGAGGCGCTTTATGCCGATATGGGGCATTTTGGCCGCAATCCGATCCGTGTGTCCTGGCTCGCTTTCGTGCTGCCCGCCCTGATGCTGAACTATATGGGACAGGGCGCGCTACTGTTTCGCGAAGGCGCTGCGGCGCTGCAAAGTCCCTTCTACAATCTCGCGCCGCAATGGGGGCAGTTGCCGCTGGTTGTGCTGGCCACGCTGGCCGCCATCATCGCGTCGCAGGCCGTGATTTCCGGCGCCTTTTCGGTCACGCAGCAGGCGATCCAGCTGGGTTTCATGCCCCGCCTGCGGATCGAACATACCAGCGCTTCGACGGCTGGACAGATCTATATCCCCCTGATCAACTGGGGGTTGATGGTGATGGTCATCCTGCTGGTGCTTGTGTTCCAGACATCGTCGAACCTGACCGCCGCCTATGGCATTGCGGTGACTGGCGCGATGTTCATCGACAATGTTTTGTTGACGGTGGTGCTCTATCGGCTCTGGAACTGGAAATGGTATTATGCCGCGCCGTTGCTGGCGATATTCTATCTGGTCGATGGCGCCTATCTGGCGGCCAATCTGACGAAGGTGCCCGACGGTGGCTGGTTCCCGCTGCTGATCGGCTTCGTCGTCTTCACCTTGCTGACGACATGGTCGCGCGGGCGCCGGCTGGTGCAGGACAGGCTGCGCGAAGCGGCGATGCCCATCCCGGTGTTCGTCGCGTCAGCGGCCAACAGCGCCGTGCGCGTATCCGGCACCGCGGTTTTCATGACGTCCACGCCCGATGGCGTGCCCCATGCGCTGCTTCACAATCTGAAGCATAACAAGGTGCTGCATGAACGGGTGATCCTGCTGACGGTGAAGATCAAGAATGTGCCGTTCGTGGAGGATGACGGACGGTGCAAGCTGGAGGATCTGGGCCGGGGCTTTTTCCGTCTCGTCCTGCAATATGGTTTCATGCAGGAACCGGACGTTCCCGCCGCGCTGAAAAACGTGACTGGTTGCGGGCAGGCGTTCAAGATGATGGATACCAGCTTCTTCCTTGCCCGACAGACGTTGTTGCCGTCCGCAAAGCCCGGCATGCCGCTGTGGCGGGAAAAGATTTTCGCTTGGATGTTGCGCAATGCGGAAAGCGCGATGGAATTTTTCCGTCTGCCCACCAATCGCGTCGTCGAACTGGGCAGTCAGGTCGAAATCTGATTTTCATGTCTGGAAGTTCACACCGTTCAGAGTAGAACGATGGCGCGCTATCGTTTCCGGACAGGGCATGAAAAAGGGCGCGGCCTCCTCGGCTGCGCCCTTCATTTTTTGTCCTGATGTCAGATGATCAGGCGGCGTCGCGATCCTTGCCGCCGATGTCGACCAGCTGGCCGCCGTTGACGGCGATCTTCTTGGGCTTCATCGCTTCGGGCACTTCGCGGATCAGTTCGATGGTCAGCAGGCCATCGGCCAGATCGGCCTTTTCGACGCGCACGAAATCGGCCAGTTCGAACCGCCGTTCGAAACTGCGGTTGGCGATGCCGACATGAAGGAATTTCGAGCGATCCGCGGCAGACGCTTCGTCTTTGCGGCCGACGACCTGTAGCAGGCTCTGCTGCGCGGTGATGTCGATTTCATCGGCGCGAAAACCCGCGACGGCCAGCGTCACGCGATAGCGATCTTCCGACAGGCGTTCGATGTTGAAGGGGGGGTAATTGTCGCCCTGCGCCATTCGGGCGTTATTTTCGATCAGGTCGAACAACCGATCGAAGCCGACGGTGGAGCGGCGATAGGGGGTCAGGTCGAAACCACGCATTGTCATAATCTCCTAAAGAGCAAAATGATCGTGCCGAACCCATGACAGGCGTTCGACGGTAAGCCGTCCGGTCCCATGTGGCGACCGGACAGCATTGATATGGTTGGGGCTTTGACGGTTTCAAGAGCCGGAAAATATTGCAACGGCGGGCGGCCTCAGCCGATCCCCAAGCAGTAGGAGGAAGCCGGGGCAATGCCGTCCGGCCGAACGAAAAGGGGCTGGCGCATAGTCCCGATGCGCCAGCCCCCTACGGACGTTGCCATGCCCCGATGCGACGCGGGGCCGGTTCCATGCCGCGCCTGTTAGACGGCGCGGGTTGCGATCAACCGTGCAGCTTGATCGCGGTTTCCGCGATGCGGCGGCCCTGATAGCGCGCGCCGTCCAGTTCTTCTTCGCTCGGCTGGCGGCTGCCATCGCTGTCGGCCAGCGTGGTCGCGCCATAGGGCGCGCCGCCGCGCACCTTGTCCACGCCCATCTGGCCCGCAAAGCCATAGTCGAGGCCGACGATGGTCATGCCGAAATGCAGCAGGTTGGTAATGATCGAAAAGAGTGTGGTTTCCTGCCCGCCATGCTGTGATGCGGTGGAGGTGAAGGCGCCGCCGACCTTGCCGTTCAGCGCGCCGCGCATCCACAGGCCGCCCGCCTGATCGAGGAAGGAAGCCATCTGGCTGGACATCCGACCAAAGCGGGTGCCGGTGCCCACGACGATCGCGTCATAATCGGCCAGTTCGGCGACGGTCGCGACGGGGGCTTCCTGATCCAGCTTGAAATGGGCGTTCTGGGCGACTTCCAGCGGGGCGGTTTCCGGCACGCGCTTGATGTCGACGGTTGCGCCGGCCGATGCTGCGCCTTCCGCAATGGCCTTGGCCATGGTTTCGATATGACCATAAGAGGAATAATAGAGAACCAGAACCTTAGCCATGATGCGTCTCCTTGTCTGAACGATGTGGTCTTTACAGGTAAAAAGGGGTGGCCGCCTGCATATGAAAGTATAGATGCAGGCGGCCTGGTCCGTCCGAGGGGGAGGGGAAGACGGACCGAGGGAAGATCAGATACTGTCCACCAGGACGATTTCGGCATCCTCGATCGCCTTTATGGTGATCGGGCCGCCGACGACGATCGCCGCGCCATCGCGCGCTTCGAAGGCTTGACCGTCAATTTCCACCCGTCCCGTCGCCGGGACCAGATAGATGTGACGCCCTTCGGCGCTGGTGTAGGTCACGCTTTCGCCCGCCTTGATCGTGCCGCCCAGTAACCGGGCGTCGGCCCGGATGCGCAGCGCTTCGCGGTCGTCGTCATAACCGCTGGCAAGCACGGCCAGCTTGCCCGAACGATTGCCCTTTGGAAACGGTTTGGTGCCCCAGCTTGGCTGGCCACCACGGACGCGCGGCATGATCCAGATCTGGAACAGGGTGGTGGTTTCGTCTTCCAGATTATATTCGGCGTGACGGATGCCGGTGCCCGCCGACATCACCTGAACGTCGCCGGCTTCGGTCCGGCCTTTGTTGCCCAGACTGTCCTGATGCGTGATCGCGCCGGTGCGGACATAGGTGATGATTTCCATGTCGGCATGCGGGTGCGGCGGGAAGCCGGAGCGTGGGCCGATTTCATCGTCATTCCACACCCGGATGGCACCCCAGTGCATCCGGTGGTCGTCATAATAATCGGCGAAGGAAAAATGGTGGCGCGCATTCAGCCAGCCATGGTCGGCATGGCCAAGCGACGCGAACGGGCGGCGCTCTATGCGGCTCGCGATGGTCGTGGTCATATATGTGCCTCTGGTTGTTCGAACCCGAAGGTGCGATTGTGCCATTTGCCGCGGAAGGCTGATGCTTCCGCTTGCTTTCCACCAATCTAGCGATCAGGGTCGTTTCATAAACTGGCAGCTTTGAAACGGATTGTTTCCCGATGCGACTACCTGATTTTGAAGCATGGGCGATGTTTGCGGCCGTCGTGGAGCATCGCAGCTTCACCGATGCGGCCAAGGCGCTGAGCGTGTCCAAGGCGACGGTGTCGAAGGCCGTGACCCGGCTGGAAGAACATCTGGACACCAGCCTGTTCAACCGGACCAGCCGCCGTCTGGCGCTGACCGAAAGCGGGAAGCGGTTGGCTGACCATGCCCAACGCATATTGGTCGAAGGGCAGGCGGCCGAAGAAGCGGCGCGCGATGAAACGGCGGAACTTTCGGGTGTGGTCCGGCTGGGCGCGCCGATGACGTTCGGGTTGCTGAGGGTCGCGCCGCTGATCGCACAGTTCGCGCGGGAACATCCGATGGTCGATGTCGACCTGCATCTGTCGGACGCGCATATCGACATCGTCGAAATGGGGCTGGATGCGACCATCCGCGTGGCCGACATGCCCGACAGCTCGCTGCGCGCGCGGCGGCTGGCGGATGTTACCCTCTATACCGTCGCGTCGCCGGGCTATCTGGACGAACGGGGGCGGCCGCAACATCCCGCCGATCTCGGCACCCATGACTGCCTTTGTTACTCCAACGCCTCCAGTCCCGACGTCTGGCGCTTTTCCGGGCCGGGGCAGCAGAATGTCGTGGTGCAGGTGCGCAGCCGCCTGACCGTAAACAGCGGGGAAGCGATGCTGCCTGCGCTGCGCACGGGGATCGGCATCGCCCGCCTGCCCGACTTCATCATCGGCGACGCATTGGCCAAAGGTGATGTCGAGGAGATATTGATGGAATGGCGGCCCGCGCCTCTGGGACTGCATCTGGTGACGCCGCCTTCACGTCTGCGTCCGGCGCGGGTCGATGCGTTACTGGACTATCTGGCGAAGCATCACGGCTGTTAACCCGCTTTGCGCCGCTGGTAAGATTTTTTTCAGCATCCTTACCAGTACGATGAGGTTTACAACGGCCGTTCACCCTTGTTTCGAAGGTGAATCTACCTTGACTCTAGGTGGATTGTTGCAGCTTCAACCCTTTGTAAATAGATTCATTTTGCCACGACTCGTGGATTCCTGCCGGTTAGCGAAAAATTAACCTTTGTCCTTCAGAAGTTTTTTGGTTAATGAATTGAAGCGGAAGCCGTTCTGGTGGGTGAACGGAACTGCGATACACCGTTAGGTGAGATACAAGGGGCTTCACATGCGCGTGCTGCTGATCGAGGACGAACCGACCACCGCCAAGGCGATCGAGCTTATGCTCACGACCGAAGGCTTCAACGTCTACACCACGGATCTGGGCGAGGAAGGCCTGGATTTGGGCAAGCTGTATGATTATGACATCATCTGCCTGGACCTGAACCTGCCCGACATGCACGGTTATGACGTGCTGAAGAAGCTGCGCGCCGCCAAGGTGCAGACGCCGGTGCTGATCCTGTCGGGCATTTCCGAAATGGACAGCAAGGTGCGTTCCTTTGGCTTCGGCGCCGACGATTATGTGACCAAGCCTTTCCATCGCGAAGAGCTGATCGCGCGCATCCATGCCGTCGTCCGCCGGTCGAAGGGGCATTCGCAGTCGGTCATCCGCACGGGCAAGCTGTCGGTCAATCTGGATGCCAAGACCGTGGAGGTGGACGGCAATCGCGTACATCTGACCGGCAAGGAATATGCGATGCTGGAACTGCTGTCGCTGCGCAAGGGCACGACGCTGACCAAGGAAATGTTCCTGAACCATCTTTATGGCGGGATGGACGAACCGGAACTCAAGATTATCGACGTCTTCATCTGCAAGCTGCGCAAGAAGCTGGCGCTTGCCTGCGGTGGCGAAAATTACATCGAAACGGTCTGGGGCCGTGGCTATGTGCTGCGCGATCCCGACGAAATCATGGAAGAACAGGCGAAGGTCGCCTGATACCGACTTTGGGGTCGATCGGGTGAAAGGCCGATGTCCGGGGGGGCATCGGCCTTTTTTCTGTGCCTGTCTTCACCTGGATCGCCGGGTCGATGGGCGCTAGGGATGGAATATGGATGATCTGTTCGCCGACCGCGCCATCAAAGACAGGATATTGGGCCGCGCCGACATCGCGGCGCTGACCGGGGGAATGGCCGCGCATCTGGTCGATTGCGATCTGGAAGAGGCGGACCTGTCGGGGCTGGACCTGTCACGATGGATTTTCGAACGTTGCCAGATGCGGCGCACCGACCTGTCGGGGGTGAAGCTGGAGGGGACGTCGTGGCAATCCTGCCGGGGCGGGTTCGTGCAGATGACCGGCGCGGATGTGCGGGAGGCGCGCTTCGTTGCCTGCGACCTCAACAATGCGGTGCTGCGGCGTGCGAAGCTGTTCGGGGCGAAATTCGAACGATGCAAGCTGACCGGCGCGGACCTGAGCGACGCAAGCGCGCTGGATGTGGAGTTTGCCGAAACGCTGCTGGTCGACGCGCGCCTTCCTGGCTTTTCCTTTCGCAAACAGCATCTGACGGCGGTGGATTTCAGTCAGGCCGATCTGGCGAAATGCGATTTTCGCGGCACATTTTTCGATGGATGCAGCCTGCGCGATGCCACGCTGGACGGTTGCCGGTTCGACGGAGCGGATCTGCGCGGGGCCGATCTGGGCGGGTTGCGGCTGGTGCATGCGGGGATGTTCCGGGGTGCGACCATATCGCGTGAACAGGCAGGGCAATTGCTGGGCGAATTGGGGTTGAACGTGCGTTAGGGCATCTCGCAGTCATCTGGGAGCAGATGGCGGTATCGCCAGAGGCGGTACATTCAGAACATGATCCAGAATAATGAACGGACCGACGGCCGGGGTGGCTGTCGGTCCGTTCGTCAGACGGCCGGATATGGAACGATCAACGGGGTCTGTATGCGATCCATATCCGGTTGGGGGTCATTCAGCCGTCTGATCGGTAGGGGTGCTGCTTTCGCTGGCGGGGGTCGTCCGGCTGGTGGAAGCCTGACCCGATGCGTCACCCGAAATCTGGCCGCTGGCGTCGATCGATGCGGCATTGTCGATCACGCTGCCCGCACGACCTGCTGCGTTGCCAGCCGCCGAACCGGCGCCATTTGCAACCGTGGAGGCGCGGTCGGGGGCATTGCCTGCGGCCATGGCGGCCCGGTCGCGGGTGTTGCCGACGGCCGTTTCAGCCCGATCGCGGGTGTTGGCTACCGTCGTTCCAGCCCGGTCGCGGGCGTTCCCCACAGTGGTGGCGGCCCGATCCCGCGCCGCACCGGCGGTGGCTTTTGCGCGATCCCGCGCTGCGCCTGCCGTGTCGGTCGCGCGATCCCGAACCGCACCAGCGGCATTGCGGGCGTCGCTGGCGCCCAGCATATCGACGGCCAGACTGCCGTCGGCCGATCCGCCAGCCGATCCCGACGCGTTGCCTTCGCGGGTCTTGCCCTTGCGGCTCATCGATCCGCTGGCATGACCGTCTGCGCGGCCACGTCCGGAGCCGCTGGCGCCGACGCGACCATTGTCGAGGTCGACGTTACGCCCAAGGCCGCCCGAGCCGCCGAGCGTGCCGCCCAGCGATCCACCCAGTCCGCCGCCACCGGGACCACCCAGCGCGCCGCCCAGGCCACCACCCAGTCCGCCGCCGCCAAGGCCACCGCCACCCAGAAGCTGGGCCGAAGCAGGGGCGGTCGTCAGGGCGGTCAGGCATGCTGCCGCGATCAGGAAATGGGTTTTCATGGCATGTCTCCTTCATTGCCTTCAATGCGATGTCAGGAGAACGGGAGTGAAGTGGGCTTTCATCCCTGAGGGCCATAATAATTTATAAGATGATGTTATCTAATCATTATTTCTGCATGCGGCACAGATTGTCGGCGGTTGCCCCTTGCGCGGCGGCGTCGCTTCGTCGCGCAACGCAGCGATCGATCCGCGCGCCAGCAGTCGTCCGGCGACCAGAGGCGCGGCAAAGCTGGTGCCGCGTACGGCGACCTTGCCGCCATTGTCGTCGGCAGCCTGCATGTCCGCGCCCGGCGCAGCGAAATCCACATGCAGCGCGCGTCCGGCTTCCAGGAGGAGGCGACCACGCCCGTCGATCCCGGTGACGGCGACGACGGCCGGGTATGAGGCGGGGTAGGCGGGCGGGGCGGCGGGGCCATCATTGCCGACCGCGGCGACCACCGTCACGCCCCTGTCCCGCGCCAGCCGGATCGCGCCGTCCAGTAAAGGATTGGCAGGCCCGACCAGACTGACCGTCACGACCCGCACGCCCCGCGCGGCCATCCATCCCAGCGCGCGCACGATGGCAAAGGCGCCGCCGCCCGCCGGATCATCACCATAGACGTCGGCCACCAGCAACGGCACGCCGGGGGCGGCGCCCTTTACGCTGCCATTACCGCTGATGAGCGAGGCGACCGCCGTGCCATGGGCGCTGGCCCGGGGCGCGCCCTGAGCAAAGCCCCGCTGTTCTATCGCGCCGCCCAGCGCGGGGTGTCGCGCGACCCCACCGTCGATCAGCCCGGCGATCCGCCCCTCCACCTTTCCGCCGCCGGCCAGCGCTGCGGCGCTGATTGTAAGCGCCTGCCCGCTGGGGAAATAGAGATTGTCCGCGCTCGCCTCCGCCTTTGGCGCGATCTTGCGCACTTCGCGCAGCGCGCGGGGCAGGCTGCGGCTGGTCGGTGGGGTCAGCCGGGCGATGGACAGATCGATCCCCTCGATCGTTTCATGTTCCACGCCATAGCCCGCCGCACGCAACGCAGAGAGGGCGGCATCATCCGCGCCGGTCAGCAATATGACGCCGCGCCGTGCCGGTTGGTTTCGTTCGTCCAGTTCGATCCGGTCGCCATGGCGCCGCAGCAGGTCGGTGATCCGGCCGGTGCGCGCGGCCGTCAGTCGATCGGCCAGTCGCGACGGACTGATCCGGTCCAGCCCGGTCGCATCGACGACATCGCCTACCTTGCCCAGAGTATCGGGCACGACCCGACCGACCGGTCCCAGTCCGCCGCCATTGAGACCGGCGCCGCCCGGCAGCAACTGCGCCTGCGCGCCGGACAGGGGCAATGCGGGGGTGATCAGGATCAGTCCCGCAATCATCCAGGGGCGGGTCAGGGTCATGTCGGCCTCTTCGATCCTTTCATGTGCAAAATCATTCATTGCGAAAAAATGCCCGTTCGTCATCAGTCGTCAGGGATGAAACGTGCGGGCTGGCACGTTTCATCCCCGAACAAGAGACGGAGATCCGATGTCGTTCGAACGCGATCTGCTGGCTATCCTGCCCCGGTTGCGGCGTTTTGCCGCCAGCCTGTCGCGGGACCGCGCCGATGGGGACGATCTGTGCCAGGCGGCGCTGGAACGGGGCCTGAAATCGCGCGATCAATGGCAACCGGGAACCCGTCTGGACAGCTGGATGTACCGGATCATGCGCAATCTGTGGATCGACGAGGCCCGCGCCCGACAACGCGCCGCAAGGACATTCGCCCCCGAAGAGGCTGGCACCCATGTCGGCCATGCGGGCGACCGTGATGTGGAGGCGCATATGATGCTGTCCGACGTCGACCGGGCAATGCAGGCATTGCCGGATGACCAGCGGGAAGCCATTTCGCTCGTTCTGGTGGAAGGGCTGTCCTACAAGGAAGCCGCGGCGGTGCTGGGCATTCCAATGGGCACATTGACGTCGCGGCTGGTGCGTGGGCGCGGCGCGTTACTTGAGCTGATGGGAGAGGCAGCATGACCGACATTGACGAAGCCATGCTGATCGCGCTGGTCGACGGCGAACTGGACGAAGTGAACCGCCGCCGCGTGGAGCGCGCCGTTGCGGCCGATCCTGCGCTGGCGGAACGGTTGGCGCGGCACCGGCGGTTGAGGGATAAGCTGGCGGGCCATTATGCCCCGGTGGCGCAGGAACCCGTGCCCGAACGGCTACGTAGCCTGATCGGGGAAAGCGCCGTGGTGGTGCCGATCCGGCCGCCTGCGCGGCGGCGGTGGACGGGATGGGCGATGGGCGGCGCGATTGCCGCCGCGCTGGTGATGGGGCTGGGCGTCGGGCGCATGACGGGGGGGCAGGCTGGCCCGATCGGGATGGATCATGGCGTCATGGTGGCACAGGGGCCGCTTGCCGCCGCGCTGGAAACGCAATTGGCATCGACACAGGGCGATGCGGCGATCCGCATCGGCATGACCTTCCAGCGCAAGGGCGGTGGCTGGTGCCGCAGCTTCGACGGCATGGTTGCAGGCGTGGCGTGCCGCGAAGGGTCGATATGGCAGGTGCAGCAGGCGCTGCCGGGCGCTGGTCAGGCAAGCGATTACAGGCAGGCGTCGTCGGCGGACATGCGCACGATGGCGACCGTGGACGCGCTGATCGCGGGTTCGCCGGTGGATGCCGCCGGGGAAAAGACCGCGCAGGCCGGGGGGTGGCGCTGAACCGGGGCAGGCGAGCGATCCTCTGTCCCGGTTCTTCGATATTCAGCCTTTGCGCGGCGCGGACTTCGCCTTGGCGGGCTGACGCGCGATCAGGCGGTTGAGGCAAAACAGCACCAGCGCCGCGCCCAGCGTCAGATGCCCGCACCAGGCGATGGCGCCATAGCCCGCGCCAAGGCCGATCATGTTGATCGCCAGAGCCGACAGCGAAATGGCCGCACCCACACGGCGTATCATTCTGCTGGTCCGTGCATCCAGCTTGCAACCGATGAAATCGGGCTGATGCCGGGTCATGGCGGCGCACAGGCAGGCAAAACCGGCGATGCAGAGCGCGACGGAAAGAATATGCGTCATGCGGTGGCCAGTCCTTCCTTGACCGCGCGGGCGCGGCGGGGTGGTTTTGCGGTGCTGGCGCTGGCTGCCTTGCGCGCGGCAAAGCCGAAACCGGCGGCCAGCATCAGCATTGCGATGTCGAAGGCGACGAACAGCCAATCGCCCGTCAGCAGGCCGGTGATGCCGTTGCGGGGCACCGTCAGCGCATTGATGGCCGGGACGACCGCGAACAGCCCGGCGGCGATGGACAGGCTTTCCACCCATGCACGTTTTTCAGGGCGCGCTATCGCCCAGACCAGCGTCGCCGCCCACATGATGAACAGGCTGTGGATTTCCCATTCCGCGCGTTCCTCCATCCCGAAGGGCAGCAGGCGGTTGGCAAGGAAATAGACGGCGATGCCGGCGGGTAATCCCGCGATGGCGGCGATGTTCATGCGGCTGACGATGCGGAATCCCAGATGCGGGCGCGCGGGATCGGGCAGCTTTGCCCGGCGCTTTACCGTCCACAGGATCAGGCCGCTGCCCACCATGATGGTGCCACCGATGCCCGACAGGAAATAAAGCCAGCGCAGGCCCCATCCGGCGAACCGACCCGCGTGCACGCCGATCATCACGCTTTGCGTCTGCATCGCGCCACCCGCAGGGGCGCTTTCGTCCAGCAATTTGCCGGTGGCGCCGGAAAAGACGAGGCTTTCGCCGCGCGATCCGATGGCGCCGCTGGATGCGCGGGTCAGGGTGACGGTGGCGTTGCGATCACCGGGCATCGCGACGCGCAGATAGCCCACTTCCGCGCCGTTCCAGCGCTGGCTGGCCACGGCCATCATCGGGGCAACGGGCAACAGCGGCGCGGCGGCGCCCGAACGTTCCGCCTCCCTTTCACCGGGAAAAACCTGTTCGAAGAAAGTATCGGCAGACTTGTAACTGGCGGCAATGCCCCATGGCATATACTGCACCGCCAGCGTCACCAGCCCGGTATAGGTAATCATCAGGTAGAAGGGCAGGGCAAAGACCGCGGTCACATTATGCGCGTCCAGCCAGCTGCGCTGCCCCTTGCCGAATCGCAGCATGAAGAAGTCGGCGAAAATCTTCTTGTGCGTCACGATGCCGGAAAAGATCGCGATCAGCATGAACATCGCCGCCACGCCGACCAGATAGCGCGCCCACAGAACCGGCATATAATGCAGGTCGAAATGGAAGCGGTACAAAAAGAAGCCGCCCCGCGTGTCGCGCGCGGTGACCGGTTGCCCCTGACCGTCCAGCGTTGCGCTGGTTTCGCTGCGCTTGCGCCTTTTCCGTGGCTGTTCGCCTTCCGCCTTGCGCGGTTGCCAGAAGGTTTCGGCCGTGGGGCTGCGCGCGGATGGCGGAGTGATGAACCAGCTTTCGGCGTCTGGCTGGACCCGGTTCAGATAACCGACCGCCGCCTGCGTTGCTGCCATGCGATCCGTGGCGGCGGTGACTTCGGGCTTCATCCAGCGGCTGATTTCCTCCTGAAAATAGGCCGCCGTGCCGGTCACGAACATCGCGAACAGCAGCCATCCCAGCAATAGCCCGGTCCAGGTGTGGAGCCAGGCCATGGACTGACGAAATCCGTCCTTCACAGCCGACCTCCCATAGAGATCGACAGGGCCAGCAAGCCGCCCAGAATGGTGGTACCGCCGATCATCCAAGCCCAGACGCGCATGGTGGACTGGGCATGAAATATTGCCATCGCGATCAGCGCGAAGATGAGAAAAGAGGTCAGCGTTGCGGTCACCGTCGCTTCGGCGGGTGCCATCGGAAGGTGGCGCGCCAGCAGGGCCGTGGCGATCGATGTCAGCGCATAGTTGATGGGTATGGCCGCCAATGCGCGACTGGCGACCGCCAGTCTGTGGTAAGAAGCGGGGGATGCCCGGGAAGTCATGTAACGGTCCGTCATGATATGCGTGCACAGCCCGTAGCGGACGGCGGCATATGCCGGTGCGTCCTACAGGCCTAAATGATAATAGCTCGCAACAGCGTTAGACGTGGCTTGACATTATGTCCATGATCAAAGGCGATCAGCTCGCGGGGCTGGATGATGGGGCCGGGTCGCAGGACCGTACCGGACAGGTCAAAAGTCCAGATTGAGCCGGGCGTAATAAAATCCTCCGCTGATGCCGTAGGGGGCGTAGGCGTTATAGAGGTTGCCGCTTACCTGCGTGGCGGGCTTCAGCTTCGATGGGTAGATGTTGAAAAGATTGTTGGCGCCCACGGACAGTTTGACGCCTTTCGTCAGTTTATACCCGGCCTCCAGATCGATGATGACCTTGGGCGCGACGAGATTGTCGACATATTGCGGGGTGCAGCCTGTGTCGGCGGGGCCGGTGCGGGTGCAGGCGACCCAGTCGGCGGTGACGTTGCTGAGCGCCGCCGCCCGTGCATGGATTTTGCCATATCGGGTCGCGCGCAGGTTCACGGTGGAACGGCGCGTTTCCCACGAAATATTGGCGATGAACTTGTCGTGCGGTGTTCCTTCCGACAGGTCACCCTGTCTTGCCCGACCGATGAAGGCGATGCCCGGTCCACCGGTCGGTGGCCCGTCGATATGTGTGAATTTCGTCCGGTTGAAATTGGCCGACAGGCTGAACATCATGCTGCCCATGGCGCCCAACGCAGCGCGATATGTGCCGACGATGTCCAGTCCGCGCGTGCGGGTGTCGGCCGCATTGGAGAAGATGAGCGCGCCATAGACGTCCTGAATGCCGTTGGCGCGCAGGATGTCGACCACCGCTGCACCCTGCAACGTCTCGCTCAGCAATATGCGGTCCCTGACCCTGATCTGATAGGCGTCCATGGTCAGGCTGGCGTTCGGCGCCGGGATCAGCACGATGCCGGCGGAATAGCTGGTCGATTTTTCCGGCCGCAACGGCATCGCGCCCAGCGCTCTGGCGGCGGGGCTGTCCACCGGCAGAGCCTGAACCGGGCGCAGCACATTTTCGCCGTTGATCACGACGCCGATGGTGCTGGCCGACGCATAATGTTGTTGTTGTAATGTGGGTGCCCGAAATCCCGTGCTGGCGGTACCGCGCAGCGCTATGCCGCGAACCGGTTCGACGCGGATCGATGCCTTTCCGGTGTTGGTGGTGCCGAAATCGGAATAATCTTCATGCCTGCCCGCCAGGCCCCATTCCACCCCTTCGGTGATCGCCCCTTCCACATTGGCATAGGCGCTCCAGTTATCGCGATGCCATGCGCCCGATCCGGAAGGTGGGAAACCGCTGACCCCCTGAGACCCGATACCGGCGGCCAATTGTCCTGCCAGATGATGGCCAGCGGGAAAGCGGTAGCCGCCGTTGATGTATGATGCTGGATCGCCGGGGCGTATCTGAAACCTGTCCCGCCGATATTCCGCACCGACCGCAAGGGTGATCGATCTGGAAAGCCCGACGGCAAATTCCCTGCGGAGATCGAGGTTCGTCACCCATTCGTCAAAACGGATGGTGCCCAGATAGATGTTGGTCGGACTGCCAGGCCCCAGCGAGGGATTGAGCGTGGTGGTCTGCGCATAGCCGACCCGATCCTGTGCATAGCTGCTCGACAGGTCGAGGCCGACGGCGTTTCCCAATGTCCCGCGCAGCCCCAGCACGGCCTGATAATCCCGATCGTGGACGTGGATGCGGGGGATGTAACCCTCCGGATAGAGGACATAGATATTGTTCGCTGCCGATGGCAGGCGATATGTCAGCCATCCGGCCGCATGGCGTTTCGAAAAGGTGCCGAAACTATAGGCTTCCAGACCGGTCCCGACGGGCAGCATCGCATCATAACCGACATTGCCGCCAATGACGCGCGGCTGGCCATAACGCGCACGGTGCCGATCGACGCTGGCATTGCGCGGATCGGCGACGCCGCCCACGGTCGGGTAGAAATTTCCCGCGATCGGGGAGCTTTGGGTGATCGTATCATCCTGAAGCACCGCATCGGCGGACAGGTGGATGTAGCCGCCGTCATGCCTGACGGAAAATCCCTTATCCGCCTGCCACCGGCCCTGCCATCCGCCATTGTCGGCGGTGCTGCCCAGCGTCAGCGCGGCGCCGCCCGATTTATCGGTCTTCAGGATGATGTTGACCACGCCTGCAATCGCATCCGACCCATATTGGGCGGACGCACCGTCGCGCAGCACTTCGATCCGCTGGATGGCGTTGCCGGGGATCAGATCCAGATCGGGCGGGGACTGGCCGTTCTGGACGGAACCGTTGATGAATAATGTCGCGCTGTTGTGGCGACGCTTTCCGTTCACCAGCACAAGCAGCTGATCGCCGCCAAGCCCGCGCAGCGACAGTGTCCGCACCGCCCAGCTGGCGCCCGCGCCATTGTTCGACACGTTGATCGATGGGACCAGCGTGCCGAGCAGATCGCGCACCGACTGCTTGCCGCTCGCCTCCATATCCTTTTCGCCCAGCACATCGATGGGGGCCAGGCTTTCGGCTACCGTCCGGTTGGTCGTGCGGGTGCCGGTGACGATGATCGGCGTCGCCTCTTCCACCGGTTCGGGATTGGGCGTCAGTGTCAGGGGCGGGTTGCCGCCGGGCAGGCTGGCCTGCGCATATTGCAGGTTGAGCAGGGTGCGGCGTGCGGTGCTGCGACTTGCGGGGGAGGCAAGGGCGATCACGCCTTCGCCCGCGGGCGTTGCGGTCAGATGGGTGCCCGCTAGAAGCCGGCTCAGCGCATCCTGCGTGGACAGCCATCCCTGTATCCGGCGGCTGCGGATCGATGCGACCTCGTCATAGGGGAAGAGGATGCGAACGCCCGACTGCGCGGACAGTTCGCGCAGGGCGCCGCTCAGCGGTTGAACATGAATGTCGAACCGATGCCGCTGGGACAAGGTAGCGTCGCCATTCGGGGCGGCATCTGCATGGGCCGCCGATAACAGCCATATGGCGATGGCGATTTTTGCCACGGCATGGCGAATAGGCATCGTCTCTTCCCCTGACGAACCGGGTTCCCCGCCCGATCCTTCATTTTCAACGGACGAATTGCCTCATTCCGCCATGGTGGAGGCAAAAACCGGCCCACGGCGAACCATGTGACATGCCTCGTCAGCCGCCGGTCTGAAGTATCCAGCGCTCCGTGCCCTCCAGTCCGATGGCGGTAAGGCGTCCGGAAAAGAAGGCGCCCGTATCGATGCCGATCCGCCCGGCCTGTTCATCCACTTCGGGGCTGATGCTGTGGCCGTGAATGATCATCTTGGGATGCGCGCCTTTGTGCCGCAGAAATTCCTGCCTGATCCAGCGCATGTCGGCGCCCTGCTGATCCTCTATCGCGACATTGGGGCGAATGCCGGCATGGACGAACAGATAATCGCCCATCACGATATAGTCGGGCAACTGGTCCAGAAATTCGACATGGGATCGGGGAATATGGCCGACCATCCAGTCGGCGATTTCCTGATCGGTCATGACCCGGAACAGGGCGGGGTCCAGCCCATAGCTGGCAAGGGTCGCATCGCCTTCCATCCGGCGAAAGACGGGCAGGGTGCGAACATCGCCCTGCGCCGCCATGACGAAGGCTTCCTCATGATTGCCCTTCAGGCATGTGACATGGCCGCCCGATGCGCACAGCGCCATGGCGCGTTCGACAACCGCGCGCGAATCCGCGCCCCGATCGATCAGGTCGCCCAGCAGGATCAGGCTGATCGGCTTGCGATGCCGGTCGCCATCATCCTGTGCGATCATCGCGAGCAGTGCGTCGAGCAGGTCGGCGCGACCATGGACGTCGCCGATCGCGTAAACGCGCCGGTCATCGCCGATGGTCGGCGACGGGGCCACATCCCGCGATGTCCTGCGCCAGAATTTCATGACGCCGACTGTCGCATCACAGGCGGGGCAAAGTCACGCCCTGTTGCCCCATATATTTGCCCGCGCGATCGGCATAGCTGACCTCGCACGGCTCATTACCCTTGAGGAACAGGAACTGGCACGCGCCTTCATTGGCATAGTATTTGGCGGGAAGGGGCGTCGTGTTGGTAAATTCCAGCGTCACATGCCCTTCCCAACCCGGTTCCAGCGGCGTGACGTTCACGATGATGCCGCACCGCGCATAGGTCGATTTGCCCAGGCAGATGACCAGCACATCGCGCGGCACCCGGAAATATTCGACCGTCCGGGCCAGCGCGAAGCTGTTGGGCGGGATGATGCAGACATCGGTCTGACGATCCACGAAATTTTTGGGATCGAAATCCTTGGGGTCGACGATGGTGCTGTCGACATTGGTGAAAATCTTGAATTCATCCGCGACCCGCGCGTCATAGCCATAGGATGACAGGCCGTAGCTGATGCAGCCTTCGCGCCGCTGGCTTTCCACGAACGGTTCGATCATGCCGTTGTCCAGCGCCTGTTCGCGGATCCACTTGTCGGAAAGAATGGCCATATCGTTTCAGCTCTTCGTCATGGGGCCGATGCCAAGGTCAGCAGGACCAAAGGCATGGGGGAGGAGGTCTGCGACCTTGAGGTCGAGGATGCGATCGCCGCTGGGCGTCGCGCAATAGATGGACAGGGTCCGGCCAGCCATCTGTTCGGCTTCGTTCATGATCTGGCGGCATCGGCCGCAGGGCGTCACCAGCGCTTCGTCCGTCGCGTCCATCGCGCCGCCGACGACCGCGATTTCCGATACGTCAGCGAAACGACCTTGCGCATTGACGCTCGCCAGCGCGACCGTCTCCGCACAGAGGGACAGGCCATAGCTCGCATTTTCGAAATTGGTCCCGGTGATGATCGTGCCGTCGGTCAGCCGTACCGCCGCGCCCACGGCGAAGCGGCTATAGGGCGCATGGGCATTGGCCATCGCTGCGCGCGCGGCCGCGATCAACTGTCCAATTCGCTGTTCATCTTGCTGCATCAGGGCGTCACCACATTCCATCGTACCGGACCATCGACGCCGTCGATATGCCGCATATCGCTGGCTGTCCACATTACCCACGGCCGGCTGGCATAATCGGGCGGGAAGAAATTGCCGTCCAGCCACAGTGTGCGGTTGATGCCCGATCCGATGTCATAGGCTTTGTCGAAATCCTCGGTCACGTTCAGCACCACGGTTTTGCCCGCATGGCTTTCCACCAGATTGACCAGCGTATTGAGTTCGGACAGCAGCATGTCGCGCCCCGGCCGCGCGGTGCAGGCGGGCGTGAAGGCAAGGCGGATGACCGGTGGCAGCGCCGCATTGTCGCGCGGCACCGTGGTCATGAACTGCGTCGCCTGATCGCTGGCAAGGCGGCAGGGGGAAAATTCCAGCAACGCGCCATAGCGCAGGCCGGCCGCCCGCGCGCCACGCCAGTTGGCGGCAAAGGCAGGATCGCGGCGATCGGCTGCATCAGCCGCGCGGATATAGGCAAGGTCAGCTCCCTGCGCCGCCAGCGTTCCCCAGTCGACAGGGCCGTTGTCGGCGCTGATCGTCAAGCCCTGAATGGGATATTGGTCGCGACCCGGCGCCCAGCCGCGCGCATAGATCCACAGCGCCAGTGCCAGCGCTGCGATCACCGCCAGTCCCGCCCCGATGCGGACCAGCAATCCCCCCAAAGTCACAACCCTGATTGCCCTACCCCTTGATATGCAGCACGCAGATAAGCGTGAACAGGCGGCGCGCCGTATCGAAATCGACGTCGATCTTGCCCTCCAGCCGTTCCTTCAGCACCTCTGCCGCATCGTTGTGAATGGCGCGGCGTGCCATGTCGACCGTTTCGATCTGCTGCGGCGACGCGTTGCTGATAGCCTGATAATAGCTGTCGCAAATGGCGAAATATTCGCGGATCGGCCGACGAAAGCGGCCAAGCCCCAATATGATTGCCTCCAGCGGACTGTCGTCCTGCCGGTTGATTTCGATCGCCAGTCGTCCGTCCTCGACCCGCAAAACGACTTTGTACGGGCCGGCATAGCCATCGGCATGCGTTCGCTGGGGCGCGAAATGATTATCTTCCAGCAGGTCGAAAATGGCGATGCGCCGTTCCTGCTCCACGTCGGCATTGCGCCACAGGATCGTGCGCTGGTCCAGCTGGATGTCTATGATGCGCGGATCGGCCATGATGAAGCCAACAGTCAGTGCGGCCATGCGCGCCGAAAAGCAAGCGGGACTTATCCACAGATGCTTTGTGACGGTTTCCGTTCTGGCCCTTGCGCCGCGCGTCCGGGGAGAGGAAAGAGGACAGATGGTCGAACTGCTGAAAATCAATCCCGCCGAAACGGGCGGAACCGAACTGCCGCGCAATGTCGAAGCGGAGGCCGCGTTGCTGGGCGCGATCATGATCGACAATCGCATTGCGGAGGATGTGCAGCTCAAGCTCAAGGCCGAACATTATTTCGAGCCGCTCCATGGCCGCATCTACGACGCGATCATGCGCCTGCTGGACAAGGATATGGTCGCCAATCCAGTGACGCTCAAACCCATGCTGGAACAGGATCCCGCGCTCAAGGAACTGGGCGGGGCGGCCTATCTGGCGCAGCTGACCGGCAATGGTGCGGCGCTGATCGGCGCGCGCGATTTCGCGAGCCAGATCTACGATCTCGCGCTGCTGCGTCAGCTGGTCAGCGTTGGCCGCGAACTGGTCGAAAATGCGATGGACACCAGCGAGGATGTGAACCCCCGCGAACAGATAGAGGCGGCTGAGGTTGCGCTCTACAAAGTGTCCGAAGGCGAGGGGGAGACAGGCTCGGTCAAGAGCTTCCTTTCCGCGTCCACGATGGCGGTGCAGGTGGCGGAACGCGCGCTCAACAGCGGCGGGCATGTGTCCGGGATCACCACCGGTATCAACAGCCTGAACGCAAAGATCGGTGGTCTGCATAATTCCGACCTTATGATCCTGGCCGGACGGCCGGGGATGGGCAAGACGTCGCTGGCGACCAACATCGCCTATAACGCAGCCTCTCGCTGGCTGCGCGACAATGGCGATGGTATCCCGCCGGAAAAGAATATGGGGGCCAAGACGGCCTTCTTCTCTCTGGAAATGTCGGCGGATCAGCTGGCGACCCGCGTGCTGGCCGAACAGTCGGGCATCAGCGGCGAAGCGCTGCGCATGGGCAAGATCAGCCGCGCCGATTTCCAGAACCTGTCCCGTGCGGCGCGCGATCTTCAGGAACTGCCGCTGTTCATCGACGATACGCCGGGCCTGACCATCGCCGCGTTGCGGACCCGCGCGCGGCGCCTGAAGCGGCGGCATGACATCGGCTTCATCGTCGTCGACTATCTCCAGCTGTTGCAGGGCACCGGTCGGGGCAACGACAATCGAGTGAACGAAATTTCGGAAATTTCCCGTGGTCTCAAGACCCTGGCCAAGGAGCTGCATGTGCCTGTGCTGGCATTGTCGCAGCTTAGCCGCGCCGTGGAACAGCGCGAAGACAAGCGCCCGCAACTGTCCGACCTTCGTGAATCCGGCTCGATCGAACAGGACGCGGACATGGTGTGGTTCGTGTTCCGCGAGGATTATTACGAAGCCGCCAAGGAACCAAAGCCCGACGATGAGGCCGCCTATGCCGCATGGAAGGAAAATATGGAGCGCATCTACGGTCTGGCCGAAGTCATCGTTGCCAAACAGCGTCACGGCTCCACAGGCCGCATCCGCATGAAATTCGACGCAAAGATCACCCGCTTTTCGGACATTGCAGACGATAGTTATCAGGATCTGGATTACGAGTAAGGGCGGGCCGGGGCATTGGAAATATTATGATGATTGGTACCGTACGGCTCGCCATTCATCGCTGCTGTTGGACCGCGATCTCTGAACTGCTATGACTTTCGACGGCCTCGACGCGCTGCAGTCGAAGTTGCCGCTGGACCGCGATCTCTGAACTGCTATGACCGCGCCAGTCCTTAGGGAAGCGTGCAGCCAGTTGCCGCTGGACCGCGATCTCTGAACTGCTATGACCCGCGCCTCGATCGTGTCGACGCGGACATTGTTGCCGCTGGACCGCGATCTCTGAACTGCTATGACCATTTGCCCAGCGTGCCAGCAAGCCGGTGAGTTGCCGCTGGACCGCGATCTCTGAACTGCTATGACTGGACACTGTTGCGACCCGGTCATTGACATGTTGCCGCTGGACCGCGATCTCTGAACTGCTATGACGTAAAGGCGGTCTGGCGTGTCTAGGGCGGTGTTGCCGCTGGACCGCGATCTCTGAACTGCTATGACTCGTCCTCAAT
>NZ_JBMDWL010000077.1:0-32877 GCF_048594625.1 Sphingobium sp.
CACGGTCAAGTTCCAGCGTGACGCCAGCGGGGCGATCAACGCCCTGCGCTTTGGCGAAGGCCGCGCCTACGACCTGCTGTTCCGCCGGGCCGACTGATCAGATTTTCAACGGATAAAAAGAGAGCCGCTCAGGCATGCGGACGAAAAAAAGCGAAGAAAAAGAAACGAAAAGGGACGATATATGACTGATTATAAGACCGGGTTTCGCAACCTTCTATTGGGCACCAGTGCCTGTTTCATCCTGACGCTCGCCCATGGCGGCGCCGCCATGGCACAGGCTGACGCCCCCGCCGCCGAAGACGAAGCGCAGCCCGCCATCGTCGTCACCGGTTCGCGCATCGACCGCAAGGGTTTCGAAGCGCCGACGCCGACCACCGTCATCGGCGAAACCGAACTGCGTCAGGGCGCCCGTCCCAGCATCGCGCAGGTTCTGAACGACCTGCCGCAATTCCGCGCGACCCAGTCACCCGCCAGCACCGTCGCCAACACCAACTCATCCTCCTCCGCGATGGATCTTCGCGGCCTTGGCGTCACCCGCACGCTGACCCTGCTCAACAACCGCCGCTTCACCGGCGCGGTCGACCTCAACACCGTGCCGCAGGGTCTGGTGAAGCGCGTCGAAGTCGTCACCGGCGGCGCATCGGCTGCCTGGGGTTCGGGCGCGATCGGCGGCGTCGTCAACATCATCCTCGACGATGAACTGGAAGGGCTGACGCTCGGCGTCCAGAACGGCCTGTCCTCGCGCGGCGACGGTCATCGCTACAGCATCGACGGCACCTTCGGCACCAATTTCGCCGGTGGTCGCGGCCACTTCATGATCGGCGCGGAATATCAGAATGACGAAGGCATTCTGGATCGCAACTCGCGCAAGAATGTCGGCAGCGCCAACATCTTCACCCCCGCAGGCGCCGGCGCGACGCCGATCCTGATCCGCGACGTCAACGCCGCGAACACCAGCCTGGGCGGCCTCATCACGTCGGGCACCGCGCTCAAGGGCCAGACCTTCAATCAGGACGGCACTCTGCGTCCGTTCCAGTACGGCAGCATGGTCAATGGCGCCACCATGGTCGGCGGCGAAGGCGTCGCCACCAACGACCAATATTCGCTGACCAACCCCTATCAGCGAGTCAACAGCTATGCCCGCGCCAGCTTCGAAGTGGGCGACGCCACCTTCTGGGCGGACGGCAGCTACAGCCGCATCTGGGCGAAATATCCCTTCTATGCGGAAAGCGGCAGCTACTCGATTTCGGCGACCAACCCCTATCTGTCGCCCGCGATCCAGAGCCAGCTGGCAGCAGCCGGCGAAACCCGCGTGTCGATCGGCCGCGTGTTCGAAGATTATGGTTATCGCACCTTCGACTATTACCGCCAGAATGTGGAAGGCGCAGTCGGCGTCGATGGCAGCTTCGCCGACGGCAAGTGGCGCTATTCGGCCTATTATGGCCATGGCGAAATGCGCAACATGCAAAGCTATCACAACCAGATCAACGGCGCGAAGCTGACCGCCGCTCTGGATGCGGTGCGCAATTCCAGCGGCAACATCGTCTGCCGCGCCGCCCTGACGGACGCGAACACCGCCTGCCGTCCGCTCAACATCCTGGGCGAAGGCGCCGCCAGCCAGGACGCGATCAACTATGTGTTCGGCGATGTCGCTCGCGTCGTCTACACGACGAAGCTCGACACGGCGGGCGCCAGCCTTCGCGGCGATCTGTTCGAAACCTGGGCCGGTCCCGTCTCGGTCGCGGTCGGCGCCGAAGCACGCTGGGAAGAACAGGTCACCAACAGCCTCGACGCCGTGTCGGCTGCCCGTGGTTTCAGCCGCTTCAACTTCTCGCCGCTCGACGGCGGGTTCAACGTGCAGGAAGGCTTCGCCGAAGTCGCCGTGCCGCTGCTGGATCAGCCCTTCAGCAAGCTCGACGTCAACGGCGCGGCCCGTTACAGCCGCTATTCCACCAGCGGCGGCATCTGGTCATGGAAACTGGGCCTGACCGACCGCATCTTCGACAACCTGCTGATCCGCGTGTCGCGTTCGCGTGACATCCGTTCGGGCAGCCTTGCCGAACTGTTCACCACCACCACGACCAGCTTCACCAACGTGCTGGAAAATGGCCAGACCTATGCCATCACCCGCTTCGGCGGCGGCAATGCGGCCCTGAAGCCCGAAGTCGGCAGCACGCTGACGCTGGGCGCGGTCTTCACGCCCACCTTCCTGCCGGGCTTCAACCTGTCGGTCGATTATTACAACATCAAGCTGAAGGACGCGATCACCTCGCTCGGTGCGCAGGACGTCATCTCCAACTGCGCGGCGGGCAACACCGTCCTGTGCAGCCAGATCGAACGTAATGCCGCCGGTGCGCCCACGACCATCTACACCACCTATATTAACCTCGCCGAATATCGGACCAAGGGTGTGGACATCGAAGCGACCTATACCCTGCCCCTCAACAAGGTCAGCAGCACTCTGGGCGGCACCATGCGCCTGCGCGCTCTTGCCACCTACGTTCCCGAAGTCATCATCAACGACGGCAACAGCACGGTCGACCGCGCTGGCGACGTGGGCGACAATGTGAACTTCGGCACGCCGCACTGGCGCGCCACGGGTGCGATCACCTACTCCAGCAGCGACGTTTCGGTCGATGCGCGCGTCCGCTATGTCGGTGGCGGCCAGTTCAACCATCTGCTGAACCTGGCCAACAACGACATCGGCAGCCGCATCTATGTCGACATGGGCGCACAGGTGAATGTCGACAAATTCACCCTGTTCGCCAACGTCAACAACCTGTTCGATCGCGATCCGCCGCTCACCACCTATGGCGCGATCCACTATGACACGATCGGCCGTTACATGACGGTCGGGGCGAAGGTTCGCTTCTGATCTGAAACGGCTATGACGGCACCTGAACATGGTGCCGTCACACAGGGACAAGGGGACATGAGATGAAGCACGGACTGTTGAAGATGATGGTGGCGGGTTCGCTCATGTCCCTGTCGGTGGGCCTCAGCGCTCAGGGGCAGGTGGGGCCGCAGGGCGTCACCCCGGCCCCGGCCGACACCCGGCTGCTGGCGACGATCAAGGATCGCCCGGCCGTGAAGAGCGCATTCGCTGCGCTGGAAAGCGAACATGATGACTGGGTCGCCAACATCATCACGCTGACCGAAATTCCTGCCCCACCGTTCAAGGAAGCGGTTCGGGCAAAGGCCTATGCCGACATGTTCAGGGCCGCGGGCCTTGCCGATGTGGAGATTGATCAGGAAGGCAATGTGCTGGGCCTGATGCGCGGCACCGGCAAGCCCGGCGGCAAGCTGGTCGTGGTATCCGCCCATCTCGACACCGTCTTCCCCGAAGGCACCGATGTGAAGGTCCGCCGCGAAGGGACGAAACTCCACGCCCCCGGCATCGGCGACGACGTATCGGGCCTCGCCACGCAGCTCAGCCTCATCAAGGCGCTGGTCGCGGCAAAGATCAGAACCCCCATGGACATCCTGTTCGTCGGCGACGTCGGCGAAGAAGGGCTGGGCGACCTGCGCGGCGTCAAGCACCTCTTCTTCAAGGGCAAATATAAGGACCGGATCGCCAGCTTCTTTTCGATCGACGATGGATCGACCGATGGCCTCATCAACGGCGGCGTCGGGTCGAAGCGGTACAAGCTGACCTTTAAAGGCCCCGGCGGCCACAGCTTCGGCGCCTTCGGTCTCGTCAACCCGATGACCGCAATGAGCCAGTCGATCGTCAACATCTACAAGATCCCGGTCCCCGCCAACCCCAGGACCACCTACAGCGCCAGCGTCGTGGGTGGCGGATCGTCGGTCAACGCGATCCCCAACGAAGTGTGGCTGCAACTCGACATGCGCTCGGCCAGCGCCGCCGAACTCGCGAAGCTGGAAAAGGAAGTGCTGGCGCAGGTCGATGCAGGCGTCGCGTCGGAAAATGCCGCCCGCTCGACCCGCGACGGCGCGATCAGCGTGGTGAAGGAACTGATCGGCGATCGCCCGGCCGGGACCACCGCCACCGACAGCCCGCTCGTCAGCCAGACCGCCGCCGCCTATGCGACGCAGGGGGTGAAGGCGCGGCTCAGCGTGTCGTCGACCGATGCGAACGTGCCGATGAACCTTGGCATTCCGGGCATCACCATCCCCCGCGCGGCGACCGGCGGGCGCGGCCATTCGGTGGACGAATGGATCGACGTCAGCCCCGCCCCGTCGCTCAACGTAAAGCGCATGGACCTGCTCGCCATCCTCGCCGCGGCCGGTTACCGCTAGGATCGCATAGGCTATTTTCCGTCCGTTCGCCCTGAGCCTGTCGAAGGGCATCCCTTCTTTGGAATATCCCACGCCAAAAAAAGGAAGGGGCTTCGACACGCGCAGCCCGAACGGATCAGGCTCCGACGACCGACGACGCAGCCTTCAGTTTCGCGCCGCCCCCATGCCCGATTTCGGGGCGGCAGCGCGGCGGCCGGATGGATGCCCCTAACGCCATCCGGCCGCCTTCGCCCGCCATGAGGCGGCTCTGCCAGCCAGCCCCGGAATGGCTCAGCCAAGCGCCGTCCATTTTTCGCCCGACCGGTCGTTGGCAATAACGCCTTCGACAAAGGCCATGGTGCGCAGGCCATCCTCGACCGACGGGAACCATTCGTCCCCGCCCCTGATCCGCGTCGCAAAGGCGCGATAGAGATTGGCGAACGCCTCGATATAGCCTTCGGGATGGCCCGACGGCGTGCGCAGCCGCGCCAGTGTCGACGGCGCCAGCCCCGGCCCTGCCGCCCGCACCGTTTCCGCCGGGCGATCCAGCCAGCGCAGCGTCAGGCTGTTCGGCTCCATCTGCGACCATTCCAGCCCGCCATGTTCGCCATGGACGCGGATTTTCAGGCCATTTTCATCGCCCGCCGCGACCTGCGAAGCCTTCAGCACGCCGCGCGCGCCGCCTTCCAGCCGCAACAGCACATTGATGTCGTCGTCCAGCCGCCGTCCCGCGACATGGATGGACAGGTCGGCGCACACTTCCGTCACGCGCAGCCCCGACACCAGCTCCGCCAGATGATAGGCATGGGTGCCAATGTCGCCCAGACATCCGCCAAGGCCCGCCTTGGCCGGATCGGTGCGCCACTCGGCCTGCTTGTTGCCTTCGGTGTCGATCGCCTGCGCCAGCCAGCCCTGCGAATATTCGACCTGTACCAGCCGGATCTTGCCGAAATCGCCCCGTTCCACGCGCGCCCGCGCCTCTTCCACCAGCGGATAACCGCTATAGGTGAAGGCCAGGCCGAAATGCCTGCCCGACCGCGCTGCCGCCGCCGCGATGGCTTCGGCCTCCACGACGCTCATCGCCATCGGCTTTTCGCAAAAGACATGGAATCCCGCGTCCAGCGCGGCGATGGCCATGGGCGCATGCAAATGGTTGGGCGTCACGATCGCCAGCGCGTCGATTCGTTCGTCGGCAGGCAGGGCATTTTCGCCGGTCAGCAACGCATCGATATTCGCATAGGTGCGCGCGGGGTCGATGTGCAGCGCCTCACCCGACCGGCGGTTGCGCGCCTCGTCACCGCTGAACGCGCCCGCCACCAGCCGCCAGTCGCCGTCCAGCCCGGCGGCGTTGCGGTGTATCGCGCCGATGAACGCACCTTCGCCGCCACCGGCCATACCCAGACGCAAAATTCGCTTTTCCATCTCTCTCCCTCCTGCGACTTGAGGCAGCCTCCGATCCGACCGGATCGGAGGCTGCCGTAAGTTTCTCATTTGGCGCGCTTTCCGCTTCCGCCAGTGATTTCACCTGCTTAGAAAACACTCTATTTGATAGCGCAATCATTCAGGCACTTGATCTGCCACGGTTTACCGGTAAATAATAGGGCATAAACAAAAAGGAGAGTCGAGAATGCAGAGGATAGCACGCCTCAGCCTGATCTGTTTCGCCGCAACTGCGGCCCTTTTCGCGTCTGCCGCGCCGATCATGGCCCAAACGCCGCCGCCTGCCTTCGGCGCCTGCCGGGCCTGCCACAATGTGCAGAAGGATGGCAAGAACGGCATCGGTCCCAATCTGTTCGGTGTGGCCGGTCGTCCCGCCGCATCGCTCCCCGGCTTCAACTACAGCACCGCGCTCAAGGGCGCGAAGCTGCGCTGGGACGACAAGACGCTGGACGAATTTCTGGCGGCGCCGATGAAGAAGGTACCCGGCACCCGCATGCCGATCGGCACGCCCGATCCGGCCAAGCGCGCCGCCCTTATCGCCTATCTCAAAAGCCTGAAGTAACGGAGTCTTTCATGCCCATGCGCGGTCCCGCCGTCTTTCTGGCGCAATTCATGGGCGATGCCGCCCCGTTCGACACGCTGGACAATGCCGCCCGCTGGATGGCCGATGCGGGCTATAAGGGCATTCAGGTGCCGAGCAACAATCCGCGCTGCATGGATCTGGCCCTTGCCGCAGAAAGTCAGGATTATTGCGACGAACTGATCGGCCGCTGCCGCGAAGCGGGCGTGGAGATCACCGAACTGTCGACCCATTTGCAGGGGCAGCTGATTGCGGTGCACCCCGCCTATGACACCGCGTTCGACGCCTTCGCTCCGCCGGAAGTCCATGGCAAACCGGCCGAACGGCAGGCATGGGCCACAGAGCAGATGAAGCTGGCGGCAAAGGCCAGCCGTCGCCTTGGCCTCAACGCGCATGCGACCTTCTCCGGCGCTTTCGCATGGCCCTTCTTCTATGCCTGGCCGCAACGCCCGGCGGGTCTGGTGGACGAAGCCTTCGCCGAACTGGGCCGTCGCTGGCGTCCGATCCTCGACGCGTTCGACGAACAGGGCGTCAATGTCTGCTACGAACTGCATCCGGGGGAGGATCTGCACGACGGCCTGACCTTCGAACGCTTCCTCGATGCGGTCGGCGGCCATGCCCGCGCCAACATCCTCTACGATCCCAGCCATTTCGTGTTGCAGGCGATGGACTATCTTCAGTTCATCGACATCTATCACGACCGGATCAAGATGTTCCATGTGAAGGATGCCGAGTTCAATCCAACCGGCAAGGCGGGCGCCTATGGCGGCTATGCCGACTGGATCGACCGGCCCGGTCGTTTCCGTTCGCTGGGCGATGGTCAGGTCGACTTCACCGGCATTTTCTCGCGCCTGACCCAATATGGCTATGATGGCTGGGCGGTGCTGGAATGGGAATGCTGCCTGAAACATCCCGAAGACGGCGCCCGCGAAGGCGCACCCTTTATCGAAGCGCATATGATCCGCCGGCCGGAACGCGCCTTTGACGACTTTGCGGGCGGTGGCGATCCGGCCAACACCCGCAGCTGGTTGGGCCTGTCCTGATCGCACGGAACATACGACCCCGGCGGACCAGAAGCAGCCGGGGCTACAGGGTAGGAGGAGCGTAAATGGCGGTTATCAACCGGCAGAGGCTGTTTTGGCTGAGCGTGCTTGCGCTCTTCACCGCCTCGATGAGCGCGGCGCTGCGCGCGGCGATCGCCAGCAGCTTGAAGGCGGAATGGATCGATCCGGTCGCGCCGATCGCGGCGGGCGAAATGATCGGGGCCGCGCTCGGCTCCGCCTTTCTCGGCTTTTCGATCACGGTCTTCGTGGTCAGCGCCTTTCTCGACACGCTGGGCGTGCGCCGTGTCCTCATCGGCTGCGGCATCGCCTTCCTGATCGGCACGACGCTGATCGTGGGCGCGGGCAGCTTTGCCAGCGGCACGGGCATCTATCAGCTGGTCTGGTTCGGCATGCTGCTGTCCGGCATCGGCTGGGGCTTTGCCGAAGCGTCGATCAATCCGCTGACCGCCCGACTCTATCCCGAAGACACCACCCATCGCCTCAACGTGCTGCACGCCTGGTATCCCGGCGGCCTGATCGTCGGTGGCCTTGCCGGCGTGTTCCTCGCCTCCGCCCTGCCGTGGCAGGCGATCATGGCGCTCGCCTATATCCCCGCCATCGGCGTCGTGCTGATCGCCGCCACCACCACCTTCCCCGCGCCCCCCGCCACCGCAGGCAGCCGGGCGATGAAGGACATGATGCTGGAAGTGTTCCGCCGTCCCAGCTTTTTCATCTGGTTCGGCGCGATGTTCCTGACCGCTTCGTCCGAACTGGCGCCGGGTCAGTGGATCGACGTCGCGCTCACCAATCGCGTGGGCATGCGCGGCATCCTGCTGCTCGTCTATGTCAGCGCGCTGATGTTCGTCTTCCGCCATTTCGCGGGAAAGATCGCCGGTCGCCTGTCCAACCCCGGCCTGCTCTGGGTGTCCAGCCTGCTGGCGGCCATTGGCCTCTTCATGCTGTCGCAGGCGCAATCGCCGGTGTCGGCGATCCTCGCTTCGACCGTCTGGGGCCTTGGCGTCTGCGCCATGTGGCCGACCATGCTCGCCTCGGTCGCGGAACGCTATCCACGCGGTGACAGCTGGGCGCTGGGTCTGGTCGGCTCGGCCGGTGCGCTCGCCAGCTTCTTCGTCCTGCCGCAGCTCGGTGAAATGTTCGACCAGGCAAAGGTCGAAATCGCGGGCGGTCCCGAAGCCTTCACCCGCCTGACGGGCGCAGCGCTCCGCGCCGTGGAGGATGCCGCGGCATCGCAATCCTTCGCCCGCCTGACCTTCGTGCCGATCACTTTGCTGGTCGTGTTCGGCGGCATCTGGCTCGCCGAACGGCGCGCCGGCAGCCGGAAGGTTGAAGCATGACCATCTCCCGCCGCACGATGATGGCAGGGACCATCGCCGCCGCAGCCGCCGCCACCCCGGCGCTGGCCGCCGCCGCTGGAAAGGGCAGCTCCAACGCCGCGCATTTCTCGCTGGCTTACGCCCCGCATGAAGGCAGCTTTGCCAGCCGGGGCGGCCTCATCGAACAGATCGCCTATGCCGCCGATCAGGGTTTCCGCGCCTGGGAAGATAATGAAGCCCGCGCCCGCCCCGTCGAACAGCAGGAAGCGATGGCCCGCGCCCTGTCGCAACGCAGCATGACCATGGGCGTCTTCGTCGCCTCCATGCCCAAATGGGCCGACTTCCGCCCGCTGCTGGGCGCGAACGACGATGCCGAACGCGAAGCCTTCCTGGCCGACGTGCGCGCGTCGGTGGAGGTCGCCAAGCGCCTGAACGTCAAACATATGACCGTCGTCACCGGCTTCATGGATCGCAAGGTGCCGCCGGACATCCAGACCGGCCGCATCATCGACTGCATGCGCCGCGCGGGCGACATCGTCGCGCCCCATGGCCTGGCACTGGTGATGGAGCCGCTCAACACCCGGACCAACCATCCCGGCGTCTTCATGCAGTCGATCGCGCAGGGCTATGCCGTCGCGCGCGGCGCCAACAGCCCCGGCATCAAGATCCTGGCGGACCTCTATCATGAACAGATCCAGTCGGGGAACCTGATCCCCACGCTGGACGCCTGCTGGTCCGACATCGGCTATATCCAGTTCGGCGACAATCCGGGGCGCAAGGAACCGGGCACCGGCGAAATCAACTATGCCAATATCGTGCGCTGGCTGCGCGAACGTCGCTACACCGGCGTCATCGGCATGGAACATGGCAATTCGGTAAGCGGGAGGGAAGGCGAAGACCGCCTCATCGCCGCCTATCGCACAATCGATAAAGCATGATGGAGAGCGAGAGGATGAAGCGCATCGCAATCGGCACGGCACTGGCGACCATCATGATGGTCGGCCCGCCCGCCACGGCCCAGAACGCCCCGGCCGCCAAAATACCCGAAGGCAAGCTGGGGTTTAGGGACACCCCGATCCTGCCGGGCAGCCAGTGGCACGTCCACGACCCGGATCGTCCCGCCCCCACCGTCGTCACCCCCGGCGCGCAGCCGGGCGGCGCGCCGTCCGACGCGATCATTCTGTTCGATGGCAAATCGCTCGACGCATGGCATGGCGAACGCGGCCCCTGGACGGTGGAAAAGGGGATCATGACCATCCCGTCCCGCGCCAAGAGCGGCGGCGAAAACAACCTCATTTCCAATCAGCAATTTGGCGACGTCCAGCTGCATCTGGAATTTCGTTCGCCCAATCCGCCGCAGAAAACGTCGCAGGATCGCGGCAATAGCGGCATCTGGTTCATGCAGCGCTATGAAGTGCAGATCCTCGACGGCTATCAGAACCCGACCTATGCCGACGGCACGGTGGGGTCTGTCTATGCGTGGAAACCGCCGCTGGTGAACCCGTCGCGCAAGCCCGGCGAGTGGCAGAGCTACGACGTCATCTTCGAACGTCCCCGCTTCGCCGCCGACGGCAGCGTGAAGCGCCCCGCCTATGTGACGGTGCTGCTGAACGGCGTGCTGGTGCAAAATCATCAGGCGATGCTGGGCACCACCAAATGGCGCTCGATCGCCCAGTATCAGGCGCATGGGCCGGCCGCGCCGATCCAGTTGCAGGATCATGACAGCCCGGTGTCCTTCCGCAACATCTGGGTCCGCCCCCTGCCAGAAACAGCCATAACGGCCGAAACGGCCACGACAGACGCCCAGAAGGGAGAGTGACAATGTTGGATCGCAGACATGCGCTGGGGGGGCTTGCCGCCCTGTTCGGCGCGCAGCTTTTCGCGCCGATCGCGCGCGCCGCGGGGCTCATCCCCGGCACGATACCGGTGATCGACGAAGGGGCGCCGGACTTCAAGCTCTTCACCGATGATCAGCGCGCGCTGATGACAGCGCTTACCGATCGCGTCATTCCCACCACCGACACCCCCGGCGCGATCGCGGCGGGCGTCCCGGCCTATATCGAAAAACTGCTGTCGGACTGGTCCTTTCCGGACGACCGCACGCCGATCATCACCGGCCTTGCCGAAATCGACGGCCGCTGCTGGCAGGATTACAAGATCCCCGCGACCAAGGCGACCCCGGCCCAGCATGATGCGCTGCTGACGCTGGCGATGAACGACGAAATTCCGGGCGGCGAAGAGTTTTTCGAAGCCTTCCGGCAGATGGTGATCGTGGGGTACTACACTTCCGAAATCGGCATGACGCAGGAACGCGAATATCTGCCGGTGCCCGGCGAATATGACGGCGCCTATCCCTATTCCAAGGTCAAGAAGGTGTTTTCCGCATGATCATGAACCGTCGCCACATGCTGCTGGGCGCCGGCGGCCTCGCCGCGCTCGCTGGTCAGCCGCTGCTTGCAAGGACCGCCGCTGGCCGGCGCCTCGGCAATATCGGTCTGCAACTCTATACGGTGCGCGAACTCTTCGCGGCCGATCCGGTCGCCACGCTCGAAAAGGTGGCGAAGATCGGCTATCGCGAAGTCGAATATGGCGGTGGCGGCTATGACGCCATGGACCATAAGATGCTGCGCGCCACCATGGACCGGCTCGGCCTCAAGGCGCCGTCTATCCATGTCAGCTACGACGCGCTGATGGACAATTTCGACGCCAGCCTGACCATGGCGAAGACGCTGGGCGCCGACACCATCATCCTGCCCTATATGGTGGACAAGCATCGCACGGCGCAGGCGTGGAGCGCCACGCTCCCCAACATGAACCGCATCGGCAAGCAGCTGAAGGACGCGGGCCTGGGCTTTGCCTATCATAATCACGACTTCGAATTCACCGTGAAGCCCGACGGTGTCAGCCTGTTCGACCGTCTGGTGAAGGAAACCGACCCCGCTCTGGTGAAGATCGAACTCGACCTCTACTGGGCGATCCATGCGGGCGAAGACCCCAAGGCGCTGATCGGGCGTCTGCCCGGCCGCATCTATGCCTATCATGTAAAGGACATGCGCCCCGACAAGTCGATGACGTCGGTGGGCCTTGGCACCGTCGATTTCGCCAGCATCTTCAAACTGAACGGCACGTCCGGGGTGAAGCATTTCTACGTCGAAAACGACCAGTCGCCCGCGCCCTACCTGCCGGACATCACCAAGAGTTTCCAGACGCTGCGCGCGCTGAAATTTTAAAGTATCGTGCGGAAAAGTGGGTACCGGTTTTCCGCTTAAAACGATGCGACAACAAAAGCTTAGAACGCGCGACCTGCCTCCCGTTTAACACAGCGCGCTCTAAAACCAGATTCAGATATTCACCCTCGGAAGGGATCAACATGGCTTCCACGGACAGATTTGATGCGATCGTCATCGGTTCGGGCATCAGCGGCGGCTGGGCCGCGAAAGAACTGACGGAAAAGGGCCTGCGCGTCCTGATGCTGGATCGCGGCATCATGGTCGAACATGGCGAAGACTATAAATATGACGGCAAGCCCGCTTATGAGGTGCCTGCGCGCAACGTGATGCCCGCGCCACTCAAGCAGACCGACTATTTCATCTCCGAACATGGCTATGTCGCGCCCAGCAATCAGGCCTATTATAATAATGACCGCCTGAACCCCTATGATTACGACAATGGCAGCAAATTCTACTGGATTCGCCCGGCTGCCGTGGGCGGCAAGTCGCTGATCTGGGGCCGGTGGAGCTTCCGCTGGAGCAAGGCCGATTTCGAAGCGAACAAACGCGAAGGCATCGGCGGCGCATGGCCGATCGGCTATGACGACCTCGTCCCCTGGTACGACTATGTCGAAAAATATATCGGCGTATCGGGATCGACCGAAAATCTCCCCTATCTGCCCGACAGCCATTTCATGCCGCCCATGCCCATGAACGTGGCGGAAAAATGGATGAAGAAGCAACTGGAAGGGCAGTTCCCCGGCCGCAAGCTGATCAATGCCCGCCTGTCCAACATTACGCAGGACAAGCCGGAACAGGGCCGCACCAAATGCCAGCACCGCAACCAGTGCGGCAATGGCTGTTCCTTCGGCGCCTATTTCTCGACCCAGGCGGTCACCCTGCCCGCGGCCCGCGCCACGGGCAAGCTGACGCTGCGTTCGGACGCGATGGTCACCAATCTCGACTATGATCCCGCGACCAAGAAGGTCACGGGCGTCCGCTTCGTCGATACCAAGACGGGTCAGGCCGAAACGGTGAAGGCGCGCATGGTCTTCCTCAACGCGTCGACGCTCGCCACCCTGCAAATCCTGATGAATTCGCGCCAGCCCGGCGGCGAACGCAGCCATTTCGACAGCAGCGGCACGCTGGGCCGCTATGTTATGGATCATATCTTCCGCGTCAGCGTGAAGGGCGACATTCCGGGCATGGAGGAATTTATCGAATATGGCCGTCGCCCCGGCGGCGTCTATGTCCCCCGTTTCCGCAACAACGACCCCAGCGAAGATGTCGGGTTCAAGCGCGGCTATGGCTATCAGGGCGGCGCCTATCGCGAAGTCGCAAAGCCGGTGGGCTTCGGCGCGGCGATGAAGGATGGCATGCGCAAATATGGCGGCTGGAAATTCCAGATGGGCGCCTTTGGCGAATGCCTGCCTTATGAAGATAACCGCGTATCGCTCAGCCCGGACAAGAAGGACCGGTTCGGCGTGCCGCAGATGCGCTTCGACATCTCGTTCCGCGACAATGAATTCCGCATGATGGCGGATGCGCGCGAACAGGGTGAAAAGATGCTGCGCGCCGCGGGCCTTAAAAATGTCGAAAGCTCGGCGCGCGAACATGTGCCGGGCGACGCCATCCATGAAATGGGCGGCGCGCGCATGGGCGACGATCCGCGCAGTTCGGTGCTCAACAAATGGAACCAGGCGCATGACGCATCCAATCTGTTCGTCACCGACGGCGCTCAGATGAACTCGATCAGCTGCGTCAACCCCTCGCTCACCTTCATGGCGCTGACCGCCCGTGCGGTCGACCATGCCATGGCCCAGATGAAGGGGGGCATGATCTGACGCCGCGCCCAGCATCCGGCGCGCCGGGCGCTCCCCTCCTTCTCCCCCCTATGAAGCTGCCATAAAGCCGCTACAGGGGGTCAGGAGGGGGATATGGAGCGCATGACCAGACGGAAGCAGAATGGGGTCACGATCCGCGCGGTGGCGGAACGGGCGGGCGTGTCGGCGATGACGGTATCGAACGTCATCAACGGCGCGGGCCGCGCCAGCGCCGCCACCGTGGCGGCGGTCCGCGCGGCGATCGCGGACCTTGGCTATGTCCCCAACCTCGCCGCCCGCCGCCTGGCGAAGGCGCGGGCGACGACGCTGGGCCTCATCTACAGCGGGCGGCGGATGCCGTTCCTGGAATCGATACTGGTCGGCACCCTGCGCGCCACCAACGCCCATGGCCTGCAACTCATCCTGCGCGAAGGCGACGGCACCGGTCCAGAAGCGGCCGAACGGGGCGTGTGCGATCTGGTGCGCAGCGGCGCGGACGCCATCCTCCTCGTCCCGCCCTTTGCCGAATTGCTCAGCGGGTCGGACGTCATCGGCGAACTGGGCGTGCCCATGGCGGGCATCGCGACCGGCCGCCCCCTGCCCGACATCACGACCGTGCGCATCGACAATCTGTGCGCCATGCATGCCATCACCGAACGCGTCATCGCCTGCGGTCATCGCCGCATCGCCTATATCGCCGGTCCCGATCACAGCAGCGTGGTGCCCGCCCGCCTCGACGGGTTCCTGCGCGCGCTTAATCATCATGGCATCGCCGCCCTGCCCGAACTGATCGTGCGGCAGGGGGATTTCGACTATGCGTCCGGCGTCGCTGCGGGTCGCACCCTGCTGGCGCTGGCGGACCGGCCGACCGCCGTCATATGCAGCAGCGACGATCTGGCCGCCGGCGTCATTGCGCAGGCCAGCCATATGGGCATGCACCTGCCCCGTGACCTTAGCGTCACCGGCTTCGACGATACCGTGCTCGCCTCGCACATATGGCCGCCGCTCACCGTGGTGCGCCAGCCGGTGGAGGACATGGCCTTTCGCGCGACCCAGTGTCTGATCGCCGCGATTTCGCGCGACCGGACGCCCGATCATGTGGGAGACGGGATCAGCGACGAGATTTTCGATTATCGGCTGATGGAACGCGAATCCATCGCGCCCATCGGCTGAACGGCATCACCGGCGAAAAACCGCCTGACCCACGAAGGATAGAGACGATGGAAACGAGCAGAAGGGAGTTGGCAACGATGATGGCACTGGGCGGCGCGGGCATCGCCATATCCGCAACGGGATCGGCGGCGGAGGCAAAGACGCCATCGGCCGCGCCGTCTCTCGTCCACCATGTCTTTTTCTGGCTGAAGCGTCCCGGCAATGTCGAGGATCGTGACGCCCTGATCGCCGGGCTACGGACACTGGCCGCCATTCCGGTCATCCGCAACCTTCAGGTCGGCGTCCCCGCCAGCACCGAAAAGCGCGACGTTGTGGACAACAGCTTCGACGTGTCGGAACTGATGCTGTTTTCCAATGCGGTCGACCAGAAGACCTATCAGGATCATCCGATCCATCAGGCCTTCGTGAAGAATTGCGAACATCTGTGGCAGAAGGTCGTGGTGTATGACATGCAGGTCGTGCCCGCCGCCTGATGGCGCGCGCCCTTCCTACAGAAGCCTGTCCTACAGGCGGGTGAGGGGGCTAATCCTCACCCGTCCGAACGGAGTTTCGCCACGAAATAATATGTCCCACCATTATATTATCATGTCGAAACAAGCGGGAAATGTGCGAAGTTAACGCCTTCAAGGCCGACAGCTGCCACCGACGGTCCATGTCGAAAAGACGCGCTGAGGCCTGATCCGGTCCCACCCGACCGCATCAGGCCTCAAGGCCGGGCTTTCCCAACGGCGGACGGCCCGGCTATAGCGGATGGCATGACCGATCCGCGCCCCATCGGCCACCCCGTCTACCGGGACATGCCGACCACCATCTTCGAACATATGTCCGCACGGGCGCGGGAAACCGGCGCGATCAATCTGGGACAGGGTTTTCCCGAAGGCCCCGGCCCGGCGGATGTCCTGCAGGCGGCAGCACGGGCCATGCTCCACCGCTCCAGCCAATATCCCCCCATGCCCGGCCTCCTCGAACTGCGCAGCGCGGTGGCCGATCATTATGCCCGCCATCAGCAGCTCGACCTTGCCCCGCAGGACATCCTCGTCACCTCCGGCGCGACGGAGGCGATCGCCGCCAGCCTGCTCGCGCTGGTGCAGCCGGGCGACGAAGTGCTGATGCTCGCCCCGCTCTACGACGCTTATCTGCCGCTGGTGGAGCGCGCTGGCGGCGTGGCGACGATGGTCACGCTGACCCCGCCCGACTGGCGCATCACCCGCGCCGCGCTGGCGGCGGCGATCACGCCGTGCACCCGCATCCTCCTCATGAACAATCCGGTCAATCCGACCGGCATCGTCATGCGCGATGCAGAACTCGCTTTGCTGGCCGACATCTGCGTCGCCCACGACCTCATCGCCATCTGTGACGAAGTGTGGGAGGAAACCGTCTATGACGGCCATCACCATCGCTCGCTCATGGCCTATCCCGGCATGCGCGACCGCACGGTGAAGATCGGGTCGGCGGGCAAGATCTTTTCGGTCACGGGGTGGAAGGTCGGCTGGATGTGCGCCGCGCCCGCGCTCGCCACCCTGCTCGCCCGCGCGCATCAGTTCCTGACCTTCACCACCCCGCCGGGCCTGCAATGGGCTGTCGCGGAAGGCCTTGGCTGGCCGAACCAATGGCTGGCGGATCAGCGCGCCGCCTATCAGGCCTCGCGCGATCGCCTGTCGGTGGGCCTTGCGCGCGCTGGCTATGCCGTTCAGCCCAGCGGCGCGACATGGTTCCTCTCCATCGACCTGCCCGCATCGGGCATCGCGATCGACGATGTGACCTTCTGCGAACGGATCATCGATGAAGCCGGGGTCGCGGCCATCCCGATCTCCGTCTTCTATCCCGATCGCGCCGTCACTCATCTGGTCCGCCTCTGCTTCTCCAAATCGGACGAAACGCTGGATCGGGCGATCGACCGGCTTGCCGCCTTCCGCGCGACACTGACCTGACGAACCGGCTTGCGGGATCGGGCGGGCACGGCTAGGTTCCCGTTTCGTTCCCAAAGGATATTCTATGGACAGCCTCGCCGCCCTTCTCATCGTCATCGCGCTGCTGATCGGGCTTGCGGTCGGCTGGCTGCTCAAGGGCAAGGCGCAGGCGCCCCTCATCGCTGAAAAGGCCGACCTGACGGCCCGGTTCGACACCGCAGCCGCCCAGCGCAATGCCGCCATCGCCGAACTGGCAGTGGAAAAGGAACGGGTGGCGCAGGCCGCCGCCCATGTCGCCCGCCTCGAATCCGCACAGGGCAGCTTCGACCAGCGGATCGACGCCATGCAATTCGCCGCCGCGCAGAAACTGGACGCGGTGCAGGCCGCCGCCGCCCAGCGCCTCGATCAGGTTCAGGGTGAACGCGAAGCCGCGCTGCGCGAACTCACCGCCCTGCGATCCGACAGCCAGGCCCGCGCCCAGGCATTCGAACAGCAGATCGCCGCGCTCCGGGATGCGAAGGAACAGCTGTCCGCCCAGTTCAGCGAAATCGGCGGCAAGCTCCTCGATCAGGCGCAGACCCAGTTCCTCACCCGCGCCGATCAGCGTTTCGCCCAGGCCAGCGAAAAGAGCGAGGCGCAGCTCAAGACCCTGCTCAATCCCGTCGAAACCACCCTCAAACGCTATGAAGAGGGCCTCGCCCGCGTCGAAAAGGATCGCGTGGGCAGCTATGCCGAACTGCGCGAAGCGATCGGGCAGGTGCAGCAGGGTCAGGGGCAGGTGCGCGAAGAAACCGCAAAGCTGGTCAACGCGCTGCGCGCCGCGCCCAAGACGCGCGGCCGCTGGGGCGAACAGCAGTTCAAGAATCTCATCGAAACCGCCGGTCTTTCCGCCTTCGTCGACTTTCAGGAGGAAGTCTCCGTCACCGTGGAGGCCAATGGTTCCGAAGCCCGCCTGCGCCCCGACTTCATCATCCGCCTGCCCGGCGACCAGCAACTGGTGGTCGACGTCAAATGCTCGCTGGAGGCTTATCTGAACGCGGTGGATCAGGTCGATCCCGCTTCGCGCGAACGCTATCTGGCCGATCATGCCCGCGCCGTGCGCACCCATGCCGACGCGCTGGGGCGAAAGGCCTATTGGGAACAGTTCGAAAAGGCGCCCGATTTCGTCATCATGTATGTGCCGGGCGACAATTTCGTCACCGCCGCGCTGGAAGCGGACATGGACCTGTGGGAACGCGCCGCGCGCAACCGCGTCATCATCTGCGGCCCGGCGACCTTCCTGCCCCTCGCCCGCACGCTCGCGGGGCACTGGCGTCAGGCAAAGATGCAGGATCAGGCCCGCGAAGTCGCCGACCTTGGCAAACAGCTTTACGAACGGCTCGCCACCGCCGCGACCCATCTGAAACGTCTGGGCACCGGCCTCACCAGCGCGGTGGACAATTACAACAAATTCGTCGGCAGCTTCGACCGCTCCGTCCTGCCCGCCGGTCGCCGCTTCCGCGATCTGGACGTCGAAACCGGCGGGAAGGAGATCGAGGCGGTGGAGCCGCTCGACGTCCTCACCCGCGATCCCCAGTCGGAAGAGGCCCGCGCCCTGCCCGTCGCGGAATAAAGGCGGGAACTCAGGGGCATGGCGCTGCGTATCTCTCCATAAGCGGCACGAAAGGTCGCTTCGTGGAGAGCGTCATGTGGAAGACCATATCATTCCGTCATCCGTTGCGGCGACGACCCGACGCCAATCCTCCGGCGCCTGAACCGGCGATCACGACGGATCATCCCTTCGCCGATCTGATGGCGAAACTGGACCGCATCCCCTATCGCCGCACATTGCGGCGGGCGCTGGACTGCTGATGCTGTCCTACATGTCTCTGCCGCGCTAATCCTGGTCGTCCAGCCGACATGGCGAAGCCAGTCGTGCAGAAATTTCCCTATTTATCGCCCCCGCAACGATCATGGATGGTCCCACGCATATCGTTTACCCGAAACTTTCGATGGTGAATGAGAAAGAAGTTAGCGAAGTTAGACCGTCGTGAAGTCATCTGAAACAGAGGACGGCTCGCAATATGCGGTCAACAAATGGCGGTTGACGCATGACCGGTCTCAACCCGATCGGATCATGCTTTAAACGTCCCACACCGGTTTTGCGAGCAAACCACTCCCCATTGCCGCCGCACCGCCCCCCATGGCCCTCATGCCCCCGGCCACCCATTGCCGCCCCGGCCCAAGGCTGGCATGGCTCGGACATGAAACGCATCGGCCTGCTCGGCGGCTCCTTCAATCCGGCCCATGGCGGGCACCGCGCCATATCGCTCTTCGCGCGGCAGGCGCTCGATCTCGATGAAGTCTGGTGGCTCGTGTCGCCCGGCAATCCGCTAAAACCGGCGAAGGGCATGGCGCCGCTCCCCGCGCGCCTTGCCCATGCGCAACGGGTCGCCCGCCGCGCTCCGATTCGCGCCACCGCCATCGAACGGCAATTGCGCACGCGCTATACCGTCGACACGCTGCGCGCGCTCACCCGCCACTATCCGCGCCATCGCTTCATCTGGTTGATGGGCGCTGATAATCTGGGGCAATTCAGCCAGTGGCGCGACTGGCGTGGCATTGCCCGGCAAATGCCCATTGCCGTTATCGCCCGTCCGGGTTATGATAGGGGTGCCCATGGCTCTACGGCCATGAGCTGGCTGCGGCGCTTCGTCCGGTCCGCGCGCCAGAGTGCAGACTGGACGAATTGGAGACCACCGGCGCTCGTGCTATTGCGCTTTCGCCCTGATCCAAGATCGGCGACCCTGCTGCGGCAGGCGGACCCCCTCTGGCATCGCGAATATCAAGCAACGTGTGCGCGCGATCCGCTCACGCGTCGGTACGTCATCTAGATTGGAGTTTCATTGTCTAACCTCGCCCCCGCCAACGATCCGGCCTTTGGTGCCGATTCCGTGGCCGCCCTCCATGCCCTCGTCATGCAGTCGCTCGACGACGACCAGGCGCAGGAAACCATTTCCATCCCGCTTGAAGGCAAGAGCAGCATCGCCGACCATATGGTGATCGCCAGCGGCCGTTCGTCGCGTCAGGTTGCGGCCATGGCCCAGCATCTTGCCGAACGGATCAAGAAGGAAACGGGCCGTTCCGCGCGGGTCGAAGGGCTGCCGGTCGCCGACTGGGTGCTGATCGACGCGGGCGACGTGATCGTCCACCTGTTCAAACCGGAAGTGCGCAGCTTTTACAATCTCGAACGGATGTGGGGCTTTGTCGACGCACCGGTCGCGGGCAACGCCTGACACGATAAAGACCCGTTCAGGCTGAGCGAAGTCGAAGCCCCGCACTGAGCGAAGCGAAGTGGCCTTCGTCAAGCTCGGCTGCTCCCTCGACTTCGCTCAGCCCGAACGGACGGTTGATCCATGCTCCTTCACATCATCGCGCGCGGAAAGATCGGTCGCTCGCCCGAAGCGGACCTTGTCGACCGTTATGTCAAACGGCTGACCATGCCGCACAGGATCACCGAAATGCCCGACCGGGGCGGCAAACTGCCTCCCGCCGGTCCCGGAACCGTCACGGTGATGCTGGACGAAAAGGGCAGGCAGCTCGGCTCCATGGATTTTGCCCGCCGAATAGAGGGCTGGCGCGACGCGGGCACTCGCGAATGCCGATTCCTGATCGGCGCGGCGGACGGTTTCGACGATTCGGAACGGACCAACGCAGACCTGCTGATCGCCTTTGGCGCGATGACATGGCCGCACATGATGGCCCGCGCAATGCTGGCCGAACAGCTCTGGCGCGCCTGTTCCATCCTCGCCAATCACCCCTATCATCGCGAAGGCTAGAATCCGCCTGGCTTTGCGCCTAGTCAGGAGCGGACAGGGACAGGGCATCGGGTGAAGCGCAACATCCTCATCGCAGGCGGCATGGCGGGGCTGTTGGCTCTCGCCGCCACGCGCCTGCCCGCTGCGCAGGACGGGGCCATCATCCTGTCGGGCAATGCAGGCACCACGCTGGCGCAGGAACAGCAGGCGCTCAAAAATGCGCGGCGCCAGTCGGACGAAGCCCGCGATCGTTCCGCGCGCCTCGAACAACAGGCGACCGCCGCCCGCGACGACGCCGAACAGGCCCGCCGCCGCGCCGCTGCGATCGCCGCCCGCATCCAGCAGGCGGAGGCGGATATTCAGGCGGCACAGGCCCGCATCGCCATTATCGCCCGGATGCAGCGCGCCCAGACCGCCCGCCTTGCTGCCCGTCAGGAACCCGTCGTGCGCCTGACCGCCGCGCTTCAGATGATGGCCCGCCGCCCGCTCACACTGGCGCTGGTACAACCCGGATCGGTGGCAGACGCCGTCCATATGCGCGCCGTACTGGGACAGGTGCTGCCCGTCATCGAACAGCGGACCGCTGGCCTGCGGCAGGAACTGGACAGGAGCCGCGCGCTGCGCGCCACGGCGCAGCAGGCTGCCGACGCCCTCACCAAAGCCCAGACCGACCGCAAGGATCGCCAGACCGCGCTCGCCGCGCTGGAAGCGCAAAAGCGCGTCGCCGCGCGCGACTATCGCGCCAATGCGGGGCTGGAAAGCGAACGGGCGCTGGCGCTGGGCGAACGGGCGCGCGACATTGTTGACCTGATGGACCGGCTGGAGGAAGCAGGCGACCTGCGCGATCGGCTCGCTGCGCTGTCCGGCCCGCTGTTGCGACCCGCACGCCCGGATCAGGCCGCCGCCCCCGCCCCCGATCGCGATCCCGCCGATTCAGGTCCGCCCCCCTATCGCCTGCCCGTCATCGGCCAGCTGGTCACCGGCATGGGCGAAGTCAATGACGGCGGCGTCCGTTCCCGCGGCCTGACCCTCGTCACCCAGCCGGGCGCACAGGCGATCGCGCCAACCGCCGGGCGCATCGCCTTTGCCGGTCCCTATCGCGATTATGGCCAGATCCTGATCATCGACCATGGGCAGGGCTGGACCACGCTCATCACCGGCCTGCACCGAGTCACCGCGCAGGTGGGCGACGCCGTGCGACAGGGCGATCCCGTCGGCGTCACCGGCGCGGGCCGCGCCAGCGTCACCGTCGAACTGCGCCGCAACGGTCGCCCGGTGGACATCGTGCCGCTGGTGGGGCTTGGCTAACCGCGTCATGAACCGACGCTCCTGGCTGACCGCGTCATTAACGCGACGCTCATCGACGCTGCGCGACATTGGTCGAAGCGAGCTTTTGCGTTGACGCGCGAATCATCCTATATCGGACCCCTGATGCACACTCCCAGGACAGCCATGAAATCCACCTTCCTCCAGGGCGCCGTCGCGCTTGGTGCGCTTGCGCTCATCCCCGCCACCACCGCCGCGCTCGCCGACGGGGAAGCATCGAGCTACAAGGCGCTCGATGAATTCATGGACGTGTTCCAGAAGGTGCGCAGCGACTATGTGGAAAAGGTCGACGACGAAAAGCTGATCAAGGGCGCGATCGACGGCATGCTGGCCAGCCTCGACCCGCATTCCAGCTTCCTCGACGCGCGCGATTTCCAGAACCTGAAAACCCAGACGGAGGGCAGCTATGGCGGCCTTGGCCTGTCGGTCACGCAGGAAGATGGCGCGGTCAAGGTGATCGCCCCGACGCAGGATACCCCGGCATGGCGCGCGGGCATCAAGGCGGGCGACTATATCACCCATATCGACGGCCAGCTCATCTATGGTGGCACGCTGGACGAAGCGGTGGAAAAGATGCGCGGCGCGCCGGGCACCAGCCTGAAGCTGACGCTGGTCCGCACCGGCCGCGACAAGCCGATCGAACTCACCCTGACGCGGGAAATCATTCAGCTCAAGCCCGTCAAATGGGAAGTGAAAAATAATATCGGCGTCATCAACATCGTCAGCTTCTCGGCCAATACCGGCGCCGACGTCCGTTCGGCGATCCGCAGCATCGACAAGAGCCTGGGGCATAAGCCCACCGGCTATATCCTCGACCTGCGCTCCAACCCCGGCGGTCTGCTGGACGAAGCGGTGACGGTCAGCGACACCTTCCTCGAACGCGGAGAAATCGTGTCGCAGCGCGGCCGGGCGAAGGGCGACGTCGAACGCTATTATGCGAAGCCCGGCGACGATGCGAAAGGTCTGCCGGTTATCGTGCTGGTGGACGCGGGTTCCGCGTCGGCGTCCGAAATCGTGGCTGGCGCGCTCCAGGATCAGCACCGCGCGCTGGTGATGGGCGAACGCAGCTTCGGCAAGGGCAGCGTGCAGACCATGCTGCCGCTCAGCAGCACGACCGCGCTGAAACTCACCACCGCGCGCTATTACACGCCATCGGGCCGCAGCGTTCAGTATGGCGGCATTCAGCCAGACATCCGCGTGCCCCAGCTGTCTGACCCCGATTACAAGAACCGGCCCAAATTCCGCGAAAGCGACCTGCGCCGCCACCTGATCAACGAGATCAAGACCGACGACAAGGCGCTGGAAGAGGATGTAAAGGACGATCCGCGCTTCGCCATGTCGGCCGAAGACCTCAAGAAAAAGGGGATAGAGGATTTCCAGCTCGACTATGCGCTGAAAACCATTTCCCGCCTTGCCAGCACGCCCGGCGCAACCATCGCACAGGCGCAAACGCCCAAAGCCGCGACGGCGCGAAAGCCGGGCGCTAAATAATCGTCCGCTTTGGGGTTAAACCCCTGCAAGTTCAGCATGACGAAAGCATGGCAAGGGTTTAAGCGGGCATGATGAACAGCCTGTCCCCTTCCCTTGCAAAGGCGCTTGCACTGGCGCTGGCCGTGCCGGTCGTCATGCTCGCTGGCGCCTATGCCTTTCAATATCTGGGCGGGCTTCACCCCTGCGAAATGTGCTGGTGGCAACGCTATGCCCATATGGCGGCGATCCCGCTGGCGCTGGTCGCTTATGCTACACGCGGCCAGGCCTGTATCAGCGGCTTGTTTGCGGGCTTTGCCGGTATCGCGGTCGGCATCAGCGGCCTGATCGGCCTGTTCCATGCCGGGGTCGAATATGGCTGGTGGGAAGGGCTGACCACCTGTTCCACCGCACCCACCGGCGGCAGCGCGGCGGACATGCTCAGTCAGATCATGGCCAGCCCGATCACGCGCTGCGACGTCGCCGCCTGGAAAATGCTGGGCATTTCCATGGCTGGCTATAACGGCCTCTTGTCCGGGGCGGCCGCACTCGCCATCTTGACCCTGCTCCTGAAAGCGAGGAAGGCATGAACGCGCCTAAGGATTTCCCCCGCCCCGGCAAAAGGTTGAGCGATGCCGACCGGGCTTCCATGGTGCGGATCGATCAGGCGGGCGAATTTGGCGCCGTGCGCATCTATGCCGGGCAGCTGGCGGTGATGGGCGATCGCCATCCCTATGGCCGTCTGATCGCGGGCATGGCCGCGCAGGAAGAACGGCATCGCGACGCCTTTGACGCGATGATCGCCCGGCGCGGCGTGCGCCCGACCATCCTTGCGCCCTTCTGGAACGTCGCCGGTTTCGCACTCGGCGCGGTGACCGCCGCCATGGGGCCAAAGGCCGCCATGGCCTGCACCGCCGCCGTCGAAACCGAAATCGACAAACATTATGCGGATCAGCTGGAGGCTCTGGGTCAAGAAGACCCGGAACTCTCCACCGCCATTGCGGATTTTCAGGCGGAAGAGGTGGAACATCGTGAAGCCGCTTTGGCGCATGGAGCCGAACAGGCGCCAGCCTATCCGCTATTGTCGGGCGCCATCCGATTGGGATGCCGCGCGGCCATCGCGCTTTCGAAGCGTTTCTGAACGAGGACGACCGATGATGAAGACCCCGATGATCGCAGCACTGATGATGCTGGGCGCATCCGTCCCCGCCATGGCGCAGGAGGCCGCTGGCCCGGCCGATACCGAAAAGGTCAATATCGTCATCGTCTATGGCGACGATGCCTGCCCGCAAAGCCAGGGCGACGACATCGTCGTCTGCGCGCGCAAGGAAGAAAAGGACCGATACCGCATTCCCGAACCACTGCGCGGCAACCCCAACGAGCCGAGCAAACAGGCGTGGGGAGAACGCGTCCGATCGATGGAATATGTCGGCCGTCAGGGCACCGAAAGCTGTTCCCCGGTGGGCAGCGGCGGCGCGACCGGTTGTTTCGCGCAACTGTCGCGCCTTGCCAAGGCGGAACGGCAGGCACTCGACAATGCCAGTTGGAAGGATCTGGTCGAGGCCGAACGATCCAAGCGCCTGTCCACCATCGACGCGGACAGCGAAGCGATCGAAGCGCGGGTAAAGGCTGAGGAAGCCGCGGAAAAGGCGGCCGAGCAACCGCAGGCCAAACCGCAGCAGCCGCAGAAATGACGGCAAAGGGGCGCGGGCGGCGTCCCTGACAGGCAATCGCCGGCCATGGGCACGTTAGGCAACGACAGGGGTTTGAAGGACTGTTTCCATGCGTCGATACGCCCTGCCACCTCTGATCGGCCTGATGCTGCTGCCAGCAACGGTCGTGGCACAGCCCGAACCGCCGCCAGACCGGATCATCAACCTCACCGTCTATGGCGATGATGCCTGTCCGGAAAGCAAGGGCGACGAAATCGTCGTCTGCGCCCGGCGGCCTGAATCCGAACGATATCGCATTCCCAAGAAACTGCGTGAAAAGCCCGCCGTCGCGGGTGGCCCCGGCTGGGGCAGTCAAGTTGCGACGATGGAAGAAACCCAGCGCAACGCCGGGCCCATGGGCTGTTCCGCGATTGGCGGATCGAATAGCGGCTGTTTCGCACAGATGATGGCCAGATGGTTCGCCGAACGCCGGATGCAGGAAAGCAAGGGCGAACCTTAAGCGATCCTCCAGATCGCTACTGTTTTAAGGCTGCGCCGCCCCCCTCCAGTTCCGGCCCCGCATCGACGGTCGGGCGGAAATCGGGCTTGATGGCGATCTTCGCCGCCTGTTCATAGGCCAGCCCCGCGTCCAGCAGCGCCTGTTCGCCATAGGCCGAACCGATGAAGCTCAACCCCACGGGCAAGCCGCGCACCAGCCCCATCGGCACGGTCAAATGCGGATAGCCAGCAATGGCGGCGGGTCCGGTGGCGCCACCCGGCCCTTCATATTGATCACCCCATACCGTATCCGACGGCCAGGCCGGGCCATAGCTGATCGTTACCAGCATATCGACGCGATAATCCTGCAACATCGCATCGATCCCTTGCCGTCCCGCAAGCCGCAACGACTTTTCCCGCGCCGTGCGATAGGCAGGATCGTCCAGCCCGCCCTTCGCCTGCGACGCGATAAAGATGTCCTGCCCGAACAAGGGCATTTCTTCGTCCGCATGCGCCGCATCGAATGCGATCAGCGCTTCGAGCGTACGCGCGCCCACCTGATCGGACCGGGTCGATGCCAGATAGGCGTTCAGATCCGCCTTGAACTCATATTGCAGCACCTCATAGCTTGCCGCAGACATGCCTTCCATCGGTGGCTTCTTCACCTCCACCAAAGTTGCGCCCAGCCCCTTCAACACCGCCAGCGCCGCTTCGTACCGGGCCAGCAATTCCGGCTGCGCGCCGCCGCGCAGCACGCCGATCCGCATCGTCGCGATCTTTGCCGGGTTGAGGGCGGCTGCATAATCCTTCGCATGGGCCATGGCATCGGCGGTTGTCGGATCGGCCGGATCGCTGGCGATCAGCGCCGACAGCAGAAGCGCGACATCGCGAACCCGGTGCGCCATCGGCCCCGCCGTATCCTGACTATGGCTGATCGGCACGATATGGGTTCGCGGGATCAGGCCGATGGTCGGTTTCAACCCCACCAGTCCGGTCATCGATGACGGGCAGATGATCGACCCGTTGGTTTCGCTGCCGATCGCGGCGGGTGCGAAACCGGCCGCGACCGCCGCGCCCGATCCGCTGGACGATCCGCAGGTCGTGCGATCCAGCGCATAGGGATTGCGTGTAAGGCCGCCGACCGCGCTCCATCCGCTAAGCGACCGTTCCGACCGGAAATTGGCCCATTCGCTCAGGTTCGTCTTGCCAAGGATGACGGCGCCTTTCGCGCGCAGCGACGCTGCGACCGGTGAATCCCTGTTCTGGTCGTTGCGGGCCAGCGCCAGCGATCCGGCGGTCGTCGGCATGCCCGCAGCCTCGATATTGTCCTTCAGCAGGATCGGCACGCCATGGAGAGGCCCGCGCAGCCTGCCCGCACGCCGTTCCGCGTCCAACGCTCGCGCCTCGGCAATGGCGCGCGGGTTGATGGCGATGATGCTGTTCAGCCGCGGCCCCCTGCGGTCCATTACTGCGATCCGCTTCAGATAGGCCCGCACCGCCTTCTCGCTGCTGATACGCCCTGCCGCCATGTCGGCCGACAGCGTCTCTATCGTGGCATCCTCCATGCCCCGCGCCCCGGCAGGAGACGCGGCCAGCATCATCATGGCGATGGCCGTCAACCATGGCTTCATCGTGGATATGTCCTGTCCATATGGGCAAGACTCCGGACGATCAGCGACTCCAACACCGCCATATCGACCTGCGCCAGGCGCTTGATATACAGGCAGCCCTTGCCCCTTCTATGCTTGCCAAGCGGGGTGAAGTCCGCATCCTCCAGCCCGGCGAGGTACAAGACCAGTTCCGCCTTGCGCGGGGAAAAGCCGACGCGGCAACTCTCCCCTTCACGCCCGCTGTCGTAACGATAATGATAGCGGCCAAATCCGATGATGCTCGGTCCCCACATGCGCGGCGGTTCGCCCGAAAGGCGCGCCATCATCGCCACGGCGATACGACCATCCGCCTGCCGCTCGGCCGGTTCGACCCGCGCCAGAAAATCTTCGACCGCCGCCTGATCTCCATCCGCCATGGCTTGCTTTCCCTATCGGTTCGGCCTAGAGGCTAGCGCGTCATCTGGGGAGTAGCCAGCCGTTCCGTGGGAACGGGCCATGCGTCAACATATTTGGTCGAGAGGCCATGGCGTATGGGATGCGGATCGAAATCCGCATCGGGCGAGACCAATGGCATCGGCGTTTTCCTGTCCGGCCGGGCGGAAAGCGACGATGGCATTGTGTCGTCCATCCTTGCCCGGCCCCGGATAGTTTTGACATGGATGCCCTCTTCACCTCCGCTGCGCTGGTCGCGCTCGCCGAAATGGGAGACAAGACCCAGTTGCTCGCCATGCTGCTCGCCACCCGGTTTCGAAAGCCGGTGCCGGTCATCATGGGCATATTCGCCGCGACCATCGCCAATCATTTTCTGGCGGCCCTTGTCGGTCATTCCATCGCGGGCGTGCTGACGCAGGACTGGTTTCGCTACGCGGTCGCCCTTTCCTTCGTCGCCATGGCCGCATGGACGCTGGTACCCGACAAGATCGATGAGGATGCGCCGCTCAAGGTTCCATCGAAAGCGGGCGTTTTCGTGACGACCCTCATTGCCTTCTTTCTGGTCGAAATGGGCGACAAGACGCAGGTAGCGACCGTCGCCCTGGGCGCGCGTTTCGACAATCTGGCGGCCGTCACCATGGGCACGACGCTGGGCATGATGCTCGCTAATGTACCCGCCGTCCTGTTCGGCGAAGCGCTGGCGAAAAAAGTGCCGATGCGCGCGCTTCAGGTCGGCGCAGCGTTGCTGTTTCTGGCGCTGGGTCTGTGGATGCTGGCCGATCTGCGGAGCTGGATCGGTTAAAGCATGATGATGTCGACCGGAACCGCCAACGGCTCGCATCAGGCGAAAAACAAAACACAGTTGTCAGCGACCGGCACCTGTTGCAAGGGGTTGGGCAGAGTCATTCCCCTTGGTTGAAACATATGGGACGCGCGTGATGAAGGACAGTCTGGTTACGATCTTCGGCGGCGGCGGCTTTCTGGGCCGTCAGGTCGCGCAGGCGCTGATGGCGCGGGGCGCACGCGTGCGCATCGCGCAGCGCGATCTGGCCGTCGCGGTCAAGGTGAAGGCGCTGGGCAATCTGGGCCAGAGCCAGTTTGTGGGCGCCGACATCCGCAAGCCGATCACGGTCGAACGCGCCATTGCAGGCAGTGACGTCGTCATCAATCTGGTCGGCGTGCTGAACGGCGATTTCGACGCCTTCCATCATGAAGGCGCCGCCAATGTGGCAAAGGCCGCGACGGCGGCAGGCGTGAAGGCGCTGGTCCATATCTCCGCCATCGGCGCGGATGCAGGCAGCCCGTCGGCCTATGGCCGATCGAAAGCGGCGGGCGAGGCAGCGGTTAAGGCCGCCTTCCCGACCGCAACGATCATCCGCCCGTCGATCATCTTTGGCGCGGAGGATCAGTTCCTCAACCGCTTCGCCCAGATCATCGGATCGGCACCCATCATCCCCATGATCGGCGCGGATACGAAATTCCAGCCAGTCTATGTCGCCGACGTGGCACAGGCGATCGCCAACGCCGCCGAAACGCCCGGCGTCCATGGTGGCAAGACCTACGAAGTCGCCGGACCGCAGGTGATGAGCATGAAGGAGGTCAACCTCTGGATCGCCAAAGCCATCGGTCGCGACAAGCCCGTCGTCGAAGTGCCCAGCGCCATCGCATCGCTGCTGGCACTCCTGCCCGGCGGCCCGATCACCCGCGATCAGCTCGCCATGCTCGGCCGCGACAACGTGGCTTCGGCCGGATCGCAGGGGCTGGACGCGCTGGGCGTTGCTGCAACCCCGATGGGCGCGGTCGCCGGCAAATGGATGGTCCGCTATCGTCGCCATGGCCGCTTTGCCGGTCGGGCGAGCGCCTGATCCAGCCATGAAGCAGGCGGGGCAGAAGTCGACCTCTTGCCCGCCCCTCTCACTCCTCCCCGCATCCGGGGAGGATTTTTTATGTCACGTACCTAGGGATCACCCATGGACCTGCATTATCTGACCGTCATCCTGCTGGGCATCGTGGAGGGGCTGACCGAATTTCTGCCGGTATCCTCGACCGGTCACCTGATCCTTGCCAGCGAACTGCTGGGCTATGATTCATCGGTCTGGGCGATGTTCAACGTCGTCATTCAGCTGGGCGCAATTCTGGCGGTCGTGGTGCTGTACTGGCGCACATTCTGGGCGGTGGCGATGGGCCTTATCCGGCGCGAACCGGTCAGCTGGCGCTTCCTGCGCAATCTGGTGATCGCTTTCATCCCTGCTGCGGTGATCGGCCTTGCCCTGCATGACTATGTCGAAATCCTCCTCGGTTCGCCGCAGGTCGTCGCATGGGCGCTGATCGCGGGCGGCGTGGGCATCCTGATCATCGAACGGATGATCAAGGAACAGCGGTTTCACGGCATTGCCGACATACCCGTCGTTCGTGTGCTGGGGATCGGCCTGATCCAGTGCATCGCGATGATTCCCGGCGTCAGCCGGTCGGGCGCGACGATCATGGGGGCGCTGACCCTTGGGGTGGAACGGCGCACCGCAGCGGAGTTCAGCTTCTTCCTTGCCATCCCTACCATGTTGGGTGCGACCACGCTGGAACTGCTGAAAAAGGGCGATCAGATCACCAGTGCCGCCGTCGGTTGGGACAGCATCGCGCTGGGGTTCTTCGTATCGTTCATCGTCGCGCTGCTGGTCATCAAATGGTTTGTGGGGCTGGTGTCGAAACATGGGTTCGCGCCTTTTGCTTGGTATCGAATCATCGCCGGGACCACCGCCCTCCTCTGGCTGGCCGTAAGATAGTTCCGGATCGGACCTTATATCGCACCAATATTTGCGAACGTTTCGCAAATATTGCAAAAAACACCTTATAATTGGTCAGATAAACTGACCTAATTGCAAGAATCCCCGTGACTTCGCGGGTTTTGCTGCTATGTGCGCTTCAGCAACATAGTCAGGGAAGCAGGATCATGGGCGACAATCCGATGCTGAAATTTGTGGGTAAGGCACAGGCCTATCCAGAAAAGCGCGCAGCCGATGATCGCGCCGACGATTTCCTGGAAATCAGCAAGTCCTTCATTCTGGGCAAGGCGGAGGAACAGGCATCGCGTTGTTCGCAATGCGGCGTCCCTTATTGTTCGACCCACTGCCCGCTGCACAATCATATCCCCGACTGGCTGCGCCTGACCGCTGAAGGGCGGCTGCGCGAAGCCTATGAACTGTCCAACCTGACCAGCACCATGCCGGAAATCTGCGGCCGCATCTGCCCGCAGGATCGCCTGTGCGAAGGCAATTGCGTCATCGAATTTTCCGGCCATGGCTCCGTCACCATCGGTTCGGTCGAAAAATACATCACCGACACCGCGTGGAAGGAAGGCTGGGTCGAACCGCTGGTCCCCGGCGCGCCGAACGGCCAGTCGGTCGGCGTCATCGGTGCTGGTCCGGCGGGTCTCACCACCGCCGAATATCTGCGCGTCGCCGGCTATGACGTCCATGTCTATGACCGGCACGACCGCGCGGGTGGGCTGCTGACCTATGGCATTCCCGGCTTCAAGCTGGAAAAGGATGTGGTCATGCGCCGCATCCAGCGTCTGAAGGACGGCGGAATCGTCTTCCACGAAAGTTTCGAAGTCGGCCGCGACGCCACGCTGGGACAGCTGCGCGACAAGCATGACGCCGTCCTGATCGCGACCGGCGTCTACAAGCCCCGCGACATTCGCGCACCGGGCGTGGGCGCGCCGGGCGTCGTGAAAGCGCTCGATTATCTGACCGCCTCCAACAAGGCCGGGTTCGGCGATGCCGTGCCCGAACATGAGGACGGCACATTGCTGGCGACGGGCAAGAATGTCGTCGTCATCGGCGGTGGCGACACCGCCATGGACTGCGTTCGCACGGCGATCCGTCAGGGCGCCAAGTCCGTAAAGTGCCTCTATCGCCGCGACCGCGACAATATGCCGGGGTCGCAGCGCGAAGTCGCCAATGCGGAGGAAGAAGGCGTCGAATTCGTCTGGCTGACCGCGCCGATCGCGTTCGAAGGCACCGACCATGTCACCGGCGTCAAGGTCACGAAGATGCGTCTGGGCCAGCCCGACGCATCGGGCCGCCGCGCGCCGGAACCCGATCCGGGCAGCGAACATACGCTGGAAGCGGATCTGGTGATCAAGGCGCTGGGCTATGACCCCGAAGAACTGCCCCGCCTATTCGGCAGCGAAGACCTGTCGGTCACCCGCTGGGGCACGTTGCGCGTCGATCATAAGACGATGATGACCAGCGTTGACGGCGTGTTCGCCGCTGGCGACATCGTGCGCGGCGCAAGTCTGGTCGTCTGGGCGATCCGCGACGGCCGTGACGTGACCGACCATATGCACCGTTATCTGAAGGCCAAGGCAAAGGCTGCGGCCGGCGAAAGGGTCGTGGCGTGAAGCGCATCCTTCGATCCGGCCTTGCCACGCTGGCGCTGATTGCGGCGATGCCGGTCGCCCATGTGCAGGCGGATGCTCCTGTCGCGCCTACTCCTGCCGCATCCGACCCTGCCCGCGTGGCGGCGGCTGCCCCGGTCGTGCAGAAACTATTTCCTGTCGGCACCTATAAAAGGCTGATGGGCGAAAACATGTCCAAGATGATGGATGCGATGATGGGCGGCATGATGAAGATGCCGATCGCCCAGATCGCCCGCATTGCTGGCGTGCCCGAAGACAGCCTGAGCGACATGAGCGAAGCGTCGATGGAAGAAGTCAGCGCCATCGTCGACCCGCATTTCCGCGAGCGCACGAAGCTGGGCATGGATGCGATGATGGGCGCCATGGCGGACATGATGGACGGGTTCGAACCCAATGTCCGCGACGCGCTGACCCGCGCCTACGCGCGCAAGTTCGATGTGAAGCAGCTGGGTGAGATCAACGCCTTTTTCCAGACGCCGACCGGCAACCGGTTCGCGACGGAATATATGACGATGATGATGGACCCGGACATCATGCGCGAAATGCAGACGCTGATGCCGCAAATGATGAAGAAGATGCCCGATCTGGTCGCCAGCGCAAAGAAAGCCACCGACGGCCTGCCGCCGGCGCGCAAGATGGCCGACCTTTCGAAGGCGGAAAAGGACAAGCTGGCCCGGTTGCTGGGCGTAAAGGCCGATGAGCTGAATGACAGCCGGGCCGGTGAAGGGAGCGAATGATGACCGAACAGACACAGTTCATGGCCAGCCCCGAAGAGCGCGCACGCATCGCAGCCGAGGGCATGTATCACCCCGAAATGGAAGGCGACGCCTGTGGCGTGGGTCTGGTCGCCGCGACCGATGGCCGCCCCAGCCGCCGTGTCGTCGCCAGCGCCATCGATGCGCTGAAGGCCGTGTGGCACCGTGGCGC
>NZ_JBMDWL010000078.1:0-8328 GCF_048594625.1 Sphingobium sp.
CCTGACCGGGTGGGTGCGCAACCGGATGGATGGCAGCGTCGAAGCGATGGTTCAGGGCGAACCAGCGACAGTCGCGCAATTCGAAGCGCTGGCGATGCATGGACCAACGGCGGCGCGGGTGACGCGGATCGATGCGCATGACGCCGCCGCAGAACCTCTGGACGGTTTCGAACAGCACCCGACAGCCTGATCCTATTTTATCGATTGCAACCGGGCCGCCTCCCCGATGTCGCGCCATTACCTGCCCGCAATGGCATAAAGGCCGCCCCCTCATGCTTCGGCCAAAAAAAAAAGACCGATCCAAATGGATCGGCCTGAAAGTTTTTAGGAGAGGATGCCTGAAAGGCTCGATCCTTATGAAATGGTAGCGCCACCATCGCAAGTGCAAAAAAATCTTCGCGATTGCAAAAACTGCAACCGCGAAGATGGATGCACGGATCAGCGCGTCAGTTTCTTATACGCCAGACGGGTCGGACGATCGGCCGCATCGCCCAGCCGGCGGCGCTTGTCTTCTTCATAGGCTTCGAAATTGCCTTCGAACCATTCGACATGGCTGTCGCCTTCGAACGCCAGAATGTGGGTAGCCAGACGGTCCAGGAAAAAGCGGTCGTGGCTGATCACCACGGCGCAACCGGCGAAGTTTTCGATCGCCTCTTCCAGCGCGGCCAGCGTTTCGACGTCAAGATCGTTGGTCGGTTCGTCGAGCAGCAGCACGTTGCCACCGCGCTTCAGCATCTTGGCGATGTGGACACGGTTGCGTTCACCACCCGACAGCTTGCCGACATTCTTTTGCTGGTCCTGCCCCTTGAAGTTGAAGGCGCCGACATAGGCACGGGTCGACATGTCGTGACCGTTCACCTTCACATAGTCGAGGCCGTCCGATACTTCTTCCCAGACATTCTTCTTGTCGTCCAGATGATCGCGGCTCTGGTCCACAAAGCCCAGACGCACGGTCGAACCGATGTCGATTTCTCCCGAATCAGGGGTTTCCTGACCGGTGATCAGCTTAAACAGGGTCGATTTACCGGCACCGTTCGGGCCGATAACGCCGACGATTCCGCCCGGCGGCAGCATGAAGGACAGGTTTTCGAACAACAGCTTGTCGCCGAACGCCTTGCTGATGTTTTTGGCCTCGATCACCTTGCCGCCCAGACGTTCGGGCACCTGAATGACGATCTGCGCCTTGCCGGGTGCGCGATTTTCCTGGCTTGCGACCAGCTGTTCGAACTTGGCGATACGCGCCTTCGACTTGGTTTGGCGGCCCTTTGGACCCTGACGGATCCATTCCAGTTCGTCGTTGATCGCTTTCTGGCGGCCGGTCGCTTCGCGATCTTCCTGCTCCAGACGCTTGGCCTTCTTCTCCAGATAGGTGGAGTAGTTGCCTTCATAGGGGAAATATTTTCCGCGATCGAGCTCCAGAATCCAGCCCACGACATTGTCGAGGAAGTAGCGGTCGTGGGTGATCATCAGCACCGAACCGGCATATTCTTTCAGGTGGTTTTCCAACCAGGTGACGCTTTCGGCGTCAAGGTGGTTGGTCGGTTCGTCGAGCAGCAGGATGTCCGGCTTCTGGATCAGCAGGCGGGTCAGCGCGATGCGGCGCTTTTCACCACCCGACAGGCTTTCCACCGACCAGTCGGACGGCGGGCAGCGCAGCGCTTCCATCGCGATTTCCAGCTGGTTGTCGAGCGTCCAGCCGTCGGCGTCGTCGATCTGTTCCTGCAACGTGCCCATTTCCTCCATCAGCGCGTCGAAATCGACGTCTTCCGGCGGGTCGGCCATGATCATGCTGATTTCGTTGAACCGGTCCAGCTTGTCCGCCATGTCGCGGGCGCCGTCCTTGACGTTTTCAAGGACCGTCTTGGTCGGGTCGAGCTGCGGTTCCTGCGGCAGGTAACCGACGGTGACGTTTTCGCCCGGCCATGCTTCGCCGCTGATGTCGGTGTCGATACCGGCCATGATCTTGATCAGGGTCGACTTACCCGCGCCGTTGGGGCCGACAATGCCGATTTTCGACCCGCGATAAAATTGCAGGTTGATGTTGTTCAGCACCGGCTTTGGCGCGCCGGGGAAAGTCTTCGTCATGTTCTTCATGACGTAGGCATATTGCGATGAGGCGGACATGGGTTCGCGCAACTCCGAAAAACGATTAGGATAAGTCGGGTGAAAAAATCTGCGCCGGGTTAGCGGAGGCGGAAGCCATTGGCAAATGGGTGATGGCTCGCTACGCCTTCACCCATGCAGAAAATCCGATCGGGCACGCTGGCCGCCCTTTTTCTTGGCAGCATCCTCACCCCCGCCCTTTCCCAAGCCGCGCCCGGCAATGAGGCCGCGATTCGCGAAGCGGCGCTGAAGGACGATGTTGCCTGGGACTTTACCGAAGGCCTGACGACGGAGGTCGGCCCCCGGCCTGCCGGTACGCCGCAGGAAGCCCGCGCCCGCGACTGGGCCGTCGCGAAGCTCAAGGCATTGGGTTTTTCCAATGTTCGCGCGGAAGCCTATACGATGCCGGTCTGGGTCCGCGGTCATGACGAAGCGCGCATCCTTTCGCCGTTCCCGCAAAATCTGACACTGGCGGCGCTGGGCAACAGCGGATCGACCAGCGACAAGGGTATCGACGGCGAAATCATCTACTTCCCCAGCATCGCCGATCTGGAAGCAGCACCCGCAGCCAGCCTGAAGGGCAAGATCGCCTTTGTCGATCATGACATGAAGGCAACGCAGGATGGCTCCTCCTACGGCTATTTTGGTGCGGCGCGTCGACAGGGGCCGAGCATCGCGTCGAAGAAAGGCGCCATCGCCATCCTGATCCGGTCGATCGGCACCGACCATCATCGTGTGCCGCATACCGGCGTCCAGATGTGGGCGGATGGCGTAATGCCCATCCCGGCCGCCGCGTTGACCGTGCCGGATGCCGAGCAACTGGCGCGGATCGTCAAGCGCGGCCAGCCGGTAAAGCTGCATCTGACGCTGACGTCGAAAATGTTGAAGGATCAGCCATCGGGCAACATCATCGCCGAAATTCCCGGCAGCGATCCGGCGGCGGGCGTCGTGGTCGCCGCCTGTCACCTCGACAGCTGGGATCAGGGCACCGGCGCCATCGATGACGCGACCGGTTGCGCAATCGCGGCGGCTTCGGCGCTTCATGCGGCAAAGGCGGGCCAGCCGCGCCGCACGATCCGCGTGCTGATGGCAGGGGCGGAAGAAGTCGGCGGCGACGGCGCGCGCGCCTATTACAAGGCGCATGGGTCAGAAAAACACGCGCTGGCCATCGAATCGGATTTCGGGGCGGATCGCATCTGGCGCGTCGATTTCAAATTGCCGCAGGGACATGAAGCGCTCGCCACCCGGATTGCCAATGCGCTCGCGCCGCTGGGCGTTGGCGCCAGCAGGCAGGAAGCCGGCGGCGGCGCAGACATCGCGCCGCTGGTAAAGGCGGGCGTGCCGGTCATCGACCTGCAACAGGATGGCACCCGTTATTTCGACCTGCATCACACGCCGGACGATACGCTGGACAAGGTCGATCCTGAACAGTTGCGCCAGAATGTCGCCGCGTGGGCAGTCACTCTCAACGTCGTCGCCAATGCCGAAGAATCTCTGGGCGTTAACTGAACTTTTATTGTAGACAACACTCCGTCGCGTGATTCCATCGTCTCACCGGCACAGAAAAGCATTGATTTGTGCAACGCACACGTTAATGCGGGTCGCTCGCGTAGGGTCACATTTGTAACGTGCCAGACGCGGCATAATGCTATGGGAGCCGTACACAATGAAGAAGATCGCTGTTGTTTTCGCTTCGGCCAGCCTGATGGCCCTCGCCGCTTGCGGTGAGAAGCCGGCCAACGAAACCGCGAACGCTTCGAACGCCGTCGTCGAAAACGTTGTCGAAAACGCCGCTAACGCTGCTGACAACGCTGCGAACGCCGCTAACGAAGCTGCTAACGCCGCCAACGTTGCCGAAAACGTCGCGAACGCGCACTAATCTTCGCATTCGCGAGATTCTCGAAGGGCGGGTCTTCATGGCCCGCCCTTTTTGTTTGCCCGCGATCGGCGGAACATTGCCATCATGTTGCTGTTTTCTCCCCTGAACCAAGGAGAAGCTGACATGGGCAAGGGCATATTATTGTGGCTGCTGGGCGTACCGATCCCCATCATTCTGCTTTTGTGGCTTTTCTTTCACTGATCGCATGATCGGCGATTGACGGGACACGCGCTTCCCCGCTAAGGCCGCCCTCCGTCGGGGAGTAGCGCAGTCTGGTAGCGCGCCTGCTTTGGGAGCAGGATGTCGCAGGTTCGAATCCTGTCTCCCCGACCACTCAGCATAATTCAGAAAAGCCGCTGCACGATGATCCATGCAGGTAATGCCGCTATCGCCAGAAAGCTGCCCAATGGCGCGCGGGCGTTCTGCTGTTTCGCCTGACCGGTCGCCAGCATAACGATCAGCCCCGTTACCGATGCGATCAACAGCAGGAACGGCAGCGCCTGCCACCCAAACCAGGCGCCCAGCGCGCCCAGCAGCTTTGCGTCGCCAAGGCCTAGCCCCTCCCGCCTGCGTAACGCGCGATAGGTCAGCGCGATCAACAGCAACGCGCCATATCCAACAGCAGCGCCGATGATGCGATCTATCAGGATGACGTCGTTCGCCCACATGCCCAGCGTGAAGCCCAGAAAGGCGAGAGGCAGCGTGAGCGCATCGGGCAGCCAGAAATGCCGCCAATCCAGAATGGCCAGCGTCGCCAATATCCAGCCCAGCAACGCCCATGCCAAACCACCCAGATCCGGCTGTATCCCCAGCGCCAGAGCGCCGATCATCGCGCAGGCGGCCTCCATCCGGCCATGAAAGGGATCGATGCGTGCGCCGCAGGTCCGGCATCGGCCATGCTGGATCAAGGCGCTGAGCAGCGGCACCAGATCGAGAACACTCAATATTCTGCCGCAACCGTCGCACATTGACCGTCCGCGCAGGATGCTGCGCCCCTGCGGCCAGCGCAGGATCAGCGTGGCGAGGAAACTGCCGATGATTGCTCCACACAAAGCCCCCAGCAACAGCGCAAGCGGCTGGATCACAATGTGCCTTCAACCTTCAACAACTGCGCGCCGCCCACCGTAGCGAATCCTGCTTGTCCCAATGTGCCGGACAATGTCGGATCGGCCGTCTCTACCCGCATTTCGGCGGTATAGCGACCCGAACGCCAGATGCGCAGCGTGATCTTTTCCATGCCGGACTGGCTGACCAGTGGCAGCAGCAGGGCATCGCCGTCGCAGGCAATAACGCCCGACAGGCCCTGGCGCAGGTTGAGGCCGGGAAACTGCCCGGCCATGCGGGCCTGCACGCGGCCTTCGGCATGACCGCAGCGCTCGCCCGCATAGTATGCACTCACATCGTCCAGCATCAGCCCACCCACCGGCAAGGGCGCAAAGGTGCGGCCAAGCGGTACGGATCCGGTCACATCATCCACGCCGATGCGTCCAAAGCCGACCGTCAGCGCCCCGCCAATATCGTCCGGCAGTCCTTTTTTCCGGGCGATGTCGAAACGGCCGCGCCCCATGAGCAACGACAGCGGCGACAGTCCGGCACGCACGCTGCCCATCGGCATATTGCCGAGCATCAGCTGGTCGACCCGTCCGCTCCACACCGTCCCACGCACGTCACGCGCCGCGATGCCCAGCCGTTCCAGACCCGCAAGGCCCAGCGCCACCCGCATCGGCAGGAAAAGGAGCAGCCCCAGCGCCAATGTCAGGACCAGCGCCATCCGCATGCGCCGCGACAGTATAAGGCCCATCATTGCGCGACGCTCCGCGTCAGTATCGCCTGCACCGACACGCTGCCCGCCGTGGGGGAAGGACGGGCGCTCATCGTTTCGACGCGCACTCCCTGCGCCTCCAGCGTGGCAAGCCATGAGAACAGCGCAACCGGACGCACCGAAGCGATGGCTACATCCATTCGGTCGCCGCCCTGGGCCTGTGCGCGCTCCAGCGTCAGCCCCGCTTCACCCGCGCTCTGGCCGACGAACTGATCGACCGGCATTGCGCCATTGCCCGCTGCGACATCTTTGGGAAGCGTCTTGAGTTGCCTGACGGCGGATCGGATGGCGGCATTCCGGTCCGTTGCCTGCAACAGGCTTTCGTGCGCGGAACGCTGCGCCCTGTCCAGCGGTGCCGCGATACCGAACCACAGGATGACCGCGCCGAGCAACGCGAACATCACCCCCAGCATCCATTGTTCGCGCGTCGAACGTTCCGACCAGTAGGTTGCAATATGCTGCATCATGACCGCACCGTTATGTCTGCCAGCGTTCGCCCGCCCGGATCCTGTGACGGGGTCGCCGTAATCGTGAAGCCTGCGACCTGTATCGCCAGCAATACGCTGTTGATGTCGTCTGCTTTGGCGGCGGCCAGCGTGGCGCGTACCATGCCGTCGGCGTCACGCGACAGGCTGGTCACGGCCACGCCGGGCGCATCCTGCATCGCGCTGAACAGCGCCGCGACCGGCGCGGTAAACGCCCGTCCGCCAGCGCCGCGCGCCGCCAGTCGGCCCTCCATTTCCGTCAGCGCCTGCGTCGCGTCGCTCGCGCCGGGCAGAACCTGCTGCGCTTGCGCAACGCTATCGCGATCGAGGCGGGCAATTTCCATATGCTGCTTGGCAATCCCGATCAGCGCGATCAGCAGGCTGAGCAGAAGGATCAAGCCGCTCCACAAAGCGATCCGACCGATCGCCCGCTGGTCCAGGGCCTGCCGCATCCGCTTGGCGAAATCGCCCTGCCGCAGGTTCAGCGAAGGATTGTCCAGAGCGGCGATGGCGCGCCCTTCTATCGCGCCATTGCTGACATCGACAATGCGCGCGTCACCGATCAGCTGCGGCAAAGCCATATCCAGCGTCATCGCGACGTCCACGCCGCGCAACAGCCGATCTCCGCCGATCATCGCGCCGGTGAAACCGCTGTCTGGTTCGGGCAACAGCAAAGGCGCAGGCAGGATGATGTCCGGGTCCAGCCCATGATGCTGCGCCCAGAGCAGCCAATATTGCATGTCGGCCCGGCTTGCCACTGCGACGATATGCGCATTGGCCGGATCTTCGTTCAGATCGGTGGCGGCAAAGAGCTGATCGGCAGGCACAATCCCTTTGCTCAGCGCCGCCAGTCGTGCGGCGGCCCGTCCCTGCCGGAACGGCAGTTCGGGATAAGACAGCCAGTGCAGCGTCACCAGCGCCGCCGGGGGCACCAGCATGACCCTTGCCTGATCCGGCAGGGCGGCAATGCCGCATGCGGCCAGCCAGTTGGCGCCATCCCCCGACTGAACGATCGATCCGTCCGTCACCCGCATCCAGTGCGGGCGCCCATCGGCAGCCTCGGCCAGGAAGATGACCAGCGCGTCGCGACTGCTCACGCCCCTGCCCCCCAGCTGCGGCGCACCAGCACCGCCGGGCTTTGCCGCGCGTCAATCAGCGCCCGCTCCACCACCTGCGTTCCCCCAACTTCCACAGAAACGTCCACTCCGAAAAATCCAGTCGTCAATTTTACCTGTTCCTGCACTTCCGTAATCGGCGACAAACCGGCCAGAGAGGGCAGCGCCCAGAATTGATTTGTGCTGCCGTAGCCGTCCGCCGGACGCTGCGCCAGCAATTGCCGCGCCTGCGCCACACTCAACTGTCCGGGCAGCAGCATGGCGAACAGCGGCGCCTGATCGGGCAACAGCGTATTGATATTGATCGGCGACAAACCGGTCGTCGGCAACGCGCATATCCACGGCCGTGCAAGATCGTAGATGGCGGGCGTGATACCATTCACCGCGCGCAATTCGCTGGGGTCCACCATCAAGCGGTTCGCCGCACGATAGGGGCGCTCCACCTGCGCATAGCTCTCATCCTCCGCGCCGCCGGGCTGGGGCACGCTGTCGGTATCGATCCAGTCGCCCAGACTGGCGGCGGCGACCTGCGCCTGACGCGCATCTACACCCAGCGCGGTCAGCAGGGCCTGAAACTGCTGCACGCCGGTCGGGCGCAGTTTCAGGCTGGCTTCGGATTCACCGTCGACCACGCTGTTGAGGTTGAAGCAATTGCCTGCATCGGTGACGCGCGCCGTGGCGATACCGCCGGGCACCGGCATGGCCTGTGGCGTCCCCATCCATCCGCCCGCCAGCGTGATTTTCGCCGGGTTGGATGCCGTCAGGTCTGCAATCCGCAATCGCGCCATTTCCGTGGCAGCATCGGCATAGGCGCGCCCCTGATCGACCGCACCACCATTGCCGGTCATGCGAGTCGCCAGCGCCAGCCGTTCCAGTGCGGTCGCCGCGACCACAGCCATGACCGCGACCAGCAGCAGCACCGTC
>NZ_JBMDWL010000079.1:0-14268 GCF_048594625.1 Sphingobium sp.
GGGTTGGAGCGCGGGGTGCGGCCGATCGGCGACTGGTCGATGTCGATCACCTTGTCGCAATGGTCGAGGCCCGTCACCTTGTCATGCGGGCCAGCCACGATGCGCGCGCCGTTGAGGGCGCGTGCCGATGCCGCATAAAGAGTGTCTATGGTGAAGCTGGACTTGCCCGATCCGCTGACGCCGGTGATGCAGGTGAAGGTGCCGAGCGGGATCGACGCGGTGACGCCGGTCAGGTTGTTGGCGCGGGCATTGTGCACGGTGAGCTTCTTGCCCGACCCCTTGCGGCGCTTGGCCGGCACGTCGATGCGGCGGGTGCCGTTGAGATAATCGGCGGTCAGGCTGTCCTTGTTTTTGAGCAGTTGCGGCAATGTGCCCTGCGCCACGATGGTGCCGCCATGGACGCCCGCGCCCGGACCCATATCCACGATATAGTCGGCGGCGCGGATCGCGTCTTCGTCATGCTCCACGACGATGACACTGTTGCCGAGGTCGCGCAGGCGTTTCAGCGTGACGAGCAGGCGGTCGTTATCGCGCTGATGCAGGCCGATCGAGGGTTCGTCGAGAACGTAGAGGACGCCCGACAGGCCGCTGCCGATCTGGGACGCGAGGCGGATGCGCTGGCTTTCGCCACCCGACAGCGTGCCGCTGGTCCGGTCGAGGTTGAGATAGTCGAGGCCGACATTGTTGAGGAAGCCGAGGCGCTCCACGATTTCCTTGAGGATGGCCTTTGCGATCTGGTTCTGCTGATCGTTCAGCCTGTCGGGCATCGTGGTGAAGAAATGGAGCGCGTCCACCACCGAGCGGCGGGTGGAGAGGCTGATGTCCTCCCCCGCGATCTTGACGGCCAGCGCTTCGGGCTTGAGGCGGGCGCCGTTGCAGGTTTCGCAGGGCATGGCGGTCTGATATTTCGCCAGTTCCTCACGCATCCAGGCGCTGTCGGTCTGGAGCAGGCGGCGGTTGAGGTTGCCGATGACGCCTTCGAACGCCTTTTTGACCTCGTAGCTTTTCTTGCCGTCCATGAATTTGAGCGTGACGGGCTTGCCGCCGGTGCCGTGGAGGATGATCAGCTTCACCTCGCCCGGCAGGTCCGCCCATGGCGTTTCGAGGGAGAAGCCGAATTCCTTCGCAAGGCTGCCCAGCACCTGCATATAATAAGGCGAGGGCGGGTTGGATTTCGCCCAGGGGACGACCGCGCCCTTCTTGATCGACAGGCTTTCATTGGGAACGACGAGGTCGGGATCGAACTCCTGCCGTTCGCCAAGGCCGTCGCAGGCGGGGCAGGCGCCCATGGGGGCGTTGAAGGAAAAGAGGCGCGGTTCGATTTCGGGAATCGTGAAACCGCTGACCGGGCACGCGAATTTTTCGGAAAAGACGATGCGGTTGGCGGGAATGCCCGCGCCCTTCATCTTCTTGGTCGATTGCGCTTCGTCTTCGCGGCCGGGCACGACGCCGTCGGCAAGGTCGACATAGGCGAGGCCTTCGGCAAGTTTGAGCGCCTGTTCGAAACTGTCGGCAAGGCGCGTGCCCATGTCCGCGTCCACGGCCAGACGATCGACCACGACTTCGATGTCATGCTTATATTTCTTGTCGAGGGCGGGCGCATCCTCGATCAGATACATTTCGCCGTCGATGCGCACGCGGGTATAGCCCGCCTTCTGCCATTCCGCGAGTTCCTTGCGATATTCGCCCTTGCGCCCGCGAACGACGGGCGCGAGCAAGTAGAAGCGCGTGCCTTCCGGCAGGGTCATCACGCGATCGACCATCTGCGACACGGTCTGGGCGCTGATCGGTTCACCGGTGGCGGGGGAATAGGGGATGCCCACCCGCGCCCAGAGCAGGCGCATATAGTCGTAGATTTCCGTGACCGTCGCCACGGTGGAACGCGGATTGCGCGACGTCGTCTTCTGTTCGATGGAGATGGCGGGCGACAGGCCCTCGATATGCTCGACATCGGGCTTCTGCATCATTTCCAGAAACTGGCGCGCATAGGCGGACAGCGATTCCACATAGCGCCGCTGCCCTTCCGCATAGATGGTGTCGAAGGCGAGCGAGGATTTGCCCGATCCCGACAGGCCGGTGATGACGACGAGGCTGTCGCGGGGCAAATCGACATCCACGCCCTTGAGGTTGTGCTCGCGGGCGCCCCGCACACTGATGTGGGTCAGCATTCGGTAAACCTCTGCTTCGGGATATGGGTAAGACTCATGGGTCCGTTCTATATTTGTTCGATAGGGCGGGAGCAAGCATAAGCGGCGTCCCCACAGTGAAGATAGGCGGCGGTTGGGGAAAGGAAAGGGCGGCCATGTCTTTCCCTGCGTCGTTCGCCATATCGTTCCCCATGTCGTTCATGGCCCGATGATTGCCGTTCGTCCGGTCGGGATGCAGCCGGGCGGGTTGCGTGGGCGGATCATCGAAGCGGGCATGGCCGTCATCATCCTGTCGCTAAGATGAGGGCATAGGCGGACGCGGGTTCAACCCGTTAAGCGACGGTTCACCGATCATGGCGTCGTTTCCCCCACAGAGTTTATCCCGATCCGGAGTGCCCGACAGCATCTGGATACGCCCCCGGCATCCCTTGCGCCGGGGGCGTTTTCGTTTGTCCGGCCGATTCGGCCCCTTCATGCCTTTACGTTACGGAAAATGTCGTTCGCGGGCGGGCGGATGTCGTTCGTCACGCCGTTCGTCCGCGTTGATGGGTGCTTCGTCGGCGAAACGGTCGTTGGCAGATGGAAACGGTTTTCCGTCGAAGCGGACGGGCAGGCATGGGGCGCCCGGCGTAAACAGGATGGGCGGACGCGGCGGGGCCAATCCTTCAGCCGGATCCCCGGCAAGACCCTTACCGGCTCCACCCGTCCGCACATGGCGCTTCGCAATGCCCCCTTGTTTCGCGGACCGCCGACGGAAACAGATTTTTTGAGGAGATAGCCCATGTTCCGTTCCACCCTGTTCGCCGCCGCTTCCATCGCCCTGCTGGCCAGTGCCGGTGCCGCGTCGGCGCAAGATTTCGAATCCAACGGTCGCACCAGCGAAGTCTATCATGGCGACCTGGACCTGACGAAGGCCGACGATCAGCAGCAGCTGCGCGGCCGCATCGTCCGTGCCGCCAGCCGGGTATGCGCGTCCAGCGATCTGAACACGATGATGGCGTGCAAGAGCAAGGCGATCGCCCATGTCCAGGAGCGCGTCAACGCCGCCATTGCCCGCGCCGATACCGGCGAACGCTATGCCGATGCGGGCAGGGATGTGCGCCCCGTCGTGGGGAACTGATCACCCGCATCGCGACCATGAAACAGCAAAAGGCCCGGCGGTGTCCGTCGGGCCTTTTGTTATGTGGGACGCTGGCATGCAGCTGGCAGCACGCCGCGTTGTGATGTCAGGCTGGCCAGTTTTGCAGCAGCGGCACCAGTTCGTCGAAATGGTGGATCACCGCGTCCGCATCCAGATTTTCGACCGGGCCGTCGAGGAAGCCGAAGCTGACCGCGATATTGGGCAGGCCCGCATTTTTCGCGCCCGCAATGTCGTTGATCGTGTCGCCGATGAAGATGGTGCGGCCGCCGCCCGCGCGGGCGATCATTTCGCGGATCGGCGCAGGGTCGGGCTTTGCCACGCCCACCGTGTCGCCGCCCACGATCGCGGCAAAGCGATCCGACAGGCCGATCTGATGCATCAGGGGGATGGTGAAGCGTTCCGCCTTGTTGGTGCAGATGGCGAGTTTGACGCCCGCCGCGCCCAGCGCATCCATGGCTTCGACCAGGCCCGGATAGGGGACGGAATGGATGGCAAGATTCTGCTCATAATAATCGAGCAATGTCGGCAGGAGGCTGGCGAGCGTTGCGTCGTCGCAGCCGCCCGACGCGGCGAGTGCGCGTTCCAGCATCACCTTTGCGCCCTTGCCCACGAAAGGATGGATCGCACTGGACGGGAAAGGCGGGCGGCCGATGGTGCCGATGGCATAATTGACCGCGGCGGCAAGGTCGCCGCTGGTGTCGAAAAGCGTGCCGTCCAGGTCGAAGCCGACAATGTCGAAGGGTATGCTGGTCATGACCCCGCCATGCCGCGTGGGCGGTGGCAAAGGCAAGGCAAACATGGCACAGGGTTGCCAAGTTCATCGCTTTTCATCGGGAATCATCGTGACCGACCCCAATCTGCCGTCCCGCCCTCTGGCCGTCATCATCCTTGCTGCGGGGCAGGGGACGCGGATGAAATCGTCGCTGCACAAGGTGCTGCATCCCATCGCCGGGCGGCCGATGCTGCTGCACCTGCTGGCCAGCGTTTCGGAACTGTCGCCGGAACGGCAGGTGGTGGTCGTGGGCGCGGGGCGCGATCAGGTGGAAAAGGCCGTCGCGGGCACCGGGGCCGTCATCGCCGTGCAGGATCAGCAGCTGGGCACCGGCCATGCCGTCGCGCAGGCGCATGATGCGCTGGCCGGGTTCGCGGGCGATGTGCTGATCCTCTATGGCGACGTGCCGTTGGTCAGCGCGGCAACCATGCGGGCGATGCTGGAACGCCTGGGCCGGGGGGACGAGCCGCGCGCGGTGGTGCTGGGTTTCCGCCCGGATGACGCCGCCGCCTATGGCCGGATCGTGGCCGATGGGCAGGGCATCATCGGCAAGATGGTGGAATATAAGGATGCGAGCGAGGAAGAGCGCGCCGTCACGCTGTGCAACAGCGGGCTGATGGCGGTGCGGTCGACCGACCTGTTCGTGCTGCTGGACCAGATCGGCAACAATAATGCGGCGGGCGAATATTATCTGCCCGACATCGTCATGCTGCCGGGCGCGGACAGCGCCGTCATCGAAACGCAGGCGTGGGAAGTGGCCGGCGTCAACAGCCGCATCGAACTGGCCGGGGTGGAGGCGATGTGGCAGGCGCGTCGCCGCACTGAGGCCATGCGCGACGGCGTGACTTTGGTCGCGCCGGAAACGGTGTTCTTCAGCCACGACACGGTGCTGGGCCGCGATGTGGTGGTGGAGCCGAACGTCGTGTTCGGCCCCGGCGTGACCGTGGCGGACAATGTCGTCATCCATGCCTTTTCGCACCTGGAGGGGGCGAGCGTGGCGAGCGGGGCGGACATCGGCCCCTATGCACGGCTGCGGCCCGGCGCGGACATCGGCGTGAAGGCGAAGGTCGGCAATTTCGTCGAGATCAAGAAAGCGGTGCTGGGCGAAGGCGCGAAGGTCAACCACCTGTCCTATATCGGCGACGCCAGCGTGGGCGCGGGCGCGAATATCGGCGCGGGCACCATCACCTGCAACTATGACGGCTATTTCAAATATCGCACGGACATCGGCGCGGGGGCGTTCATCGGATCGAACAGCGCGCTGGTGGCGCCCGCGACGATCGGCGCGGGCGCCATCGTGGCGGCGGGCAGCGTCGTGACGCGCCCGGTCGAGGCCGACGCGCTGTGTCTGGTGCGGCCCGAACAGATCGGTAAGCCGGGATGGGCGAAGCGGTTCCGCGACAGGATGAAGGCGAAGAAGGCCGGGGGCTGATGGGGCGACATGCTCCGATACGGGAACGGATGATATGATCCGCCGGATTTTGCTGGGCCTGCTGGCGCTGGTGATGCTGGCCGCCGGTTTTGTGCTGTGGCTGTTCATGAACGCGCGCGCCATGCCCGTCGTGCGGCGGGCGGAAGTGACGATGCCCTTTCCCGCCGGTGCGCCGCGCCGGGCCGTGACGATCGCGCTGCTGACCGATACGCATTTGTCCGGGCCGGATAACAGCCCGGAACGCATGGCGCGCATCGTCGCGCAGATCAACGGGCTGAAACCCGACCTCATCCTGCTGGGCGGCGACTATATCGGCGATGACAAGGGCGGCGCGATCTATGACGCGCAGCAGAGCATAGCGCCGTTCGCGGGGCTGCACGCACCCATGGGCGTGGTGGCGGTGCTGGGCAATCACGACAGCAACAGCCCGTCGAACCTGCGGGCGCTGAATGGGGCGGGGTGGCGCGATGCGTTCGACCGGATCGGCATAACATTGTTGCAGGACCGGGCGCTGGCCCGTGGACCGCTGATCATCGGCGGGCTGAAAGATATTTACACAAGGCGCGTCAACATAAAGGGAACGTTGAAGAAAATGCACAAGATGGGTGGTGTGCCGGTCATCCTGTCGCATGGCCCGGACATATTCCCCCAACTGCCCGACGAACAGCTGCTGGTGCTGGTGGGGCATACCCATTGCGGGCAGATCGCCTTTCCTTACTGGGGCATCACCTATGTTCCGTCGAAATATGGCACCCGCTACGCCTGCGGCCTGTATCGCGACGGGAAGAAGACGATGATCGTGTCCGGCGGCGTGGGAACCAGCAGCGCGCCGGTGCGGATGCTGGCGCCGCCCGACATATGGATGGTGACGATCCGGCCGGAGTGACGTTTCGGTTGCTGGCCTTGTTGCCCATGCTTCGTTAATGGCATGGCGAGATATGTGCCCTATATGGGCGCGAACTGACTTAACCTGATGCAACGGGGCGATCTTTCATGTGCGGTATCATTGGTATCATCGGCAAGGACGATGTGGCGGAACGTCTGGTCGATGGCCTCAAGCGGCTGGAATATCGCGGTTATGACAGCGCGGGCGTCGCCACCATCCATAATGGCGCGATCGATCGCCGCCGGGCGGAGGGCAAGCTCAACAATCTGGTGAAGGAACTGGTCGTCGCGCCGCTGCCCGGCACGACCGGGATCGCGCATACCCGCTGGGCCACCCATGGCGCGCCCACGACCAGCAACGCGCACCCCCATGCGACGCAGGAAGTCGCGCTGGTCCACAATGGCATCATCGAGAATTTCAAGCCGTTGCGCGCCGAACTCATGGCGCGCGGGCGCAGTTTCGACAGCCAAACCGATACCGAAGTCGTCGCCCATCTGGTGAGCGAACTGGTGGAACAGGGCGCGTCGCCGCGTGAAGCGGTGGCGCAGGTTCTGCCGCGCCTGCACGGGGCATTCGCGTTGGCGATCGCGTTCCGCAGCCATCCCGAAATGCTGATCGGCGCGCGGCTGGGGTCGCCGCTGGTGGTGGGCTATGGCGATGGCGAAACCTATCTGGGGTCCGACGCGCTGGCGCTGGCCCCGCTGACGCAGCGCATCGCCTATCTGGAAGAAGGCGACTGGGTCATCATCACGGCGCAAGGTGCGGAGATTTTCGACAAGGACAATGTGCCGGTCGAACGGCCGGTGACCATTTCCGGCGTGTCCGGCGCGATGATCGACAAGGGCAATCATCGCCATTTCATGCAGAAGGAAATTTACGAGCAGCCGGTGGTCGTCGCCCAGACGTTGCGGTCCTATCTGCGCCGGATGGAAAATCAGATCGCCATGCCGAACATGGATTTCGATCTGGGCGCGGTGAAGCGCATCACCATCGTCGCATGCGGCACCAGCTTCTATGCGGGTCTGGTCGCGAAATACTGGTTCGAGAAATTCGCCCGCGTGCCCGTGGACATCGATGTGGCGAGCGAGTTCCGTTATCGCGAACCGGTGCTGGAGCCGGGCGGGCTGGCCCTGTTCATCAGCCAGTCGGGCGAGACGGCGGACACGCTGGCCGCGCTGCGCCACGCCAAGGCGGAGGGGCAGATCATCGCGGTGGTCGTGAACGTCCCCACCAGTTCGATGGCGCGGGAGGCCGACCTGTTGCTGCCCACCCATGCAGGCCCGGAAATCGGCGTCGCATCGACCAAGGCGTTCACCTGTCAGCTGGCGGTGCTGGCGGCGCTGGCGGCGAACCTTGCGCGGGCGAAGGGCAAGCTGACGCCGGAGGAAGAGTCCGAAATCGTGTGGCACCTGTCCGAAGCGCCCGCCGCGCTCAACGAAGCGCTGAACCGGGATGCGCAGATCGAGGCGATGGCGCACCTGATCGCGCCCGCGCGCGACGTGCTGTATCTGGGGCGCGGGCCGGATTATCCGATGGCGCTGGAGGGGGCGCTCAAGCTCAAGGAAATCAGCTATATCCACGCCGAAGGCTATGCCGCGGGCGAAATGAAGCATGGGCCGATCGCCCTGATCGACGACGCCGTGCCGGTGATCGTGATCGCGCCGTCAGGCCCGCTGTTCGACAAGACCGTCAGCAATATGCAGGAAGTGCAGGCGCGCGGCGGCAAGGTGGTGCTGATTTCCGACGCGGACGGCATCGCGGCGGCGGGCGAAGGATGCATGGCGACGATCGAAATGCCGCAGGTGCATCCGCTGATCGCGCCGCTGGTCTATGCCGTGCCGGTGCAGCTGCTCGCCTATCATGTGGCCGTAGCCAAGGGCACCGACGTCGACCAGCCGCGCAATCTGGCCAAGAGCGTCACGGTGGAGTGAGGGCTGGCGCACATGCTCTTTGCTCGGTTCGTTGCGAGACTGGTCGAGAAACGATGCAGGGCAGGGGTTGTGCCACCGGCGCATTGAGGTCGTACTAGCTGCTTCTCTATTGTGCTCGAAGCGAACGGTCAGGGTGGGACAAGGGCGTTCCTGCGCCTTTGCTCCGTTCGTTTCGAGCCTTGTCGAGAAACGATGCATGGCAAGGACATGCGACCGGGGCACTGAGGTTGCGCCAGTCGCCTCTCGACTACGCTCGAAGCGAACGCAGGGGGCGGGACGGCGTTGCGGCGGTCGCCGTGAAGTTGCGTTGGCAGCCTCTCCACTGTGCCCGTAGCGGACGGAAAGGGTAGGCGGGGTGCCCAATCCCTGCGCTTCAATAGACATCCCGGCGATAGCGGCCATCCTCCGCCAGTCGTTCCAGCGCGTCATGGCCCAATATGTCGGCCAGCACATCGTGCACGCCCTGCGCCATGCCATCCAGACTGCCGCACACGAGGATGGTCGCGCCATCGTCGATCCACTCCGCCACCATGTCGCCCGCCGCGCGCAGCTTGTCCTGCACATAGGCACCGCAATCGGCGTCGCGCGAAAAGCTGCGATCGAGGCAGGCGAGCGTGCCGTCTGTCAGCCATGCGGTGAGTTCCGCGTCGAAAAACGCCTCATGCGCATGGCTGCGTTCGCCGAAGAACAGCCAGTGGCCCCCGCGCCCGTCATGGGCGGCGGCGCGGATATGGGCACGCAGGCCCGCTATGCCGGTGCCGTTGCCGATCAGGATCATCGGCCCGGTGAAGCCCGGTTCCATGCGGAAACCCGGATTGGGGCGGACGCGCATGATGGTCGTGCCACCCACCGGCATATACGCGGTCAGCCAGCCCGAACCGATGCCCAGCCGCCCGTCCGGTTTCTGAACCTGACGCACCACAAGGTCGAGCGTGCCGTCCGCCATGATCGAAGCGGCGGAATATTCGCGCACCGGCAACGGGCGGAGCGACCGCGCCATGTCGTGGCTGACGGGCGCGCCGGATTCGGGCAGCAGCGCGTCGGCAAGCTGTTCGCGCAGTTGCGCGTCCGCTTCGATCAGGTCGCCTTCGGGCGCCTGCGCCGCGATCAGCGCGTCGACGGCTTCGGGCGCGTTGCATGGTTGCAGTTCCACGATGTCGCCTGCCGCCCATCGGGCTTCGGTATCGCCCGTCGGTTCGAACCGCAGATGATAGGCCTTTTGCGCAGCGCTGCCGGGGTTGAGCGTGGTGCGCGACACCAGGGTCCATGGTTCGAACGGGATCGCGGTCTGACCGCGCATGCCTTCGCCAGCGCCCAGATCGTGCAATGCCTGATGCCATGCGGCCTGCGCCGCCGCATCGTCATGCCCCATGGCGATGGCGGGGAAGAGCGGCGTGGCGCCCGCGCCCGTCAGCCACTGGTCGACGGCCAGGCCAAAGGCGCAATAATCGGGATATTCGCGGTCGCCGATCGCCAGCACGCCATGATGGATGTGCGACAGGTCGATGGCGGGGCCGCGCAGCAGGCGGCTGGCGAAACCGCGCGCCATGTCCGGCGGTTCGCCATCGCCATAGGTACTGGCGACGATGATCAGCCTGCGCGTGTCGGCCAGCAGATCCGGCGTCAGCTTGCCGATGGGCAGCACCTGCGTCCGCACGCCGCCATGACCCAGCGCCTGCGCGGCGTTGCGCGCCAATATCTCCGCGGTGCCGGTCTGGCTGGCATAGGCGATCAGCAGACCGTCGGCGCCCACCGGCTGCGCAGTCCCGGCCTCCAGCGCGCGCGCTTCCCGCTTGCGACGGCGGCGCGACAGATAGAGGAGGAAACCGGTCACCGTGAAGAGCGGCATGGTCAGGCTGGTCAGCAGCATGATGATGCGGCCGGGAATGCCGAAAAAGGCGCCACGGTGCAGTTCGTACATGCTTTGCGTGATGATGGTGCCCAGTGGACGGCGATCGTAAAGGTCGCGCTTTTTCAGCGCATAGGTCCTGGCATCATAGCTGTAGCGATCCGTCTGGCGCAGGTGGCGCGCGCCTTCGGGCCGGGCGTCGAAGCTGATCGTCTTGATCGGACGGGTCGGCGCGGGCTGGGTGATGCGAACCCAGACATAGGCGTCGCCGGTGGACTGGCGAAACGCCTTCCATGCCGGGTCGATGGCGGGGCGGGGGGCGATGCCGTCCGCCTTGCCCCTGCTGCCTCGTTCTTCCTCGTCCGCCTTGCCGGTAAGGACATGGATGACGCCCTGTCGATACCAGTCGTAACTCCACCACAGGCCGGTCAGCGCGCTCAGCAGATAGAAGAGCAGCACCCATGTGCCAATGACGACATGCAGCGCGCGCCACAGGTTGCGGCCGGTCTTGCGCAGGTCCAGCACGAACCAGGCGCGCCAGTCGAGCGCCTGACGCGGCCAGCGCAGATAGAGGCCCGACAGCGCGAAGAAGATCAGCGATATGGCGCTGAACGCCGTGATCTGACGCCCGAAACCGCCGCCGCCGCCGGGCAAGGCCAGCCAGCGGTGCAGTTCGTCCATCAGGTGGAAGAAGCCCATGCCGCGGGGTTCGCCCAGCCATGCGCCGGTGGCACGATCGACCCGGCCCTGTTCGCGGCCGCGCCCTTCGCTGGCGGTCAGGCGCACCATATGCGACCGGTCGCGGCTGGTTTCCCAATCGAGGCGGGAGATATAATAGCCCGGATGGTCGGCCTGCACCTTTGCGATCAGCTGGTCCGGGGTCAGGTCCGGCTTCGATGGCACGCCGGGGGCGTAGAGGCGCGGCGACAGCGCTTCGCTGATTTCATCCTCGAAGCTCATGGTCGCGCCGGTCACGCCCATCAGGGCCAGGACCAGCCCGGCGGTGATGCCCAGAAACCAGTGGACCTGAAACAGGACAGTCTTCGTCACCTCCACCCCGGCAATTCGTCAAGCAACGCATGGCCTATTGCCGATGTGCAGGGGGATTGCAATGCATTCGCAATATCGATTTCTGCCGGGCGTTCAGCCGCCACCGGGCGAATTATGGCCGCCCGCGGGGACCGGGCCGCCGCTGGGCGCGTGATTATGGTCGGGATTGCTGTCCCAGTCGATATGATAGAGGTCGAACCGGCGATCGCGCAGGTTGCGCACCGTGCCTTCCGCCCGCGCCCAGCTGAGGTCGGCCAGGTTCACGTCCGCCATGGTCAGCGTTTCGACATTTTCGGTGGATTCCGCCGCTATGCCATCGCGGGCGAAGGGCAGGTCGCATGGCGTCAGGATGGCGCTCTGGGCATATTGGATGTCCATATTATCGACATTGGGCAGATTGCCGACATTGCCCGACATCACGACATAGCATTGATTTTCGATGGCGCGGGCCTGCGCGCAATAGCGCACGCGCATATAGCCAAGGCGCGAGTCGGTGCAGAAGGGGACGAAGATGATGCGCGCGCCCTGATCCACCAGTCGCCGCGCCAGTTCGGGAAATTCGCTGTCGTAACAGATGAGCACGCCGATGGGGCCGCAGTCGGTCTGGATCACGTCCAGCGAATCCCCGCCCTTGATGTTCCACCAGAAGGCTTCGTTGGGGGTGGGGTGGATTTTTTCCTGCGTGTGGATCGATCCGTCGCGCAGCGCCACATAGGCGATATTCTGAATGTCGCCGTCGTCGGCGCGTGTCGGATGCGATCCGCCGATGATGTTGATATTATATTCCAGCGCCATCCGCCCCAGTTCCTTCGTCAGGCGCGGGGTGTATCCGGTCAGCTTGTCGATCGCCTCGATGGGCGACAGCTTCTTCGTTTCGAAGGACAGGAGCGGCAGGGTGAACAGTTCGGGGAAGATGATGAAGTCCGAACGATAGTCCGCCGCGACATCCACGAAATATTCGATGTTGCGGATGAATTCGTCGAAATCCTGCACCGCGCGCGCCTGAAGCTGGCAGGTGGCGAGGCGAACGCTTTCCACGCCGCGCGGCACGCGCATTTCCGGCGCTTCGTCGGGATCGACATAGGGGTTGCGCCAGACGAGGTGCGCGGCATGTCCGTCCGACTGCTTGTCTTCGGGCAGGTAGTTTTCGAGGACGCCCAGCGGTTCGAACTGGTTCTTCAGCTGAAAACTGATCACCTGATCGCGCAGCTTGCCCTGTATCACCTTTTCCAGATAGTCGGCGGGGCTTCCCGCCCGCCGCTTGGCGCGGGCATAGCCGGGCATGCGCCCCGCGATGACGATGCCGTGCAGGTCCAGTTCCTCGGCCAGTTCCTTGCGTTCGTCATACAGCCGCTGGCCGATGCGCAGGCCGCGCAGTTTTGGGTCGACCGCCATTTCATAGCCATAGAGCCATTCGCCCGCCGCGCTGTGCCGCGTGCCAAAACCGTTGGCGGTGATTTCGTCCCAGTCATGATGGGAAAAGGCCATGCCCTTGCTGACGCGCATGGTCGCGCAATAGCCGACCACCCGGTCGTCATAGAGGGCGACGAAACAGCCATTGGGGAAATTGTTGATCTGGCCCCGGATGGTGGCCAGCGAATAATTGGGCATGCCGGGATAGGCACGGGCGATCAGCCGTTGAATGCCGCGCACGTCGGACGGGACCGCAGCGCGGACCTCCAGGCGTTTCTTGGCGGTGGTGGTCACTGTCAGTCTCCCCGGATCGATGGATAACGGTCAAAGAAAAAGGCGGCGCCGGGATGCGGCGCCGCCTCGTTCCGTTATCGTACTGAAACCGCGAGAGCCGGGATCAGTTCCGGGCGATGATGGCGATCAGGCCCACTTGCCCATTTCGGCTTCCAGATTGACGCGGATCTGTTCGAAGAACTGTTCCGTGGTCATCCATGCCTGATCCGGGCCGATCAGCAGCGCCAGATCCTTGGTCATCGCGCCGCTTTCGACGGTCTGGATGCAGACCTTTTCCAGCGTTTCGGCGAACTTCACGACATCGGGCGTTTCGTCGAACTTGCCGCGGAACTTGAGGCCGCCGGTCCAGGCGAAGATCGACGCGATCGGGTTGGTCGACGTCGCCTTGCCCTGCTGATGCTGGCGATAGTGGCGGGTGACGGTGCCGTGCGCGGCTTCGGCTTCAACGGTCTTGCCGTCGGGCGACAGCAGGACGGAGGTCATGAGGCCGAGCGAGCCGAAGCCCTGCGCCACCTGATCCGACTGGACGTCGCCGTCGTAATTCTTGCACGCCCACACGAATTCGCCGCTCCACTTGAGCGCGGAGGCGACCATGTCGTCGATCAGGCGATGTTCGTAGACGATGCCCGCATCCTTGAACTTCTGCACGAAGCCTTCGGTTTCGAACACTTCCTGGAACAGATCCTTGAAGCGGCCGTCATAGGCCTTGAGGATGGTGTTCTTGGTCGACAGATACACCGGCCATTTGAGGTTGAGGCCATAGTTGAACGACGCGCGGGCGAAATCGCGGATCGAATCGTCCAGATTGTACATGCCCATGGCGACACCGGCCGCCGGGAAGTTGAACACTTCCTTGTCGATGACCTGACCGTCTTCGCCTTCGAACACCAGACGCAGCTTGCCAGCGCCGGGCACCTTGAAATCGGTCGCGCGATACTGGTCGCCGAAGGCGTGACGGCCAACGACGATCGGCTTGGTCCAGCCGGGGATCAGGCGCGGAACGTTGGAAATGACGATCGGTTCGCGGAAGACGACGCCGCCCAGGATGTTGCGGATCGTGCCGTTGGGCGACTTCCACATCGACTTGAGGTTGAATTCTTCGACGCGCGCTTCGTCCGGGGTGATGGTGGCGCACTTCACGCCGACGCCATATTCCTTGATAGCGTTCGCGGACTCGATGGTGATCTGGTCGTTGGTCTCGTCGCGCTTTTGGACGGACAGGTCATAATATTTCAGGTCGATGTCGAGATAGGGAAGGATCAGGCGTTCACGAATCCATTCCCAGATGATGCGGGTCATTTCGTCGCCGTCGATTTCCACGACGGGGTTTTTCACCTTGATCTTCGCCATAGC
>NZ_JBMDWL010000008.1:0-15402 GCF_048594625.1 Sphingobium sp.
GACGACAGGAGCAATGCCTATAAGGGCCGGTGGGGCGCCTATGGCAAGCCGCCCAGCGGCCCGGTGCTGAAGGGCGATTTCGACCAGAGCCATGCCGTCGACCCCAGCCGCGTCGCAGATCCGAAATCCCCCATTTTCAACAGCATCGTCCATTGCGTGGTGCCCACGAAGGACGGCCACCTCTATGTCTGTGACCGCAACAACAACCGCGCGCAGATTTTCCAACGCGAAAAGGATGGCGGCCTGACCTTCGTCCGCGATCTGGCCATCGCGCCGGAAACTGGCGGCACCCATACGGTGACCGACATCGCCTTTTCGCCCGACCCGCAACAGACCTATCTCTATGTCGCGGACATGATGAACGGGCGCATCTGGGTGCTGCTTCGCCAAACGCATGAAGTGCTGGGCGCATTCGGCCGGGTGGGACGACAGGCCGGGCAATTCACCTGGCTGCACAGCATCGACACCGACAGCGAGGGCAATATCTACGCCACCGAAGTGAATACCGGGCGGCGCGTGCAGAAACTGGTGTTCACCGGGATCGAATGACCCGTCAGCCCCCAATCAACCGCACATAGGCGCTGGCGATCCAGCCGCTGGGGCAGGGGCCGGCATAGGGCTGCTTACGGCTGACCGGCGATGCAACGTTGCAATCGACCGGTGGAGCGCCATCCTGCGCGGGCTGCGGCACGACCACGCCCAGCCAGCGCTGATCGATGCTGCGGGTGCAGACCCACGCCCGCTGCCCATCCGGCAGTTGCGCCAGCGTCTTCGCATCGTCAAAGGGTGCGGCATGAAGCGCAAGCCCGCCCGATCCGGCCCGCGTCACCTGTCCAATCGTTCCGCACGCATCCATGCGCGGCCCATCCTCCCCGATGGTCACCGCCCGCGCGATCGGCGCATCCATGCGGCTTTCGGGGACATCGGCGCGCGGCGCGCCCGCCAGCGAGCTGTTGGGCAATTCCTCATAGACGTCGTTGCTGCGCGAACAGGCGCCAAGCACCAGCAGCGGCAACAGGATCAGGGCGGGGACGATGCGCATGAAAGCCGTGATAGACCGCACCCGATGGCAGGGGAAGCCGCCATGTTTCGCTTTAGTTTCGTGGATGCTTTCCCTATAGACTTGGCATGAGCGAAGAACCCGTCAATTCCCCCAATAGCAATGATTATGGCGCAGACAGCATCAAGGTGCTGAAAGGGCTGGATGCCGTGCGCAAGCGGCCCGGCATGTATATCGGCGACACCGACGATGGCAGCGGCCTGCACCATATGGTGTTCGAAGTCAGCGATAACGCGATCGACGAAGCGCTGGCCGGGCATTGCGACAGGATCGTCATCACGCTGAACCCCGACGGGTCGGTCAGCGTGGAAGATAACGGCCGCGGCATCCCGACCGGCATCCACAAGGAAGAAGGTGTATCGGCGGCCGAGGTCATCATGACCCAGCTGCACGCAGGCGGTAAGTTCGAAAATACGTCGGACGACAACGCCTATAAGGTGTCGGGCGGCCTGCACGGCGTGGGCGTTTCGGTCGTCAACGCGCTGTCCGAATGGCTGGACCTCAATATCTGGCGCGAGGGCGAGGAGCATTATATGCGCTTCGCCTATGGCGATGCCACGGCGCCGCTCAAGGTGATCGGCAAGGCGCCCGCCAAAGAAGATGGGACTCCGAAGAAGGGTACCCGCGTTACCTTCCTCGCTTCGACCGAAAAGGTGCCCGGCGACGGTGGCACCTTCAAGAACCAGACCGAGTACGACTTCGAAAAGCTGGAGCATCGCTATCGCGAGCTGGCTTTCCTCAACAGCGGCGTTCGCTTGTTCCTAGTCGATGCGCGCCATGAGGAAAAGAAGGAAGTCGAGCTGTTTTATGAAGGCGGCATCGCGGCCTTCGTGAAGTATCTCGACCGCAACAAGAATGCGCTGATGCCCGATCCGATCGCGATCGCGGGCACCCGCGACGACGTCACCATCGACGTCGCACTGGAGTGGAACGATTCTTATTATGAAAACGTCCTCTGCTTCACCAACAACATCCCTCAGCGTGACGGCGGCACTCATCTGGCGGCATTCCGCGCCGCGCTGACCCGCACGCTCAACAGCTATGCGGAAAAGTCGGGGGCGCTGAAGAAGGAGAAAGTCTCCCTTACCGGTGAAGATATGCGCGAAGGGCTGACCGCGATCGTCTCGGTCAAACTGCCCGATCCCAAATTCTCGTCCCAGACCAAGGACAAGCTGGTGTCGTCCGAAGTGCGCCAGCCGCTTGAAAGCCTGATGGCCGACAAGATGGCCGAATGGCTGGAAGAAAACCCGGCGCACGGCAAGATGATCGTGCAGAAGGTGATCGACGCCGCCGCAGCCCGTGAGGCCGCGAAGAAGGCGCGCGAACTCACCCGGCGCAAGGGCGCGATGGACATCGCCTCGCTGCCCGGCAAGCTGGCCGACTGTCAGGAACGCGACCCCGCCAAGTCCGAACTGTTCCTGGTCGAAGGCGATTCGGCCGGCGGTTCCGCCAAGCAGGGCCGCAATCGCCACAATCAGGCGATCCTGCCGCTAAAGGGCAAGATCCTGAACGTGGAACGCGCGCGGTTCGACCGGATGCTGTCGTCCAAGGAAGTCGGCACGCTCATCCAGGCGATGGGCACCGGCATCCGTGACGATTTCAATCTGGAAAAGCTGCGTTACCACAAGATCGTCATCATGACCGACGCCGACGTCGACGGCGCGCATATCCGTACGCTGCTGCTGACCTTCTTCTACCGGCAGATGCCGCAGATCATCGAAGCGGGACATCTCTATATCGCCCAGCCGCCTCTCTATAAGGCCAGCCGGGGCCGGTCCGAAGTCTACCTCAAGGACGAGGCCGCGCTGGAACAATATCTGGTCGACAATGGCGTGGATTCGATGGCGCTGGAAACGACCAGTGGTGCGCGGACCGGCGACGATCTGCGCAGCCTGATCGAACATGCACGCCGCGTTCGCGCGGTGATGCGCTATGTCCCGCGCCGTTATAATCCCGCGATCATCGAAGCGCTGGCCCTCAATGGCGCGCTCGATCCCGAACTGTCGGCCGATGCGCAGGCGGAACGTCTGGCCGCCACCGTCGCATGGATGGGCGCGCAGGACAGCGAAGGCCGCTGGAGCGGCATCGTCGCCGAAGAGGGTGGCTTCCATTTCCAGCGGCTGTGGCGCGGCGTCACCGATCATCATGTGATCGAGGGCGGCTTCATCGGCTCCGCCGAAGCGCGCAAGCTGCACAGCATCGCATCCGAAGATGCGGAAAGCTATCGCACGTCCAGCCGTCTGGTGACGGTGAAGGCCGCGCTGGCAGCCGAGGAATCGGGTGACGACCTGCCTGCCGCCCCGACAAAGGGCGTGGTGGTCACGCGGCCCAGCGAACTGCTCGACGCGATCCTGTCCGCCGGGCGCAAGGGTCTGTCGATCCAGCGCTATAAAGGCCTTGGCGAAATGAATGCGGAACAGCTGTGGGAAACCACTCTGGACCCGGACAACCGGTCGATGCTGCGCGTGGAGGTGGATCAGGCCGACGTCGCCGACGAAATCTTTACCCGTCTGATGGGCGACGTGGTCGAACCGCGCCGCGAATTCATTCAGGATAACGCGCTCAACGTCGCCAATCTGGACGTCTGAGCCATGGGCGACGCCGCGCTGACACGCTGTAGCTGGGTCAGTGCGGCGGACCCGCTTTACTGCGCCTATCATGACGAAGAATGGGGCGTGCCAGAACGCGATTCGCGCATGCTCTGGGAAATGCTGATGCTGGAGGGGTTTCAGGCGGGCCTGTCCTGGATCACCATCCTGCGAAAGCGCGAGAGCTTTCGTGCTGCCTTTGCCGGGTTCGATCCGGACAAGGTCGCATCCTTCGATGCGGCCGACGAGGAAAGGCTGATGGCAGACCCCGGCATCGTACGCGCGCGCGCGAAGATTGAGGCAACGATCCGCGGCGCTCAGATTTTCTGCGCCATGCGCGATTCGGGCGAAGATTTCGCGACCTATGTCTGGGGCTTTATAGACGGCCGGCCGATCCGCAATGATGGCATCCATTTTCCTGCAAAGACCGATCTGTCCGAAGCGATTTCGAAAGATCTGAAAAAGCGCGGCTTCAAATTTGTCGGGCCGACCATCGTCTATGCATGGATGCAGGCCATCGGCATGGTGAACGACCATGCGATCGGCTGTTTCCGCCGCGACGCGATGTCCGCATGAAGCCATGGGCCATCCTGCTGATCGCGACACTGGTCAGCGGATGCGGGCAGGGCGATTCGACCGAAAATCACACCCAGCCCAACGCTACTGCCAATGTCAGCGCCCCCATCAACAACAGCGCCGTAACGCCCGTCGCGAACACCCCGCCGCCATCGCCATCCATCGCCATGGCAGCCGCAGAACCCAAGCCCTTGGTTTCACGTGAAACATCGCCACCCCGATCCAGCGCACCGGATTATCGCGCGATCGGCGCCGAACCCTTTTGGGGCGTGACGTTGCGGGGCCGGACCATCACGCTGGAACGACCCGACCAGCCGCCGCTTCGCTACACCATCCGCGACGAGAGCGATGATCGCGCCATCCGCTTCGTCGGTGATGGTTTTGCGCTGACCGCGACGGAAGGACCGTGCAGCGATGGCATGAGCGAAGCGGTCTGGTCCGATCGGGTGCAGATCGCCTTTGCCGATGGCGTGCTGAAGGGATGCGGCGGCCAGCAGCAGGATATGCGGGAAGCGCCCTTCTGATCGTTATGGGTAAAGAACAGCCGTGCAATAGGGAAAGACCATGACCGCCGATGCTTCTCGCCGCGACCTGCTGATCGCCGCCGCCACGCTTTCGACCCTGGCCCTGTCGTCCGAAACCAGCGCTCAGGTCAGCATCCAGCCGCCGGTCCCCGCCAGCGGCCCCAGGAAAAAGCTGGGCATGGTGCTGTTCGACGGTTTCGAACTGCTCGACGTCTTCGGCCCGCTCGAAATGTTCGGCATGCTCAAGGACCGGGTCGAAATCCTGATGATCGCGGACAAGGTCGGGCCGGTGCGCAGCGGCGCAGGGCCGCAAACCATCGCCGACTACAGCTTCGCCCACGCGCCGAAACTCGACATCGTGATGATCCCCGGCGGCATCGGCACCCGGCGGGAGGTCGGCAATGCGGCCTTCATGGCATCGATCCGGTCGATCGCCAGCGCCACACCGCAGGTGGCGACCATCTGCACCGGATCGGGCCTGCTGGCGAAGACCGGCCTGATCGACGGAGTAAAGGCGACCAGCAACAAAATGGCCTGGAAATGGGCAACGGCACAGGGCGCGAAGGTTGCCTGGATACCGCAGGCTCGCTGGGTGGAGGATGGGAAATATATCTCTTCCTCCGGCATTTCGGCGGGGACCGACATGGCGCTGGGCATGATCGCGAAACTTTATGGGAAGGACATGGCGCATTGGGTGGCGCAACGCACCGAATATCGCTGGAACGACGATCCCGCCGACGATCCCTTTGCCGCCGCGAACGGCTTGGCCGGATCGTGATGGCCCGCCTGAGCGAACCGCAAACGGGATGCCTTTAGATCGTCAGTCCTGCGACCTGCCTTCCAGTTCCTCCATCGTAGAGCGACCTTACATCCGACACGAATTCGCAGGCGAGCAGGGGCCGCCCTTTGAGCGCCGGTCCCTACCGCGCGGCGACGGAGATAAAACCATATCCTTCATTCCCTGATCCGCGTCGGGCAATTGCCGGGAAAAGCCAAGGCTGGAACTGCCCAGCAATCGCATCGATTCAGGCTTTAGGTCATATCGCTCGGCGAGTTGGGCCGCGACTTCACCCTTGATCAGCACGTCGACGGCCATGCCGCCAAACATGACGGGCTGCGTGGGGAACCCATCGCGTTCGATGGGCATCTTCAGATGATAGATGGCCGCGCCTAAGCCCGACATATCGGCTTTGGCGATCTTTTCCGCCGCCTCGTACAGCGCCGCCTCGTGCAGCGCCGTCACGTGGCCCAGCGAATAGGGCGGCTGACATAAGGCCGCTCCGAAGAAATCCACGTCCGATGTCATGGCGGAAAGGGGCATGAAGGCAAACAGGACCGTCAGGGCGCGAAGGGAAAATATAGCCATTGCAGGAGCATGACCCTTTTCCGGCACAGGATGAACGCAAGCCTTCAGTCTGCCCGCATCGCCTGCGCCACCAATTGTTCGGCCTCCGTCAACAGGGCATCTTCCGCCGCGGTCTGGGCAACATGTTCCCGCCCGATCAGGATCAGCACCGGTACGGCCAGCGGACTGACCCGGTCCAGCGTCACGTGCAGCATCGTCTGGCCCGCGCGGTCGATAAGGTCGCCCAACCGCCCTACATCGGTCATCCGCGCGCGCGCATCCGCCCATGCGGCCTTCAGCAACAGATGATCGGGCTGATATTTGCGCAGCACATCGTAGATGAGATCGGTGGAAAAGGTGACCTGCCGCCCGGTCTTGCGTTTGCCCGGATGCTGCCGTTCGATCAGGCCGGAAATTACCGCCACATCGCGAAAGGCGCGCTTCAACAGGCTGGACTGTTCGACCCAGTCGACAAATTCATGATCGAGAATATCAGCGGAAAACAGGCTCTTCGGGTCCGTAATGGGCTTTAGCCCATACACCGCCAGTGCATAATCGTTCGACACGAAGCCCAGCGGCATCAGCCCCTGACTTTCCATCCGCCGGGTCAGCAACATGCCCAGCGATTGATGCGCGTTCCAGCCTTCGAAACTGTAGCAGAGGAGGTAATGGCGCCCTTCATGCGGAAAAGTTTCGATCAACAGCTGGCCGGGCTGGGGCAGGGCGGACCGCAGCCTCTGCATTTCCAGCCATTCGCGCACATCGGGCGGAAAGCGATGCCATTCCTCCGGCTCGGCCAGAAAGTGGCGTACCCGGTCCGCCAGCCGGGTCGACATGGCCATGCGCGTGCCGCCCCAGCTGGGAATCCGCGCCTGTTTCGACGTCGCGCGCACCGTCAGGTCGGATGTGTCCATCCGCACTACCTCCAGCGCCATGCCGGAAAAGAAGAAGCTGTCGCCCGGCCGCAACTGCGCGGCAAAGCCTTCCTCCACCGTGCCGAGTTTCCGCCCATTGGCAAACCGCACCGCCAGCGCGGGCTGATCGACGATGATGCCCGCGTTCAGCCGGTGCTGCTGGACGAAACGCGGATGCGCCACGCGCCATGTGCCGTCGCTTTCCTGCACCAGCCGCTTGAACCGGTCATAGGCCCGCAACGCATAGCCGCCACCGGCGATGAAATGCAGCACATGGTCGAACGCTTCTTCCGTCAGCGCGCTATAGGGAGTGGCCGACTGCACTTCCGCCAGCATCTCTTCCGCCCGGAACGGCCCGGCGCAGGCCAGTCCCATGACATGCTGCGCCAATACGTCCAGGCTGCCGGGGCGGAAATCGTCCGCATCGCGCTCTCCCGCCTCCACGGCGTCCAGCGCCGCGCGCGCCTCCAGATATTCGAACCGGTTGCCGGGGATCAGGATCGCTTCGGACGCCATGTCGAGCCTGTGGTTGGCGCGGCCGATCCGCTGGAGCAGGCGCGAACTGCCCTTGGGCGCGCCCATCTGGATCACACAGTCGACATTGCCCCAGTCGACGCCCAGGTCCAGCGACGCCGTGGCGACCAGCGCCCTCAGCTTTCCCGCCGCCATCGCCGATTCGACCTTTCGCCGTGCGTCGATCGACAGGCTGCCATGATGGATGGCGATGGGCAGGTTTGCGTCATTGGCGGACCAGAGTTCCTGAAAGATGAGTTCGGCCAGCCCCCGCGTGTTGCAAAAAACCAGCGTCGTCTGTCGCGCCTCTATTTCCGCCATCACCTGCTTCGTGGCATATTTGCCCGAATGGCCCGACCATGGCACCCGTCCTTCGGGGATGAGGATGGCGACGTTCGGTTCCGCCCCCGGTTCGCCCATGACGGGGGTTACCGTGTCAATGTCCCCATCGGGCGCCAGCCATGCGCGATAGGCGTCGACATCGGCTACCGTCGCCGACAATGCCACCCGCCGTAGATCCGGACGGATCGCCTGCAACCGCGCCATCGACAGGTTCAGCAGGTCGCCCCGCTTCTGCGTGGCAAAGGCATGGACTTCATCCACGATCACCCTCTTCAGGTCCGCAAACAGCAACGCCGCATCGGGATAGCTGAGCAGCAGCGACAGGGATTCGGGCGTGGTCAGCAGTATCTGGGGCGGGCGCACACGCTGCCTTGCCTTACGATCGGATGGCGTGTCGCCGGTGCGGGTCTCCACATTGATGGGCAGGCCCATTTCCGCGATCGGGGTCAGCAGGTTACGGCGCACATCCACCGCCAGCGCCTTCAATGGCGACACATAGAGCGTGTGCAGCCGATCGGTCGGGTTCGCGATCAGATCGACCAGCGTCGGCAGAAATCCTGCCAGCGTCTTGCCCGCCCCGGTGGGCGCGACCAGCAACGCATGGTCGCCATTTTCCGCCGCGCCCAGCATATCCATCTGGTGCCGTCGCGGGCGCCATCCGCGTGACGCAAACCATGTGTCGATGATGGCGGGAAGAACGACCGTCATGATATGGATGTAGGTCGCCCGACCGCCGCTGTCACGGCCTGCGCATTTTGCCATGCGATTGCCGACATGATATGTTGCGTGTCTCCCGTCACTCCGGCGCAACTCCCTGCGACGTCGAACGTATAGGGTTGTCGCGCCTTATGCCGCATTGAGAGAGGAGCATCGTCATGACCGATAAAAGCAGCGCGTCGTCCATGCCCGACGTCTTTTTCGACATCTGGTTCATGCCGGCTGCCTTCTGGACCCAATGGTGGGGATTTTATGCGGAAACGCTGAACGTCGCCCGTGTCTGCCCCGCGCATCACAGCCTTGCCCCGGACGAAGCGCCGGTCGATCTGGAGGTCGAGGAAGGGCTGGTCGCCTGACCCGGATGCGACAGGATCACGGAATAATCATACAGGGCGAAGAAATAATCTTGCTCGTTCGTCTGGCCCTTGCGGCCGGCGTGCCATATATTCCTGCGCATGATAGCGGCGCATCAGACGCCGCCTGACATAGCAGGAGACCGATATGACCGGCGAAACCCCGACCCGTTTCTCCGAAGCCGATCTGACCGGCGTCGAAGCCCCCCATAACCGTCGCCGTCTCAAGGCGCCCATCATGGAAATCGAGGGCCGCAAGCTGAAGCCCGCAACCTTGATGATGGGCCATGGTTACGACCCGACCCTATCCGAAGGGTCTCTCAAACCCCCGATCTTTCTGACATCCACCTTCGCCTTTGAAAGCGCAGCAGCAGGCAAGCGCCATTTCGAAGGCGTCACCGGCATCCGCCCCGGCGGCGCAGAAGGGCTGGTCTATTCCCGTTTCAATGGTCCCAATCAGGAAATCTGCGAAGACCGCCTGTCCGTCTGGGAAGAAGCGGAGGACGCCCTGCTGTTTTCCAGCGGCATGTCCGCCATCGCCACCACATTGCTGGCGCTGGTCCAGCCCGGCGACGTCATCGTCCATTCCGCGCCCCTTTACGCCGCAACCGAATCGCTGATCGGCCGCATCCTTGGCAAGTTCGGGGTACAGTGGGTCGATTTCCCCGCAGGCGCGACGGAAGAGGAAATTGGCGCTGCCATCGAAAAGGCGAAGGGGCTGGGCCGCGTGGCGCTCCTCTATCTGGAAAGCCCGGCCAACCCAACCAATGTGCTCGTCGATCTGGAAGCGGTGGTCGCGCGGCGCGACTCGATCTTCGCGAGCGACGACCATGTGCCGCCCATCGCCATCGACAACACGTTTCTGGGGCCGCTCTGGCACAAGCCGATCGCCCATGGCGCGGATCTCGTCATCTACAGCCTCACCAAATATGCGGGCGGGCATAGCGATCTGGTCGCGGGCGGAGTGCTGGGCAGCAACGCCCTCATCAACAGCATCCGGCTGATGCGCAACACCATCGGCACCATCCTTGATCCGCACAGCGCCTGGATGTTGTTGCGCAGCCTGGAAACGCTGGAATTGCGGATGAGCCGGGCGGGCGAGAATGCGGAAAAGGTCTGCACCTGGTTGCGCGATCAGCCGCAGGTGGAAAAGGTCGTCTATCTGGGCTTCCCCGAAACCGAGCGACAGGCCGACATCTATCGCCGCCATTGCACCGGCGCGGGGTCGACCTTCTCGCTCTATCTGAAGGGGGGGGAGGCGGAGGCCTTTGCCTTCCTCGACGCGCTCAAGATCGCGAAGCTGGCGGTCAGCCTGGGCGGCACCGAAACGCTGGCCAGCCACCCCGCCGCGATGACCCACCTGTCCGTGCCGCCGGAGCGCAAGAAGGCGCTGGCCATCGGCGACAATATGGTCCGCATTTCCATCGGTTGCGAAGATGCCGACGACCTGATCGCCGACTTCGCGCAGGCATTGCGGCAGATCGGCTGAACCATGGCCAAACCGCTATTGCTGGTGGGTCAGCCTTTGCTGGCCCCTTTGCTGCCGTTGCTGCGCGCGGATCATGACGTTGTCGCCCTGTGGGATTCGCTGCCGCCTGAACGATTGCGCGATGTGGACGCGCTGGTCTGGGCAGGGGAATTTCCCCTGACGCGCGACTTGCTGGACGCCATGCCCCGCCTGTCGCTGATCGCCTGCTTCACCGTGGGCTATGATGGGGTGGACCTCGACCTCGCCCGACAGCGGGACATTGCCGTCGCCCATGCGGGCAATGCCAATGCGGAGGACGTCGCCGACCATGCCATCGGGCTGATGCTGGCCCACCGCCGCTGGATCGTGGAGGGCGATCGTCAGCTGCGCGCCGGGCAATGGACCATCGAAACGAAGACGCGCACGCGCTCCATGGGCGGCGCGCGCCTCGGCATCGTCGGCATGGGCGCGATCGGCATTGCCGTGGCGCAGCGGGCGCAGGCGATGAAGATGGCCATCGGCTGGTGGGGGCCGCGGGAAAAGCCCGCCTTGTCATGGCCCCGCGCCGCCAGTCTGGAACAGCTGGCGCGCGACAGCGACATATTGCTGATCGCAGCCCGCGCCGATGACAGCAATCGCGGGATGATCGACCGCCGGATCATCGATGCCCTCGGTCCCGAAGGGCTGCTGGTCAATGTCGCGCGTGGGCAGCTGGTCGACGAAATCGCGCTGGTCGATGCATTGCGGTCAAAACGTCTGGGCGGCGCGGCGCTCGACGTGTTCGACCCGGAACCGACCGATCCGCAACGCTGGGCGGACCTGCCCAATGTCGTGTTGACCCCCCATACCGGCGGCGCCACGCATGAAGCGGTCGGGCGGATGGCACAGACGCTGATGGCCAATCTGGCCGCTCATTTCGCCGGGCAGCCGATGCCGTCGCCGGTGATGGAACTGGCGCAGGCGGATTGACCCGACGACCGGATGGGTCGGGCGATGACGCATCGCGTCGTTTTCCGACCCACCCAGCCGGGGCATGATCCGATCGAATCACACGCTATTCGCCTTTTTTTCGCAAGCCATTGGTTGTTTTTGATCGATCCCGACAGGCCCCGGCCAGCCAGCAAATGTGCGGTGGATTTTACGCGGCCATGCTCGACTGCGCCTCGAAAAACGGGATGTCCATTGGCCTGTCCCTTCCCGGATCGATGAATCTGATGCGAAGAAACGCCGCCGTTCTACCCGGACCATGCCTAGAGAGCGATGAGGCAGGCAAATCCCGCGCCAGCTATAGTTTCGCGCTTTACGCAAAATCCGTTCAGGCTGAGCAAAGTCGAAGACCTTTCCTTTCTCTGGCGCCCGCGACTCGAAAGGGGGAGGCTCCCCTTCAACTCCCTGTCGGGATTCACGGCAGGCAAGTGACCACTTTGGAACATTCGGGCAGGGTCAGAGAAACCGATTCAAGACAAGATCCTGACGTGAAGCATCGTGCGGAAAAGCGGGAACCGGTTTTGCGCAGATAACGATGCGATAACAGATAATCAGAGCACGCATCCTGCGTCGGATTTATCGCAGCCCGCTCCAAGGCGCGCTGCTCCAACCCCCAAAACGCTTTATGGCGCTATCGCAACAGGACATGACCATAGACGCGGGCGATGGGCGCGAACGCCGCCATCGGCATCCACCAGCCTCAAAACCGATCGAATCTATGCTGCCCTACCGTCGAATGACGGCATCAACGGATCAGAATTTGAAGACGGTGCCCAGATAGACGGCCTGGCTGTCCTGACGGTCGTCCGTCATCGGGGTCAGGCGACCCGCCATGCCATTATTATAGCGGATACCGGCCGTAACATTCAGGTTACGCGTCAGCGAATAGCTGCTCGCCAGATCCAGCGAATAATCCTTCTCTGCCGACGGATTGCGGACCGCAGTCGCGGTGCCGGTCGGTTCGCGGCGATTTTCCAACAGAACCTTGGTGCTGAAACGATCCTTCTTGCCATCGTTCAGCGAGAAATTCTTCGCATCCACCATGGTTTCGACCGGAACGGGGTCCAGCGCCTTGCGGCCCACCGCGTCGGGCAAGGCGAACTTGCGCCAGTTATGCACACCGTTCAGGCTGAACGCGACCGGCTTGATGTCGATCGTATCGATGACGCGATTGGGCGCCGCGCGATCATTGTCCGCCGCGCGCACCATCACAGTCACGGAACGCTGGCCGCTCATCGAACCGCTGGTAGGCGTGAAGCGGAAGCCGCGCTGGCTGGCCGACGCGGCGATCTTCGCATAGGCGGCGGCGAGGCGCGGATCCTTGATCGTGGGGGTAAAGGACGAAATGCTGCCCAGTGCGCCCAGCGACACGGGCGCTTCGGCACGCAGGCGCATCAGGTTGGTCGCCGCGCCAAAAGCGGGAGACAGCATGAAACCAGCCACGGCAAGCGCCGCGCCCGTTCCCGCCAGATGTCCCCTTTTCATGACCATGACCCGACTCTGTACACCCGCTATTTATCTGTCTTAACGCTCTACACCTGCAAAGCCGCCATTGGCTAGGGGTAGAACGGCTTTTTATCGAAGCTGTTGCACGGAATACACAGGGTTATCCGCGTCGAAGGGAGCGTTACCAGCCCGGCCCGTCGCACGCGGCCGTCGCTCCCGCCAACCTGCCCCTTGCCCCGCGCCACATGGCCACTATAGAAGCGGGCAGTTTTTCGTCTTTTCAAGCTAGGACATGCCTGATGGTCCGCCGCCTTTCCGCCCCTGCAACCGCTGGCCTGCTGCTGGCCGCGATCCTGCCGCTTGCTGCCTGTGGCGGCGGCGCAAAGGACCGGCCAAAGGCCGACCTCGCCGCGTCGAAGGTGACGACGATCGGCGTGAACGCCTATCTGTGGCGCGCCTCGCTCGACACCCTGTCCTTCATGCCGATGGTGCAGACCGATTCGAACGGCGGCGTGATCGTCACCGATTGGTACACCAATCCCAACAGCCCGACCGAACGGATGAAGCTGACCGTGTCGATCTTGGATCAGGATCTGCGCGCCGATGCGCTGCGCGTCGCGGCCAGCCGTCAGGTCAATCAGGGCGGCCAGTGGGTCGACGCCCCGGTTCAGGCCGCCACCGTGCAGAAGCTGGAGGAAATCATCCTGACCAAGGCGCGCGACCTGCGCCGCATGGCGATCGGCTGACCCATCCCTATCCGGGGCGATAACGCCCTGATTTTCAAACCTTTCGGGCTGGGCTTCATAGAGGATCCAGCCCGCCCGCATTTGTAAGGACATGACATGCAGAGGCGCTTCAACCCGCTGGACGCAGACGCACGCTGGCAGGCGACCTGGGACGAACAACAGAGTTTCAAGGCGGACGACGCCTCCACGAAACCGCGTTCCTATGTGCTGGAAATGTTCCCTTATCCGTCGGGGCGCATCCATATCGGCCATGTCCGCAACTATTCGATGGGCGACGTGCTGGCGCGCTTCCGCCGGATGACCGGCCATGAAGTGCTGCATCCCATGGGCTGGGACGCGTTCGGCATGCCGGCTGAAAATGCCGCCATGGAAAAGAAGGTGCATCCCGGCAGCTGGACCCGCGACAATATCGCCAACATGCGCGCGCAGCTCAAGAAACTGGGCTTCGCCATCGACTGGAGCCGCGAGCTCGCGACCTGCGAACCGGACTATTATGGCCATGAACAGGCATTGTTTCTGGACATGCTGGAAGCGGGCCTCGTCTACCGCAAGGAATCGGCGGTCAACTGGGATCCGGTCGACATGACCGTGCTGGCGAACGAACAGGTGATCGACGGGCGCGGCTGGCGTTCGGGCGCACTGGTCGAAAAGCGCAAGCTCAGCCAGTGGTTCCTGAAAATCACCCAGTTCGCCGACGATCTGCTGGAAGGCCTCAAGGGCCTCGACCAGTGGCCGGACAAGGTGCGCACGATGCAGGAAAACTGGATCGGCAAGTCGGTCGGCCTGCAATTCCATTTCCAGCCAGTCGCACCGTTCGACACCAGAATCGAAGTCTATTCGACCCGCCCGGACACCATCTTCGGCGCCAGCTTCGTCGCGATCGCGGCCGACCATCCGGTCGCGCAGGCGGTGGCCGCGAACAATCCGGACGCCGTCGCCTTCATCGAAAAATGCAAGGAAGGCGGCACCACGGCGGCCGAACTGGAAACCGCGGAAAAGCTGGGCTTCGACACCGGCCTGACCGTCGCGCACCCGTTCGACCCCGACTGGCATCTGCCCGTCTTCATCGCCAATTTCGTGCTGATGGATTATGGCACCGGCGCCGTCATGGGCGTGCCCGCGCATGATCAGCGCGACCTCGACTTCGCGCGCAAATATATGCTGCCGGTGGAACGCGTCGTCGCGCTGGAAGGCGAAGCAGACACGCCGATCCATGACGAAGCCTATACCGGCCCCGGCAATCTGGTGAACAGCCGCTTCCTCGACGGCATGACCGTGGAGCAAGCCAAGGCCGCCGTTATCGCCCGCGCCCAATCCGAAGGCTGGGGGGCGGGCAAGACCGTGTTTCGCCTGCGTGACTGGGGCGTGTCGCGCCAGCGTTACTGGGGCACGCCGATCCCGGTTATCCATTGCGACGCCTGCGGCCCCGTGGGCGTGCCCAAGGATCAGCTGCCCGTCGTGCTGCCGGACGATGTCAGCTTCGACATTCCCGGCAATCCGCTGGATCGCCACCCGACGTGGAAGCACGTCGACTGTCCGTCCTGCGGCAAGCCTGCCTTGCGCGAAACCGATACGCTGGATACGTTCGCGGACTCCAGCTGGTATTTCATCCGATTCGCCAGCCAGCCGTCGGACAAGCCGTTCGATCGCGTAACGGTCGAACAATGGCTGCCGGTCGGCCAATATATTGGCGGCGTGGAACATGCGATCCTGCATCTGCTCTACGCCCGTTTCTGGACCCGTGCGCTCCAGCATATGGGGCAGCTGGACTTTGCCGAACCCTTCACCGGCCTGTTCACGCAGGGCATGGTGACGCATGAGAC
>NZ_JBMDWL010000080.1:0-8817 GCF_048594625.1 Sphingobium sp.
GCGCCCAGCGCCATGTCGCGGCGGCTCATGCGCATCAATTGCCTGCCGGACGCTGATCGGACCGGATCAGGCTGGGCGCGATCGGCACCGCGCTGGCCGCAGGCGGACGGGCGGGGGAAAAGGCTGGCATGGTGACATGCGTGGCCAGCCCCGGCACATTGGCCCTGATCCGCTCCGCCACCGCGCTCGCCATCAGCCATGCGCCATAATCATTATGATGGGTCTTGTCCCTGCCGCCATCGTTGAAGGCCGTGGGCGCGACATCCGGTCCCAGCGCTTCGTAAATGGCGCGGCTGTCGGCGTTCAGGTCGATCAGCGGCACCGTCTCTTGGGTCGCCACCCTGCGCACCGCTTGCGCATAGGCGCCCAGCGTATCCCTGATCCGTCCGCCTTCATCGAAATTGCGCCGTTCGGGCGACGTCACCAGCACCGGCTGGGCGCCCCGCCGCCGCGCTTCGGCGATATAGGCGCGCAGATAGGCGGGATAGGCGATCGCCGCGTCGGCGTAGGTCTGCGGCCATTCGACTTTCTGGTCATTATGGCCGAACTGAATGAACAGCCAGTCGCCCGCCTTCATCCCCGACAGCAGCTTGTCGAACCGCAGGTCGGTCAGGAAAGATTTCATCGTCGCGCCGGACTTGGCATGATTGGCGACCACGACCCTGTCGTCCAGCATCGCGGGCAGCATCTGCCCCCAGCTGGCCGCCGGTTCGGCATATTGGTCGGTCACCGTCGAATCGCCCGCCAGAAAGACGGTGGGCGCGCGCACCGGCTCGATCCGCACCGACTGGACGACCGGCTTGCCCAGAAATTCCAGCGTCAGCTTTTCGTCCCAGGTCAATTCCGCACTATCGCGCGGGTCGATCCGAACGCCGTTGCCACCCGGCGCATTGGGCGGCGGCGGCGTCAGCGCGGGCGTGCGGACATTGACCAGAAAACTGCGCTCGACCGTTTCGCCCCGCCGCGTGACGACATGGTTCAGCATCAGCCGCCGCGCCTCCGCCTTCACCGTGGTATCGCCCGCCTGCCTTGTGTCGCCCAGCCGCACGGTGACGCGATAATCGCCTTCTGGCACCGCCACGGAAAACAGGAACCCATCGGCGCTGCCCCCCGGTTCCATGCCATGGCCACCCGCTTCATAGATTCGCAACCGTTCCGCCGCCCCCGGCCGCAGGTCGAAATCCTGTGCCATGGCGGGCGAGGCGGCGACGAGAAATAGCAGCAGGACGGTATGAAGCGGCATGGCGGGGATCATCCGTTTGGGCCATGCAAAAAGGGGAACGCCACGGAGCCGCAGCGCTCCCCCCAGATCAACCGCCCGTGCAGAGGCGTGTTGAACATGAATCCCGTTAAATAGATTGATGATCCATATATCGGGACACAATTTGATGGTCAATCGCGCTGCGTAATAATGTTCAGCAGTATGAAGCGCAGCGCCGTCATCACGTATGATGCGGCTGCGGAAAGCGCGCATTATCGTGGAAAAGGTCGACAGGCCGGTTGTGCCATGCGGTGGAACATACTGGCCCAAGCGCGAAAAGACGATCCACATTGTGGAATTGAAAATCACATGATGATTTTTCTGGAAATTGTCAGACTAACGGTATAGGATGACACTTCAGTTCACATAGTGGGACGTTTATGGTGCCGTGAAGCGGCATCAGTTACGATAGGGGAGGATATATGTTGCACATTCGTTCCGCGTTCGCTCGCCGCAGTTCGGCGCTGGCGATCGCCTCGACGCTGCTGATTGCGGCGCCCGCCATCGCCCAGAATCAACCGCCTGCCGACCAGCCGATCGCCGATCAGGCCGCCGCTGATCAAGGCACCGCCGACATCGTCGTCACCGGTTTTCGCGCCTCGCTCAACAGCGCGCTGGGCATGAAGCGTGCGGAAGCCGCCGCCGTCGATTCGATCGTCGCTGAAGACATCGGCAAATTCCCCGATTCCAACCTTGCTGAATCGATGCAGCGCGTACCGGGTATCGCGCTCGCCCGTGGCGACGGCGGCGAAGGTCGCAACATCTCGGTCCGTGGCCTTGGCGCGGGTTTCACCCGCGTGCGCATCAACGGCATGGAAGGCACGTCGCAGACCGGTTCGTCGGATATTTACGGCGCGGGTAACAACGGCCGCAGCTTCGACTTCAACGTCTTCCCGACCGAAATCTTCTCGGCCCTGTCGGTGCGCAAGACCACCTCGGCCGATGTGGAAGAAGGCTCGCTGGGCGCCACCGTCGATCTTTCCGCGCCCAAGCCCATGGATCAGAAGGAAGACTTCGTCCTCGCCGCCACCGCGCGCGGCGTCTACAACGAACTGTCGAAAAAGGTCGATCCGCGCGCCTCGCTGCTGATTTCCAAGAAGTTCGGCGACAGCGGCTTCGGCATCCTCGGTTCGGTCGCCTATCAGAAGCGCAACCTGCGCGAGGTCGGCTATTCGGCGGTGGACATCCTGTCGGCCAACACCAATGGCGGCTTCTGTTCGCCGCTCGGCGCGCCGATCAACACGGCGGGCCAGACCGCGGCGCAGCTGGCGGCACGCGGCGTGACGGCGGAAAATTGCAGCACCGGCAATCCGCGTACCAGCAACGCTGCGGCCTATAACTCGATCCAGGCGCTCCGCCGCGCCGACCTGCCCAACACGGCGGGCAGCGGCGCTTTCCTGCCGCGCCTGCCGCGCTACCTCAACAGCGAACAGGATCAGGAACGCATCGGTGGTTCGCTGACGCTGCAATTCCAGCCCGACGATGCAACCGACATCTCGGTCGATTTCCTCTATTCGCGCTTTGAAGTAACCCGCCGCGACAATTATATCGCGGCCGTCTCCTTCGCCCGTAATGCTTCGAACCTCGGTCAGCCGATGACGTCGGTGCGCGAAATCGAATTCGACGACAAGGGTTCGCTCGTCCACGGCGTGTTCGATGGCGTCGACGTCCGGTCCGAAGGGCTGGTCGACCATTTCGTGTCGACCTTCAAGCAGGCGAACGTCAACTTCAAGCGCCAGCTGAACGACAATCTGGAAATCAGCGGCATCGTCGGCTTCAACCAGTCGGTCTGGGACGGCAAGAGCCGCCTTCAGACCTTCATGGATGCGGTCGATACCGACGGCTTCTCGATCGATTTCCGCGATGGCGGCACGACGCCCAAGCTCGGCTTTGGCTTTGACGTCAACAATCCGGCCAATTTCGCCTACGCACCCGGCCTGTCGAACGGCACCGTCACCGGCGGCTTCAGCTTCCAGGGCAAGCCGTCCAAGAACACCACAGACAATATGACCGCCGAAACCAACCTCAAATGGACGGTCAGCGACGCCCTGACCTTCCGTGGTGGTGCGCAATATCGCCGCAGCGACTTCCTCTCCACCTTCCTGCGCGCCTATAATGCGGACACCGTCGTGCGTGCGCTGCCAGCTGGCACCAGCCTGTCGAGCATCACGACCAACATCACCGGCGTCGACAAGCTGTGGGGCAATGGCGCCCCGGCCAGCTGGGCCGCGATCGATGCCCAGAAATGGGCCGACACCTTTGGCTTCGACGATGTCCGCTATTGCGGCGTCGAATGCGGCGGTGGACGCAGCCGTGTTCGCGAAGAGGTGATGAGCAGCTTCCTCATGGCCAATTTCGACCTCGAAAACGCCATTGGCTTCGGGGTGCGCGGTGATGTCGGCGTGCGCTATGTCAAGACCGACATGGCCTCGTCGGGCTACATCGCCGTCGCCAGCGCGACGTCGCCGACCGCTCTGGCCGGTCAATATGCCGCTGCCAAGAACAGCTACAGCGACTGGCTGCCCTCGGCCAATATCGTCATCGAACCGGTCGACAACGTGCTGGTCCGTTTTTCGGGAGCCAAGGTTCTGGCGCGTCCGGAACTGGGCCTGTTGACGCCCACCAGCGGCGTCAATCCGGTGACCCGCGTCGGCAACGTCAACAACCCGTTCCTCGACCCGATCCGCGCCAACACGTTCGACGTGGCGCTGGAATGGTATTTCCGTCCCGGATCGTTGCTCTCGGCCGCCTTCTTCTACAAGGATATCAAGAGCTTCATCCAGAATGTGAACAGCCAGATCCCGTTCAACCAGCTGGGTCTGCCCACCGCGTTGCTGGAAAACAGCAACACTGGTCCGGACGAACTGTTCACCGTGTCGCAGCCGTTTAACACGCCCGGCGGCAAGCTGAAGGGTATCGAACTGAATGCCCAGATTCCCTTCACCTTCTTCGATGGCTTCTTCAGCAATTTCGGCGTGCTGGCCAACTACACCCATGTCACGTCGAAGATTAACTACATCCTCGCCAGCGTGAACGGCGTACCCACCGTGACGACCACGGCGGACCTCGTCGGCCTGTCGCCCAATACGGCATCGGGCACGCTCTATTATGAAGACGACAAGTTCAGCATCCGCACGACCGGCAACTTCCGCGACCAGTTCATTCGCGGCATCCCCGCATCGCCCGGCAGCGATCTTCAGGGCAATGCCAAGACCTTCTACATGGATGCGTCGGCCAGCTATAATGTCACGGATCGTCTCAAGCTGATCGTGGAAGCGACCAACCTGACCGACGAACAGAACCGTCTCTACATCGACAGCCAGCGTCAGGACACGCTGTTCGAAACCCGCATCGGCCGCACCTTCACCTTCGGTGTGACCTACCGGATGTAAATATAAGGCCATGGAGCGCGCGCCTTGCATCATCTTCGATGCGGCGTGCTCCACGGTCCGACGATTTCCTCCCCAAACTTGAAGGGCGCGGCCACCATCGGTGACCGCGCCCTTATTCTGTCCGCCTGTCCTACCTCGCGGTGGCCAGCTATAATCTATCATCGCGTAACGAAATTACCGAAAATTGTTATTCAATGTCGCATTCGGCAGGAAATGTGCGAAGTTAAGCCGATATCGTCCACTCAGCGCGGCCCGGCATAGCCTACCGCAGCGCCGATCTGCTCCGCCGATTTCATGACCTGTTCGGCCAGGCCTGGGCGCAGTTCATCGGTCAGATAATGGGCGGCGCTGGCGATCGAAATGGCGATGCAGATCTGCCCCTTCGCATCGCGGATCGGGATGGCGATGGATCGCACCCCGTCGCCCAGCTCGCTGTCGTGCAACACTTCGCCTCGCGCCTTGTGCGCGCGCATTTCGGTGACGAAGGCCTGAATCTGGCCCGGCGTAGCCTTGCCATTCTTCGCCTCGACATAGAGCCGTTCCCAGCCCGCTTCATCCTCGTCCAGCAACAATGCCTTGCCCAGCCCGGTCTCCGCCACCGGTCGCCGATCCCCCGGCGCGGTCGCCACGCGCAGCCGTTGCGTACCCGTCACCCGGTCCAGATGGCGCGACCAGTCGCCTTCGCGCTTGCCCACGAACACGCAAAAACCGGTCCGCTCCGACAGCAGTTCCATGAAGGGGCGAGCGACCCGGACATAGTCGATCTGCTCGGTCGCCAGCACGCCCAGCTGCAACAGTTTCGGCCCCAGCGCAAAGCCGTCCCGCGTCACCGCCAGATAGTTGCGCGACTTGAGCGCCTGCACCAGCCGGTGCGCGGTCGTCTTGCTCATGCCCAGCTTCCGGGCCAGGTCCGCGGCGCGGATCGGCCCGTCGATCACCTCGTCCATGATGTCGAGCGCGCGCATCAGGGTTTGCGTGCCCTTGACCGCTTCCTGCCCGTCCTTCTGCTGCCCATCCCTTTGCTGCTTGTCTTCGCCGTCCTGCATGATGTCCCTGCCGCGTATCCGTCCCATATATCGGGGCGTTCCATATAGCGGAAACATATCGGCTAATTTGGACCAGTTGTCAGCCTCTTTGTTGCGGACATATGAAAAGCCCGCCGGTCACTGGGACCGGCGGGCTTTGAACCATGGCTGACGGCAGGATCGATATTGGCCCTTATCGATATTGGCCGATATTAATATTGAATGGTGACGGTCACCGCGCGGCGGTTCTGCGCCCAGCTCGCTTCGTCCGAACCCAGCGCGGCAGGGCGTTCCTTGCCATAGCTGACCGTGGTCAGGCGACCCGGATCGATGCCCAGCGACGCCAGATAGTTCTTCGCCGCATTGGCGCGCCGTTCGCCCAGCGCGATATTATAGTCGCGGGTGCCGCGTTCGTCGGCATGCCCCTCGATGGTGACACGCACCGTGGGGTTCTGACGCAGCCAGGCCGCCTGGCTTTGCAGCGTCGCCTGATCTTCGCCATCGACGTCATATTGGTCGAGGCCAAAGAAGATGCGGTCCGACGCCACCGACGCCAGAAAGTCCGCCTGACTGCCCTTGGCAGGACCGGCCGGGCCGGTGGGACCGGTCGGCGCGGTGGTTTCGCCGGTGCCGCCGGGGGCGGGGGGCAGTTCGGCCGGGGGCTTCTTGGAACAGGCGGCCAGCGCGATGATGGCGGTCGCCGCCAGCAGGGTCCGGGACAATTTCATGAAAGGGGTCTCCTTCGCTATGTTCTATGCCGCCCGCTCTGGACGATGATCAGGCTCTGTGAAGGTCGTTACGCTGTCAAGACGATTAGGTTCCCAGTTAGCCGGGCAAGCCTGAACGAATGCTTACGGCAGCAACGGTCCCCATGCCGGGTCCGATCCGCTGAGCGGCGTGGGAATGCGCCGTTCGTTGACCCCGGTCAGGTCCACCTGCCACACCTGACTGCTGCCCTGCTTGCCGGGGGTCGTGCGGAAAAACTGCAATACGCGGCCATTGGGCGACCAGGTGGGCTGTTCGTCCTGCCAGCCATTGGTCAGGATACGCTCATTACCGCCGCTGGGCGTCATCACCGCGACCTTGAAGTCGCCGGAAATCTTGGTGAACGCGATCAGGTCGCCGCGCGGCGACCATTCGGGCGTCGCATAACGGCCGCCGCCATGGCTGATGCGCCGCTGGTTAGATCCGTCGGCGTTCATGACATAAAGCTGCTGGCCACCCGACCGGTCGCTTTCGAAAACGATCTGGCTGCCGTCGGGGGAATAGCTGCCCCCCACATCGATGCCCGGCGAATTGGTCAGGCGCACCGGCGTGCCGCCGCTCGTCGACACGCGATATATGTCGGTATTTCCCGCCACCGCCATGGAAAACAGGATGTAGCGGCCATCGGGCGACCAGCGGGGGGCAAAAGTCGCATTGCTGCTTTCGGTGACCAGCTTCTGCTGCCCCGCGCCGATGTCGTAGATATAGATGCGCACCCGGCTGCCGAGGTAGCTGACATAGACGATCGACTTGTAGTCGGGCGAAAAGCGCGGGGTCAGCGCCATCGACTGGCCGTTGGTGATGAAGCGATGGTTCGCCCCGTCGCTGTCCATGATGGCCAGGCGCTTGACGCGGTTCCCCTTCGGCCCGCTTTCGGCGATATACGCGATGCGGCTGTCGAAGAAGGGGCTTTCGCCCGACAGGCGGGCATAGATGGCGTCGGCGCATTTATGCGCGGCCCGACGCCAGTCGCGCGGCGCCACGACATAGCCCTGCCGCGTCAGTTCCTGCTTCAGCGCCACATCGTAGAGGTAGCAGCCAACGGTGATGTCCGCCTCGCCCCCGGTGGTACGCACAAAGCCCTGCACCAGCGCCTGATAGGCGCCCCATTTGTCGAACACGGGGAAAGTGACTTCGGGAAAGGGCACATTGGGCAGGCCGCCCGGACCCGACGGGTCGAACAGGCCGGAACCTTTAAGGTCGGACGCAATGACTTCGGCGATCTTGCGGCCCAGTTCATTGGCCGTGCCTGCCGGCGTCGCGACATCCTGCTGCGCGGGCATGGGGGGCACCGCGACCTTCAGATTGCTGTCGATTTCGCCGGTCACATCGACCGACAGCTGCGCCATGGCGGGCGTCGTCAGGATTGCGGCCAGCGCGACGGTGGCCATCGACAGGCGGCGCAAAATGTTGGTCTTCATCGGTTCAGCCTCGCATCAAAGCGGAGTGGCCGCAGCCATTTCCATTGGTCGTAAAATTCTTTGGGCATGTTGCGGAACGGCGATGCCAGCTTGACCGCCTGGATCGCCCGTTCGGCATGCAGCTTGGCCTGCGGCCGGTTGCTGGCGGTCACGCCCAGCTGGTCGATCACCTCCGGCGTGCCGATGACCCCGCCATTCTGGTCCAGTCGCACTTCCAGCAGAGTCACTAGCTGGTCTGCATCCGCCCCTGAAGGCGGCCGCCAGTGGGGTTTTAGCTGACGGCGCAATTCGGCGTCCAGCGCCGACTTCTGTGCCGGTCCCATGGCGGCGGCTGGTGGCGGCGCAGGTTTGCGCGGCGCATCATCGCTGGTGTCGATGCCCTTCAGGAAATCCTTGCCCAGCAGCGATCCCTTCGGCTTGTCCGCCTTGCCCGAACCCGAAGCTTTGGCGGGGGCATCCTGCCTGGCCTTGGCATCGCTCTTTGCCTTGGATGGCGCGGCGGCTGCGGCCTTGGGCTTTTCAGGCGCAGGCTTGGTCTTGGGCGCGGGCTTTTCCGGCGCAGGCTTGGGCTTGGCCGGGGTCTTGGCGACCTCCTTCTTGGGCGGCGCAGGCTTGGGCGTGGGCTTGGGGTCCGGCTTCGCTACCGGCTTGGGCGGAGTCGGCTTTGGAACAGGCCGGGGTTCGGGCGGCGCGGGCGTGGGTTCAGGCGCGGGCGCCGGTTCGGGCGCAGGCTTGGCGTCCTCCGTCGGTCCTTCTTCCGGCGCGACGCTGGGCGGCGGGGGCTGGGTCGAAATCTGCGGCGCGGTCGATTGCAATGCGACCTCGTCCACCAGACTGATGTCCATGGGCGGGGACTTCAGCTTCAACGGGTTGGGCGTATTCAGGAATCCGGCGGACAGCAGGCCGAACAGCAGGACATGTCCTGCCGTCGCGACGCCAAGGCCGATCTTTTC